>JAGVPB010000027.1 GCA_020052415.1 Bacteroidales bacterium | reverse complement strand
TTAGTCCGTTAGGACGTAACGGAATTTCTTACTTTGGTTAATGCCGTGTAGATTTATGTTATAGTCCATCATGTCAAGCTGTATAAATACATGGACTATAACATAAATCACTTCGGTATTATTCATTTTCTGCCCTTTGTGTTTTCTTAGTGATTTGGAGATTTAGTGGTAAAATTATTACGATTATTATTTTATTGAATTTTAAACAATTTCTAAGTCCATTCCTGATTTATTCAATCCCCGCAAAATGTTTCATGAACTGAACACGTTCATAAGCAGCGGGATTATCCGCCTCTTTAAAACTCATTTTACCAATGAAGTCATTTGTTGTTTTGAACTCATGCCTGACCATCCAGTTTTCGATAAATTTCAGCATTTCCTGAATTTGGCCGTTTCCCTTTATGTACAAACAGGAAGTAATCTGAACTGCTTTAGCTCCGGCAAGCAATTGTTTAATCACTCCGGCTCCGTCATGAACTCCCGTAGAAGCAGCGATATCGCAATGCAAACGTGCAGAAAGCATGGCAACCCATCGGAGTGAAAAAAATATTTCATCAGGAGAACTTAATACATTTTCGCTGGTAACTTCAAATTTATCAATATCTATATCCGGTGAATAAAACCTGTTGAATAAAACCATCCCTTTGATCCCTGTCCAGGAAAGCTTGAGCGTGGTTTTAGCAAGGCCTGAAAAGTAGTAACTGATTTTCAATGCCACAGGTATTGAAACAGCTTTAATGATCGCAAGAGCAATATCCAGATAAACCTGTTCATTCTGATCACCGCTTCGTTTCGGATCTGACGGCAATACAAATACATTAAGTTCGAGGGCATCGGCGCCTGCTTCCTGAATCTTGACTGCAAATGACAACCATTCCGACAGGGATATGCAGTTAATGCTTGCGATGACCGGAATTGAAACCTTAGCCTTACAATGCCTGATCAGTTCGAGGTATTCTGCAACTTCATTTTCTTTGGTATAGTTACCGATATAATCCTCCGCTTCGGGGTAGGAATAAGATGCATCACTTTGCACAACTGAAGTATGAACCCGGGCTTTGATCTGCTCTTCAAACAATGATTTTAATACAACAGCACCGGCTCCTGCTTTTTCAAGCTCCACCACTTTGTCAACCGAATTGGTCAATCCTGAACTGCCCGCAATGATCGGATTTCGAAGGGTAAGACCCATGTATCTGGTACTTAAATCTGCCATTATAATGTGGATTAATTTTATAAAAATGTAAATTTTATGAGCGAACAAATTTATATATACATTTCGAATTAATACTTGGTAAATCAACTTTTTTAGGTTGAATAATATTTTGATGTGCGGACATTGTTTTACTGATAATTTTACCTTGTAAATATGATCAAATTAACCTACGATCACCTTGCCCGTAGGGCATCAATATTCATAGAAACGCATGATACATGAAAAGAATTTCCCGTAGGGAATCAACATCCTGATAAGTTTTGCATTAGCCATTATTAACGTTTTTGTTTATGTCCTAAGGACAATTTAACTAAAAAAACAATAATATTGCTAAAATTCGGTATATTCAGCGGCTTCCGGGTATCATGTAATTTTAATTATTTTTGTCCATTAAATTTTTCCGGAAAATGTTCACCCTTTATATTAAGGAAGTAAGCGGTTTTCTCAATTCCCTGATGGGGTATATCGTGATTGTTGTATTTCTGATCGTCAACGGTTTGTTTCTTTGGGTGTTCCCGCTCGAATCCAATATCATTGACTTTGGTTATGCCAATCTCGACGGTTTGTTCCTGTTGTCACCCTTTGTTTTTTTATTCCTGGTTCCTGCCATCACCATGAGGTTTTTTGCCGAAGAAAAAAAAAGCGGAACCCTCGAAATGCTGATGACAAAACCACTGACTGACCTGCAGGTTATCCTTGCCAAATATTTCGCTGGATTTACCCTCGTTCTGGTTTCATTGCTCCCGACACTTGTCTATTTCTTTTCTGTTTATCAATTGGGCTTTCCAAAAGGAAATCTCGATACCGGCGGAATCTGGGGTTCGTACATCGGCCTTCTGTTTTTAGGGGCTTCCTTCGTTTCCATAGGATTATTCGCGTCTTCGCTTACCGATAACCAGATCATCTCTTTCATTTTTGCAACGGTATTATGCGGATTCATTTATATAGGATTTGAATTTATTTACGGCCTCGACCTCTTCGGGAATTTCGACCTGTTTATCCGCACACTCGGCATCAGTTCCCATTATTCATATATGAGCAAAGGAGTGATTGACACAAGGGATTTATTGTATTTTTTCAGTCTCATTGCATTGTTTATGTTACTGACTAAAATTTCACTCGAAAGCAGGAAATGGTAAGCAATGGTTTCAAATTTGGCAGGTGAAAAACGATAAAAAGAATATTAAGCGGAATAATTTAATTCAATTAGGACTTGGATTGCTGATCATTTTCCTTGCCAACATCATTGGCTATTTCGCTTTTACAAGATTTGACCTGACCTCCGAACGTCGTTATTCATTGTCGGAACCTACCCGAAAAATGCTGAAAGAACTCGATGATATCGTGTATTTCGAGGTTTACCTTGAGGGTGAATTCCCCGCCGGGTTTAAGCGCCTGAAGCGCGAAACAAGGGAGATGCTCGATCAGTTCAGGGCCTATTCCGACAACATTGAATATGAATTCATCAACCCGTCAGTAAGTTCCGATCAGAAAGAAAACAACGATGTGTACAGGCGGCTGGTCGAAAGAGGCCTTAATCCGACGGATTTGCAGGTAAAAACCGGCGATGGATCGAGCCAGCAAATCATCTTTCCCGGAGCTATCGTATCCTATAAAAACAAGGAAATGCCTCTGGAATTGCTGATCTCCCAAATGGGCGTGTCCCCGGAAGAAGTGCTGAACAATTCTATTCAGAACCTCGAATTCAACCTTGCCAATACCATCCGTAAACTCAGTGTTTCGAATAAGCCCAAAGTCGCTTTCATTGAAGGACACGGGGAACTGGACCGGATGGAAACTGCAGACGCTGCAAATGCACTCAGCGAATATTACGGTGTTGAATATATACGTATTGACGGTCAACTGAACAGCCTTGCAGAAAGATCATCCACAGGTAAGGACACTGCAGACATTCACAATAAATTTGATGCAATTATTATTGCCAAACCTGACTCGGCGTTCAGCGAACAGGATAAGTTCATCATTGACCAGTTCATCATGTACGGAGGCAGGGTTTTATGGCTGATTGACGGAGTTTTTGCAAGCATGGACAGCATGCAGTATTCTGACGCTACCATCGGAATCAGCAACGATTTGAACCTTACCGATCAGTTGTTCAATTATGGTGTAAGGATCAATACCAATCTTGTAATGGACCTTAATGCCCTGCCGATCCCTTTGAAAACAGGCGAAACCGGAGGCGCTCCGCAAATTGAATATTTTCCGTGGTACTTTTTCCCGGTTCTGAACCCCATCATTGACCATCCCATCGTAAAAAACCTGAATGCCATTAAAACCGAATTCATCAGCAGTATAGACACACTGGATAAAAAAGGAATTAAAAAAACCATTCTGCTGACGTCTTCACAATACGCACGGACAGTAAACACCCCGGTATTTATCAGTCTTGAAATATTAAAATCGGAACCCGACCGGAAACTCTACAGCAAACCAAATATCCCGGTGGCTGTTTTACTTGAAGGAACCTGGGAATCGTTGTACAGAAACAGGATACCGCCTGCCATCAGTGATGATAAGGATTTTGGTTTTGCGGCAAAAAGCAGCTCCGGCAAAATGATTATCGCAGGTGACGGTGACATTATCAGGAACCAACTGCGTTCAACCCAATCAGGGATCGTACCTTACCCTCTCGGCTACGACAGGCACACCGGCCAGTCGTTCGGAAACAAGGATTTTATTCTGAACGCGATGAATTATCTGATTGATGAAAACGGACTGATCTCCATACGTTCCAGGGAAATTAAGCTGCGGCTGCTCGACAAAACCAAAATAAGCGATGACAAGATGTTCTGGCAGCTTTTCAATATAATTTTACCTGTGTGTTTTGTACTTATCCTTGGTGCTGTCATGTTCTTTTACAGGAGAAAAAAATACAGTTAACTCTTAAAACCGGATGAATAAAAGAAATATCATAATATTGATCATTGTCCTGATCCTGATTATTATCGCCGTAATTCTGATTTTAAATCAGGGGAGCGGAACCTATAAAAACCGGATAAGGGATTTTGCTATTGCCGATACAGCCTCTGTTACGAAAGTTTTTATGGCCGACAAAAATAACCGCACCCTGCTTCTCGAAAGAAAAGGTACAGGAGAATGGCTGCTGAACGGGACCTACAAAGCCAGAAACAGCGGGATCAATATGTTGATGGAAACCCTCAGGAGCCTTACTCCAAAGTCACCGGTTCCTAAGAAAGGACACGATAATGTGATTTCACAAATGGCGGCACGGTCAATCAAAGTAGAGATTTACCAGATGGTTTTCCGAATCCGTATTTTCGGCCTGAACTGGTTCCCTCATGAAAAGCTGACAAAAACATATTATGTCGGAGGCTCGACCCCGGATAATCTCGGAACCTTTATGCTGATGGAAGGTTCTGAAGTGCCTTTTGTAGTTCACATTCTCGGGTTCAGGGGTTACGTTGCCGCCCGCTACTCGACACTCGAAAAGGACTGGCGCGATCACACCATTTTTAAAACCCCGCTCAGGGATATCCGGAAAGTAGTCATGGAAATTCCGGGTGAACCTCACAATTCTTTTGAGGTGAATAATGAGAACGCTGAAATGAAACTGTTCGGGCTGCAGAACCATGAAATCATCAGCCGGTTCGACACCCTGAAACTCCTTAACTTTATGACCTCCTTTGCCGATCTGCGTTACGAGGCATTGCTCGATGAAGTAGATCCCCACAGACGCGATTCCATCATTCATTCCGTTCCCAGGAATATCCTTTCGCTGATTGATATAAAAGGCGATACTACTGTCATCAAAGCTTTTGAAAAACCCAATGATGACAAACGGTACGACTTTGAAGGGAAAATTTATGTTTCTGACCGTGATCGAGCGTATGCTCTTGTGAATCATGACCGTGATTTTGTCCTGATCCAGTATTTTGTTTTTGATAAAGTTTTGAGGCCGCTGGAGTATTTTGAATTGCCGGAGGAGGGTAGATAGTTGGGAGTAAGCAGTTAAAGTTGCAGTAGCAGTGACAGGAGCAGTCGACAGTTTGAGGTATTGGATTATGAAGCGGGTAAAAAGGAATGCCGCGAATGCACGAATGAAAACTAAAATAAGATTGCATATTCTTGAGACCCAAGGAGAAAGACGGGAATTTTTTTTGTTTTATGATTAATGATGTTTATTGGTTTTGTAAAGTTGCAAACTTTACTTAGTTAGTTCTGCAAGTGATCCTACGAAATACTTGGAGAGGCGGGGAATTGGGCCTTTTGCGCTGGAACAAAGGCCTGGCAGTTAAGGCAGTGTTGGCCACAGATGTTATGGTATACATTATTTTTCAGTGAATGTGCAAATTTTCAGATATTTTCTATATTTTTGTAGTAGAAAACTTTTAGCTAAAGATAGTGGAAGAGTCCAACGGTCTATATCACTTTTCGGAGTGATTGTGACCTGCGGACTCTCTTATTTATAATATCTGCTTTTATCATTTAAGAAACCCAAGTATTGATCAGTAAGATGGTGCTTAATAATTTGTTTACTCCTGTTAGAGAGCTTGTTAATATATATTTCTCTTTTTCTAACAATTCTGTTATTTGGATCAAAGTTCTCAATAAAAGCTACAATAATTATCCCATATCTGAGAAACACTTGTCGCATATCTTTATCATGGACAGATAAAAGCATACATTCAAGTTTTTCAATCCATTTTTTTAAAGATGAGTTTGGATTATCGAGTTCAAGAAGAAATTCATTTAAAGTCATTACTTTAAACTTTTGCACTGGGGTTTGGATTAAAATTTCACCAATAATCCTTTGAACAGATCTATCAAGTATTCGATATTTTCTTGATTCAAATACTTCGATAAACTTTAGTGGATATTTCAGTCATATTGACCCCCCGTTTCGGTCATGTTGACCCCCCTGGGGTGATTGGTTCAAAGAACGTGATGAGGTGACAATATTACA
>JAGVPB010000051.1 GCA_020052415.1 Bacteroidales bacterium | reverse complement strand
TATTGCAGTTCGTCTGAAGCCGCAAAAATACTTGAGGCTGAATTCTCTAATTCTAAAGCCATACCATGCAATTTTCTTGAAGAAAGGGACTTGCAGGCGCTTATTGGCAAAATTGACAATATGGACTTGCATGTTCTGATAAACAATGCTCTTCATGGATTAACGCAGGCCCATTTCCATAAATTACCGCCCCATTCTTTTATAGACAGTTTCAGTCATAACGTTCAACCGACTTTAATCATTACCCAGAAAGCGATTTCAATATTCAGAAAAAAGAAATTTGGGAAGATCATTACAATATTAACTTCCGCTTTATTAAAACCCCCCACAGGCATGTCGGAGTATGTAGCAAATAAGGCATACATGGCTTCAATGAGCAAGTCATGGGCAATCGAAAACGCTCGTTTCAATATAGCTTCAAATTGTATATCGCCGTCAGTTATGAAAACAGATCTTACAAAAGATATATATGAAAAAATATTTGATGAACTTGAAAGAATACATCCTTTAAATAAATTGCTGACACCGGAAGAAGTCGCATCTGAAGTGTCAGCGTTAGTACATTCCTGCCAATTCATTAATGGAACTAACCGGATTATGAACTCAGCCGAAGATGTTATTTAATTCCATCCAGTATTTGATTTTCTTCTCTATAGTAGCGACTGTCTATTATCTGATTTCACATAAATATCGCTGGGGTTTCTTATTGGTTTCCAGTTATTACTTTTATATGTGCTGGAAGATTGAATATGTTTTCCTGATATTGGCATCGACCATTAGTGTTTATATAGCGGGCATTCTGATCGAAAAACATAAAGACTTACGGGTTAAAAAATGGATACTTGTTGTCACCCTGCTAATCAATCTTGGAATATTGTTTGTCTTTAAGTACTATAATTTTTTTAGTGATTCTTTGCGAACTGCCTTAAACCAGTTTAATATTTTCTATAACGCGCCAACTTTAAAATTATTATTGCCGGTTGGTATCTCATTTTATACATTTCAGATAATTAGTTACCTTGCAGATGTCTTTAAAGGTACGCAGCCTGCGGAAAAACACTTCGGTTATTTTGCTGTTTTTGTCGCCTTTTTCCCGAAATTAATTTCAGGACCGATTGAGAGGGCCAAAAACTTACTGCCCCAATTTCATGAAAAACATGAGTTTGACTATCGGATGGCCACGAATGGTCTAAAGTTAATAGCTTGGGGCCTTTTTCAGAAGATTGTCATTGCTGATCGTTTGGCAATATATGTGAATCAGGTTTACGATAACCCAGGACAATATAAAGGAGCGACGATTGCCTTGGCTACCGTCTTCTATGCCTTCCAGGTTTATTGCGATTTCTGCGGCTACTCGGACATGGCGATAGGATCCGGACAAGTACTTGGATTCAGACTGATGAAAAATTTTGACAGGCCCTTTCATGCAACATCAGTATCGGAATTCTGGAGGCGCTGGCATATATCATTATCCAGTTGGTTAAATGATTATATATATACTCCGATACTTATCAATAGAAGAGGGTGGGGAAAGGTTGGAGTTATTTTTTCCATGTTTGTGACTTTTATAGTCTGCGGCCTCTGGCATGGCGCAAACTGGACGTTTGTTGTCTTTGGACTGATGCACGGGCTTGTGCTTTCAATAGAAGCCGTTACAAAAAACAGTTGGAAAAAAATCAGGAAGGCGGTCCCCGGTGCATTATATAACAGCGTTAATTTAGTATTAACATTTTCATTTATCTGTTTTACATTCCTCTTTTTTAGAGCCAACAGTATTTCCGATGCTTTTCTCCTCATAAACAATATGATGAACATTGACTTTACAAATGTTGATATCGCTATTCCTCAAGTGTCTCGAATTGAATTTCTGCTCTGCTTGCTGTCAATTGCTATATTGGAAAGTGTAAATCTGGTCCAAGGGAAAATGGAAATACGTGACGTTATCACAAAAAAGAATTTCCTGCTTCGATGGGCTTCATATAGTATTTTTATTAGTTTTATCCTGTTTTTTAGAAAGACAGGGGCCGAATTTATTTATTTTCAATTTTAGCTTAAGAATGAAAACGGTATATATTAAATTGACTGTTCTTTTCTTAATATCAATTATTCCTGTTGCTTCTTTTAATTATTTTATTGATCCGTATGGCATCTTTAATAATTTATGCATGAACTTATGGTATGAACTGGGATACGAGCCGAATCAGCACTATGCAAAAATGCGACATCTGATCAATGACAAGCATTCATGGGATTCTTATTTGTTTGGAGCTTCCCGGGCAGGCAAGATTAATCCGGACCTAATACCAGACGGTAATTATTATAATATGAACTATTCGGAGGGTCTCCCTGGTGAACATCTTGTTGATATTAAAGTACTGCTTGAAAAAGGAGTTCCCTTAAAAAACGTAATAATCGGATTAGATAATTTTTCCTATACAATGAGGCCGGAAGATCATTATGATCAGATGATGAGACACCCTTACGATGCTTCGGATTTCAAGAGATATATTTTTCAGATTAAATATTTATACTCTGCACCTCGCATTGGTATTATCAATAATATAAGATCTAAAGATAACAACTATTATCTGATAAATTTCAATATCCTGGGTAATGGAATGCAGAATTTGGAGAGAGTTGACAAAAAGATTGAAAGAGATATTGAGAGGCATATAAAGGGTGAACGATTTAATAAAGCAAATATTGTTCCATTCGGAAAAGAACTTGAAAATAAATATATGAATATGATGGACGAGACAATCCGTGATATTGTCGAAATAATCGAGTTATCAAAAAAATACCGATTTAATTTGTATTTTTTTATTAATCCAACTTATTATAAATATTATATACAGGACAATCCCTATCATTTCTTAATGCTTAAGAAAAAACTGGCTCAAATTACCAATTACAGGGATTTCAGCGGATTTAATACGATCAATAACAATAGCTACTATTATTACGAAACATCGCATTATAGAATTATTGCAGGTGATCTTATTGCATGCAGAATGATCAATTGCGCTAATATTAAGGTGCCGGAAGATTTTGGAGTTTTTATTACTAAGGAAAACGTTGACGATCATATTAAAAAGCAAAACGACGAATTAATTGCATATAAGACAAATAATTGGTCAACGATAAAAGAATAATTAGGATGGTTTTGATGGATTGTTCAAAGAACTTCTATAATTAATTTGCTGGAATAACTAATTTAAAGAAATAGTACAATGATAAACAAAGTATTACTGATAGATATTGACAATGATAAAACGCGTATCCCGGACAGCCAGCTTCGTTCACGTTGGAGTCATCACCCGATTGGATTGATGTATTTGGCTTCTTCTTTACACAAACAATATCCCGATATTGAAGTAAGTATTTTTCATACAATAACAAGCAGTGACCCCTATGAAAGAATTAATCATCTGATTAAGGAAAATCCACCTGACCTTGTCGGACTTCGCGCATTGTCCATTGCCCAGAAAGAGTTCAAACAGATCTCCGGTATAATTCGAAAGAACCGTCCTGACATACCTATTGCAGCGGGAGGGCCGTACCCGTCTTCTTCATATGATGATATTCTGAAATTATCATTAGCGGATTTAGTTGTTATTGGTGAAGGGGAGTTGACGTTTACTGACTTGATTCAGCGACTTTTGTCAGATGGGACCATGCCGGATGATCTGCCCGGCACTGCTGTGTTAAAAAACCATCAAGTAAAACTTAACGCTCCCCGGCCTCCGATTGATGATATCGATTTACTTCCATTTCCCGATTACAACCTTATTAATCTCAAGGCATATGAAGGAATCTCAAATCATGCTTTCCAGAATTCGGCTGAATCTGCGATTATCTGTGGTTCTCGTGGATGTCCTTATAGATGTTTTTACTGCCACCAGTTATTCGGAAAAAAAGTGCGCAGACGTTCTGCAGAAAATATTATTGCCGAAATGGAAGAGCATTATTACAAACGCAATATAAGAAACTTTCTTTTTGTTGATGATATTTTCAATGTTCCTGCGAAAGAAGCTAAGAAAATATTAAGAGATATACATCACAAGCTCCCTGATATACATCTCAACTTTCCGAATGGTCTTAGAGCGGACCAGATTGATGATGAAATGATTGATTTCTTATAGGAGACCGGAACTGTCCATATGGCTCTTGCAGTTGAAACGGCCAGCCCCAGAATTCAGAAAATAATCGGAAAGAATTTGAGCCTCGATAAAGCTTTTAAAGCAATTGATGCCGCTTCAAGAAAATTTATTATTTGCGCATTCTTTATGATCGGTTTTCCAACTGAAACTTTCGAAGAAGCAATGGAGACAGTTCAATTTGCTGAACAACTGGAGTATTTGGCGGAACCGACATTAAGTATTGTCCGCGTATACAAAAGGACCCCGCTTTTTGATATGCTTCATCCTACCGAAGATCAGGAAAGGGCACTTATAAGCCAGGAACAGGAAAATTTACAGCCGAAGCTTTTCAATAATTCAAATTTTTATGGTGACCTGTTCCCAGACAGTAAGGTCCCGTTAAAGGGAAATGATATCCAGGCATTACAGTGGGAATGGGTACGTCGAGTCTTAAATAATCCTAAAAGAGTCATAAACAGTCACACAATCCTGCAAAAGCATATGAATCAGATGCAGGTTCTGGAATTTTATAAAAATCTTTTTGATAAGCCGA
The DNA here is from genome assembly GCA_020052415.1 of Bacteroidales bacterium. Lineage (GTDB taxonomy): Bacteria > Bacteroidota > Bacteroidia > Bacteroidales > JAADJA01 > JAADJA01. The sequence goes on along the minus strand of JAGVPB010000051.1, from coordinate 352 downwards.
AGTTCAATGAAAAATCGTTGAAACAACTTTTAAAAAGAGCTGCAACATCCCTCGATCCTGACTCGAATTTATAATCATACCTTTGGTTTCTATTATTTTGATGAGGAGACATGTCCTGTAAGACTACTTTTAAATTAAAAAAAGATGAACACTTGAATCTACAGGCGATTGACAAAAATGAGCAGTTGTTTTTAATGATAGTGTCAAGGATTTTTCGTTGTCGCAATCAAATCCAAGCAGGTCAAATGGAAGAGATTGCTCAATATCTTTTATTTGTACAAGAACGTCTGTTTCCCCTTTGCCCCAGATGGCCCTTTGTTCAGTCCATCCGGTAGCGATATCAACGGCGTCT
>JAGVPB010000079.1 GCA_020052415.1 Bacteroidales bacterium | reverse complement strand
TTGACATGATGGACTATAACATAAATCTACACGGCATTAACCAAAGTAAGAAATTCCGTTACGTCCTAACGGACTAAACAGAATTTCACTTTGGTATAACTTTACTTAGTGAAACTTGGTGCTCCCACGCGTCCAATGTCATTAAGTTAAGAGGGATTTGTAAACTAATGCCACCCTTTCAGGGTTATTTTCCTTAACATTATTTGATATCCTATAATACTATCAGCCTTTCAGGCTTTAATAATCCCGAAGGGATGATATTATTTTAGAATATGATTTGCAATTATTTAACCAAAACCCCGAAGGGGTGATATTAAACTCGTATAGATTGCTTAACTTAATCACATTGCCCGTTTGCCTTGCAAGGGTTTTAGCTTTGGCGGGCAGGTTTGTGGCTTTGAAGTAATAAAAAATCATAAGTTTTATCATATTTAAACAGACTCTTAGCTTTCCTTTGTAACTTTTGACTTTCTGTTCAAATTTCCTTTCTTTGAATCTTTATAAACCTGGGCGGCCCTCACAAAATCCACGAACAAAGGATGCGGATGGGCAACGGTGCTTTTGTATTCCGGGTGGAACTGCACACCTATAAACCAGGGATGACCCTTGATCTCGATGATTTCCACCAGGTTATCCTTGGTATTGATTCCGGCAGCTATCATCCCCGCATTCTCGTATTCTTCCAGATATTCATTATTGAATTCATATCTGTGTCTGTGCCTTTCCGAGATATTCAGAGTATCATAGATGTCATAAACTTTCGTTCCCTTTTTCAGTTTACACGGGTATGTTCCCAGCCTCATGGTTCCGCCCATGCCTTTGATCTTCTTTTGTTCCTCCATCAAATCTATCACAGGGTACTTTGTGTCGGCATTCATTTCGGTTGAATGAGCGCTTTTATACCCCAGTATATTCCGTGCGAATTCAATCACTGCACATTGCATTCCAAGGCAAATGCCAAGGAATGGAATTTTATTTTCCCTTGTGAACCTGATCGCTTCTATTTTGCCTTCGATGCCCCTTTGTCCAAAACCCGGAGCAACCAGTATTCCATGCAATCCCTTTAGCTTTTCATCAGCATTTGATGCGTTTAAGTGTTCTGAATGTATCAGTTTTACTACTGCCCTGCATTCATTTGCAGCACTCGCATGAATAAACGATTCATTGATTGATTTATAGGCATCTTTTAATTCCACATATTTTCCCACAAGTCCGATATTAACCTCATCCACCGGATTATTTAATTTGTACAGAAACTCTTCCCACTTCACCAAATCCGGTGAAGTCTCGATCGGCATCATGGTTTTTCTCAGCACTTCTGTATCGAGGTTTTCATCCCTCATCATCAGAGGTACTTCGTAAATTGTTTTGGCATCCCTTGACTCAATTACCGAAGACGGTTCAACGTTGCAGAAGAGAGCAATCTTTTCTTTCAGACCCTGATTGAGCGGTCTTTCGGTTCTGCAAACAATGATGTCGGGCTGTACTCCCGATTCGAGCAATGTTTTAACAGAGTGCTGGGTTGGTTTTGTTTTCAGTTCACCTGCGGCTGAAAGATAGGGAACAAGGGTTAAATGAATTACAGCACACGACCTGCCCAATTCCCAGCGCATTTGACGAACGGTTTCAATGTAAGGAAGAGATTCGATGTCGCCAACGGTCCCTCCGATCTCAGTGATGACAAAATCATATTTGCCACTGTTGCCAAGCAATTTTATCCTTCTTTTAATTTCGTCGGTGATATGAGGAATTACCTGAACCGTATGTCCAAGATAATCGCCTCTCCTTTCTTTTTCTATCACAGTTTGATATATACTCCCGGTAGTCACATTATTTGCCTGGGAGGTCGGAACATTTGAAAACCGTTCATAATGTCCGAGATCAAGATCGGTTTCGGCCCCGTCCTCCGTAACATAACATTCCCCATGTTCATAAGGATTCAGTGTTCCCGGATCAACATTGATGTAAGGATCGAGCTTTTGAATTGCAACCGAAAACCCGCGCGACTGAAGCAGCTTGGCAAGTGAAGAGGAAATGATTCCTTTGCCAAGCGAGGAAGCAACACCTCCGGTAACAAAAATATATTTGGCGTGCAGCATTATGAAAAATTTTTACAAATATCCGATTAAAAGATATATAACAGATCGTATAAAATAAAAAAATGGGCAAATCCAAATGATCGCCCATTTTGAATTTTGAATTTAATTTTTAATAGTAGGTGTAACGCTTTACCTTGGCTATATGTTTTGCCAAACGGATCACCTGCATGGTATATCCGAATTCATTATCGTACCAAAAATACAGGACCACATTTCTACCGTCAGCCGAAACCTGTGTGCTCGGACTGTCGAAAATGGCTGCTACCGGATCTCCGATAAAATCAGAGGATACCGATTCGATGGAAGCAGAAAACCTGATCTGTTCCACGTATCTGCCTTTCAATGCAGCATGTCTCAGCATTTCGATTACCTGTTCACGTGAAGTCTGTCGTTTAACCGATAAGGAAAGGATGGCGAGGGATACATTAGCAGTTGGAACTCTGACCGCATTTGCAGTAAGTTTCCCTTTCAGGCTGGGTACTGCTTTGGCGGCAGCAGAGCCGGCTCCTGTAGAGGTAATGACCATATTCAGAGGAGCTGCCCGTCCCCTTCTTGGCTTGCTGTGGTAATTATCAAGCAGGTTTTGATCATTCGTATAAGCGTGAATTGTTTCGATATGCCCTTTTTCAATACCAAGCTCATGCTCAATCACACTCAATGGCGGGACAATGCAGTTGGTGGTGCAGGATGCGGCTGACCAAACATTATCGCTGTCGGGATCATAATCGAGGTGATTCACTCCGTAAACAATATTTGGAATATCGCCTTTACCCGGCGCTGTGAGTATCACTTTGCTGATGCCCTTGGCTTTTAAGTGCTTGCTCAGGTTTTCCCTGTCTCTGAAAATTCCAGTATTGTCAATCAGAACTGCGTTTTCAATTCCACAGGATTGATAATCTATCGTCTCGGGATTTGAACCCTGAAGCATTTTTATGATATGGCCGTTAAGATAAATGCTTTTGTTTTCAAAATCTTCTAATACATTCCCCCTGAATGGTCCGTGAATGGAATCATGTCGTACAAGGGATGCCCTCTTGGCAATATCTTCGGAAGTGACGGTCCGGGTTACAACTGCACGCGGCCTGACCTGCAAACCATTTCCCTGTATGATCAGTTCCCTTAACAGTAATCTGCCGATCCGTCCGAAACCATAAAGAACAACATCCACCGGCTTTTCATATTTAGGCGGTTGCCCGATTATATGTTTCAACTTGTCGGCTATAAAGGCTTTTGGTACATTCTTGAATTTGGCCTTTTCTTCGTTCCACTCCTGGTTTAACCTGCCGATATCAAGTTTTGCATGTGGAAGATTAGTTTCATAGATCGTCCTGGCAAGGATCAAAGTATCCTTTATTTGAAGCTTCTTGCCAATGACTGTCAAAGCATAGGAATGCTTATTAAGTATAACGCTGGCGCTTCGGTCAATCAACTGGTTGCGGAAGAAAATCAACTCAATTGATTTCTCATAAAACAATTTATGTAAAACATCAATGAATTCATTGCATAGCATTTCATCATCGAACCAATGTTTTAAAGAATCTTCGTAGATGACAGATTCGTTTGATTTAGTAGTTTTTTTAACCATTGTCTTAATAATTTTTTATGTATGAACGGTCATTGTTTCTTAATAGTCACCAAAAATAAAAGAAAAAGGGATTACTACAAAAAAAAGTAATAATCCCATGAATGAATTCTAAAATTTAATTATTGTCCAAGATAGGACTTAAGAAGTTTGCTTCTTGATGTGTGTTTAAGCCTTCTGATGGCTTTTTCTTTTATTTGCCTGACGCGTTCACGGGTAAGATCGAATTTTGCACCGATTTCTTCGAGCGTAAGGCCATGGGGAATTCCAATTCCATAATACAGGTTGATCACATCTCTCTCTTTTTTGGTGAGAGTTGCAAGTGACCGCTGAATTTCCCGTGCAAGTGATTCCCTCATTAAAGTATCATCCGTATGCGGTGTATCATCGGATACGAAAACATCGAGGAATTTTGTTTCATCGTCCTGTGTTAAGGGTGCGTCCATTGAGATATACCTAGTCGTGATCTTTTTGGCAGCATCAATTTTATAGTCCGGCATTTCGAGTTTTTCAGCAATTTCTTCAGCCGAAGGAGTTCGTTCAAATTCCTGTTCTAACTTAGAAGTTGCTTTTTTAATTTTGTTCAGTGAACCGACCTGGTTCAAAGGTAACCTGATGATGCGCGATTGTTCGGCCAAAGCCTGTAAAATGGATTGCCTGATCCACCACACTGCATAAGAAATAAATTTAAAACCGCGGGTTTCGTCGAATCTTCTTGCAGCTTTTATCAGTCCCAGGTTTCCTTCATTAATAAGGTCAGGAAGGCTTAATCCCTGGTTTTGATACTGTTTTGCAACAGAAACAACAAAGCGAAGATTTGCTTTAACTAACTTTTCAAGGGCTTGCTGATCTCCCAGCTTGACCTTTTGCGCCAATTGTACTTCTTCATCTGCAGTGATAAGTTCTTCTTTGCCAATATCCTGCAAATATTTATCAAGGGACGCAGTTTCCCGGTTAGTGATCGATTTTGTAATCTTTAATTGTCTCATTTATTGGTCGAATTATCTTAAGTTGTTGAAAATCAAACAATTGATTGTAAAGAAAAAAGTAAGCAAATATAACTGATAAAATTCTTTAAACCAAAAATAATTTGAAAAATATTCATTTAATCCTTACCTGTAACTCTAAATTACTGTAAGATATTGTTTTATAAAAAGAATTGTCATCAGTTTGAATTACATTGACATTTGATTCTCAATAAAAGTTGTATGGCGGTCTCTAAATACCCACACCGTAATACGCCCTTTGGCCATTAGGATATATACCTTCGAAAAGTGTTCCTCCGTTTTTACTTTCGACACGATATTTAAGATCATCAATTGTTTTGACAGCTTCTTTATCAACATACAATACTATAAATCCTTCTCTGATTCCTGCACTTGCAAACTTTCCGCCTTCCAGATTGACTACCTTGAGGCCATGATCAATACTTAGTTTTTGCATTTCAGATTCGGAGACTTTTTCAAATGTCGCCCCTAAAAGTTCAATTTTATTGTTTTTCACGACTTCGGTGTTACCATTCCGGTTTTTAAGAGTTACATCCAGTTCCCTTTGATTGCCGTCCCTTAGAATTGTCACTTTTACCTTGTCGCCGGGTCTTTGGGTCCCGATGGTTTCAAGTAGTGACGATTTGGAATTGGTAATCGTATTATTGATCGAGATTATTATGTCTCCCGGTTTAATCCCAGCCTTTGAAGCTGCTCCATCCTCCAGCACTTCATTTACATAAACACCAACGACATTTTTCAATCCCTTTTCTTCCGCAAACTGACTGTTAATTTCCTGGAAGGAAATGCCGAGGTAAGCGCGTTGGATTTCACCATAATTCCTTAAATCGTCCATGATTTTTTTGACGATATTCACCGGAATTGCAAATGAATAGCCCGTGTACGAACCCGTATTTGAAGCTATCGCTGCATTAATTCCGACAAGTTCGCCTTTTGTGTTCACAAGCGCACCACCGCTGTTACCACGGTTTACAACGGCATCAGTCTGAATAAAGGATTCGATGGCTGAAACCTCGCCAAGTATGTTTATGTTTCGGGCTTTTGCACTTACAATACCAGCAGTAACAGTTGATGTTAGGTTAAAAGGATTACCGACAGCCAAAACCCACTCCCCGACTTTAACTTCATCAGAGTTACCATAAGCAAGAAAAGGCAGATTTTCTGCATCTATTTTTATCAGAGCCAGGTCGGTGCTTGGATCAGTCCCAATGACTTTGGCTTTAAAAGAACGCCGGTCATTAAGCGTGATCTCCAGATTGCTGGCCTCCTGTACCACATGGTTATTTGTGACAACATATCCGTCGGGAGAAATAATCACGCCGGAACCCGTCGCTACTATGGGATGATTGTAACGGTACTGCGGATTATAAAAAAAGTCGTTGAACAGGTCGAAGAAATCGTTATAAACCTTGTTTTTCTGCTGTAGTTCAGCGCTTATGTGTACCACGGCATGAACCGTCATATCAGCAGCATCAACAAAGTCGGGACCTATCACCGCTGCATGTGAAGAATAACCGGCCGGGACAACTGCTAATTTTTCGGTTTCCGCTTTAATTAAATTTTGCTCCCGGTTATCAAGGGCTTTAAAAACAAAAGCAAAGACGACTCCGCCAATTATTGCCGCAATAAAATATCCAATAATTCTTTTCATAACAATTTTCTGATTTTAGAACATTAAATTTAACTTTTTGTTTTTAGTTTCCGAACAATAATAATGCCTTTGAAACTGAACCGATCATGATCATTACAAAAGCAAAGTTACACAAGCCTTTGAACGGCCGCTGCTTATCCATAGTATGATATTGTTGTTAAATATTGTTAATGCGCTAAATTTGAAGTCTTGTCAGTTCCGTCAGTATTAATAACTTTGTAACGTTGCACTTTTAAGAGACGGCAGAAATACACAATGACAACGTGACACCGGTTTTATGAAAATAACTTTTGAAAAATATCACGGCACGGGCAATGATTTTATTATGATTGATGACCGGGATGCCAAAATTGTTCTCAGCAAGGAAGCAATTTCCTTTATATGTAACCGGAGGTTTGGCATAGGTGCTGACGGCATGTTGTTGCTTCAGTATTCGAAGGATTATGATTTCAGGATGAGATATTACAATGCGGATGGCGGTGAAGGAACCATGTGTGGTAATGGCGGAAGATGTATTACAGCTTTTGCAAAATCACTCGGAATTATTAACGAGAATGCCCATTTTACGGCCAGTGATGGAGCGCATTTCTCCAAGGTTAAAACCATTGCCGCCGATTCTTATTTTGTTTCATTGAAAATGTCGGATGTGAATAAAGCTGAACGATTCAATGATGACTTTATCCTTGATACCGGTTCTCCACACCTTGTGAAATTTGTTCCGGATATCAAACAGGTTGATGTATTTACAGAAGGTAAAAAGTTACGCTGGGACAAAGCCTTTCAGCCCGGAGGTATTAATGTCAATTTTGTCGAAATAAAAAAAGATCATCTCGTCGTCCGAAGTTTTGAAAGAGGCGTTGAAGACATCACACTATCATGCGGAACAGGTGTTACAGCTTCTGTACTGGCTGCTTCTTTGTTAGATAAAGGAAACTCAGGTCATTTCGATATTAAGACCGATGGTGGCGATTTGGTGGTAAAATTTAAAAAGTCAGATGATCATTTTACCGACATCCAGCTCGAAGGACCGGCTGTAAAAGTGTTTGAAGGGCAAATAGAAATATGAACGTGAAAAAAACAAAACTGACGGTGAGGGACTATCAGCCCGGCGATTTTCCGGAAATTGAAAAGCTCTGGATTGCTACAGGTATGGGCGGAGCAGTGAGGGGTGACGATGAGGCAGCAATTGAAAACACCATTAAACCTGGCGGTAAGCTTTTGATCCTGGAGAACCACGGGACAAAGGAAATTATCGGAACATCATGGATGACGGTGGATGGCCGCAGGATTTATCTCCATCATTTCGGTATAAAACCGGAACACCAGGGGAAAGGTTACTCTCATCTGTTGATGAAGGCATCAATGGAATTTGCTGAATCAACCGGAAAGCAAATTAAGCTGGAAGTACACAATACCAATATAATTGCAACAGCGCTTTATAAAAAGTGGGGATTTCAATATCTCGGCGATTATGATGTTTATATCATTCGTGATTACAAATCAATATAGATACCGAACCCTGCCTTCGAATAATCGTAGAAGCAGTTGGTTCAGAAACACAAAAGTCGAAATTTCAGGAAATATCTTGTAAATTAATCAGTTCGAATAAATGTTAAAAAGTGAAAATCTGATATTAAGAGCGGTTGAACCTTCCGATGTTGAGATACTTTACGGGTGGGAAAATAATCGCGAATTATGGCACGTGAGCAATACTTTGACTCCGGTTTCGCGCTTTGTACTTGAACAATATGTATTGAGCGCCCAGCAGGATATTTATACTGCAAAACAGCTCAGGCTGATGATTGACAAAACGGATGAAAACGGAAAAGCCACTATTGGAAGCATTGACCTGTTTGATTTTGACCCGGCGCACAAAAGGGCAGGCATCGGGATCATGATCATAAAAAGCGAACAGAAGAAGGGCTATGCCTCGGAAGCGCTGGATGTTATGATCAGATACTGTTTTAATACCCTTCACCTTCACCAGGTGTATTGTAATATTGAAGCCGACAATGCAGCAAGTATGAATTTGTTTAAGAAATACGGATTTTCAGTTGTCGGGACTAAAAGAGACTGGCTGGCTCAAAAAGATAAATGGAAGAATGAAATTTTGCTTCAGTTACTGAATGAAAATTGAAAATGGAATATTACAGATCAAAATACGGCAGGAGTAAGAAAAAAAAGAAATCGAAATTTGCCAGATTTGTTATTGTAACTCTGTTCATTTTAATAATTGTTGCCACAGCCATAGGATACCAGCTTTACAAAGTAATTCTTAAACCCAATACCTGGGTCAGGGACAGGCAATCAGCTTTTTTATATGTTCCTACGGATTCAGATTATGAGGATTTAAAAGAGCTTTTATATGAAAACGGGTTGATCATTAACCGCTTAAATTTCGAATGGCTGGCTAAAAGGAAGAACCTTCCGAACAACATACATTCGGGTAAATACACCATCAAAAACGGGATGAGTAATGATGAACTTATCAATTTATTACGGTCCGGAAACCAGACACCGGTGAAGCTCATCTTTAACAACATCAGGACAAAGCAGGAATTTGCCCAAAGAATATCCCTGGAAATAGAACCCGATTCTGCCGATATAATCGGGCTTTTGGATGATGAGGCTTATCTTTCAATTTTTGGTTTCAGCCCTGAAATAATTCTCACTATGTTTATTCCGAACACTTACGAAGTTTACTGGAATATTTCTGCAAGAGAATTGATGGACAGGATGTATGCCGAGTACAACAATTTCTGGAATGTGGCCCGGCGGCAAAAAGCGGATTTGATCGGGCTGAAACCTGTTGAAGTTAGTATTCTTGCCTCTGTTGTTGAAAAGGAAACCAATAAAGATGACGAAAAACCGGCGATAGCCGGTGTTTATATGAACAGGTTGAAAATGAACTGGCGGTTACAGGCAGATCCCACAGTAGTTTTTGCCTGGGGTGATTTTGAAATCAAAAGGGTTTTGAATATTCACAAAGAAATCGAATCGCCTTATAATACTTACATTTATAATGGGCTTCCACCCGGCCCGATTTGCATTCCTTCGATAGCTTCGATAGATGCTGTCTTGAATAAGGAGGATCACAAATACCTGTTTTTCTGTGCCAAAGATGATTTTTCGGGGTATCATGTATTTGCATCATCAAATGCACAGCATGGAATTAATGCGGATAAATACCGGCGTGCACTGGATGAACGAAACATTAAAAAATAGGATTTCGTAAGAGGTGGTTCATGATTGGTAAAAACTGTTGCAGATAGTAGTGTAATTTAATTTTGTCGCGTTTGAAAAAAGCCATAATTCCTGTATTCGTTATAATCGTGCTGTTACTCAAAGCAATGCCTGTTTGTTCTCAGTCAGAACCCTATTTCGTAAAAAGCTATCCCGACAAACTAAAGACAAAAAGGATCCTTTATGTTTCCGGAGGCCAGTCATTGATATATGCGACTTCGCTGACCCTGCTTTACCAAACTTGGTACAAAGATTATCCTCAATCGGCCTTTCACTGGATAGATGATAATGGCGAGTGGTTGCAAATGGACAAGATCGGCCATGCCACTACGTCTGCTTATTTCGGGAAATTTGGTTATGAAATGTACCGGTGGGCCGGTATGAACAGGAAAAGCGCCATCTGGTACGGAGGATCGGCAGGTTTTTTATTTTTAACCGTGATCGAAATCCTTGACGGTTTCTCAGCTGAATGGGGAGCATCAAAAGGAGACCTGATCGCCAATACAGCCGGAACGGTTTTATTCATCGGCCAGCAATTGGGCTGGAACGACCAGCGGTTAAACCTGAAATGGTCTTATCATACTACAGAATTCGCTTCACAGCGTGAAGACCAGTTGGGAAAAAACGGACTCGAACGAATGCTTAAAGACTATAACGGGCAAACCTATTGGCTTTCGGGGAATATTAAATCTTTTTTGCCGGAAAGCTCAAAATTTCCCGGCTGGCTTAATGTGGCTGTCGGTTATGGAGCAGACGGCATGCTTGGAGCCAATTCCAATCCTTCCGATTTGCCCGAATATCAAAGATACCGTCAGTATTACCTTACGCTTGATGTTGACCTTTCAAAAATAAAAACAAGGTCGCATTTCCTAAAGTTTTGGCTTAACGCTTTCAACTTTATAAAAATCCCTTTTCCTGCATTGGAGTATAACAATGAGCATGGAGTGGTACTTCATTATTTGTATTTCTGATTTGATGTATGGCTAATTTATAAGCTAAAATTGTATATTGTGGATAAAAGTGAAGTTTTAAAAATCAGCAAGAGTTATTTGTCAGATTCTTCACTTCGTTTAGAATGACAATTCAGGTATAATAGAGCAGGCTGTCTCAAAAGTCATTTTTACCTCAATCGTCATGTTGAGCCTTTCGAAACATGATTGATTTACAGAATGATACACATTTCGACAAGCTCAATGTGACCGTCTTTTGACTTTTGAGACAGCCTCCCTTTCTTATTAAGCGCTCGTCATTCTGTGCGGAACGCAGTGAAGCGAAGAATCTGTAGTTTATTTTTTTTTGAAAAACGACTTCACAACATAACCGAAACTTCAAACGACTTTTGTATATTTGTCATGTCTGATAAAATGCTAAAAGGAAATAAATATGGTCAAAATCTTATAACTCAATATGGATTATGAAAAAATTAATTCTTTTCCTTTTTATAGTGGCTATGAGCCGCGGATTCGCCTTTCCCCAGGGCTGTTTGCCGGAGGGGATAATCTTTGAAACTCAGGAACAAATTGATAATTTCCAGATATATTATCCGGGTTGTACGGAAATAGAAGGAGATGTATTTATCGGATCGGAGAATGGAAACTACGATATCATGAACCTGCAGGGACTAATTGCTGTGAAAAACATAGACGGCTGCCTCGAAATTAACGGTTGTCACGGACTGGGTATTTTGTCGGGGCTCGATTCATTGACCTGGATAGGCGGATATCTTCGGATTCAGAATTGCACCGAGCTGGATAATTTCTCGGGATTGAATTCCCTGACGCATGTGGGCGGAGCCTTTGAAATAACCGGCAATTATATGCTGACGAGCATACAGGCATTGGAATCACTAACTGCCATTGACAGCGGTTTCGTTGTTGCGGATAACCCCAGCTTACACACTTTGGAAGGACTCGACCATTTGATTTATATTGCCGGTTCGATAAAAATCATGTCCAATGCATATCTTGCCGATATCGGCGCATTGAAAAACATCCTTGCGGATTCGATACAAACCTATGTTGCCATGATGAACAATACTAATTTATCGAATTGTGCAATACAAAGTATCTGTGATTATTTAGAGATTCCGGATGGACTTGCCATTTTTAACAATAACGCCCCCGGATGCAACAGCAAGACAGAAGTACAGCAAGCCTGCCTTACTTCAGTAGAAGAAAACATAAATAATGATGAAATTACACTTTTCCCCAATCCCGCCTCCTCCTTAATCACCCTCACATCACCCGGAGATTTACCGGCAGCGGAAGTCATCATCTACAACCACATTGGTCAAAAGGTTCTCACAGCAAAGCCGATGAATAATACGGTGGATGTTTCGGGATTGAGGGCAGGGATGTATATGATTCAGGTGAAAACCAAAGATTTTACCGGCAGACAGAAAATGATAAAAAATTAATTTAAAACCAGCGATTATGAAAACTTTAATTCTTTTCATGGCTTTATCGCTCCTGAGCCAGCTAACGACTTTTTCGCAGGGCTGCCTGCCGGAGGGGATAACCTTCACCACTCAGGAGCAAATTGATAGTTTCCAAACAAATTATCCGGGGTGTACGGAGATTGAGGGGAGTGTAAACATATATGGAAGCTCGTCAATAAGTAATCTTTATGGGTTAATGGGTTTGAAAACAATTGGTGGAAATTTAAATATCACCTATAGTTGGAATTTAATCACTTTATATGGCCTTGACTCATTAATATCTGTTGAAGGAGATTTGAATATTAATGGAAACGAGGCTTTTATTCATTTATTTGGTCTGGAATCCCTTTCAGAAATCTCAGGTAATCTCATAATTGAAGAAAATATGAATCTGCAAGACTTAGAAGGATTAAATTCTTTAAGTAGTGTTGGAGAATCATTAATTATTCGATTGAATTTATACCTGAATAATATCCAAGCTTTAGGAAATGTTAATTCAGTGGGTAATACCCTCGAATTATATGCCAATAATATTTCGACCCTTGCAGGACTTCAAAAACTTACTTATATAGGGGGATGTTTAACCCTTAATGGTATTACTAATATGACAGACTTAACAGCACTTAACGATGAACTCGTAGTTGAGGGATGCTTTCAAATAATAGGAAATCCAAACCTGATAAACCTCAGTGGATTAGAGAATATTTCAGATGTTAACGGATTTATGGATATTGTTGATAACCCCTCTCTTTCCAGTTTGTCCGGTTTGCACAATATCTCTTACATTGAAGAATCTCTTTTAATAGGCGGATCAAATGTTCTTATAGATTTAAGCGGGTTAAACAATTCATTGTTTATAGGCGAAAACATTACGATTGTAAATAATTCCGCTCTAATCAGTCTGGCCGGTCTTGAAAACATTGTTTCTGAGGGAGGAATTTCGATTCTGAATAATAGCTCGCTGGCAAGCCTGCAGGGATTGACTTTAAATGATTCTGTGAGCGGCTATATTGAAATTAGGAATTGCCCGCTCCTGACCAGCTTATCCGAACTTAGTAATATTTCATACATAGGTGGCTCTTTAAAGCTATCCATGCTAATTATTACCCAGCTTAGCGATCTTGAAAATCTGACTGAAATAGGCGGTTCATTCAGTTTGTTTATGAACAGCAGTCTGACCAATCTTGACGGTTTGGATTCTCTGAGAAGTATTGGCGGATTTCTTTCAATATACGGCAATTCACAACTTACGGATCTAACCGGACTGAAGTCTTTAAAAACAATTGGTGATGATCTTGACATTTGTTATAACAATATGCTGACAAGTCTTAATGGATTGGATAGTATTGAACCAAATTCAATCAATGAGTTGTACATCAAATTCAATCCAGATCTTTCGGAATGTGATATTTTCAGTGTCTGCGAATTTTTGGCAAATCCCTCAGGTACGATTGAGATTTGGAGTAATGAAGATGGTTGTGACAATCAGGCGGAAATTTTAGAAGCATGCCTGACATCATTTTCTGATCAACCTTATGAACAGGATATTGCAATATTCCCTAACCCCACCTCCTCCTTCATCACCCTCACCATTCCGGGAGTTATGCCAATTGAAGAAGTCATCATTTACAACCATCTCGGGCAAAAAGTTCTCACAGCAAAGCCGGTGAATAATACAGTGGGTGTTTCGGAATTGAAGGCGGGGATGTACATGATTGTGGCAAAAACCAATGATTTTACCGGCAGACAGAAATTGATAAAACAATAATTTAAAACCAGCAATTATGAAAACTTATATTCTTTTTGTGGCTTTAGCAATCCTGAGCAAGCTAACGACTTTTTCTCAGGGCTGTTTGCCCGAAGGGATCACTTTTACCACACAGGAGCAAATTGATAGTTTCCAGGTGAATTATCCGGGGTGTACGGAGATAGAGGGGAGTGTAACCATTAATTCGTATAATCCCGATATTACTAATTTAAATGGTATGAGTGTTATAACATCCATTGGCGGTACTCTTGAAATACAAAGCCTCTCCGCGCTTGAAAACCTAAACGGATTAGCCTCTCTTCAACATGTCGGGGTAAATCTATCTATCCTCTGGAATGCTCTGCTAACCGATTTATCCGGATTGGAAATGCTGTCATCCGTTGGAGGTGTCATTACCGTCTCGAATAATCCCGCTTTGACCAGTCTGAACGGGATCGGTTCGTTATCCCAGGTTGATGCTGTGGAGATTAATGGAAATAATGTTTTAACAAATCTTGATGCACTCAATCTCCTTGATCATATTCCTGGTAATATTACAATTAATGCTAATGCAATGCTTTCCGACATCACGGGTCTTGAAAACATCACGTCCATCGGAACGGCTCTCTCTATTTTGAACAGTCCGGGTCTGACAAATTTACACGGGCTTGAATCGCTGGACTCGATCGGAGGTGCTTTATTTATTTCGGTCAACCAAAACCTGGTTTCCCTGAGCGCACTTGACTCCTTATCTTCGCTTGGAGGAAGTATCACTATTTATTCGAATCCAAGCCTGGAAGAGCTCATGAACTTAAATGTAGATTCAATAAATTGGGGGGTACTGATAACAGAAAATAATGCACTGGTCAGTTTATTGGGATTCGAAAATTTACACTCCATCGACGGACAATTGGGCATACTTGATAACCTGTCATTAACGGATATCACTGCGCTTGAAAATATCGGGTCCACTTCAATTAATAACCTGTTTATCATCAATAATCCTTTCCTTTCGGAATGCGATGTTCAGAGTATCTGTGAATACCTTGCAGCTCCTGGCGGAACGATTGAAATTCACGATAACACTCCCGGCTGCAACAGTCCCGAAGAAGTACAGGAACATTGCCTAACATCAGTAAAGGAAAACAACATTAATGAAGGAATCACACTTTCCCCAAACCCTGCCACCACCTTCATCACAATCACCACCCCGCAGAACCAGCTCGTAGAAGAAGTCATCATCTACAACCAACTTGGGCATAAGGTTCTCACTGAAAAGCCGGTAAACAATACGGTGGATATTTCGGGATTGAAGGCGGGGATGTATATGGTGGATGTTTTTACCAAAGCAAACCACATAAGAAAAAAGCTTGTAATTGAATAGGGAGGAGGCTGTTAGCTGTTGGCTGTTAGCTTTTGGCTGTTGGCGGTTGGCGGTTGCTGTTGGCTCTTCAAGTTTGTATAATGGATTCCGGTTACTTTTGCCGACTACAGACTGCCGACTGGGGGCTTTTGGCTGTTGGCATTTACTCAAGACTTTAGACTAAAGACTTCAGACTCAAGACTTTTAACTTTTACCTTTTACACATTGAACCTAATAAACATCATATCCCCATCCTCCACGATATAGTCCTTTCCTTCGAGTTTCATCTTTCCGGCTTCTTTTACGGCATGTTCCGAACCAAGCCGGATGAAATCATCGTACTTGATGACTTCGGCGCGGATAAAACCACGTTCAAGATCGCTGTGGATAGCGCCTGCGGCTTGCTTTGCATTCATCCCCTTTTTAATCGTCCATGCCCTCACTTCCTTTGGACCCTCTGTAAAAAATACTTCAAGGTTCAATAAACTGTAAGCCGAACGTATCATCTTGTTCACGCTGGGTTCTGTCAAACCCGCATCCTGCAGAAAAGCCAGCCGGTCTTCTTCCGACTCAAGCTCGGCAATTTCCGATTCGAGCAAACCGGCAACCGTCAATACTTCGGTCTTGCGGCCTTTCAACGCTTCTTTTACCTGCTCCACATATTTATTTCCTGTTAAAGCAGATTTTTCGTCCACATTGCAAACATAAAGCACTGGTTTATCCGTGAGCAGGAACAAATCAGCGATAGCCTCACGCTCGTGATCGTTCAGATCAATTGAACGGGCGTTCTGAAAATTTTCGAAATGCTCTTTATATTTTTTCAGGATTTCGATCACTTTAAGCGGTTCTTTTTCCCCTGATTTGGCAGCCTTTTCCATCCGGACGATCTTTCGTTCCACCATTTCAAGGTCTTTTACCTGCAATTCAAGATCAACAATTTCCATGTCCCTGACCGGATTAACTGACCCCTCGATATGCGGGAGGTTTTCATCATCAAAACAGCGCACTACATGAATAATGGCATCGGTTCGCTGAATATCTTCAAGGAATTTGTTTCCAATCCCTTCGCCCTGGCTGGCTCCCTTTGCAAGTCCGGGAATATCAACTATCTCAACGGTTGTTGGAGTGATCTTTGCCGGATTCACCATTTTCGCAATGGTAAAAAGGCGGGCGTCAGGCACTTCAACTACTCCCAGATTGCTTTTGGAAGCGCTGAATGCAAAATTGCTTGTTTCAGCTTTGGTTCTTGAAATGCAATTAAAAATGGTAGTCTTGCCGATGTTTGTAATTCCAATGATTCCGCATTTTAGCGCCATAAGATAAAAGTTTAACCGTTGAGTTTTTTGCAAAGATATAGTTTATATAAAAAATTTTGGTAATTTTGCCGCCCCGATTTAAAAACAATGTTTAACACTTTCCGCTAAGCCCGGCGAAGTCCTTTAATCGGGAGGAATCCCGGAATTGCGGAATACAAAAAATTATTGAATGTCAGAAGAAAATAAAGAGATCAGGGAAGAGGAAATTACCTCTGAGATTTCTGAGAACGAAAATGCCGTTGAGGCTAAAAATGAAGAAAAAACTGAAACAGTTAAAGAGTTAGTAGAAAATGAGTCTGCCGATACCGGTTCACATGAAGAAACCGCTGCACCGGAATTAGCAGAAGAGATTCCCGCAGAAGCTGAAGTCGTAGCTGAAAAAGCAACAAAACCAGTAAAAACAGCAAAAACCGGTTTTTCATCATCTAAAGCTGAACCCCCTGAAATTGACTGGGAGGTCATTGGCAAAAAACATGAAAACTACACGCACACCGAAAGGGTCAAACTGGAAGATATTTATGACAATACGTTGAAATCCATTACCGACCATGAAGTTCTCGATGGAACTGTGGTAGCAAAAAATAACCGTGAAGTGGTTGTAAATATTGGCTTTAAATCAGACGGTATTATTCCAATGAACGAACTTAGATACAAAGCCGATTTAAAAGTAGGGGATAAGATCGAGGTTTATGTGGAGAACCAGGAAGATACTTCCGGACAACTTATTTTATCTCACAAAAAAGCAAGGGTATTGCGTTCGTGGGAAAGGATCAACGATGCCCATGACAAACAGGAAATTATCAATGGTTTTGTGAAATGCCGCACAAAGGGCGGATTGATCGTTGATGTTTTCGGGATCGAAGCCTTTTTACCTGGTTCGCAGATTGACGTAAAACCCATTCGCGATTACGACGTTTTTGTAAATAAAAACATGGAATTCAAGGTGGTGAAGATCAACCATGAATTTAAAAATGTGGTTGTTTCGCATAAAGCTCTTATCGAAGACGAACTCGAAGCTCAAAAAATCGAGATCATTTCAAAACTCGAAAAAGGACAGGTGCTGGAAGGAACCGTCAAGAATATTACTTCTTATGGTGTATTTATTGACCTGGGCGGTGTTGACGGTTTGATCCACATCACGGATCTTTCGTGGGGCAGGATCAACCATCCGGAAGAGGTAGTTGAACTGGATCAAAAGATAAAAGTGGTTATCCTCGATTTTGATGATAACAAGAAAAGGATCGCACTTGGATTGAAACAGCTCACACCGCATCCGTGGGAAGCTCTTGATCAGAACCTGAAGGTCGGCGACAAGGTGAAAGGTAAGGTTGTTGTTATTGCTGATTATGGCGCTTTCATAGAAATTACACAGGGTGTCGAAGGGCTGATCCACGTTTCCGAAATGTCATGGTCGCAGCATTTGCGTACTGCACAGGATTTCCTAAAGGTTGGAGACGAAATCGAAGCTGTCATCCTTACCCTCGACCGTGAAGAAAGGAAAATGTCTCTTGGAATCAAGCAGCTTATTCCTGACCCATGGACCAATATTAAAGACCGTTACCCCATCAATTCAAAGCACACTTCTGTTGTCCGCAATTTTACCAATTTCGGAATTTTTGTCGAACTTGAAGAAGGTGTTGACGGCCTGATCCATATTTCGGACCTGTCGTGGTCGAAAAAGATCAAGCATCCGGCCGAATTTACGAAGATCGGTGAAAACATAGATGTTGTGGTTCTGGATGTTGACGAAGAAAACAGAAGATTAAGCCTCGGACACAAGCAATTGGAAGAAAATCCATGGGATGTTTTCGAATCGGTATTTACTATTGATTCGGTTCATAAAGGAACGATCATCGAAATCAATGAAAAAGGTGCGGTAGCTGCTTTGCCTTATGGTGTTGAAGGATTTATTCCCAAACGTCACCTTGCCAAAGAGGATAACTCACAGGTGAAAATGGATGAAACCCTCGATTTCAAGGTGATTGAATTTTCGAAGGATAATAAGAAGATCATACTTTCGCATACCAAGATTTACCAGGATGCGCACGCTGCCGAAAGAGCGAAGGTTGATGCACAGTCAACGAACGAAGAGAAATCAACAAGAAGGGCCGTGAAAAAGATCAAGGATAATGTGGAGAAAACGACCCTTGGGGATATTTCAGCACTCGCTGAATTAAAGTCAGGCATGGAGCAGGAAGCAAGAGAGAAGCTGGAGAAAATGTCGAAACAGAAAAGGACCTCTGCGAAAAAAGAAGAACCTAAGGAGGAAGAAGAGCCCAAAGCTGAAGAGCCGAAGGCAGATGAAGCGGAGAAATAATCCTGTTATTCAATTGTTAAAAAAATCCTCCTCGCGGAACGCGGGGGGGTTTTTTTTTGTCTTGTGGCGATTTCAAATATTAAATGATACTGAGGTAATTAATGTTTGATTCCATCCAAAAATAAATTCTTCCCATCGGACTATAATATCAATTAAACCGGCAATAACCAAAGTAAGAAATATGGTAATAAGGTTTTTGTGATAAATCAAGACTTCATTTATCTTAAGGTTTTACTTGAACCTTATTTTTGTAATAGTTTAAACCTTAGTAACAGAATGGACATGCAGGACACTAACCTTATTACCTTATTCCTTAAGGAATCTGTCGTTTTCGAAAAGTCTCTGCCACATCGTATCTTCGCTGATTATTTTTATAACAAAGTGAAATTCTGTTTAGTCCGTTAGGACGTAACGGAATTTCTTACTTTGGTTAATGCCGTGTAGATTTATGTTATAGTCCATCATGTCAAGCTGTA
>JAGVPB010000017.1 GCA_020052415.1 Bacteroidales bacterium | reverse complement strand
GACTGTGCAGCCTGTCATAACGGTAATTACAACAATACTCCGACAAACTGCTTTGCCTGCCATACGAACAATTATAACCAGGCTGCAAATCCGAACCACGTTGCTCTTGGCATACCAAACGATTGTGCCACCTGTCACACCACGAATCCTGAATGGACACCGGCCACATTTGCTACCCACAACAGTTATTA
The DNA here is from genome assembly GCA_020052415.1 of Bacteroidales bacterium. GTDB lineage: Bacteria > Bacteroidota > Bacteroidia > Bacteroidales > JAADJA01 > JAADJA01. The sequence goes on along the minus strand of JAGVPB010000017.1, from coordinate 56,601 downwards.
TGTTTTAGCAGGAGCACACGTGGCCATTGCCAATGATTGTTTCGTTTGTCATAACGGAAATTACAACACCACGCCAAACACTTGTTACGGTTGTCATGCCGGTGATTATAATCAGACCAATGATCCACCGCATCAATCGGCTCAGTTTCCTACTGAATGTGAAACCTGCCACACACAGAGTGGCTGGGAGCCTTCAACTTTTGATCATGATGATCAATATTTTCCAATATACAGCGGAGAACATAACGGAGAATGGGATCAATGCAGCGATTGTCACAACAATCCCGGAAATTATTCAATATTTACCTGTCTTACTTGTCATAGTCAGAGTTCAACAAATAATGACCATGAAGGAGTTTCCGGATACCAATACAACAGCATCGCCTGTTTAAATTGCCACCCAAACGGAAATGGTGATAAAAAGATGATTAAGTATTTTTAATTGTATGGCAATGAAGTATTTTATTTCAGTCATTATTTTTGCAGTTCTGGGTGTAACCCTTCGGAGTCAAACAGTCGCTGAGCCTGATGAAGGTACAGTGTCTTATATAACGACACAGAATGTTTATGTTAAATTTAAATCTACTGAAAATTTAACAATAGGCGATACTCTTTTCATTAAACAGGGAGAGGCGCTTGTACCTGTTTTACTTGTCAACAATCTTTCTTCAATTTCATGTGTTTGTACTACCATTTCTTCAACGGTTTTGAAAGTTGCGGATATCATAATTTCAAAGCCAAAAATGCCATTACAATCGGTACCGAAAGAGGAGGATACAATAAAGGAATTAAAACCGCAACCTGTTGTAGCTAAAGAAGATTCGCTTCCCGATGGGGCATTACCGGCAAAAAAAATCGAGCAGGATATTGGTGGACGCCTTTCAGTTTCATCGTATTCTAATTTTTCCAGCTCGGAAGGTGATAATTCCCAGAGGATGAGATATACTTTTTCGTTGAAGGCAAATAATATAGGTAACTCCAGGTTATCGGCAGAAACTTATCTTTCATTTGTACACTCAAATAAAAACTGGGACGATGTACAGAAAAACCTTTTCAACGGTTTGAAGATTTACAGCTTTGGGCTCAGGTACGACTTTAACGAAAGTATGTCGGTTATATTCGGGCGAAAGATCAATTCCCGGGTTTCAAGCATAGGAGCCATTGACGGAATTCAGTTTGAAAAATCATTCGGTGCTGTTTCTGTCGGAGCTTTTGCAGGTTCCCGGCCTGATTACAGAGATTACAGCTATAATTTCGGCCTTCTGCAATATGGAGCATATATGGGACATGACTATAAAACGTCGGACGGAAAGGGCAACCTGCAGTCCTCGTTAGCATTTATCGAACAAACCAATAACGGGAATACCGACAGGAGATTTGCCTACTTCCAGCATTACAATTCACTAATAAAGAAATTGTATTTTTTCGGTTCAGTGGAAATGGATCTTTATAAAAAGGTAAATGATAAAGCTGAAACAACTTTCAATCTTTCGAACCTGTATTTAATGCTGAGGTACCAGGTCATAAAGCAGTTGTCGCTCTCTGTTTCCTACAGTGCACGCCAGAATATTATCTACTACGAAACTTATAAGGATTATATAGAGCGGCTTTTGGAATCGGAAACACTGCAGGGTTACAGGTTAATGGCAACGGTGAGGCCGGTTAAAAACATGTCGTTTGGCGCAAAAGCAGGTTACCGCTACCGGATAAACGATCCCGAACCTACTAGAGATTTATACGGATACCTTACTTATAGCCGTGTTCCCTGGTTGAATGTTTCGACCACACTTTCAGCAACAATTCTGGAATCTAATTATCTGAAGGGTAACATTTATAGTGTTGGGATCACGCGCGACCTGATTCCCGGTAAAGTGAGCGGCGGGCTTAGTTACCGCTATGTTGATTATCGTTATTACAGCACTGAATTCCCACAGATTCAGAATATCGGAGAAATTGACATCTACTGGAGAATCTATAAAAAGTTGTCACTCTCAGTTTATTACGAAGGTACTTTTGAGAAACAGGTTACTTTCAACAGGATATATGCAAACCTAAGTTACAGGTTTTAATTTATGGACCGGAGTAAGAAAACCGGACGATACCGGAGAATTTATGATCAGTTGGCTGAATTACTGAACCCCTGCAAAAATCAGGTTGCAGCTATGGCAACTGTCACGGCTGTCCTTCATAATAAATTCGACTATTTTTTCTGGACGGGATTTTATTTATTGGATAAAGGAGAACTCATCGTAGGCCCTTACCAGGGGCCGGTTGCTTGTATAAAGCTGAAAAAGGACGCCGGAGTATGCTGGGCTGGCATTAACCGGAAGGAGACGATTATTGTTCCCAATGTTCATGAGTTTCCCGGACACATTGCCTGCGACAGCCGGTCGAATTCGGAAATTGTGGTTCCGTTGAGGAATGAATCCGGAAAGATAATTGGTGTTCTTGATATTGACAGCAAAGACTTCAGCTCATTTGATGAAGCGGATAAGGAGGGGCTGGAGAGGATAGTGGGGCTGATTTACCTGAACGTAATAAAATAATTCGCCAGGAAATTCCAGATGGTGACCACTCCTATAGCAAACAACTTCGAAAGGTAAAAGTGCTTTTTATATTTGCTCACCAATATCCAAAGAATAAGCGTGTTTATGCCTAACCCGATAATTGAGATAGCGAAGAACTGCGAAAATTCCATGAACATTTCGGGATTATTACTGTGAAAAGTCCAGATGCGGTTCAAAATATAATTTGAACTGGCTGCTATGCTGAACCCAATGGCGTTGGCTATATATTTTGGAATTTTTATCCACTCTTTACAAACATAAGTTAAACTGAAGTCAACAAAAACACCCGAAAATCCGACAACACCAAATTTTAAAAACTTCCAGAAAAAAGGCCAGCTTAGAAATTCCGACATAAAGGGTAAAATTTATTGGCAGCAAATCTAATATCAATTTTTTTACAAACATTAATATCTGCAATGAATATGATATTGATGAAGAAATCCGCACCTGAATGAAAAGGGCATATGAAATCGGCGATAGAAAACCTATCCGGCCAAAATCATGAACCGGATCGTTGAAATACACCCTGAAGAAATACTTACTGAAACGGCTTTGTTACCTGACCATCAACCTGGCTGACCTGGCGGAAGATGAAGCCGCCGGATTAAAACTGATAAAATAAATCCCAGAGGATAAATCCACAATATTTACTGTTTGCAATCCCTGGTTCATTGTTCCTTCTTTTACTTTTTGTCCATCGCTTCTGAAAATCATATAAGAATCTGCAGATTCCTGCCTTAAAAAAACTACGTCGGTTGCAGGATTCGGATAGATCAGCAATTCATTTTGGGGTTGTGTTTCATTAACAGGTGTAATGGATTGTGTATTCAGTTTCGCAAGAAAGGGATAAACAAAATCATCCGTCACAAAAGTGATCGTGTCAAAGACCGAAGTCCCTCCGGCTATCCCTGCCAGATAAATATTTCCGTCCTGATCGGTGGTTATGCTGTGCGAATCATCGTATCCCTCGCCGGCTGCGGTTTTTATCCAACTGATTTCACCCTGCGGATTCACATTCCAGATAATAATATTGTAATAAAAATCCTCGGTATTCGAAACAATTCCGTTCCCCCAGTCAATAGTGCCGCGGGTAAATCCTGCAAGCAATGCATTTCCTTCAGTATCGGTATCAAGATATTGTAGCTTACCGACAGTTGCATCACCTGTGAGCACCTGAGGACATTCCACTGCCCAAAGAAATTCGCCCTGTGAAGACAGCCGGGTCAGGTAAAAATCATAAACCCATGTGGCTCCCTGTACCACTATAGTATCGAGCATGGTTCCGGCAAATAACTGGCTGGCCGCGTAAATGCCTCCGTTTACATCACATTTGACTTTCAAGAAAGTACAGGTAACATCCTCTATAAATTTTACCCATTCAGGCTCATGTCCTGAGTTATATTTGACAATGTAGGATGAATATGAAAACGGAGCCGGATAACTTACTCCTCCAAATGTGCTGTAAAATCCTGCACATCCTCCGGCTGCATATATGTTTCCGTTATCATCCACATCAACACCTGAAACAATAGAAACATCGTCCTGTACTATGGACGTGATATAATCACCGTCTGAATTAATTATGACGATGTTTGAAGTTACCCATGTGGAATAGGCTACATAAAGTAAGTTTGAGTCATCCGAGGTCATATCGGAAACCGTCCCGGATTCCATTGGCAAATCTTCAAGATTCATTCCCCAGTCAACTGCACCTCCGTAATTGATTTTCACCAGGAATCCGTTGGTGCCTGTCCCTTCAATGTTCAGGATTGTTTCTCCCCAGAAATCAAGGTTGCTGTGCATCTGCCCGTATAAATAGACTCCACCTGCTTTATCACAGTAAATACCGGAAGCAAGTCCTTCACCCGTGATGATTCTTTCCCACTCCAATTCACCAATGGGATTATATTTTTTCAGAAATTGTGATCCCATAGCCTGGTTGTAAAAAAGATCTAACTCCTGCAATCCGAAAAAGTAAATATTCCCTTCATCGTCTGTACAGGTGGAATACTGGATCATATCAGGATTGTATTCATAATCAATCTGAACGATCTTTAACCATTCGAATGTCTGGGAATTTCCGTTAAAAGCAAGTGCCAGAATTACTATTAATATGTAAAGTTTTTTCATTGCACATCAGATTAAAAAATTGCTTTAATAAGAATTATAGAACAAGCGATTTGACAGAAGGTTCAGTGAGGGACGGTTGAAATTAATTGTCTTTTTTATTTTTTCTGACCAGCCAGAGGGGCTTCTTCATTAAAAACATAAATCAACCTGACTGAAAACAAGTTGTTATATTGATCTCGGGTTCCTGTATATACTCCGAGTTTATCATAAAAATCCCGGGTCCGTATTTTACTAATCGAATAAGCATAACGAATATTGAACTTAAACCTGCTTATTTTTTTGTGTATCCTGAAATTGAGATCAAAGAGTACATTGTAGTCATTCCTGCCGTAAGGCCCACCATTGAGAGTTGTAGTTTCTATAAACTTACCCTGTTCCCACTCCTTAACATTGACAAGCCGTCCGTATGAAACACCTGTTCCGACCGAAAGTATATCCTTATCCACAAAATGAATCATGACCGGAACTTCGAGATAATCCAGTTTAAGCTTGTACTCTCTGGTCCAAATTGCAATAATGTTACCCGACGAATCTGTGACCACATCTTCTTCCTGTTTTCCCTGATAGGATCCTTTCTGATTAAAAAGTGTTTCAATACTGAATGCAAAATGTTTTCCCAAAGGCACTATAGCTCCCAAACCCATATTTAATCCCTCCTTGTCGAATCCGTAAATTTCATCTCCGTCAACCTGCGACAAATTCATACCCGCAATGAGTTCGCCTTTGATGCGCTGCCCATAAATCCCGGCATGCATAAAAACCAATGTGGAAAATAAAAACAAGATGAAAAACTTCCTCACTATTTATTCAGATTTCAGCTACAAACGTAATAAACTTAGTTAAATTTTGACTCTTCCTGAATCATTTTTAGGGATTCGTGTTCCGAGCTCTGTGTTCTGAGTTCAGCCAATTCTATCCACGTATTAAACGAATGTCACGAATTTACCGATTTAACCGATTCAACCAATTCAGTCCACGAATTTCACGAATTGCACGAATCAAATTATTCCACCAATTCAACCATTTCAACCGATTCAACCAATTAATCCTATACCCATATATCCCTTATACCATTCAGTGTTCCGTGTTCTGAGTTCAGGGTTTCAATTTTCCAATTTCCAATATCTAATATCATAAATCTAATATCATACATCATAAATCCCTCTCCCACCTTCAATCTCTCTTCTGATCCGTTTCCTTCATTGAAAGCTGTATTCTGCCTCTGACTTTATCCACCTCCACAACTTTAACTTTTACTTTCTGGTTCAGCTTTACATACTGGTTCGGGTCGCTCACATATTTATCCGCCATATTACTGACATGAATGAGGCCGTTATTCTTAATCCCGATGTCAACAAATGCGCCGAAAGCGGTGATGTTGGTCACGATTCCCGGGAGCACCATGCCTGTTTCAAGATCATTGATACTATGAATGCCTTTGGCAAACTCGAAGAATCCAAATTTCTCCCTCGGATCACGTCCCGGCTTGTTAAGTTCTTCCATGATATCGGTGAGGGTGGGCAGTCCGGTTTTTTCAGTAACAAAATCTTTCAGATTAATGAGCTTCCGGAGTTCTTCTTTGGTCATCAGTTCACCGATGCCACAATTCAGACTTTTGGCCATTTTCTCAACCACGTGGTAGCTTTCAGGATGCACTGCGCTCTTGTCAAGTGGGTTGTCAGAGTTCCTGATCCGCAAAAACCCGGCAGCCTGTTCAAAAGCCTTGTCTCCAAACCTCGCTACTTTTTTCAGCTCATTTCGCGATTTGAAAGCCCCGTTTTTGTTTCTGTAATCAATTATATTTTTGGCAAGGGACGGCCCGACACCGGAAACATAAGCAAGGAGTTGCTTACTCGCTGTGTTGACTTCCACACCTACCGAATTCACACAGCTCATGACTGTATCATCGAGGCTTTTGCCAAGAGCCACCTGGTTTATGTCGTGCTGATATTGGCCTACGCCGATGGATTTCGGATCAATCTTAACCAGTTCAGCAAGCGGGTCCACCAACCTCCTGCCTATGGAAACAGCGCCTCTTACCGTGACATCAAATTCAGGAAATTCCTCGCGGGCAACCGGTGAAGCCGAATAAACAGAAGCCCCGCTTTCGTTCACCATTACAACGGTAACATCTTTTTCGAACCTTATTCTCCTGAAAAAGTTTTCTGTTTCCCTGCCTGCTGTGCCGTTGCCAATGGCGATGGCTTCTATTTTATAAGCATTTACAAGCTGAAGGATTTTATTAATCGCATGTTTAACATCGTTCTGAGGCGGATGCGGATAAATGGTCTCATTGTATAATAATTTCCCTTGCCTGTCGAGACATACAAGCTTACATCCCGAATTAAATCCCGGATCAATAGCAAGGACATTTTTCTCACCAAGAGGAGACGACATAAGTAATTGCCGGAGATTATCCGCAAATACACGAATGGCATATTCATCCGCTTTTTCTTTGGCCATCGCCCTGATCTCGGTTTCGATGGAAGGCTGGATCAGTCGTTTGTAGCTGTCTTTCATGGCCTCATAAACCTCATCGCCGGATGCATTTTTTGATTTCACAAACAGTTCTTCCAGGATTTCCAAAGCTTCATCTGCCGGCGGATAAACTTTCACCTTGAGAAATCCTTCGTTTTCTCCCCTGAACATAGCGAGAATCCTGTGAGAGGCGGATTTCATGATCAGCTCTTTACAATCAAAGTAAGTCTGGTATTTATTTCCTGCTTCTTCTTTGCCTTTAACTACCACCGATTCGATCATTGCTTTTCTGAGGAATAATTGTCTTATCCTGCCACGTGCAAATTTATTTTCGCTGATCCATTCCGCGATGATATCCCTCGCACCGGCCAGGGCTTCCTCAATAGTTTCAACCTCTTTCTCTTTACTGACAAAACGTTCAGCCAGGGATTCAACATCATTGTTGTTCTGAGCCATGATCATCTTAGCCAGTGGTTCAAGCCCTTTTGCAATCGCAATGGTAGCACGGGTTTTTCTTTTAGGTTTGTACGGGAGGTAAATATCTTCAAGTTCAGCCATAGTTTCGGCTTCATTGATTTGCTGTTCAAGTTCAGGATTCAGCTTTTCCTGGTCCTTAATCGAGTTCAGGATAGCTTCCCTTCGTTTATCAAGGGTCTGCAACTGCTCCATCCTGTCGCGAACGCGGGTGATCTGAACTTCATCCATGCTTCCGGTTACTTCTTTACGGTACCGGGCTAAAAAAGGAACGGTCGCACCTTCATTCAGCAGGGCAATCGTGTTTTCAACCTGCACTTTTGATAAATTAAGTTCCTGTGCAATTTTGTTAATATGAGCTTTCATCGCCTGAAATAATTTATTACGAAATTAAGCAAATAGGAATTAAGTAAAAGGTGTTTGAGGTTTCTTAATCACTATAATTGAAAGAAAATCCGAGGGCGAAATAAAATCTTAAATAGGAATCACTCATATTCCGGCTAAGACCAACACTGATAGGTCCGATATAACTGCGGTAGGTAAGCTTAAAACCATAACCAAGCATCGAATACTCGTTAATTGCTTTTGCAAAATCAAAATGATCAAGGTTGTTCAGCGCAATATAATCATAAGGTAATAGAAAGTCTGTTCCAACATTAAGGAAAAGGCTTTTGAGGATTATCCTTTGGACGTGTATTCCCGTAATCAGGAAGTTTTGATAATCACTTTCGGCAAAATTAAGGCCCAGGCATCGGATATCAGTAGATTTAACCATCTGATGGCCCCCAATCCGGAAATTGTCAAAAATAAGGTTGCCTTGCTCGGTTGACAGAGTAAGTCCGGCGGATACAGCCGGGATCAGTTGATTTTTTTGTCCGAACGGGATATATCTGGAAAAGCTGAACTGAATCAATCCGTAAACACTTGGTGTAAAAGCATTAACGATTTGATCGTTAAAGTCATTTTCGGAGTACGGAACAGTTTCGAAAGAGTCACTGTTAATATCCTCATAATATATGGTATCAATGCCTTTTTCGAATTTTACTTTATAATAATTGTGGAGGAAAAGTTTGCCAAACAGAAATAAATCTTTCCCGGAAGTGGGATAATTCCGGTCATTCAGGGTGTTGATAAAGAAACCGGTTTCCAGACGGGCATTATTAAATGTGCCGCGTTTTATTTCTTCAGGAATAACATTTGAAAATTTTGCTTTCTGGGTATTCAACATATAACCTGTCCCGATATAAAAACAATTTTCGAGCAATTGGGTAGTAAGGAAACCCATTGTAAAATTATGTTCGGTGGTAATGTCCACATCCTGAAGCCGGCCCTCATCATAAGATGGAATTTGCTCATTCAGAAAGTTATATCTGAAATTAAATGCTTTGCTGTGCGACTTTCCGATATACCTCATGAAGTCGAACCGGAACACCGGATTTTTCGAAATATTACCTGCAATGATCAACCGCGATGAATGAATAAGATAATCTCTCAAAGTCAAATTTAAAGTTATGCCGGTCGAAAAAGTATTGTCGTGGTGAAGAGAAGACTTTATCAATGTTCGGGGCTTTTCCTCCACTTCGATGGAAAGAAGGTAATTATTTGAGTTTTGATTCTTACGGATATAATGGTTGACTTTTTTAAAACTGTTGATTCCGTAAACTCTTTTGACACCCTCTTCAATATCTGTCAGGGAATATTTTTTGTTGTGTTCGATTCCGAGTTTGTTTAATACAAGTTTCTCCTCTGTCCAATCCCGCCCTGAAACAGTAAGTTCTTCAATCAAAACCGAGTCGGCTTTCAATGAGATTGTTGATTGTGTTTTATTTTTGAAACGGTATTTTTCTGCAAGTTTCTTAAATGCAGGCCGGTATTGCTGGCCGGTTATATAACCCAGATAAAGAATCTCTGCAAAACTGCTGAAGCTAACGGTTCCGTAGTCTTTCAGATCAGGTTTAATATAAATTTCACACAGGCCAATCTGATCCTTCATCCTTTCGAGGCTTGGGATCATAGAAACCTGTAATAGAATTCCTGCCATGCTGCCGACCTGGTGTGCCGGTTCAAATCCTTCCGATACATTTACGCCGATCACTACATCCGCACCCATTTTAAACAACTCCTCCACGGGGAAGTTATTGACCACACCGCCGTCAACTGCAAGTGTGGAATCCAGGTCAACAGCCGTAAAAGCCGTTGGAATAGCCATGCTTGCCCGGATAGCTTCCGCCAGAGGGCCTTCCTTAAAAACGATCTGTTTTCCTGTGCTGACATCAGTTGCTATACATCGAAAAGGAATGGGAAAATCTTCAAAAGAATTGTACTTATTGGCCGGCCATGTAAAATGGTTCAGCACTTCGTTCAACATTTGTCCTTCGATCATCCCTGAGGGTAATTTCAGCTTTCCTTTTTCAACCGGAAATTCAAGCAAATAGCGGTTGTAATATTCTTTTTCCTCATACGAAATAAAATTCAGGGGAATATTATTCGACAATACAAGATCCCAGTTGATTGACCTGATAATGGTATCAAGCTGATCGGCTGAATATCCGATAGCATATAATCCTCCAATGATGCCTCCCATGCTTGTTCCGGTGATATAATCGGGATGGAGTCCTTCCTGTTCCATGGCTTTCAGTATTCCAACATGGGCGATGCCTTTAGCTCCGCCACCGCTTAATACCAATCCCAGTTTAGGCCTTTTGGTCCTTTCGTAATCAGGCCACTGACCCATGAGAAAAATCGGGGCAACCCCAAATGTTATCAGAAAGATAAAGAAGGAAATTTTAAATTTTGAATTTATCATTGAAATAGTTCGGAACATCAATTTATTAAGCCGGGCCCGGATAATTTTTCAACCTGAGTTCACCTGTTACCAACCTGAAGCAAGTACATCAGCGATATGGACTACCTTAATGGGGAGCTTGTAATTATTAATATAACCTTCCTGGTGCATCAGGCATGAAGAATCCGTTGATACGATAAATTCGGCGCCGGTTTCCAGCGCATTATGGACTTTTTGATCCGCCATGGCTGTTGAAATTGCCTCATGTTTCACTGAAAAAGTGCCACCAAACCCACAGCAAACATTGGTATCCTTCATTTCAACCAGCTCAAGTCCCTTAACATTTTTCAGCAGTATCCGTGGTTCGTCTTTCAGGCCATATTCGCGCAAAGCGGCACACGAATCGTGATAAGTCACCTTATGATTGAATGTAGCTCCGGTGTTGGTTACTTTTAGCTGGTTAACAAGAAAATCGGTGAATTCAAAGATGTTTTTTTGCAGGCGCTTATATTCGAGGTGGTAGGCTGTGTTGAAAAAAAGCTTGTCGAAATAGTTTTTTACATAACCCACGCATGATGCTGATGGAGCCACAACCGGCCTGTCGTTCGGAAAATCTTTGATGAATTTGGCGCCAAGTTCTTTGGCTTCGTCCCAAAACCCACTATTGAAAGCCATTTGTCCGCAACAGGTTTGATTTTCGTTGTAATGTACGGTAACACCACACTTTTCAAGAATTTTAACCATGTTCATACCGGTCTGCGGATAGATCTGGTCAATAAAACAAGGGATAAATAAATCAACAGTCATATTGCGCTTCCTAATCGTCGCAAAGATATTATAAATTTATTCCAAAATCTGAAATCCTGCCAATTTTAAATCATCCCAAAATCCCGGATAAGATTTTGAAACCACCTGTGGATTTTCAATTTTAAGTGATCCCAATATCATTGCCAGCGGAGCAAAAGCCATCGCCATACGGTGATCGTCGTAGGTGCGAAGGGGTTTCAGGTTCAAGGTTTCAGGTTTCAGGTTCAAGGTTTCAGGTTCAAGGTTCAAGGTTTGAGTTAAGGGTTGAATCCTGAGTTCTGAACCATTATTGACAGAAATATTGAAACCAATCTTTTTTAATTCGTTGTATAAGGCAGCGACCCTGTCGGTTTCTTTAATTCTAAGACTTTCAAGTCCGGTAAAAATTGAAGGAATATTTAACCCGGCGCAGGTAACAATAACAGTTTGTGCAAGGTCGGGGTAATTTGAAAAATCAAAATCAAAAGATGAGCAATACTGATTGGACCTGGTTAGCCTGATGCCTTCACCGAAGTATTCTGTTTGTACACCAAAATTGGCAAAAATTTCAGGAAGTATCGAATCGCCCTGCAGGCTTTCCTTTTTAAAGCTTTTTAGAACCAGATCAGACTCTTTTGCAAAAGCTGCCATTGAATACCAGTACGAAGCCGAAGACCAATCAGGCTCTATGGTAAGTTCCGATTGGGCATATTTCTGTTGACTGATGGTGATGGTATTGTTGGAGAAATTTGATTTTATCCCGCAAATATTCAGCAGCTTAAGGGTCATTTCTATATAAGGAACGGATGATATATTATTTGTAAGTCTTAGTTTCAGACCACCGGGCAGGACAGGAGCGATAAGTAACAACGCAGTAATAAACTGGCTGCTGATACTGCCGTCCGCTTCAATACTGCTTCCCGGAAATGGTTTTCCTTCTATAAGCAACGGTGGGAAATTTTCTTGTTCCAGGTAGCCGACAGATGCCCCAAGTTTTTTTAAAGCCTTCACCAGCGGGTCAATTGGTCGCATCTTCATTCGTTCCGATCCGGTTAATAACCACCTGCCGGGCTTAAGTGCAAGATATGCTGTCAAAAAACGAAATACCGTTCCTGCATTTTGACAGTCAAGGTTTGTTGTTACGGAGGAGTTTCGCTGTGATTCTATCTTTCTGAGCAGCCTGTATATTAGTTTTGTATCCTCAGCTTCAGAAAGATTATTAATGCTCAGTTTCCCGCCGCTCAGATTTTGAATTATCAGAGCACGGTTGCTGATGCTTTTTGAGGCAGGTAGCGCTATTTCACCTTTCAGGATTTTATCTTTTTTCCGTATTGTAATTGTTGCCACAGGGTACTGGAAAAGGGGATTAAAAAATTATAGATGTATTAAAGCCGAAATTTCTAGGCTGAATAATATTGTGATGTACTGGCATTGTTTTACTGATAATTTTACCTTGTAAAAATGATCAAATTAATCCATGATCCCCTTGCCCGTAGGGCATCAATATTCATAGAAACGCACGATACCTGAAAACGATTTCCCGTAGGGAATCAACATCCTGATAAGTGCTGTATTAGCGATTATTAACGTTTTTGTGTATGTCCTACGGACAATTTAAAACTGTTAAAGAAAATGATTCTATTGATATTGAAGCCCTACGGGCTAAAAATTACTGATGTTCCTAACATCGAACGAAGATAAAGAATATTATCAAGTTAAATTTGTGGACCTTCATTTTTCAGGATAAATTTTTTTGCAGCACATAAAAATAAAATTTATCCAATTTCTAACTCTTCAGACTCTGATAAAATCTCAGGCTTTCGTTGATCAGTTTTATATCCACCTCCTGGTTAATAAGGCTGTTGCCAATGGAAGTGAGCAGGGTGAAGTTGAATTTGTCGCCCGAGTTCTTTTTGTCATGTTTCATAAAATCGAGGATAAGATCAAAGTTACCTGATCTGAATGAATAATGCCTGAACGCTGACATAATAAAGCTGATGATTTCGTCCATCTCATTTTTCGGCAGTTTCGCTTGTTTACCGGAAATATAAAGCTCACAGATAAGGCCGATTGCAACTGCTTCGCCATGTAACAGGGGATGATCATCATTTTGCAGAGAGAAAGTTTCGACCGCATGGCCGATCGTATGACCAAAATTCAGGACTTTGCGGAACCCCGTGTCGAGAGGATCTTCCATTATAAAGTAATTCTTTATCTCAGCCGACCAGTCAATGATTTCTTTCCAATTGGTGATTTCAGATATTTTCAGGGCTGAAAGCTCATCCCAGTAATGCTTCTCATAAATAACAGAATGTTTTATAACCTCTGAAAATCCGGAAAACAGTTGACGCTGAGGCAAAGTTTCCAAAAACTCCGGGATGATAAAAACCACCTGGGGATTCGAAAAAAGCCCGACCTGATTTTTTAAGCCTTTCATATCCACGCCCACTTTGCCGCCAATAGAAGCATCCACCATTGAAAGCAGGGTTGTAGGAATATTCAAGTATCTGATCCCTCTTTTGAAAGTGGAGGCAACAAATCCGCCGAGGTCGCTAATCACTCCTCCGCCCAGGTTGATCAGCATTGAATTACGGTCGGCATTGTTTTCAGCGAGATCCTGCCATAACTGCTGACAGGTATCAATGGTTTTATTCTCTTCACCATCGCGTATTTCAAGAATGTGAACTTTCTGAAAGAGCTGAATATTGCTCATCAGCCTCGGCAGACAGTATTTACGGCTGTTATTGTCAACAAGAACAAAGACTTTATGTTCCGAAAATTCATATTGGTACAGAAATGAGCGTATGGTTTCGTAAACGTCATCACCGATAAAAATGGAATAACCTTTTGAATTTATTATTGTTTGCTTCATACTTAGCAAAAGTAGTAAAGTTTTTACTTAGTCTGAGTGGGTCATTTTAATCAATTGTTTAGAACCCTGTTGAAAAAAAACACTGCCATTCTCTTTGATAATTAATTTCATAACCTCATTTCTTTTAATTTTGAAAAATAAAGTGAGAAATAAACTTTAATAAATTTATCTTAATAACTAAGTGTCGGATCAACGTGTACATCATATAAGTGAATATTTGCAGAAGGTCAAGTCTGCAAATAAGGAACTCACAAAAAAAGAAGCTTTCAAAGATTTGCTCAATCGTCTTTATTCCGCTGATAAGGAAATTGTAAAAATAATTGATGCCATTACCGCAGGTGCAGAGCGTGCAGTTGTAAAAATTCCCCGCAAAGACAAATTTCATAAAGGTAGCGCTGACACACTCTACAACAAGATCATTATCGAATTTGAAAATGATTTGAGAAAAACGCTGAAACATGCTAAAGAACAATTAGCAGGATATCTTTTAGGTCAGGTCAACACTGGCGAAGGTTATAATTTTACACTTATTGCATCCGATTTTATAAATTGGAAAGTATTTTCACCCGACATTTCTCAGCTTGAAAACCTGGAAGAACAAACGGAAGATTCCTTAATACTTACTGAGATTAAGTCAGCTTCATTTGCATTAAATGAAGATAATCAGGAAGACTTTTTTTATTGGATTGATCGCTTTCTATTTAAAGAGGAAAAGCAGAAAGCCACCCTCAAGCGTGTTGAAGAAGCATTCGGTTATCAAAGTAATGCTTTTATCCAATCTTTTCGCGAATTGACAAAGCACTTTAATGATGCGAAAAAATTTGGTGAGGTGCAGGTTTCCTTTGAGCAATGGAGGAAATTTTTGAGTATTGCTTATGGCTCTTTTGATGCGAGCGGGAATAATTTTCTCATTCACACTTATCTTTCCGTCTTTTCCAAAATGCTTGCTTATACCATCGTCAGCAACGACGATTACATCAACGATGACGAAATGAAAGGCATCATTGATGGCAGCATTTTTCATAAATACAACATCTCTAACTTTGTTGATAATGATTTTTTCTACTGGGTTAAAAATGAAAGAAGTTTCAAAGCCCTGAAAAAAGTTTTTCGTTTGCTTTCACAGGAAATCTCAACTTTTGATTTCCATGATGTTGAGGAGGATATTCTCAAAGGCGTTTATCAGGAACTGATTGACCTCGACACCCGTCATGCTCTTGGAGAATATTACACACCCGACTGGCTCTGCGAAAGAATTGTTAATGAATTTAACTTTAAACCCACCGACAAAATTCTTGATCCCGCCTGCGGTAGCGGTTCATTTCTGCGTGCAGCAATCCATCGTATTAAAAAGTTGCATCCTGCAGTCACCGTTGATCAACTGAATGACCACATTTACGGAATAGACATTCACCCGCTTTCTGTTCAAATTGCAAAGACTACCATGCTATTGGCATTGGGCAAAGAAATCATCACCTCAAGAAAACCCGTACATCTTAATATTATTCTTGCCAACACCTTGCTTGCACCCGAAGGAGTTGAAAGCCTGTTCGGGAAAGATTTCAAATTAAAAATAGACTCCCATGAATTTTTATTGAATACACAGGTTCTTGAAGAAATTGATCTGTTTGACGAAGGACTCGAACTTTGTGATGAATTAGCCGGACAAACATTACATCACAAACCCGAAACAGAACAAAATTTTGAACATATTTTAAGAAAAAAATTCCCCTCCAAAGGATTCAACGGCAATATTACCAGTGGCTTTTATAAAATTTACCTTGGGCTGAAAAAAGTTAAAGAAGCCGGAAGAGACAGTATTTGGAAATTCATTCTTCAGAACATTTATAAACCCTACTTTTTACAAAGTAAATTTAACTACATCATTGGCAATCCTCCCTGGTTCACTTACAGTTCAATAAAAAATGAAGAATACCAGGACATTCTGAATGAACTTGCCGAAACCTATGAGGTTAAACCCGTTAAAAAAGCAAATTTCCCCCATCTCGAAATTGCTGCCATTTTCCTTGCCCATTGCAGCAGTTATTTCCTCACCGAAAAAGGAAAAATTGCCTTCGTCCTTCCCCGCAGCTTTTTCAGCGCCGATCATCACGATAATACCCGCAGTGGCAAAGCAAAAGGTTTCCGCCTTACAGATATCTGGGATATGAACGTAACACCCCTTTTCAGAATACCAAGCGGGGTCCTCTTTGCTGAAAAAGCCAATGGAAAAAGAAGTTTACCCGCTTTCGGAATTAATGGAAAGATATTTTCCGGTAAGCTCCCTTCAAACAACAGCAACTTAAAAGAAGCATTGCCGAAATTGATTGAAACCGATGAAAAATGGTTTTATTCCAAACAGGGAAAGGCATCAGCATTTTCAGTTCGCAAAGGAAAAATTCAAACCAATGTCAATCCATATAAAAAATTATTCAAACAGGGTGCAACCATTGTCCCCCGTACCTTTTATTTTGTTGAGCTTGATCAGGAAACTCCTCTCGATTTCAAAGGCAGGATTATTAACATCAAAACCCCGGCGGCTATTTTGAAAGAAGCCAAAAAACCATGGAATAGCTCATATAAAGGACAGATAGAAAGTCGTTATCTCTTTTTTACTGCTTTGTCCAAAAGTATTTTACCGTATACACTATATAATCCGAATTTAATAGCCTTACCAATAACTATTGATTTCAATAGTGAAACTGAACGAAACGAAATTACTTCTTTAGCCCAGGTTAACCTAATGAGATTGGGTGATTTTAAAGCATCAGATTGGTTTCGGGGTAAAGAACATTTATGGAATCAATTAAAGACTGCAAAGTCAAAAGAAATGTCGAATCTTGACAGACTGGATTTCCAAAAAGGATTGACAGGACAGAATTTGGATGCTCAATATTTAGTATTATATAATTCCTCTGCAAAGGATGCAAACGCAGTCGTTGTAAATCGAAATTCATTTAGCACAGTAAAACCTTTTCATGAATTAAAATTTATTGTTGAAAGTGTTACTTATGTTTTTTATACTAACGACCCCGGCGAAGCTTATTACCTTGCAGCAATTCTTAATTCCTCTCTCCCCAATATTTTAATGAAGGATTTTCAGGCAAAAGGCCTGTTTGGAGCAAGACATGTCCACAAAAAGATTCTGGACATTTATTTCCCGAAATTCGATCCAAAAGATGAAATCCACAAACAAATTGCTGCAAAAAGTATCGTATTGCACAATCACGCCGAAGCATATCTCAGGGAAAATCCCCCCCAGCACGAACTCACACCAATTCATCTGGGCCGTTTAAGACTTGCCATTAAAAAGCATCTTTCCAATGAAATAAATGAAATAGATAAACTTGTCAAAAAAATAATAGGCTAAAGACTTATGACCCTGCTCATCATCGATAAAGTCCATCAAACCCGCAAATTCAAACCCGGCACCCACACCATCGCCGTCAGATCGTCGAAGCCCTTGTCTGCAATTTCGATATCCACCACATCGAAAAGCACAACCACGGACAACTAATAAAAAACCGAATCAAACAACTTTAAATCTTTGAATTTGATGAATTGGTTAGAGAAGAGGAGATTGATTATAATAAAGAATAAATTGCAGAAAGGTTATTTTATATTGAACTAAAACAAGAGGTATGTCAAGAATAACTTATTTATTAGGTGCAGGAGCAAGTTGTGGAATAAGAATAAAAGATAAGAATTCAACAAATGAAAGAAATACATCGCTTCCACTTGTATTTGAAATTCCTGATCGTATAGAAATTGTAATAGATTTTCTTAATTCAGCTAAAATGACCATTAAAAATGAGAATATACCTCTTAGTAAAATAGCTATGTCATACAATAGTAATTATGGTTGGATTTTTAAAAGAGTTAAAACTGGTATAGAATTAAATTATTTTAAATCAATTGATGAATTAATTTACTTTTTTGAAAGATTAAAAATTGAAGTGGAGAATCACGCCTCAATTGACACGTTTGCAAAAAAGCTTTATCTCAAAAAAAATAATTCAAAATCAGACTTAAAATATGAGAGAGCTAAACAGCTAATTGATCTATTCTTTTTAATCGAACATTTTCTTTACGAATTTGATTTGAGATACGATTTATTTTTTGCAACAACATTGAATGATTATGGTGAACAAAATATTGACCTTCCGGAAAGAGTAAATTTCATAAATTGGAATTATGATATTAGTATCGAGTATTCAATTTCAAATTTTATCGACATCGATAATTTGTTTGAAATTCGTGAGTACCTTGAATCCTCTATTACAGAAATTGATATGGTCGAAGATATCTCTTCTCCTGATGAATTTAAATTAATTGCTTTAAATGGAAGAGTCGGAGGATTTTATTTCGAAGGGAAATTCTATTCTGATTACCTGGATTTTGAAAGCTTTTTAAATCTTAGGATTAGTGATAAAATTATATATGATAAAAATGAAGAAGTTTTAAAGTTAAACGATAAAAAAATTGATGAAATCCTTAAGAATAAAATTGATTTGTTTTTAAATTATCTCCTCCAAAAGAATTTTCTGTATACCGAAAAAATCATTTCTTCACCAATTAAATTTGCTTGGGAAATTGAAAATCAATTTTTTGATTTAGATAAATCCGTTAATATCCTTTTTAACAGGCTAAGTTCATCTGATATCCTTGTTATTATTGGCTATTCCTTTCCTACATTTAACAGAAATATTGATAAAGTTATTCTTGAATCTTTTTTTAATTCGTCTAATTCCAAAGCACTAGATGGCACATCAAAGTATATTTCTGACAAGAAAATATTTCTTCAGGTTCCAGAATCAGATTATAAAGGTATAAAATCTAAGATTGAATCATTAATTGGTAATGAGCAATTGAGAAGGGGGAATTTGGAGTTAATTTACCCTATCGAATCTCTAAAAGAATTTTACATACCTTTTGAATACAATTAATTATAAAAGGAATTATGTTAAAAACATGTATTTGGTGTTTAAAAAATTCTGAGGAGACTAGTTTTAGTAAAAAAGCCCATTCAATACCAAAGTCACTTGGAGGGGTTTATATTTGTGAAAATGTATGTGATGAATGCAATAAATATTTTGGTTCGCCTTCAAATCAAATGCCTGCTGTAGAACATGTCTTTAAAGAGGTTTTTAATATTACTAGAGCTAGATTTTTAATGGCGACAAATGAATTTGGCGGAAAGAATAAAACTCTTCCTTACTTAAAATCACAGTATTTCAATGTGAATTATGAGAAAAACACAATCGATCTTAAGTTTTCATTTAAAATCAAAAATAGTTTTCAAACAATTTTATGTCGTCAATTTAAAAGAGGCCTATATAAGGTTTTCCTTGAAGAGTTAGAGCGACAAAATCAAATTGGTTTGGACAAGCGATTTAATTTTATTCGAGAATTTGCAAGATACAATTTAGGTGATTATCCTGTTTTATATTTTCGGAGAAAAGTACCACTTATTTTAATTGGGGAAAATGAAGCTAAAAATCCTGTTTTTCGCTTTGATAACAAAATGAATTATGAATTAAAAGAATATGGTTTTTTTGAAGTAGAATTTTTAGGACATCTATTTTCATTTCCTTTAAATACAATATGGAAATTTTACATTGAACAATATTTTAATAAAACTGTACCACTCAAAATGAGTTATTTTGAAAAACCAATATTGATAAATTATTTGACCGATATTGATTTAACACTTAATGTGATGAATATTCTCTAACCCCAGCTCCACCGTATTCTAAGGCTCTGCCTTAGCCGAATATATCCCCTCAGGCTCCTACCTGTCAAAAAACAAATCCCCGGTTGTTCATAATGTTGTTCGTTTGGCTTTCCTTTCAACAATTCATCAATTCTCTTCCCTGCTCCCTGTCGTAGCGTAGCGAAGATCCCGCCAACGGCGGGGCTCCCCGCTCCCTGTCGTAGCGTAGCGAAGATCCCGCCAACGGCGGGGCTCCATGCTCAATGCTCTCAGCCCCTTTAACATTATTTAACAGCCACTTATGATATAACCTGTAATCTAATCTCTATTTTTGCGTTTCCATAAAAATTCGAGAAAAATGATCCAGACTGATATTAAAGAACTTAACGAACGCATTCAGAAAGAAAGCGCTTTTGTTGATATCATCAACATGGAAATGCACAAGGTGATCGTTGGCCAAAAACACATGGTCGAACGGCTTATGATAGGCCTTTTGGCTAACGGCCATATATTGCTTGAAGGTGTGCCCGGCCTTGCAAAAACGCTTGCGGTGACTTCACTTGCCAACGTAATTGATGCCAAATTCGCCCGCATCCAGTTTACACCCGACCTCTTACCTGCCGACCTGATCGGAACCATGATCTACAGCCAGAAGAAAGAGGAATTTGTAGTGCGCAAGGGTCCCATCTTTGCCAACTTCATTCTTGCGGATGAAATCAACCGGTCACCAGCCAAGGTTCAAAGCGCATTATTGGAAGCCATGCAGGAACGCCAGGTCACCATTGGTGATCACACCTACCCGCTTGAAGAACCGTTTTTAGTGCTTGCGACACAAAATCCGATAGAGCAGGAGGGAACCTATCCTTTGCCGGAAGCGCAGGTGGACAGGTTTATGCTTAAGGTGATCATAGATTATCCGCAGAAAGAAGAGGAAAAAATGATCCTTCGCCAGAACATCACCAGCCAGTTTGCAAAAACAAATACAGTGTTAAAAACAGACGATATTTTAAAAGCCCGTAACCTGGTGCGGGAGGTTTATCTTGATGAAAAAATCGAAAACTACATCACCGACATTGTATTTTCATCGAGATACCCGGCGAAATTTAAACTCAGTAAGTTTGAAGGATTGATCCACTATGGAGCCTCGCCGCGTGCAAGCATCAATATGGCGCTGGCAGCAAAGGCTTTTGCATTTATAAAAAGAAGAGGATATGTGATACCTGAGGATGTCAGGGCTGTCGCTCACGACGTCATGCGTCACCGTATCGGCCTTACTTATGAGGCTGAGGCGGAAAATATCACAACAGAAAACATTATCAATGAGATTTTAAATACGGTTGAAGTACCATAAACAGTTGAGAGTTTGAAGTTTGAAGTTTGAAGTTCGAAGTCAAGGGTTAAGTGTTATGAGTTTCGGGTTTGGTTATTTCTGAACTGCAAACTTCGAACTCTAAACTCCGAACTAACACCCAGATTGTGGAAGCAAAAGAAATATTCAAAAAGGTAAGGAAGATAGAGATCAAGACAAAAGGATTGTCGAGCCAGATCTTTTCGGGGCACTATCACAGCAGCTTCAAAGGGAAAGGCATGGCCTTCAGTGAAGTCCGCGAATACCAGTACGGCGACGACATCCGCAGTATTGACTGGAATGTGACCGCACGCTTCAATCACCCTTTTGTAAAGATTTTTGAAGAAGAAAGAGAGCTGACCGTGATGTTGCTTATAGATGTGAGCGGTTCAAACGAATTCGGAACCCGGCAGCAGCTCAAGGAAGAGCAGATGACTGAAATTGCAGCCGTCCTTGCTTTTTCAGCAATTCAGAACAATGATAAAGTAGGTGTTATCTTCTTCAGCGATAAAATCGAAAAATTCATTCCTCCGAAAAAAGGGACTTCGCATATTCTGAGGATCATTCGCGAACTGATTGATTTTCATCCTGTAAGTCAGAAAACCGATATAGCAGAAGGCCTTCGTTTCCTTACAAACGCCATTAAAAAACGCTGCACTGTATTTATCATTTCCGATTTTATTGATAAGGGTTTTGACAATGCCTTGAAAATAGCCGGCAAAAAACATGATATCGTAGCGCTGAGAGTGTATGATGAAAGGGAAATGGAATTGCCCAGGATGGGTTTGGTGAAAGTTTATAATAAGGAAACTGACAAAAAAATCTGGATAGATACCGGTAATTCAAAAACACGGGATAATTATTTTCAATGGTGGAAGTACCACGACAAGTACCTGAGTTCCCTCTTTCTGAAAAGTGGTGTGGATTCAGCAAATATCAGTACAAGCCAGGACTATGTGAAGCCGTTGGTGAGTTTGTTTAAACGTCGGGAGGCAAGATTTTAGAATGAAAGTGATCCTCAAAATATTTATTTTACTTCCGGCTTTGCTTTTTCAGCAAATCCTGAATGCGCAAAGCGGGGCAACAGTATCGCTTGATACCAATGCCATGCTTGTAGGTGACCAGATAAACATGAAGCTTTCGTTTACTGCGCCGGCAGGAAGTGTAATTCAATGGCCGGTTCTTAATGATACCATCATCTCCAAAATCGAAATCCTCGAAAAATCAAAAGTTGATACGGCTTATTCATCCGACAAATCGAAAATGATTTTACAACAGGTTTATAAGATAACCTGCTTCGATTCCGGATTTTATGCCATTCCTCCGATAGTGTTCAATTATAAAAAACCTGGCGATGCCTTGACTCAAAAAGATGAATCACAGGCTATTTTGTTAAGCGTTTCATCAGTTAATGTTAATACTGCAGAAGATATCAGGGATATTAAAAAGCCCTTGGAAGCGCCATATACTTTAAAAGAAGCCTTACCCTGGATAATAGGTTTTATTCTCCTTGCTGCAACCGCGTATCTCGTTTTCTATTATCTTAAAAAGAGAAAGAAAGCCGAACCCGTTTTCAGGTCACCGCTTAAAGTGAAGATTCCGGCACACCAGATTGCTCTGGATGCACTTGAAAACCTCCGTCAGAAAAAACTCTGGCAAAGCGGCAGGATCAAGGATTATCATACGGAGCTCACCGATATCATCAGGGATTATATTTTTGCAAAATTCAATATTCATGCACCGGAGCTTACATCCGACGAAATCATAACAGCGCTTAACTACACTGCTGCCGATGTTGGAGCAAGACAAATTATCGGTCAGACTTTCCTGGTTTCCGACCTCGTAAAATTTGCAAAAATGCAGCCATTGCCCGCTGAACACGATACCTGTCTTAATAATGCCATTGGATTTGTGAAAGCTACTATGTTTCAGGGTCAGGTTACTGAACCTGACCATAGTGACGGCTCCCATTTTGAAACCAAACCGGATGGCTACACCGGGATTGAGGTACCGGTTGTGAAGCTGTCCGAACAAGCAACAGGTGATCAGGGAAAGGAGGTTAAAGATGTTTAGCCAGATCGAATTTGCAAACCAGGGATACCTTTATTTTCTGCTGATCATACCGGCACTGGGTTTATGGTACTGGTACCGTTATATAAAAGACAGTGCCAACATACAGGTATCGGATACGGAAAGTTTTGAAAGAACCCCGAAAAGCCTGAAGCAATATTTGTATTTCAGCCTTTATGTTTTCAGGGTAGCAGCTATAGGATTGCTGATCATAGCACTGGCAAGGCCGCAGTCAACTTCGAGCCGGCAGGATGTTACTATCGAAGGAATTGATATTGTGATGGCGCTTGATGTTTCAGGAAGCATGCTGGCAATGGATCTTCAACCCGACCGCCTCGAGGCGGCCAAGGAAGTAGCGTCGGAGTTTATTGCTGGCAGAACCAATGACAGGTTTGGACTGGTGATCTTCAGCGGTGAAACTTTCACACAGTGTCCTCTGACAACAGATCATAGTGTGATCATCAACCTGTTCAAAGACATCAAAAGCGGGATGATCGAAGATGGAACTGCAATCGGTGACGGACTTGCAACCTCGGTGAACAGGTTAAAAGAAAGTACAGCAGTGAGTAAGGTGATCATACTTTTAACGGATGGCGTAAACAATATGGGTTCACTCGATCCGCTTTCATCTGCCGATATTGCAAAGATTTACGGTATCAGGATTTATACCATCGGCGTTGGAACTGAAGGAACCGCCCCTTATCCGGTTCAGACGCCTTTTGGAATTCAAACCCAATACCTTGAAGTGAAAATTGATGAAAAACTGCTGCAACAGGTTGCATCCATGACGGACGGGAAATATTTCCGCGCAACCAGCAACAGTAAATTAAGAGAGATATACGGTGAAATTGACAAGCTGGAAAAATCTAAGATTGACGTGACTGAATTCAGAAAAAAGAAAGAAGAATTTTTTCCGTTTGCCTTACTTGCATTTTTATTGATCACACTGGAGGTTCTACTTAGAAATACGGTGTTTAAAAGTGCGCCCTGAGAGGGGAGAAGGGTTAATTAGGTTAATTAGGTGAATTGGTTAATTGGGTTAATTGGGTGATTTGTTAATTGGGTGATTGGGTTAATTGGTTAAATCGTTTGAATTAGGGAAATCGTTTAACTGAACCAACATCGAACTTTGAACATCGAACTTTGAACTAACTTATGTTTCGTTTTGAACATGCGGATTTTTTGTGGGCGCTAACGTTCATCCCTGTCATTGCAGCGGTTTTTGTCTGGATGATGGTCTGGAAGAAACGGGCATTGCAGCGCTTCGGGGATTGGGCTATAATTAAGCGACTGTTACCGGGATTGTCCAACGGGCGTGTCATTTTTAAGTTTATTCTTCTGATGATCGGATACCTGTTTTTAATAATCGGGATTTCCAATCCGCAGATCGGATCAAAACTCATTGAAGGCGAGCGTAAAGGTATAGATATCATGATCGCACTTGATGTTTCAAACAGCATGTTGGCAGAAGACATCAAGCCGAACCGCCTTGAGATGTCGAAACAGGCGATTTCAAAACTCATTGATAATCTCGGCACGGATCGGATTGGTATCATTATTTTTGCAGGCAATGCCTACGTCCAGCTCCCAATAACCACTGATTATGCAGCAGCTAAGATGTTTCTCTCGACCATCAGCACGCGTGTGGTTCCTACCCAGGGAACAGCCATAGGCCAGGCCATTGAGCTTGCCGTCAAATCTTTCGATGATGAAACCCATAGCCGGGCAATCATCATCATTACCGATGGCGAGAACCATGAAGATGATGCCCTTGGTGCAGCAAAAGATGCATCCGAAAAGGGGATAAAAGTTTACACCATTGGCATGGGACTTCCCGAAGGAGCGCCGATACCTGAATTCAACCAGTACCAGCGGATGGTGGGTTATAAAAAAGATAACCAGGGTTCGACAATCGTTACCAAACTTGATGAATCTATGTTGCAGCAGATAGCCTCAGCAGGCAAGGGAGTTTATGTGAGGGCAAACAATATGCAGGCAGGTGTAAAGACTGTTTATGACGAGATCGGTAAACTGGAAAAAACGGAATTCGAAAGCCGTATGTTTTCCGACTATGAAGACAGGTTCCAATATTTTATAGCCCTTAGCCTATTCTTTTTTTTAATTGAATTATTAATCTTTGAACGTAAAAGCAAATGGTTAAGCCGGATAAACTTTTTTGGAAAATAGCGGTTTTTTCGGTTCTGAAAAAACTGGTGTGGGTGGTTCTTATCGGAACAACGACTGTGTTTGCTCAAAAAGAGAACAAGTATATACGCAGTGGGAATGACCTGTATGATGAAAAGAATTACAAGGACGCCGAGGTGGATTACATGAAGGCACTGGAAAAAAATCCTGAATCCTTTAAAGGCCAGTATAACCTGGGGAGCGCGTTGTATAAGCAGGATAACTATGAAGACGCTTCAAAACTTTATAACAACCTTGCCGGAAAAGGAGAAGATGCAGAGCAAAAAGCCAATGCCTTTTACAATCTTGGAAACTCTCTTGTGAAAGCAAAAAAATACCCTGAAAGTATAGAGGCATATAAAAACGCCCTTCGCCTGAATCCGGGCGATCAGGATGCAAAATACAATATGGAGTTTGCAAAAAAGATGCTGAAGGAAGAACAGAATCAGGACAAGAACCAGGATCAGGATAAAAAAGATGATCAGAAACAGGATGAGCAGAAACAGGATCAGCAGAAGCAGGACGAGCAAAAACAGGATGAGCAGAAACAGGACCAGCAAAAGCAGGATCAGCAGCAGCAACAGGATCAGCAGCAGCAAAATCAGCAGCAGCCGCAGCAGCAGCAAATTTCCAAGCAGGATGCCGAACGCATGCTGGAAGCATTGAAAAATGATGAAACGAAAACTATGGAAAAACTTCTGCTTCAGAAAATTCAGAAAGCGAAAGCAAAAAAAGTAGAAAAAGACTGGTAATTTAGTTTATAAATGATTTCCAATACGATAAATAGATAATTTTGCCGTTGTTTAGTCTATGAAATTATTCCTGTCAGCCATATTAGCTTTTATGATCACCGGCATCACCGGCGTTTCAGGACAGGGAGTTCAGTTCAGGGCAAATGCACCCAACACCGTTCAAAGCGGAGAACGCTTCAATCTGGTTTATACACTCAATGCAGAAGGAAGGAATTTCAGGGGTCCGAACATTGAAAACTTCAGTGTTTTATCCGGTCCTAGTACATCGCAAAGTTCAAGTATTCAGATCATCAATGGCAAAGTAGCCCGTTCGGTAGAATATTCATTTACTTACGTGCTGGCTGCAGGCAAGGAAGGGGTTTTTGAAATTCCACCGGCGAAAATTACCGTTGATGGAACAGCCTACGAATCGAATCCGGTAAAAATTAAAGTTGCCAAAGGAAGTTCAGGAAACCAGGGCCAGCCTGGATCTCAGTCGGGGCAAAGCGGTTCATCCGGCAATTATGATGATCTCAAAGACGATGTTTTCATCAGGGCGGTGGCCAGTAAAACAAACCCCATGCAGGGCGAACAGATCGTTATTACCTATAAGCTCTATTTCCGGATCAATATATCCGCTCCTGAATTCCGTAAAGAGCCTTCCTTTATGGGATTCTGGAAAACCGACCTGAACAAGGACCGGCAAAATTACAAGCAATACACCGAGACTTACAACGGGCAACAATATAATGTTGCCGAAATAAAGAAATTCGCCCTCTTCCCGCAAAAAAGCGGAAAGATAGAAATTGAAGTAGCTTATGCGACCTGCCAGGCACAGGTGAGGGAACAAAGCCAGCAAAAAAGCCGCGACCCGTTCTTCGACAGCTTTTTCAACGATCCGTTTTTCAACAGGTATAAAACGGTCGAAATTCCCTTAAGTGCAAATGCAATGACCATCAATGTCATCCCATTGCCGACCACCAGCCGCCCTGCAGAATTCAACGGGGCAGTCGGAAGTTTTGAATTCACACCATCCATTGATAAAACTTCACTGAAAGCCAATGAGGCCATTAACCTGAAATTTACCATTCGCGGAAAAGGGAACATCGAGCTTGTGGATAAGCTGCCGGTTTCATTTCCACCCGATTTTGAGGTTTATGATCCAAAGGTCACCAGCGATATCAATGTTGCCGAAGATGGAGTGTCGGGTTCGAAAACATTTGAATACCTCGTAATCCCAAGGACGCAGGGAACTTTCACGATCAAACCGGTGAATTTCTCCTTTTTCGATCTGAAAAGAAGTACGTATCAAACCATCTCATCGCCCGAATATACCATCAATGTTGCCAAAGGTGAAGGCTCGGCGGGAAATGTAACCTATAGCGGTGTAAACCAGGCCGATATCAAATATATAGGTTCGGATATCCGCCATATTAAAACCAAAGGCTTGAAACTGAATGCCATCGGCAGTTATTTCTTCGGATCGTCACTTTTTTACGTATTGTATTTATTGCCTGTTTTGCTCTTCATTGTTTTTATCACCACCATGAAAAAGGAATTGAAGAAACGATCGAATATTTCCCTGATGCGAAACAGAAAAGCGACCAAAGTGGCTCAGAAAAGGATGAAGAAGGCTCAGACTTTCCTGCAGGAAAACAAAAAGAATGAATTCTATGAGGAGGTATCTCTCGCGTTGTGGGGTTATCTAAGCGATAAGTTCAGCATACCACTGTCGAACCTTTCGATGGACACGGTAAGGGATGCATTGCTGGTGAAAGAAGTAAATGAGGCCACAATTAAACAGTTCATAGAAACGCTGGAGCATTGCGAATACGCCAGGTTTGCGCCCGGAGAGAGCAACTCCGCAATGGATAATATTTATAATGAAGGGGTAAAGATCATCAGCCAGATTGAAGATGAGTTGAAATAAACAGGTATAAGGGTATAGGGGAAATAGGGGTTGGGAGGTATGATGTTAGATTTATGAAATTTGAAATTTGAAATTTGAAATTGGAAATTGGGGGTGAGACTAAAGACTTGAGAAATGAGACTTGAGAAATAAGACCTGAGAAATGAGAAATGAGACCTGAGACTTGAGAATTGAGAACGAGAAATTGCCGACTGCTCTCGCCTTTGGCGAGACCGACTGCCGACTGAAGACTGCAGACAGATTAGATAAAAGAATAAAGTATATCGAAAAAGATGAGGAATTTAATTTGCATATTACTTGGCGTTTTGTTCTACAACGGGGCATTTGCGGGAGTAGCCGATAATTTATTTCAGCAAGCCAATGATGAATATAACAAAGGACTTTATGCAGAAGCCATTGAGCACTACCAGCAAATCCTCGATACACGGTACGAATCGTCTGAACTGTATTTTAACCTTGGGAACGCATACTTTAAGACAAACGATATTCCTTCTGCAATCCTGTATTATGAAAAGGCAAGGAAACTTAACCCGAATGATGAAGATATCTTTTTTAACCTGAGCGTTGCCAACACCAAAATAGTAGATAAGATTGAGCCGGTGCCGGAACTTTTCATTTGGCAGTGGTGGCGGTCGGTTTACAACCTGTTTTCGGCCGATACCTGGTCAGGGATAAGCATCATTTTATTCATCACCTTCTTTGTGCTGCTTGCATTTTATCTTTTGTCGAAACTGATATTCATACGCAAAGCGGCATTTTATTCCGGGTTTATCGTCCTGGGTTTCACTATCGTAACCTTTTTACTTTCATACCAGAATTTTCATATCCTGAAAAACCAAAAGGAAGCGATCGTGTTTTCAGCTACCATAACCGTTAAAAGCTCCCCCAATCCCAACAGTGTTGACCTGTTTGTCCTTCACGAAGGTTCAAAGGTGAGAATCATAGAGAAAGTTGGGGAATGGAATGAGATCAAGATTGCGAACGGAAGCGTGGGCTGGTTGCCGGCCAATGCATTGAAGAATATTTAGAGTTTAAGCATAAGATTGTTAATCTCCCGGATATTATTTGCCCTCTCAAACGAAAAAGTTTTATCCTTCGCATTGCACAATTCATATAACAGCAGAGCTTTTTCAAAATACAGTGATGATCCGGATGCCGGTGAATGCATTCCCATGACCTTTAAAATATAAGCTAATGATTCGATATTTGAAACGTTGAAGCCGGCAATTCCTGCAAGGTATTGTTCAGTTTCCTGTTCTGTGAGTGATAAAAACAGTTCCGTATCAAATCCGGTTTCCTGAAGCAGCAATCCTTTGGCTTCTTCAAAATGATTTTCCAGCTTAAGTGACTTATTCGTTTCCTTACCCGCTATCTTATTAAAAATCAAACTTAATATCTGTCCGATCTTTGAAATCTCTCTTACAATAAAGTCTTCCTGCTCCATGAATAAATCAAATATAATCCAAAGTTAACTTATAAAGCCATATATCTGAAATAATATTGACTGAAATAAAGAATAATGACCGGAAAACTCAAATACATTGCTTGTTCAACAAACCTTCACTTTTTACCTCTCAGAACAGCCAAATCAAACTGAGCACAACAACTATATAAGTATTCTCAAAAAGCTTAATTTCCATAAGTCGGATTTCATTTAAACGGCAGTCGTAAGGCTGGATTCCCCCGCCAAGGTGGGGCAGGCTGTGCAACACGGCTTCATAGCTTGTCCCGACTTCAGGCGGGATTGGGTTTCGTGCCTCGACCACACGAAGCCTTATCCAATAGGCCCAGTATTATTTTTCCCAGTATTTCTTTCCGTTTTTCTTATAAGTTTTGTAGCCAAGCAGCTTCAAAATTGGAATCAATCTTTCCTTTTCTATTTCCAATTCATTTGTTAAAGCGTTTATTTCCTTTCTTTTATTCTTCTGGAAATATAATTCAACTTTTGTAATATCTTTTATAATAGTTTCAAACTTTTGCTTTTCCTTTTTTGTTCCTTTGAATCCTTCAATTATTTTATTCAATAATCTTTTTGCGATATTTGTAAAAACATCTCCTATTAAACCTGATGCAGCAGCTCCAGCAGTGAACAAAAGTAATTTCGAGTTAATTATCGCATCAACTATTTCAGAAATTAGCTGTAATTCGAACTCATGCCTTTTAGAGGGGAAATAATTTTCATATATTTCAGTTATTATTGCATTTTTAAATTCTGATCTTTCGATTAAAACTGAATAATCATCAATCAATTCTTCAGTTTCATCAAAACCTCTCGCGTTTACTTGTCCAATAGTGTTAATTATTCTATTCTCAATGTCTAGATATTGTGGAGTTGTCAGTATTTTTTCCATTGTTAAGAGATTAAATGTTTACCTGAATTAGTTAAAGTATTATTTTCAAGCAATTCTAATTCATGAGCATATGTGTTAAGTCTAAAATTATCTATTCTTTCCTTATTTGATTTTTTTAAGAAACAAATCATTTCTTCATGTGAAGTTTTATTTTCAGAATACCAAGTCCAAAAGTATTCCCTTTTCCTGAAAACATTGTAAAGTGATGGTAATCTATTTTCTTCTATTTCTTGTTCATTAATTTCTATGTAATATCTTAGAATATTTGTATCGTTTACAACAAGACTCTCTCCATTAATGTTTGTAAAGTCAAGAAAACTATAATGATCATCAGAATTAACTTCAATTTCCATAAATATTTTCACATTATAAATATCTATCAAATTTGGCAAATATTTGCTAATATCGTAGAATTCTTCTCCAACTAGTTGGATATTAACACTATTCCAAGATTTTACAAGTTTATTCTTAATACAAAGCATTGGATCAAGAATCGGGCGATAAAATTTGTAATGGTTTCCTATCCCAATTTTATTGGTTAATTGACGAAGCAATGTATTTCTCAATCCGCGAATAATAAACCTGATATTATCTTCATTTGAATATGGCATTTTTAAATTCGAATATATTTTAGACAGTTGCTTCTGATTAGGATGAACAAATGAAACATATTTTCTTATATTAACACTTTTCTTTGCTGAAGGCAATGTAAATAGGGGAATGTTATGAAGAAAGAAGTCTCTTATTATCCACGCAGTACCGATATTTTTATCTTTCAAAATGTTGGTACAAATCGTTTTCTCTATGATTCTTGAAAACAAATAAAGAATCTTATTTTCTCTCCAATCTGGATTCCTATATTGACCTTTACCAAGATACAAAAAACCAGCAGACCCATTAATTGTAACCCAGTCACCTTCATTGAGTGTAAGTTCATTTATTGTTGCTTTTCTGCTACCATAGTCAATTTTCAGTATTCCAATTCCTGATACACAAGGCTTCCCCATTCTTCTTGCTACGACAGCCGCATGTGAGGTCATACCACCTCTTGTTGTTATAATTCCTGTAGATAAATTCATTCCGAGAAGGTCTTCGGGAGAAACCTCAGTACGACATAGTATACATTTTTCCCTTTTATGAGTTACTATGTCATCTTCAAAAAAATAGATTTGACCTGTTGCCACTCCGGCACATGCAGGAAGTCCAATTCCTATTTTTTGAAGTCCACTTTCATTAATTATTTGAGGTGCCAGCGCTGTTTCTATATCACTAACTTTAATTCTTTCGATGGCATCATTATCATCTATGATTCCCTCTGAATATAGATCGATTGTAATCTTAAGGTTAGCTTGTGATGTTCTCTTGGCTGGTCGAGCATTTAATATCCATAATTCCCCGTCTTGAATTGTGAATTCAAAATCAACGGCATCCTTAAAATGCCTCTCTAAAATAGATTTTATGTCCTCATGCATGTCTGTCTTAATATTGGGCCGAACTTGCTTATAACCTTCCCTCAGGTTTGGTTATTCAACCTATTGTTTAATACTAACAGCACCTTTAGATAATATTTATTTTTCTGACCATGTAATTCCCCTTTCTTCGTACAACTTCCATAAATAGTTGCTTACTGGCCTAATGTCACAAATATATAAAATTCCAACAAACTCATAAACAACTTTTATTTTCATAAGAATTCCGGGGAGACATTTTACGCAATACCCTTATCTTCACAAAATAAAACGCTACCTGAATTCAAACTGCATGCTATCCAAAACCAAACTACACGGTGTCCGGAGACAAACTACACTATGTTTGAAGGTAAACTACACGTTGTTTTGTGTTACAAATGCCGTAGTTTTCGATTTTTTCAAAATCCACCTTTCAACTAATGATTTTCAATAAAGCTTATGATCCATGTGGTCGGGACTTTTAAGTGGTCATTTTCATTTATTGCCACAACCTCCGCATAATGCCCGATATATTCAGCTAATGCCGGTTCGGTGGCAGCCAGTTCGGTAGCTGTCTGCCAGGTTTCAGAAGAGTAGTCGGACTGGTAAAGTTTATTAATGGTTACTGAAGTGGCACCGGCATAGTTCATTTGTGAATAGCAATTTTCAGCATCCAGGGCAAAGCCCGGCATATCCAGTTCGGTGTAAATAAGCAAAAAGGGCGGCAATGAATCATGTAGGTGATGGGCAGGCGAAGCCGGAATTACAACAGAGGTATCGTAAGATCCGAAAGCTGTGACAACGATAGCTTTGTACATTAACACTTCCTCGGCGGTCAATCCTAATGGATTCAAAGGGTAAGCCACAAGGTCGTCCAGTGAATAAGCGCCGCTCATCGAAATTACTCCCCGGATATTTTTAGCGGAATATCCGGCCTGCTGAAGATATTGCTCATCCGAAGCCAAAAGTGAAACGAGGTGCCCTCCGGCAGACTGGCCGAAAAGGAAAACAGAATCAGGGTCACCGCCGTAGGTTGTAATGTTTTCCATTACCCATTTAAAAGCAAGGGCAACATCCTGGATATGGTCGGGATGAACAGCCGAGCCGTCATCCGGATTTGATAAGCGGTAATTCGTTACTACTACGGTATAATCATATTGGGAAGTTAAAGTCGTGGCCATGGTTGCATATTGATCCTTGTCCCCCTGCCTCCAGGCGCCTCCGGGCACAAAGAGAATCACCTTGTTTTGAACCGCGCTTTGTTTGTAATACACGTCGAGAGTGTGTTTGTGCATGGTGTCGCCGGATATGTAATAAATATCGGTAATCGTGTAAACAGTGTCGTTTACCGGTTGCACATCAGGAGGAGTATCACTCTTCTCAGAGCAGCTCCATAAACAGGATATAAATACAATGACGAATGCAAAACGGGATAATGCAATATTTTTCATTTTATTTGAATTTATCCCATTTACGTTCAACCTGCTTAATCAGTTACGAAAGAGCCGGATAATCACCGGATTTATATTTTTCAATCCGAAAATATAAATTATTCAAATAAAATTGTCATAGAAATTCAAACCCATACCCATAACTTCAAACTTCGAACATCGAACTCAGAACTTTGAATTCTATCCTGGCAACGAGTTAATAAAAAAAACCGACAGGGAACCACCCCCGTCGGTCTAAAAGTAAGGCGATTTAAGAAAGGAAAAGAATAAACCTAATTATTAACCAAAACCAATTAAGGAAAGACACCTTACTTCTTTTCTTAATTTCTTTGAAGCCAAAAATAATATAAAATTCATCTTGTGCAAGTAAAATGAAAAATATTTTTTGAACAGACTCTATGTTGCCCACTGCCGCTGGTTACTGGTTACTTGTTACTGGTTTCTGGTTTCTGGTTTCTGGTTTCGGGTTCTGAGTTCCGGGTTCGATTGCTACTGGCTTTTGGCTTTTAGCTTTTTGCCGACTGCCCCTTCCACTGCAACTGCAACTGCCGCTGCCTACTGGTTATTGGTTACTTATTGATTGTTAGTTACTTGCTGCCTGTTGCCGACTGCTCATTGCCGACTGCTACTGCTACTGCTACTGCTACTGCTACTACCACTACCACTACCACTTATTGCCTTTATTTCCCCTATTTCCCTTATACCCAACCTACCCCTTTGCAGAGAATATTTGTCTATTTTATAATTATAATTTCAGGGCGGTAACCCTAATTTTTTACCTTCCTTAGCGTAAACCCAAATGTAGTTCCGATTCCGGGAGTGCTTCTTACGTTTACCGTTTGATTGTGTGCTTCAATAATGTGCTTTACAATGGACAGGCCTAAGCCGGATCCTCCCAGTTCCCGTGAACGCCCGTTATCAACCCTGTAAAACCGTTCAAAAATTCGTGGGAGATGTTTCTGGTCAATGCCCAGTCCGTTGTCGGAAACCTCGACCAGCACATTTACATTCATATCATAAAGCCCGATTTGGGTACGCCCGTTCTCTTTACCGTATTTGATGGAATTGGTGATCAGATTATTTAATACCTGCTGTATCATTTCACGGTCGGCAGCCACCATAAATGATTTATCACAACCTTCTTTGACGGACAATCTAATGTTCCTGCTTTTGCCTCTGATTTCAAGGGATTCGATGGTTTCATTCACCAGTTTAAGAATGTCGAACTTATCGTCAGTCAATGAAAAACTTCCTTCTTCAAGATTGGAGATCATCTGCAGGTCATCCACAATTTCAGCGATTCTGCCGACATTAGTAATGGCTTTCTGTAAAAACCGGGTATTGATATTGTCATCTTTCAGTCCGCCTTCATTTAATGTTTCGAGATAGCCCTGTATATTGAAAATGGGGGTTTTCAGTTCATGAAAAACATTACCGAGGAATTCTTTGCGGTATTTTTCCAGTTTTTTTTGTTTCTTCTGCTCTTTCAGTGTGTTTTTCTTCCATTCAATTACTTCCGATTCGGCAAAATCAATGATATCATTTTGTAATTTTTGCCTGGCCGGTTTTTCTTCCTGTCCCGACTTGGTATCATAAATGGTTTTATAAATCACCTTAATCTTACGGTATATAAAGCTTTCGGTGATATAAAAGAACACTGCAAACCCAATAATGAAGACAAATGCAGGAATAAGGATAACAAAAATCCAGTGGATTGAATCCGGGAAAAAGAGCTTGAAAATGATTGCTGTTAAAAAGACAAGGCCTGAAACAATTCCAGCCGCTATAGCTGATAATTCACGTGGTGTAGCATTTTTCATATCGGCGGTAAAATTACGGTTTATTCATTAAAACCGTAGCCAACTCCTTTAATGGTTTTGATGTAATCGTTACCTATTTTTTCGCGGAGCTTTCGAATGTGAACATCGAGGGTGCGGTCGCTCACAAAAACTGAATTTCCCCAAATTCTGGCGTAGATTTCCTCACGGGTAAATATTTTTCCGGGGTAGGAACTTAACAGGACCAAAATATCAAATTCGATTTTGGGAAGATGGACGGATTGCCCGTCAAACTTTATTTCTCTGCGGTTCAGGTCAATGATCAGGTTGTTGACTTCAATCACATTTTGCTCTGCCTTGATTTTGGTCTTACGTTTTAGCAGGGCTTTTACCCTTGCCATTAAAACTCTGGGCCGTACAGGCTTCGTAATATAATCATCCGCCCCGACTTCAAATCCTGCGATCTGGCTGTAATCCTCGCCTCTTGCAGTAAGAAAGATTATAAAGGTATTGGTAAAATCAGGGGACTCTCTTAATTCCTTGCATAATTCCACACCATCCATTCCCGGCATCATAATATCCAGAACAATGAGGTCGGGTTTGTTTTTAAAGGCTATGTCCTTGCCGTCAGTCCCGTTCTGCGCAGTAAAAACAGTGTATCCTTCCTTTTCGAAATTATATCTTAAAAATTCGAGGATGTCTTTTTCATCGTCAACGATGAGAATTTTTTCATTAGTTGCCTCCATATCAAGCACAAAGATATTCCTAATTATATTATGAAAGTGGTTCTAATATTAATTTTTTGTTAATCGTGCTCACCAAAAATTAACCTTAAGATAAACCTAACTTAAATTCCACGTTTTATTAAAGATGTTGTTTTGCAGCCAAAATAAATTATAAAATATTATGAAAATGAATAAATTAAGTATCAGAACCCTTGCATTATTGTTCGCAGCAACAACATTAATTGTGACAGGATGTACCAATGATGAGAATTCGGATCCGACCCCGGAACCAAACGAATATACGATAACTGATAATGGATCCGGTACAGGAACTACAACCTGGAAATCGGGTAAGACCTATTTCCTTGATGGTTTTGTTTTTGTTAACGACGGCCAGGTACTCACTATCGAGCCGGGATGTGTTATTAAAGGTAAACCGGGTCAAACAGAAAACGCCAGCGCTATCATTGTAGCGAGAGGTGGTAAAATTATGGCCGAAGGCACCGCCGATAATCCAATTATATTTACGGCAGAAGCTGATGATTTAACCGGCTCGCTTGCTGTGACCGACAGAGGATTGTGGGGCGGATTGATCATCCTGGGAAAAGCTTCTCTTAATTCATCTCCCGGAGAATCGGCCATCGAAGGCATTCCGACCAGCGAATCACGCGGTATTTATGGTGGAAATGATGATGCGGATAATTCAGGTGTATTAAAATATGTATCCATTCGCCATGGCGGAACCGACATTGGCGAAGGCAATGAGATCAACGGCCTGACTTTGGGTGGCGTCGGAAGTGGTACTACCATTGACTATGTCGAAGTGATAGCCAATAAAGACGATGGAATTGAATTTTTTGGCGGCGAGCCCCAGGTTAAACATGCTTTTGTCGCTTATTGTGGCGATGATTGCTTTGATTATGATGAGGGATTCAGGGGAATGGGCCAGTTCTGGTGCGCCATACAGGATCCGAATGAAGGCGACCGTATTGGTGAACATGACGGCGGTACCGATCCGGAAACCGGTCAGCCTTATGCCATACCGACGATTTATAATGCTACTTATATGGGACGGGATGCTGCTGCCGGGAAAAGAATGATCACTTTCCGCGACAATGCAGGAGGACATTATATCAATTCACTTTTTGTAAATCAGGCTCACGGTATTGACATTGAAAATCTTTCGGAAGCTCAGGACAGTTATAAACAGTTCCAGGATGGTAATCTGACCTTAAAAAACAATGTCTTCTGGAATGTTGCCAATGGAACAGGTGCAGGCATCTTTGAAGTTGAAGGGCCGGGTGCAGGTGCTGCCGATTCTCTGGCCGCAATTGCAGCTTTTGCGATTTACTTTGATGCAGCCGGAAATTCAGTTGCTGATCCGGGAATATCAAATACAAACCCGGTTCCTGCCTATCCAAAGACGGATAACATGGCTTCTTACGATAACGCCTGGTTTGATGTTGTTAATTATAAAGGCGCTTTTGGTACCGACAACTGGGCTGAAGGTTGGACAAGATTTTTTTCAGGAAAATAAAGATTTATCCAAATACTGACATTAATAAAAGCTGACGGTGCCTGATCAGGGTACTGTCAGTTTATAATTTAAAAAATGAGAAGAACGATTTTATTTTTTTTGATTTTACTTGCAGGCATCTCCCTATTAGCACAGAACGGAACACTCAGGGGTAAGGTTTCGGATGGTGAAACAGGAGAGGAATTAATAGGGGCGACAGTTTTGGTAGAAGGAACTTTAATAGGTTCCTCGGCTGACCTGGATGGAAATTATTCAATAACAGGAATTAAACCGGGAAAGCAGAATATTAAATGCACTTTTATTTCCTACGAAACACAAGTGATTACCGGAGTCGAAATCAATGCGAACCAGATCACTGTATTCGATATTAAGTTAATACCAGTATCACTTGGGCTTGAAGAAATTGTTGTATCGGCGCGGGCAGTCCGGAACACGGAATCAGCATTGCTCACAATGCAGAAAAAATCTGCTTCGTTGATTGATGGCATCTCGTCGCAGCAATTTTCGAAAAGTGGCGACAGCGATGCAGCCGGGGCAATTAAGCGCGTAACCGGGGTTTCAATTGAGGGAGGCAAGTATGTGTATGTTCGCGGACTCGGCGATCGTTACAGCAAAACCACACTGAACGGAGCCGAAATACCCAGCCTCGACCCGGAACGGAATACCGTCCAGATGGACATTTTTCCTACCAGCGCCATCGAAAATATGATGGTTTATAAAAGCTTTAGTCCAAACCTGAATCCTTTTACCGGCGGACTAATTGACATTGTGACCAAAGATTTTCCTGAAAAATTCAATCTTACTTTTTCGGCTGCATTTGAATACAATACAATATCCTCATTTAATAACGAATTTCTTTCTTATGATGGAGGAAAATGGGACGGACTTGGATTCGATGACGGGACAAGGGATTGGTCTGTAAATCCTGAAGATATTCCACTTTATCCTGCCAATCGTGATCAGATTGATGCCACGACCCGTTCGTTTAACAAAATTATGGAGCCGGCTGCCCAAAGCTCCTTTGTGAACCAGCATTACAGTTTTTCAGTGGGAAATCAGACCAGATTGTTCGGCAAACCATTGGGCTATAATTTCGGATTGAGCTATAAGCTGGATTTGAATTATTATGATGATGGCGAACGGGGTATTTATAAACTTACAGCCGCCAACGCCGAAGGATTGAATATCGAAAATGAATATACTGAGGCCAAAGGTGAAATGGAGTCATTGGCAGGAGGCCTATTGAACTTAAATTATAAAATCACAGGAAATCATAAAATCGGCTATGTGTTGTTCTATAATCAATCCGGTATTAAAGAAGCAAGCTATGATTTCGGGCAAAAACCCTCGGATGAATTTGGAATGTACATTCAAAGCCGTGAGCTTGGATTTCAGGAAAGAATGATCCTTACCAATCAACTGAAAGGCGAACATTTCCTTCAGACCCTTGCCAAACTGAAGATAAGCTGGATCGTTTCGTTAACCAATTCAAAACAGAACGAGCCCGACCTGAGGTTTTTTACAAACAGCTATTATCCTGAAAATATCGGTGGTTCAATGTATGAGATCAATCCATCCAAATATAAGGTACCTTCGAGGTTTAACCGGTCAATGAATGAAAACAACCTGGATGCAAAGCTTAACTTTGAATTACCTTTTAAGGTAAAAGGTGCCGGTTCTAAATTTAATTTTGGCGGGGCTTACGTTTATAAAATCCGCGAATTCACCGAGAAAAAGATTGATTACCTGGCACAGGTCCAATATTTTAACGGAAGTGTTTCGGATTATCTCAGCGATGGGAATATCGGGCAGGCCAATCCTTTTTATGATCCTGTTACCAAGCAAAACTATGGGTTGTATGTTCAGAACGCAACCGATCTTAGGAACAGCTACGATGGAACCCAATCCGTATTTGGAATTTATGGTATGGCGGATATGCCGTTATTCGCGAAGTTCAGGATAGAAGCAGGTGCAAGGTTCGAGAAAAACAATCTAATCTCTGAAAGTAAAAAGAAAAACATTTCAAAAGGTGAGTTAAACGACAGCAACCTTCTGCCTGCCGTTAACCTGACTTATACCCTCGTTGATAATATGAATCTGCGGTTAGCCTATACCCGGACACTTTCGAGGCCAACCTTCAGGGAAATTGCTCCGTTTGCCTCTTTCAGCCCGGTTGCTCCAACTATTATCGGTAATCCCGGCCTTAAAAGCACCCTTATAGATAATTTCGATTTAAAATGGGAGTATTTCATGAAGCCGGGAGAAATAGTATCGTTCGGATTATTCTATAAAATTTTCACCAATCCCATCGAAATGGTTGATAATCCGGTGGCATCCAATCCGGAGATTTCCTATCAGAACGTGAACAAAGCAAACAATTATGGTTTTGAAGCGGAATTAAGGAAATCATTTGATTTCATTCATGCAATCCGGAATTTAAGCGTGGGAATTAATTTTTCCTATATTCGCTCAGAAGTTTCCATTGATTCCGTTGAATTGAAGTCTATCCGGGCACTGGTACCTGATCATCCCGATACGCGCCCTTTGTTCGGTCAGGCGCCTTATATTTTCAATGCACTTCTGGCATACCAATCCGATACATTGGGACTTTCTGCCAACCTTGTTTTCAACATCACAGGGGAAAGAATATCGCTGGTTACCAAAGGGGGGACACCTGATGTACTCGAGCAACCGTTTCCTTCGCTCGACTTTAATCTGAAAAAGAGCCTGGGCAGGTTTTTTACGGTTTCCTTCTCAGCCAAAAACCTCCTGAATTCAGTGCATGACGAATCGTACAGCTATAACGGGACTAACTATTCTTTTTATAAATATTCAAAAGGAATATCATTTGGTTTAGGAATAACCTATAATTTACATTAATGTAATTTAGATTGACCAAACTTTTAATAATATCGTATAAAGATTTAAATTCAGATAATATGTATAAAATCAAACAACCGGGCTTTTTGGTGTCCTTTTTCTTGTTAACAGTTACGGTTTTCAGCCAGGATCTTGAATACCGCGAGGGTTATTATTATAAAAAGGATATGCTTTATACCGGCAATCACGTAGAATATTATGAAAACGGAAAACCGAAGATAGAGCGAAATATTAAAAATGGAATTGAAGACGGCCTGGTGATCACGCATTACGAAAATGGCGAAAAACAGGAACAACGCTCATATAAGGAAGGGAAAAAAGACGGTTTATGGGTTAACTGGAACGAACAGGGTATAAAAACCGCCGAAGCTTCATACAAAGAAGATAAAAAAGATGGCGACTGGTTTATCTGGAACACAGAAGGTATATTACTTTACGAAATGCACTATAAGCTGGGTGAGAAAACCGGTATCTGGAAAATGTATAATAAAGACGGAAGCCTGATCAACGAAAGAAAATACTGAAGTGGGTTTTAAATGTTGAGAAATACTAAGGCGCAGTTATACTGTGCTTTTTTTATGTCGGCATGCAACTGCTTTTTGAACAAAATCCACGGCAGGTGGTTAGATAATATAATTAGGGTTCGTAATTTAGTTTGTACAAGATCAATCAAAAAAAATAAAAATAGTTATGAAAAAAATTGCAGTATTGGG
The DNA here is from genome assembly GCA_020052415.1 of Bacteroidales bacterium. GTDB lineage: Bacteria > Bacteroidota > Bacteroidia > Bacteroidales > JAADJA01 > JAADJA01. The sequence goes on along the minus strand of JAGVPB010000017.1, from coordinate 15,650 downwards.
ATCAGGAGTTGTAGGTCAGACCATTTCCGCCAAACTTACAGGTTTAGGCTATGAAGTCATGCTTGGAACCCGGAATGTCAGCAGCACGCAGGCAAAAAGTGAAAAAGATATGTATGGCCGCCCCCCGTTTAATGAGTGGCACAAGCAAAACCCGCAAGTAAAGTTGGGAACATTTGCCGAAGCGGCAGCTTTTGGAGAAATGGTAGTTAATGCTTCCAACGGTCAGGGTTCGCTTGAAGTCCTTAAACTCGCAGGTAAGGAGAATCTTGCAGGTAAAACCCTGCTTGATATAGCCAATCCGCTGGATTTTTCAAAAGGTATGCCGCCTTCGCTGACTGTATGCAATACGGATTCACTCGGTGAGCAAATCCAGCGTGAATTACCACAGACTAAAGTGGTAAAGAGCCTGAATACAATGAATGCATATATAATGGTCAATCCCGATATGATACCCGGCGAACATAATGTATTCCTCAGCGGAAATGATGCAGATGCAAAAAAGGATGTGAAGAATTTTTTAGCACAATTCGGATGGAAGGAAAAGAACATGCTTGATTTAGGCGATATAACTACAGCACGTGGTACGGAAATGTTACTTCCAATATGGGTAAGGTTGCTCAATGCGCTGCAAAACCCATCTTTTAATTTTCATATAGTGGTCGGTAGTCCACTAAAGATGTAAATGAAATACTTTGGAATTGATTTTGAAATGAATTGATTCAACCATAGTAGGCTGTCTCAAAAGTCATTTTCGGGGTCCAAAGTCATACTGAGCCTGTCGAAGTATGATTGATTTTCAGCCTAATACACATTTCGACAGGCTCAATGTGACCCAGGTTCTTGACTTTTGGGATAGCCTTTTATTCCCTGTATAAAAGCAAAAAGCTGTCGAACGTGACAGCTTTTTGAAAAGTAAATTTATATTTTTATCAGAAAGAGCTAGTTAATTTGAAGTCTGCAACTTTATATCAACAAAACTTTTATTTTGTGCAGCGTCGAAATTCTCAACCAGGCTGTTCTTATAGGAAATGAACGAAGCGATGAGATTATAAGTTCCGGGCACAACATCTTTTATCTCAAAGTTCCCGTCAAAATCGGTGTATGTAACAATGCCGGTTCCTTCAATAGAAACCTCAACTCCTGTTAATGCTTCCCCCGAATTAAAGTCAATCACTTTCCCTGTTAAGGTAACCTTTTGAACCGGAGTTACCGGATTACTGCCTGATGATATGTCGTTTCCGGCAATCGCCCAACCCATAAAAACGGAGAATGCTATAATTAAGATTGTATTTTTCATTTCATTTCATTTTTTGATTGTACAAAAGTATTCTGTCATTCTTAAGTTAATTTTAACCGTGAGTTAAGTTTTTCTTAAGAATTAAATCAAAAAATTTACTGACTGTCACAAAAACAATAATCAAATTACAAAGCGTAAAATACACTAAAACAAGTAAATATATTCTAAAGTATCAATGAAATTTTTGTTAATAATATTTGTGTTTAAATCACGAAATAAAAACCGGACTTTTTATTTTTGATGGCATTATCAAGTTCGGATTTTATGAAAATATGGACGAAACAAATCCTTTGTTATCTGTGTGGTATCACCGCAATATTATTTTTAAAAGGAGTTGTGATGGCGGGCGATTCGACACACATCCAAATACCCGGAAAAGTCTCGGGTAAGATTTTCAGTAATTTTCATTCCAATATCAATACCGGAAACAATGCATTGGCTTTTGAAATTACCCGGGCATATTTGGGATATGAGAACAGATTGTCGGAATATTTTGAAGCTTGTGTCAGGCTGGATATAGGGAGCCCTGAAGATCTCTCGGAATATTCAAGGATCAGGAGGTATGCCTATTTTAGAAGCGCGTATTTAAAATTTAATTACAAAAAAATCACTTCTTATTTTGGGATCATTGATCTTCAGCATTTCAAACTTCAGGAGAGATTTTGGGATCACCGTTATATTGAAAAATCATTTAACGACCGGTATAGGTTTGGAAACACAGCCGATCTGGGCTGGCTGATTAATTATGATTGGAAAAAATGGCTTGCAGTTGATTTTACGGTCATGAACGGTGAAGGTTATACAAATTTACAAAATGACAATACACTCAAAGCCGGCTCCGGTATCACCATAAATCCTTGGGAAAACCTTGTTACACGTATCTATTGCGATTATACCACAAAAGAAAGTGATCAGGTTACGGTAGCCGGATTTATCGGTTACCGGAAAAAGGAAAAATATTCAGCCGGGATAGAGTACAATTACAGGTTTAACGAGGAATTTCAGGATGGAAATGACAAATTTGGTTACTCGGTTTATGGATCATGGAATCCGTTTAAGAAAATCCAGTTATTCGGACGTTATGATGAATTGTCCTCCAACAAGCATCAGGGTGAAGAAATCCCCTGGAATATTTCATCAGACGGGAGCTCTATCATTGCCGGGATTGAGTATTCGCCGATAAAACTGATAAAAATCGCTTTTGATTACCAGGATTGGTTTCCCTATGCAAAAAGCGAAGCTAACAGGCAATTTATCTATCTGAATCTGGAAATTTCTTTTTAAAAGACCTCAAATGAAGGCTTATATTCAAATTACTTTATTTAATCTGATGATCATCGTTTTAATTTCCTGCGACAGGAAAAGCGATTACATCATTGATAGCGATTTCGAAGCAATTGAGGACAATGGCGGTGGTACCGGAACGACCACCTGGACTTCCGATAAGCAATACCTGCTTGATGGTCTTGTATTTGTCAATGACGGACAAACACTGACTATTGAAGCCGGAACTGTCGTCAGAGGTAAAACAGGGCAGGGAGAAAACGCATCGGCACTGATCGTGGCAAGAGGGGGAAAATTAATTGCAGAAGGAACGGCTGACAAGCCTGTTATATTTACATGTGTAGGCGATGACCTTGAAGGCTCCGTTCCCGTGATGACAAAGGGATTATGGGGCGGATTAATTATACTTGGCAATGCAAGGCTTAATTTACAAACCGGTGAAAGTCACATCGAGGGTATTCCGTTTTATGAAACAAGAGGGATATTTGGAGGCGATGACGATGAAGATAATTCCGGGATTTTAAAATATGTATCCATTCGGCATGGCGGTACAAATATTGGCGAGGGCAATGAAATAAACGGATTGACGCTCGGCGGGGTGGGTAGTGGAACCACCATTGAAAAAATTGAAATAATTTCCAATAAGGATGATGGCATTGAGTTTTTTGGAGGAAGGGTTAATTGCAGGTATGTGGTTTCTGCTTTTAATGGGGATGATGCTTTCGATTATGACCTGGGTTATTCGGGAAAAGGCCAGTTCTGGCTTGCCATTCAGGATCCAGGGGATGGGGATTTGATCCTCGAATGCGGCGGTGGTACCGATCCTGAAATCGGTATGCCTTATTCAATACCTGTTATTTACAATGGAACATTCGTCGGCAGGGGAAGCCATATTACCAATAATGCCGCACAATTCAGCATGAACTCAGCAGGTAAATTCGCAAATTCAATTTTTACGAACCAGTCGGGCGGCATTAAAATCGAATATAAAGACAACTCTTCCAACAGTTATACACAGTTTGAATCGGGTAATCTTGAAATAAAAAACAATATTTTCTGGGACATAGCGGAAAATACCGCAGAAGATATTTTTAATGTTTATGCCGGAAATGGAACCAATACAACATCGCAAAACCAGGTATTTAAGGCATATTTTACACAGGCGATGAATATAGTTTCCGATCCGGGTTTTACCATTTCGCCTGATTATTACCGGCTGATCCCGTTAGTTAATGTCGGAGAAAACATGGCGCCTTTGCCCGACAGCTGGTTCATCCAAGTAAATTATAAAGGCGCTTTTGGAATAGTAAACTGGGCTAGCGGCTGGACACTGCTTTCGGAGGCAGGGTATATGGATTAGAGGATTGAAATTTGAAATAAAACCTAGAAATAAATAAAATCGTTTTAGCAAATTTTATCCAGTTCAACTGTAAAATGTCTTAATATCGGAGCTTCGCGGATTATCTTAAAACCATTCTTAAAGGTATTTCTATATTGATAAACATTGGCAACAGTTACAGCCACATAATCCATGTGATTGTTGGTATAAACCCTGCGTGGAATTGCAAGCCGAACCATCTCAAGCTCTGGAAAACGGTTTTCACGGGTTTCGGGGTCGCGGTCGGCGAGCAGAGTCCCGATCTCGACTGCCCGGACTCCGCCTTCAAGATAGATTTCAATGGCAAGGGTTTGTGCTATAAATTCTTCTTTGGGAATAGTGGGTAAAAACTTTTTCGCATCAATAAAAATGGCATGGCCTCCAAAAGGTTCGAGTACGGGAACCCCATAATTTTTTAATTTTTCACCGAGATAGGCTACTTGTTTTACACGGGTTTCAAGGTAATCGAATTCCGTTGCTTCCATCAGTCCCTGTGATAACGCGCTCATATCCCTGCCAGCCATTCCTCCATAAGTGATATAGCCTTCAAATAAAATATTGTAAACACTTGCCTGCTGAAATAAATCATGATCCCTCATGGCAATGAAACCACCGATATTGACGATCGCATCTTTCTTGCTGCTCATAGTCATCATATCGGCATAACTGAACATTTCCAATACAATTTCCCGGATGGTTTTATTTTCATAACCCTTTTCCCTTGTTTTGATAAAATAGGCATTTTCTGCAAACCGGGCAGAATCAAACAAAACCCGGGTCCCATATTTTCGGGCAAGCATGTGAACATCTTTCAGGTTTTGCAGTGATACCGGTTGTCCTCCGGAACTGTTGCAAGTAAGTGTCACAATAATAAATGGTATTTTTTCAATCGGATTTTCTTTTAGTACTTTTTCAAGCTTATTAAGGTTAATATTTCCTTTAAAGGGATGGTTCAGAGTAGGGTTGAAAGCTTCATCAATGGTGCAGTCAACAGCATGTGCTTTGCGGAATTCTATATGTCCTTTTGTGGTATCGAAGTGAGAATTTCCGGGAATAATATTTTCTGGTTTCACAAGTACGGTAAACAAAACATTTTCTGCAGCCCTCCCCTGGTGAGTTGGTAAAAAATCAGCAAATCCAAAAAGTTTTTTTATAGTGTCCTTCATTAAATGATAGGACGATGCTCCGGCATAACTTTCGTCGCCAACCATCATTGCCGACCATTGTTTATCGCTCATAGCGCCGGTACCCGAATCGGTGAGCAGATCTATATACACGTATTCACTCCTAAGCTTAAACAGGTTATAGCAGGAATCTTTTAGCCATTTTTCCCTTTCTTCTCTCGAACTCCTTCGAAGGGTTTCAACCATTTTAATTTTGTAGGATTCTGCAAACGGAAGTTCCATGAAAAATAATTTTAAGTTTTAAATTTAAATTGGAATGATCGGTTTCAAAATTTATAAATCAAATATCAAATATCAGATATCTAATATCTAATCTCAAATGGAACTCATCCCTGCGCTTGATGTTCAGGAAGAGGTGCGTTATCAGGAACCGGAGAAAACAAATGTCTTTCATCAAATAAATTGTCTGCGCAAATATATATTTTTTTCGAAATTACAAGCGATATTCGGAAATTATTATGTAGAAGGATTTAAAATAAAAGGAATAAAGGAAGATTGGATTAGTGGAACAGGGGAATATTGGAAGGACGGAAAATTGGAATATTGGAATTTTGGAATGATGGAATATTGGAATGTTGGAATGATGGAATATTGGATTGATGTAATGTTAGAATGATGTGCCAGGGACGCTTTTTGGAGGAATGTTGGGAACCGGATCAATCTTTTCAACCGATTAACCATATACCCTATACCCTTATATCCTTTATACCATCCACTGTTCCGAGTTCTGAGTTCTGTGTTCCGAGTTCAACCGATTCAACCAGTTCAACCGATTCAACCGATTCAACCAGTTCAACCGATTCAACCTGTTCAACCGTTTATCATTGAAATTAACAAAAAATTAACGGAAACGAAATAACATTTTTTTGTTTCCGGTGTTTTTAATTGCTTAGTTTTGCGCTTCCAAATTTTACTACACATTCTGAACTTGAAAAACTGAATAATGATGACCGATACAGAGGTTAAATACGCTTCAATTATTGAAGGAACTTACAAGATCTTTATCGAACATGGTATCCGGAATATTTCAATGGACGACCTGAGCCGAATGCTGGGCATTTCGAAAAAGACCCTCTACCGGTTTGTCGAAAACAAGGTTGACTTGCTGAAAAAGATCAGCCTTTATATCCAGGAATCCATCAAACAAAGAATGGAAGAGCTTTCACAAACGGATCTCAATGCCATTGACATTCTTCTCGAAATGAGTAAGATCGCAAATGAAAAACATTTCCACATAAATTCTATGATCACTTTCGAATTCAGGAAATATTATCCGCAGGTCTTTGAGCAATATCTGTGCATAAAAAAGGACTTGCTGGTTGAAAACATTAAAAAAAATCTTGAGCAGGGAATAAAAGAAGGATTGTACCGTCAGGATTTGAATAAAGATATAATAGCACATTTGTATTTTAAAAAGATTGAAGATTTTCATAATCCCGAACTGACTGATTTACAGAATTTCTCTTTTGAAAATGTTTTTGAGGTCATGTTTGAAAATCACATCAGGGGGATCGCAAACCAAAACGGGATTGAGTATTTTGAAAAGCAAAAGGAAAAATTAAGTTTCAACATTTAATAAAATATGCAAAAAAAAAGAATTGTATTGATGGTTTGTATTGGCATTCTTTTGATTGGTCTTCCGGCTATCAGAGCTCAGGAGGTTAAAAAGTTCTCTTTGAAGGAGGCCCAGCAATATGCCGTGGATAATAATTACCAGATAAAAAATGCAAAAACGGATATAGAAATTGCCAGACAAAGGGTAAAGGAAAATACAGCAATTGGATTACCACAGGTTTCAGGAAGCGTGAGCTACAATGATTTTGTGGAAATTCCTACGCAATTAATCCCGGGAGAGTTTTTTGGATTACCTGCGGGAGAGTTTGCCGAAATAAAATTTGGCACTCAGCATAATGCCACCTGGTCGGCATCCGTCAGCCAGTTACTTTTTAGCGGTCAGTACCTTGTTGGATTGAGAGCAGCAAAGGCTTATGAAACCTTAACCCAGACCACCTACCTCAAAAGCGAAATTGAAATTAAAGATGCCGTAGCCAAGTCATATTACCCGGTCATTATTATCCAGGAGAACAAAAATTATCTTGACAGCACCCTCACAAGCATGAAAAAGATGCTTTATGAAAGTGAAGAATATTACAATAATGGTTTTATTGAAGATACCGATGTTGACCAGTTGAAACTCATGATTACAGACATGGAGACTACCCTGGCATATATTGATAACCAACTGAAACTTGCTTACAATATGCTGAAATTTATGTTAGGACTTAAAGTGGATGACCAGGTTGAAGTTACAGATAATCTTGATATACTTCTTGGCTCTGTAAATAATGAATTCCTTGTAAATTCAAAATTTAATTTTACTGATAATATTGATTATAAAATTCTGAAGAAAGGCGAAGGGTTAAGCTATCTCCAGATGAAACTTCGTCAGGCTGAGTATTATCCAACCATGAGCGCTTTTTACTCTTACCAGAAAAATGCAATGCGCAATGAATTTAATTTTTTTGATGTTAATGAGAAATGGTTTCCGACCCAGGTTATCGGAGTTCAGCTTGATATTCCCATTTGGAGCAGTGGTACGAGAAGGTACAGGGTGAACCAGGCTAAACTGGAACTCAATAAATTGAAAGTTCAGGATATGGAGCTTCAGCAACGGCTGAACCTGTCCATTGAAACCTACCGAAATGAGTTTAATAATGCTTACCTCATTTATAATAACAGGCTTGGGAATCTTGGCCTCGCTAAAAAAATATATCAAAAAACAGAGATCAAATATAAAGAAGGAATATCCACCAGCCTTGATTTGTCGCAGTCCTATAATCAATATCTTAAAGCGGAAATGGATTACCTCACATCTATCCTCGACCTGCTGATGAAGAAATCGGATCTGGATAAATTATTGACAAAAGCAACTAACTAATGTAAATGATTGATGATCAGATTATGGTTTAATAAAATATAGAGTAAAAATTAATAAAAAAACAGAAAATTCAAATTCATAAATTTAACATTTTGGTTCAATGATTAAGAAAATATTGGTTTTTAGTATGGTACTGACAGCGTTTTCGTGCGACTCACCCGACAAAAAAGCGAAACTTGACAGCTTAAAAGCAGAGCACGATAAGATCGCGCAGCAGATCCAGGAACTTGAGAAGGATCTCGATTCAACCGGTGTAAACGACACTGAAATAAATACTACAACTGTTGCAGTAAAGGAAATGCAACCTGTTGAATTCAAACATTACATCGAGATACAGGGGAAAATAGACGCTGAGGAAAACACCCAGGTAAATACTCAAACACCCGGAGTGGTTGTCGCCATTAATGTTAAGGAGGGTACTCACGTAAAAAAAGGACAGGTTCTGGCAGAACTTGATACACAAGTCATGAATAAGTCATTGGAAGAGGTTAAAACTCAGTTGGTACTTGCAACGGATTTGTTCAACAAACAAAAAAATCTATGGGATAAAAAAATAGGAACCGAAGTGCAATATCTTTCAGCGAAAGCCAACAAGGAATCTCTTGAACAGCGACTTTCGACTATGAATGAACAATTGGAAATGGCCAAATTCATTTCTCCGATCAGTGGAACTGTTGAAGACATTCCATTTAAAGTTGGTCAGGCAGTATCACCGGGCCAGCCAGGATCATCCATGCGGGTTATTAATATGAGCAAAGTGAAAGTCGTTGCTGAAGTTGCTGAGGCCTATTCTGCGAACATTCAAACCGGAAATGAGGTACTGGTTCATTTCCCCGACTACAACCAGGATGTAGCGTCCAAAATAACCTTTACCAGCCACTATATTGACCCGACCAACCGTACTTTTACCGTTGAATCGGTACTCGCATCCTCGGAAGTTGAATACCGGGCTAATATGATCGCCAAGCTGAAGATCAACGATTATACCAACCCCGTGGCTTTTGTAGTACCGGTAAATCTGGTGCAAAAATCAATGGATGGTAATTATGTTTCCATTGCGGAAAAAAATAGCGATTACTATGTTGCTAAACGCAAAGCGGTTAAGACAGGAATATCCTACAATGGATTAATTGAAATTTTGGAAGGATTACAACCAGGTGATAAAGTGATAACAACAGGGTATATGAATCTGAAAGAAGAGGAAAAAATTAATTTCTAATATGAAGAATAAAAATAAAGTCAAGGAGTTTTTTGCTACCAGTTGGGCAATTGATAACAAGACGAGCATCTATGTTCTTGTTGTGTTCATTGCGTTCCTCGGTATAATGAGTTATCAGAGGATTCCAAAGGAGCAATTTCCGGAAATAATTATTCCTTACATTGTTGTAAATACGGTTTATCCCGGAACCTCTCCTTCAGACATCGAAAACCTGGTGACACGACCGATTGAAAAAGAGCTTAAATCAATTGCGGACGTTAAAAATATCACCAGTAAATCCATGCAGGATTTTTCCAGTATTGTGGTGGAATTTACCCTGGATGTTTCTATTGCGGATGCAAAGCAGCGGGTAAGGGATGCTGTTGACAAAGCCAAGCCGGAACTGCCGAACGATCTGCCCGATGATCCGCAGATCATGGATGTTGACCTTTCTGAGATACCGATCATCTATATAAATATCACTGGTAATTACGATCTGGAAAAGCTTAAAAAGTACGCTGAATTAGCTCAGGATCGTATCGAAATGCTAAAAGAAATCACTCGTGTGGATATTGTGGGAGCGCTTGAACGTGAAATCCAGATTGACCTCGACATGTACCGCATGCAGGCTGCCGACGTAACTTTCAGCGATATTCAGAGGGCTGTTGCTGCTGAAAATGTCACCATTTCGGCAGGTACTATCAATACTTACGGTATGAAAAGGACCATTCGCATGGTTGGTCAGTTCAATGATATTGAAACACTCAGGAATATCATCCTGACATCGAGCAGCGGAGCATTGATTTATCTGAAGGATATTGCCGATATCAGGGATGGATTTAAGGAGCAGGAAAGTTTTTCAAGGCTGAACGGAAAGCCGGTCATTACGTTGAATGTTGTAAAAAAGAGTGGTCAGAACCTGATCGAAGCTTCCGACAAGATAAAAGAGATCATAAACAACGAACTGATCGGTAAGGCCTTTCCGGATGACCTGGATGTGACCATCACAGGTGATATGTCGAGATACACCCGCAACACTCTTGAAGAATTGAACAATACGATTATAATCGGATTTATTCTTGTAACCATAGTGCTCATGTTCTTTATGGGCATCAGCAATGCATTTTTTGTCGGCCTTTCTGTTCCGCTCTCGATGGCAGTTGCTTATATCATCATGCCCGGCTTGGGTTTCACTATGAACATGATGGTGATGTTCGCATTTATTTTTGCCCTGGGGATCGTCGTGGATGATGCCATTGTTGTCATTGAAAACACACACCGCCTGCACCGGCGGCAACCGGATATTAAGATTGCGGCTAAATTGGCGGCCGGTGAAGTTTTCCTGCCGATTCTGTCAGGTACTTTTACCACCCTGGCTCCGTTTTTCCCGCTGGCATTCTGGCCGGGAATTGTCGGGCAGTTTATGTTCTACATGCCTGTTACTGTAATTATAACTTTGTTTGCTTCCCTTTTTGTCGCCTATATTTTCAACCCTGTTTTTGCTGTTTCCTTCATGAAACACGAGTATGATAAACCTGATAAAAAAGCCGACTTCAAACGACTCTATAAATGGGGTATTGTTATGCTGGTCATAGCACTGGCTTTCTATGCCGGGGGGAGTATGGGAATGGGAAATTTGCTTGTGTTTTTTGTTATTCTTTATGCATTGTATATTCTCCTGATAAAGAAAGCGGTTCATGGTTTCCAGAGCAGGGTTTGGCCATCGGTGATGATGTTATACGACCGCCAGCTCAGGTTTTTCCTCAAAGGAGGAAGACCATACTGGCTATTGGGGTCAATCGTTGTGCTATTTTTCCTGTCTTTTGTCCTTGTTGGAATACGTAGTCCAAAGGTATTATTCTTCCCCGACAATGAACCCAACAATGTAATAGTCTATATCAAATTACCTGAAGGAACTGACCAGGTGGTCACCGACAGCATTACAAAAATGGTTGAAAGCCGGGTGTACCAGGTTATTGGCAGGAATAATCCGGTTGTTGAATCTGTAATATCAAATGTATCTCTGGGCGCAGGTGATGAAGATAGCTTCGAAAGCGGGATAGCATTCAACAGGGGTAAAATAAACATTAGTTTCGTTGAACATAAATTCCGGGCAGGTATTTCAACCCAGTTTTACCTCGATGAAATACGTAAGGTCTTAAAGGAAATACCGGGAGCTGAGATCACTGTTGGTAAGAACGGCATGGGACCACCAACAGGTAGGCCGGTCAATATTGAAATCAGCGGAGAGAACCTGGAGGAGATCATTTCGGATGCCAATCATTTTAAAAGTTATCTCGATTCGATCAATATTCCCGGAGTCGAGGAGTTAAAAACCGACTTTCAGGAAAGCACACCTGAACTCGTCATTGACATTGACAGGGAAAGAGCCAACCGTGAAGGACTTTCGACCGGACAGATTGGAATGGAAGTAAGGACGGCTATATTCGGGATCGAAATATCTAAATTCAAAAAAGATGAAGATGAATTTCCTATTCAGCTCAGGTATAACAAAGAGCTTCGCGAGAACATTGATGCACTTATCAATATGCGAATTACCTACCGTGATATGAATACAGGTCTGCTGAGAAGCATTCCGCTTTCCACAGTAGCTAAAATCAAATACGGCGATAGTTACGGTGGAATCAACCGTAAAGATCTGAAGCGCGTAATAACTCTTTCATCCAATGTATTATCTGGCTATACAGCTAATGAGATCGTTGCCAGGATTAAAAAATTGGCTTCGACTTTCCCCCTGCATACGGGTGTAAATATAGAGCTGACCGGCGAACAGGAAGACCAGGCCGAAACAACACAGTTTCTTTTCATGGCCATGATCATTGCCCTTGGGGTCATTTTCTTTATTCTGATCACGCAATTCAATTCACTCAGCAAATCATTGATCATCCTCAGCGAGGTTATTTTCAGTATCGTAGGAGTCTTGCTGGGTGTGGTCATTTTTAATCTTGACATAGTCATCATCATGACAGGCTTAGGAATTGTGGCACTTGGCGGTATCGTCGTCAGGAACGGAATCCTTATCGTTGAGTTCATTGATGTCCAAAAAGCAAAGGGACTGAAGACCAGGGAAGCTATTATTGAAGCCGGAAAAACACGTATTACGCCGGTACTTCTTACAGCAACAGCAACTATGCTCGGACTCGTACCTCTTGCAGTTGGCCTGAATATCAACTTCGAAACTATGTTTACCGAATTCAATCCGCATATTTATTTTGGCGGTGACAATGTAATGTTCTGGGGGCCGCTGTCATGGACGATTATTTTTGGATTAAGCTTTGCAACCTTCCTTACTTTGATCTTTGTTCCGGCAATGTACCTCATTGCTTATGCAATGAAAGTGAGGGTAAAACGAAGCAGTTTCCGCAGGAATCTGTCAAAGGTAAATTCTCAGATCAAATAATAGAGATAATGATTTGTTGACAATAATGATATACCGGCAGGTCTTGTTTGGAATTGCCGGTTTTTTTAACTGTTTTGATTCCCTGGTGTAATAATAACAATTTTTATATATTTACCCCATAATTCAATTGGGTAAATTTTCATGCGATACTTTTTGCTTCACCTTTTGTTTACGGTTATTACATTAACCACAAAACCGGATGAAATTGACAGCCTGATCAATATCCTTCCGCTAACTACAGATAAATATGATAAGGCAACCATTCTCAATGATCTGTGCTTAAAACTCGTTTACAGCGATCCTGATTCCTCCCTGGTTTTTGGTAAAATGGCATTAGCGATCGGTAAATCATCAAACGATGATCTTATAAAAGGTAAATCTTTTAACAGGATCGGAATCGTTTACGACGTAAAGAATATCTGGGACAGTGCATTAATATATTATGATTCTGCCCTTTATTTTTCAATCAGGGCTGCTGATTCGGTTACTATTGCCAGCGCGTATAATAACATCGGACTCGTTTACTGGAATAAATCCCTTTATGACAAAGCCATTGACAATTTCTTCAATTCGCTGAAACTCTTTGAAAAGCTCGGTAAAAAGAAAGGGGTAGCAAACACTTACAACAATATCGGTCTGATCCTTATGGAGCAGGGACGTGATTCGGCAGCGCTGTTTTATCAAACCAGCGGACTCAGAATCCGCGAGGAGATTGGCGACGAGAACGGAATCAATGATTCGAGGCTCAACATCGCTTTGCTTTACTGGAGCACAAAGCAATACGATTCCAGCGCTTTAAATTATCGCAGGGTCATTCCTTTTTATTTACAAACAAACAACCATTATGCACTCGGAACTGCCTATCACGGTTTGGCGCAGGTTTTCGAAGTAAAAAGAGAATGGGATTCGGCTTTGTTTTATTTCGATAAAGCCGTTGTCAATCATCTCGAAGTTGGGAACAACTATAAAGCAGCGTCCAGCCTCCTGAACAAATCATTTATTTACAACGAAATGGGTGACCGTAACAACGAACTGAAAATACTGCTTCGAGCCGGTGAACTTGTAAAAGATAAAAGTACTGAGCGCGTGCGGTCCAAGATATTGTTTCAGCTGGCTCTCCTTTATCATGATTTGGGTCATTATAAAAAATCCTCCGAAATATTTCTTGAATTCAAAACCATTCGCGACAGCATGTATGACGTGGACAGGGATGAAAAGATTGAACAGATAAAGGTGCAATATGAAACAGAAAAGAAAGAAAAAGCCCTGCTGGAACAGAAAGCCGAAAATGAAAGGCTTGAAAAAGAAAAAGCACTGGCTGAAGTTAGGGTGAATAACCGGAATATCTGGATTATCACCATTTCGGGTGCAGGCTTAATTGTCATACTCTTGATGCTTTATTTATCTCAACGGACCAAACGTAAGGTTCAGGCTGAAAAGGATGCAGCAATTATCCAGGAAAGGGAGAATGGAATGAAAGCAATTTTTGATGCTCAGGAAGAAGAAAGAAAACGGATAGCCAAAGATCTTCATGATGGCCTTGGACAGCAAATCAGCGCTATTAAGTTATTTTTTCAGGGTTTAACAAGAGGAATCACTGATTTAAATCCGGAATTAAAAACTGGAATAAATAAAATAAACAATATGATTACCGATGCCGGTACGGATGTAAGAACAATTTCACATCAGATGATGCCCAGGGCTTTGACAGAACTGGGATTAGCGGAAGCGCTGGAAGATATGATTGATAAAAGTTTTTCAAATAGCGGAATCCTGTGTAAGTTCGAACAATACAAAATGGAGGAGCGCCTGCCACAGCATATCGAGATTGGTTTATACCGGATCGCGCAGGAATTGCTGAATAATATAATAAAACATTCCGGTGCTGTAAAAGTAGAAGTGCAACTGATGAGAATTGAGTCGCATTGTATTCTGATCGTTCAGGATGACGGCAGAGGTATTTCATCAAACCAAAACTCAGAAGGAATTGGAATGATGAATATCAGTAACCGTCTCCGTACAATAAATGGTGAACTGAATGTGGAATCGGGTTCTGATCATGGAACAACGGCTACAATCAGGATAGTTCTGGAATAAGTCGGCAGCGGGCAGTCCGCGACCGCCAAGATCGAAGCACTTATTTGCAGCCTGCAGACTAATTGATAACAAAATAATTAACAAGCACCTCAGAAAAATGGCTAATACAAAGTATAATATCATCCTTGCCGATGACCATGAAATTTTTCTTGACAGTTTATCGGCACTAATTAATCAGGAAGAGGATTTAAAAATAATATCCGCTGTAAAAAACGGAAGGGAACTGATTAAAATGGTTGACATATCACAGCCCGACCTGTGCATTGTTGACATGGACATGCCGGAAATGGACGGACTTCAGGCATCGGAAACTTTATTGAAACTATATCCTGAAATCAAAATCCTTATTTTGACCATGCACAAGGAGAGAAGCCTGATTAGGAAAATGATGAACATTGGAATAAAAGGATATTTAATTAAAACCTGCGATAAAGATGAATTTCTTTTTGCAATAAACCAGATACTTAAAAACAAAACCCACTTTTCAGATGAAATCATTGAATCACTTGTGAAAAATAACGGGTTGGAAGAAGACCCATCAGGGATTTCCAATATAGCTCTGTTAAGCGACAGGGAGAAAGAAATTATCAGGCTGTTATGCAAGGGATTGAACAATAAACAAATTGCAGGCAAATTATTTGTCAGCCCCAAAACGGTGGATAACCACCGCACCAACCTGATGCATAAACTGGATGTGCATAACATCGTTGAACTGATACGGTTTAGTTTGAAACACGGGCTGGCGGACTGATATTGGCTAAATTATAATTTGATGTGCTAGAAAGTAAATAATCCTGAAAAATCATATTCCCTAAAGTTCAGAGGAAATAAATTCTTACTTTCGTACGAGATG
>JAGVPB010000047.1 GCA_020052415.1 Bacteroidales bacterium | reverse complement strand
GTATTCGAGTAACAATACACTGACCGAGATACCCATGATATTTCGGGCTTTGTTTGGAATATCTTCAAGTAATTTTTTGAAATCTTTCAAACCAATGACTGATCCATTATCATTCATTCCGATAAAAATAGAACCTCCGTCAGCATTGGCAAAACCACATATCCATTTCAGATATTCGTCCCGCCAGGATTGCTTATACTCTATGTTCTGATTTTCATTCATTTATTAAACAACATCGTTTCCCGCAGATTTTGCCGATAAAACGCATAATCAGTTCGAAGTTTGAAATTTGAAGTTCGAGGTTCCAATAACCTGATCAGGCGACCTCATAAAGTATCCCGTTTACCTGTTCCATATTGGCAGAGGCATTGAGTATTTCGATACCAACGATTTGTCCGGATTCGGAATAATCGAGAATAATTCCCGGCTTTTCCTGATCACTTTCGGCTATCTTTAAGTCGGAGAAACGAATGTAAACAATATCAGTTTCCTTATCATACCTGATTTTCATACTTTTCAATTTTAGATGTTTTATAGGCAGTTATCACCAATTGGGGTTGCTTTTCAATATTAACAAGAATCCTGTAAAGATATTGTTTATTGCCTTCTCTGATAAGCTTTTGATAGAAGACTGAATGCTTATCCTGCTTTATGGTTTGAACAGGACAATCAAGTAATTCATCAATTATACCCTGATCAAGTTCACGGAGTTTTATTTGTTCGAGCGAATGTTTTGAATAATGAAAACTCATTTAATAACAAATTCAGAAGGTAATATTATATGTATGATTTTTTGGGTTCAGGGTTCCGTGTTCTACTATTATCTCCCTTATTTCTCTTTCTCGCTGTCTCGCTGTCTCTCCATCTCGCTGTTCCCGGTTCTCTGTTGGCAGTTCCGGGTTCTGTCTCGCCTGCGGCGAGATGAGTTCTGAGTTTTTTTCAATTGATATCTGCCGACTGTTGCTGTCGCTGCTGCTGTTCCCGGTTCCTGGTTCTCAGTTAATAGCTGACTGCTCATTGCTTCTGCCCATATACCTATATTTCCCCTATACCCACTTAAAGTTCCGGGTTCTCAGTTAATTGCTTACTACTCATTGCTTCTGCCCATATACCCCTATTTTCCCTATTCCCGATAGTTGTCATGCGTTTTGAGTTCTGGGTTCTGAGTTCTGGGTTTCCTTGTCAATTTTAGTCATTCTCCTAAAGAGGATGCTTATAACACAACCTTTAGTCAATTCAGGCACTCTTTTATTCTGTTCCGGGTTCTGAGAGAATCCATTTCCATGCAGGGATGACATTGATCAGACGATTGTTTGTTTTGACCAATTCTTCTTCATTGCCCGTTATGACCAATAATTTTTCAATACCGTGTAATTCAGCAGTCTTTTGCATAGCATTGAATTCCCTTTTTCTTGTCTGTGCATCAACCATTGAATAGGCCACCTGAATTAAAACTTTACCGGGGACAAAGAAGTCTGTTTCATAGTTGGCGCGCATATAAAATAGATTTTCACCATATTGCTTTCGCAAATGGTTGAATACCAATGTTTCGAGCAGCGCAGACTCAGGTTGGGGCAAAAAAAGTGAAAGCATTCCATGATCGCGGAAGTAGTATTTCTTTTTGGTTTCCCTTTCGGTAATTTTGGAGTTGAAATTACTGATACTTTTCATAAGGAAAGCCTCTTCGAAATAACTGAGATATTCTATCAGTGTGGCTGTTCCAACAGGTATTCCGGCTGATTGTATGATATTTCTGATCCTTCTGAAACTTACCTCATCAGTTGTGCTTTCTGCCAGTTTTTTCACCATCAGTTTCAGCGCGTGTGGATTTCTAATCTGATTCCGGGCAATGATATCTCCAAGGAATATTTTTTGGAAAATAATACTGAGATATTCTTTCCTGTCTTGGAAGTGGTATAATTCGGGGAATCCTCCAAACAAGAAAAAGTCTTCAAAATGACGCTGTATCTCAAAACGCTTACCTGAAAGCAACGCATTGTTTTCTAATTTGATATCCTGAAAAAGCAAATACTCTGCAAATGAAAGAGTGTCAATTTCTTTCACCAGGAAACGTCCGCCTAGTGCCGAAGCCATTTCACCGCTCAGCATTTGTGCATTGCTTCCGGTTATTGTGACGATGTGGCCGGTGTCGGCCAGGCGGCGTGCAAATTTCTGCCATGAATTAATGTTTTGAATTTCATCCAGGAATATCAGGGGTGTTTCTGGATATAATTCCCTATAGCTCTCAAGAATTGAATCAAGCCCGGTAACATCCATTTCAAGGAGTCTTTCGTCCTCGAAATTGATGTATAGAATCCGTCGGACATCTGTTCCTGTTTTGAGCAACTCTTGTATTTTGTTATAGATCAGATAGGTTTTTCCAGCACGACGTGGTCCGGTGATAATACAGCAGGCCTCTCCTGGAATGGTAACCTCCCGCGGAAATACAGTTAGCTGAGGGATTCGCTCCTGGTTTTCGAGTATAATCTTTTTGATCAAGTCCTTATTCACCCGAAATGTTTTGTATGAAGAACAAAATTAGTGAAAAACGTTTTGTGTTCAGCATTCTGTGTCAAACTTTTAAAACACACTTGTAAGATAGTCATCCCGGCAAGCATCAATACTCTTCTTCACCTGGTTCAAAGTCAATTCCTTTTCCTTTATCATTTTTGGCCAATCGCTTTCAACAATGTCCTCATAATAAGTCAGGCTCTTTATGGCGTGAAATTCATTTCTTGCATCATATTTTTCGGTGTAAAAACCAACAATCTGCTGAAAAGAAAATTCTTTCAATAAAAACCAGATGTCAACAAAATCTTTTACACGGGTTCCGTTTCCACTTATGGCATTCACTTTCATAGCTGCTATATCAGCCTTTGAACTCATTGAAATTCCTTCCTCAACAACCGGTGGTTTAACCAGTTTATAATCATGCCTGAGCAGGTCAATAAAAATACCGTTGATGAATCCTTTTAAGGTATGGTGATGCATGTATTGTAGAGAAAAAGAGTACGTTTTCTCGAGGTATTCAAGATATTCCTGTTCATTAAAGGAGCTGCGTGTAAATAAATCAATGTCCACGGAAGTCCTGTGACCGATTTGCAAAGACAAAGCGGTTCCTCCGACAAGTATAAAATCCTTAAAGTAATGATCTGCCTGCAGGATTTGGACTAATTCCAGTATTGCCGGGCTGACAGTTTCTTTATGTAACATTTCAATTCTTCTTTTCCGATCCCGAAATAACTTACAACAAATTCAAGGGTTTTTGGATCAAGATAACCTATCTGTTTTATTTCACTGATAATGGTTTCTTTACCATAATACTGAATGATTATCTTTAGTTCAGACAAGTTACCAATGGACAAAACACGATCAATAATAAGTCTTTTGTTTTTTCCCGCGTCAAGGTGATTTACATCAATATCCCAAAACAACTCTTTTCGCAGCGGCAGCTCAAACATCTTTTTTGATATAGAAATTATGCTTTTTGTATCAGAATTGTGAAATTATTAAACAGTTCAGGGTTCTGAGTTCAGTGTTCCGGGTTCTCAGTTCTCTGTTGACAGTAAAGGGTTCCGGGTTCAGCGTTTTGAGTTCTGAGTTGTTTTTCTATTGTATTTGTTACTGTTCTCATTTTATTAACTGTCTGCTCATTATTTCTGCCCATATACCCCTATTTCCCCTATTCCCTATAATTGTTCTGCGTTTTGAGTTCCGGGTTCTCAATTCATGGTTGACAGCTCCCTGTTCTCTGTTGGCAGTTCCGGGTTTTGTGTTCTGAGTTCTCTACCACCACCCTTATTTCACTTATTTCCCATTCCTCTACCAAATATCAATCGCTTTCTCTGTTAAAAACTCTTTAATCTCGTTTTCAGGAACCGGAGGAACGATGAATTCGATGGGTTCAGAGTAATTGATGTCAGCAAAATAGCTTAACTGAGCTCTGAATAATTTTTCTGAAAATAATTGACCATATATGAGATCGGCGGCAATGCAAATTTCTTTGATAGGAATATGATTTAATATAAGGAAATACAGATCAACATAATCTTTCCATTTTGATCTTCGTCCAAGCGCATAAGCTTTCATTGCAGCTAATTCAATTAATTCAGGCATACGCACTATATCCATAAAAACGACTGAAGGATTTATTGGAAAAGGATATTCAAAAAATGTAAATTTCACATCATGTATTGTAACATTTAGCTGTTCATAAACCCTGCGTGTAATTGAATATTGGAGTTTAGCATCAGAAATCTTTGCAATAATTCTTGAGGGATTGATTTTACTAATTTTAAAAAGATCAAAGTCAATAGATCTTCTATGACCAATCTGTAATGCAATAGCAGTTCCGCCAACAAGGTAGTATTCCCGTTTAAATTGTTTTAGTAACGGCAACAAATCCCTTTGATTATTATTCAGTATGTCGGGGAACATATTTGTTAAAGACCATGTTAAAAAAATTATAAATCTCCGGATAATAATTAAGTTTTTTTCTGCCTTCAGCGTTGAAAAAAACTTTTGCTATATTTTCTTTACCCATTAATTTAATTAATTCAAGAATATCCCTCAAATCACCGTAATTCAAAATCGTCTCCACCAAAAATTCCTCGCTGATGTCTTCCTTTTTATCTTCGGGTGTGTACCAGAAAAGGGAACTATGACGACGGATGAAAGCTTTTATTTCAGGGTTATGTTTAGATTTAGTCACAGGTAAATTACTAAAATAGTCAATTTTCACTTTTCCAGAGGATCAGCAAATTTTCATCATTCTGTGTCTTTAAAAACGAATCCACCTCATCCTTACCATAAATCAGGTACCTTATTTTCCGGTTAATAAAGCTTTCGGTTTTTTCGATCAGCCGGATCAGATATTCTTTGTTGATGTTGTCGCCAACGAAAATCAAATCAATATTACGTGTATCAATTCCCCTGGCAAAATCTCCTGCAATATACACTTCGTCAAGGTTCCCAAGCTTTTCAATGACCCGCTCAATGATTTTGTCAAACCCGATCTGCTTAAGTAAAATATTATGAATGTCCTTAAAAAGCGGATGATCGGTATTGGCTCTGAAATATTTCCTGTTACCATCCAATTCCGATTTCAGCAAACCTGATCGCTCAAATTTGTTTAATTCGAGGCGAATGGAATTGGTAGATTCACCAAATTCAGTTTCAAGATTCCGTAAATAGGATCTTGAATTGCTGTTCAGGAAAAATTTTAACAGAAGTTTTATTCGTGTTTTGGATGTAATAAGAGTATCGAGCATGTATTAATTTCTGATACTAATCAGGAGGGATAAAAAATTTGAATTCATTGATGAAATTACCGGGTTACTGATACAGCTTCGCCCCGTCAGTCACAGGTTACAGGCCCGGACTGTTTAAGGATTAAGTCGTTTTTTTGCAAAAAAATAATGTTCTTTTAACTCAAAACGAGTAACAAAGTTACTCAATCTTTTTAAAATGTCAAGAAAATTGAAAAAAAATTTTGATTCAAGACTCTATACTAAAAAACTTAGTACTCCCATAATAATTAAATTCGTGTAATTCGTGCAATCCGTGGACAAAAATCAGGGTTTGTTTTTTGCGGTTTCTTTTTTCCTGAGATAGGACTGCGGAATTGTAAGGGTGATGCTGTGCCCGATAGATTCTATTTCGATTTTCACTTTTTGTCTGCCCTGAACCTTTATCAACTGACCCGTCAGGCCTTTTAAGGGGCCAAGGTAAATTTCCACTTGGTCTCCTGGTTCGAAAACGAAATCTCCTTCCCCGATGATATCTTCGGCGTTGACATATTGCCTGATCGCCAGAATTTGCCGTGGTGGTACCACCACGGCTTTTCCTTCAAAGGTAATGTAGCGAACAATGCCATAAGTATTCAATACCTTATAATAGTCTTGTCTGGTAATATGAACAAAGAGGTAAGACCGAAACAAGGGTTCCTCCACCCATTTCTTCCGGTCGCTCCATTGTTTCAGATTTTTAATTAAAGGAAGAAAGGTCTCAATCCCAATTGCATCCAGTTCGGAATATGCTTTCTTTTCATTTCGCGGCCTGGTATAAACGGCATACCATTTTTTATTCAGGGATGCATCCATAACCTGGTTTAAATTTTATAAAATTCTTTGTACCATTTTATGAATCTCCTGATCCCTTCCCGGTAATCCGTATCCGGTTTATAATCAAAGTCGCGCACAAGGCCTGAAACATCGGCAAAAGTAGAGGGCACATCACCGGGCTGCATCGGTAAAAGTTTTTTATTGGCCTTTTGTTCCAGGGCAGTTTCAAGCGCTTCAATAAAATCAAGCAATTTCACAGGATGATTATTTCCAATATTATAGATCTGGTAGGGCGCCTTTGAACCGGAAGGATCCGGATCCATTCCTGTCCAGGTAGGATCCGCTTCGGGAGTTTTATCTTTGATCCTGTCGATGCCGGTCACAATATCATCTACATAGGTGAAATCACGAAGCATATCACCTTTATTGAAAAGATTTATCGGTTCGTTATTAAGTATCGCTTTTGTAAATAAAAACAATGCCATATCGGGCCTTCCCCAGGGGCCATAAACGGTAAAGAACCGCAATCCTGTCGTAGGCAAATTAAACAGATAGCTATAGGTATGAGCCATCAGCTCATTGCTTTTTTTGGTTGCAGCATAAATGCTGATCGGATGGTCAACATTATACCGGGTAGAGAAAGGCATTTTTTCATTCAATCCATAAACGCTTGAACTGCTTGCATAAATTAAATGCTGAACAGAATAATGGCGGCAAGCCTCCAGGATATTTAAAAAACCAACGATATTGCTTTCAATATAAGAATGGGGATTTTCGAGCGAATACCTCACACCTGCCTGCGCTGCAAGATTGATGACCTTATCAAATTTTTCATTTTCGAATAAGTCATAAAGAGGCTTTCTGTCTTCCAGTGCAAGTTTGATAAAACGGTAATGATTGTATGATGAACTTTCCACCAACCTGTTGTAAACAATTTTCTCTTTATCAATCCCGGATTCGTTAAGTCTGCCGTATTTGAGATTAACATCGTAATAATCATTGATGTTGTCCAAACCGACAATTTCGTGACCACCGGCCATAAGTTTTTTTACAAGGTGAAATCCAATAAATCCGGCTGTTCCTGTTACTAATATTTTCATCTTTTATCTTTTATTCATTTAAATGATCATGCCGACACCAACCGTATTATTCGTTCCTTCATCAATAAGGATAATGCTTCCCGTTTGACGGTTTTGATTGTA
The DNA here is from genome assembly GCA_020052415.1 of Bacteroidales bacterium. Lineage (GTDB taxonomy): Bacteria > Bacteroidota > Bacteroidia > Bacteroidales > JAADJA01 > JAADJA01. The sequence continues at coordinate 3,486 of JAGVPB010000047.1, read as the reverse complement.
GCTGTCAAAAAACAGGGGCTTTGTGGTTCGTAATGCAACCCTTGCTATTTCATTCATTTTCAAATCCGCTCCGTCATCAACCTGATTCAGGGTGTTGACGTCAACCTTGTACTTTATCTCCTTTACCATACATCTGACGTCGGTGGTGGTATGTTTCAGATAATATTTTGTTCCGGGCGTCAGGGGTTTATTATTCATCCAGCACAGCATGACATCAATGTCCTGATCAACCTTTGGGATGTTGTTTTCCTTTACGATCATATCTCCCCGGCTGATATCAAGGTCATCTTTAAGTCTGAGTGTAACCGACATGGGCGGATACGCTTCTTCTAATTCCTGTTCAAAAAGGTCAATAGCTTCTATCGTTGAAATAAATCCTGAAGGAAGCACCAGAATTTTGTCTCCTTTTCTGAACACCCCTCCGGCTACCCTTCCGGCATATCCCCGGTAATCATGGTATTTATCCGAAATAGGGCGGATCACATACTGAACCGGGAACCGGGGATCGAGGTGATTCCAGTCGCTTCCAACATGTATATTTTCCAGGATATACCGCAAGGTTCCACCACCATACCAGGGCATATTTTCGGAATACACCACCACATTATCTCCTTTAAGGGCGCTGATGGGCACGTATCTGATGTCTTTCACGGAAAGTTTTGACGCAAACGCGCTGAAATTCTCCCGGATCTCCTCGTAAACCTTTTCTTCATAGTTAACGATATCCATCTTATTCACACAAACGATCAAATGCGGAATCTGCAGCAACGAAGAAATGTAGGAATGCCTGTAGGTCTGCTCGGTAACGCCGTTTCGTGCATCAATCAGGATGATTGCGGCATTTGCTGTGGAGGCTCCCGTAACCATATTGCGGGTATATTGAACATGGCCGGGAGTATCGGCAATGATAAATTTTCGTTTGGGCGTTGCAAAATAACGATATGCAACATCAATGGTAATACCCTGCTCACGCTCGGCGCGAAGTCCATCGGTAAGCAGGGCAAGATTGATTTGTTCGTTGCCTTTGCGGATGCTTGCTCTTTTTACTGCTTCAAGCTGATCCTCAAAAATTGACTTGCTGTCATATAGCAGTCTCCCGATCAGTGTGCTTTTGCCGTCGTCCACACTCCCTGCGGTGGTAAACCTGAGGAGTTCCATATCGAGATATGCTTTTGAAGAAAAATTTTCCACTGTTTTATCCAAGAATTTGTCCACGAATTACACGAATTGCACGAATTTAATATTAATATACCAGACGTTTATATTTCAAGCTCGGCTCACCAAAATTTACGAGAAGTCCTAATTTGTAATCTGTAGCTTTTAAATAATTAAGCACTTGTGATTCATGATCACTTGCCAATTGAGATAATGCCTTTAACTCTATAATTATTTTATCATAACAAACAAAATCTGCTACATACTTCTTCTCTAACTTTATACCTTTATAATAAATGGTCAATATTTTGTTCCGTTCAAAGGGTATTTGTTGCATTTTTAACTCTATTTCAAGGGCTTCGTGGTAAACAGCCTCGAGAAATCCATTACCCAATTCTTTGTGAACCTCAAAACATGCCCCGATGATTTTATAGCTTTCGTCTTTATAAATTAAATTATTCATAAGATATCCACTAATTTCACAAATTACACAAATTAAATTTTATTTCTATTGCTCAATTATAATCATTTATTGTAAAGTAACCAAATTGTTTTGATATTTAGGGCAATCCAACTATATTACAAAAATCCGTGTAATTCGTGCAATTCGTGGACAGTGGACTAAAAATACCCTTCCTTCTTCCTGTCCTCCATCGCCGATTCACTGCGCAGATCATCGGTGCGGCTGCCCCTTTCGGTGACTCTTGTTGCAGCAATTTCACTGATTATATCTTCGAGATTATCAGCTGAAGAAAGTGTAAGGCCTGTACATGAAATATCTCCGATTGTCCTGCATCTTACCATTTTCCGGATTACCTCTTCACTATCCTTTTTCATCATAAAGGGAGCATCGGCATACCAAACACCGTCACGGATGAAAACATCGCGTTCGTGAGTAAAATAAAGGCTGGGAAGCTCAATATTTTCAAGGTAAATATATTGCCAGATATCCATTTCCGTCCAGTTGCTCAAAGGAAAAACCCTGAAATGTTCACCCTGATTTTTTCTCCCGTTAAAAATATTCCAAAGCTCCGGGCGCTGATTTTTTGGATCCCATTGTCCGAATTCATCCCTGTGGGAAAAAAACCTTTCTTTTGCACGGGCTTTTTCTTCGTCCCGCCTTCCTCCGCCAAGCGCCGCATCAATTTTGTATTTTTCGATGGCATCAAGCAAAGTCACGGTTTGTAATAAATTCCTGCTGGCCGCATATCCTTTTTCTTCTACAACACGGCCTTTATCAATAGCCTCCTGAACAGAACCTATGATCAGGCGGGCATTTAATTTTTTAACTAAGGTGTCCCTGAATGTGATGGTTTCTTCGAAATTATGGCCGGTATCTATATGGAAAAGCGGAAAAGGAAGCTGGGACGGCCAAAATGCCTTGCGGGCCAGATGAACCATTACGATTGAATCCTTCCCCCCGGAGAATAACAGTGCAGGATTTTCAAATTGTGCTGCTACCTCCCGCATCACAAAAATTGATTCTGATTCTAGTTCTCGTAAATGATTTAAATTGTACTTCATTTAATTGGAACGGCTTAGTTTTTATTGATTTTGTATTCAATCATGGGTAATAAATAATCCAGTATTTGCCGAACCGACTCTTCCACAGTTTGCTGATCGGTGTGTACCTCAATTTGTGCATATTGCGGAGGTTCGAATACAGAATCAATGCCTGTAAAATCCTTTAATTCTCCCCTTCGGGCTTTTGCATATAATCCTTTGGGATCACGCTTTTCACAAATTTCCAAAGGTGCATTTACATAAACTTCCAAAAAGTTGTCTTCACCGATAATCTGCCTCGCCATAGTACGGATTTCGTCTGTGGGGCTAATGAAACTATTGATGGAGATGATGCCTGAATTAATAAATAGCTTTGAGACCTCGGCAATTCGCCGGATGTTTTCAAATCTGTCTTCACACGTGTACGTAAGATTACTACTTATCCCCGACCTGATGACATCGCCATCCAGGATTTGGGTCAAATAACCCTTACTAAACAATTCGATTTCCAGATTTTGTGCGATGGAGGTTTTACCTGCCGCAGATAAGCCTGTCAACCAAATCACTTTAGACCGCTGCTGTAACCGTTTTTCTTTATCTTCACGGATTACAGGATATTGATCAACCTTTAAACAACCCTGTTGATTAGCGCTCATTTTTCTAATCGTAAATTCTTAATTTGCGGGCAAATTTAGATAAAAATTGAGTTCACTCCGAAATGTCATAACATGGCTAAATTATAATTTGATGTGCTAGAAAGTAAATAATCCTGAAAAATCATATTCCCTAAAGTTCAGAGGAAATAAATTCTTACTTTCGTACGAGATG
>JAGVPB010000055.1 GCA_020052415.1 Bacteroidales bacterium | reverse complement strand
CCACAACGATCATGGATCCACTTGTTTTTAATGTCCCTGTTGCAACATTTGGTGAATCACTCAAACCGAATATTAAAGGATTCTTCATGCTGAAGACCTTCGGTCCTTTATCACCCAGCTTAAATACAAACTCTGTAGTTCCCTTATCAGTAAAAGACTGTCCTGTTTTGGTGGCGTTAACTCTTCGGGTGTAGTTTAAGGATACAAATATACCTTTTGAGCCGGAGGCTATATTGTTAATTGAATATTTCAGATCAATATTATCGAAAATGCTGAAATCCTTTCGTATTGCAGTGTTAAGGTTGGCCTCATCACCCGCGAAATCCGAGCTTACAAATGACATGAAACGTACTGCGTCTTCGTTACTGTACGCGTCAATCATATTATCAAGGATCCCTTTGATAAGCGGCTGGATATTTTCTCCTGAAACAATTACTTCTTTTCTGGTTGCTTCAATATTATTGGTTTTTCCGGCTGAGTCCATTATTTCAATAAAGATCGTGTAGGTCTTATCCTGCAGAGGGGTGAAACTATATTCAAAAGACCCATTATCAGAGAACTTCGCGTCTGTCCAGCTTTCCTTATTATCAATAGAAACCTTGACGCTTCCAATTTTACCTTTTTTAACTGATACCTTGCCGTTTATAACGATCATTCCATTTTGCAGGGAATCCTTGTATACGGTAATCTTTGTGCTGCTTTCATCAAAAGGCATTTTATTAAGATAGAGGTAATTGATCGTTACCTCTTCAGCAGACTGTCCGAATATCCACCACTTGGCGTCAGCATTTAACGTAATAAAAAGCGCGAGCATAAATGTAAGAAGAATGGTCATTTTAATATTTTTCATTATTTCCTCCTGGTATAACATTAGTTATACCTGATTACACAGATTATAATATTCGATTACACAGATTAAACGTTTGATTTCACAGTACACTTAAGCTTGGCCTGTTTAAAAAATCTGTGTAATCTTTTTTAATCGGTGTAATCAAGACATCCTGATCCTTACAGGATGTCTATAATTGGAAATTTAATCCTGCTGTTATGCTCTTCTCCCCGAAATTTCTGGAATCTGTTGAATAACTGAAATCATTAATATAAGCCCTGACAAATGCCATACCTTGCAGTTTTTCAAGGAATCCCGGCCTGTAATAAATACTTATATTCGCAAAGTCCTTCTTAGAGTCATCGCCGGTTTCTTTATTAAGTTTGTACTTTCCTATTTTCATATCTGAAGTTATTTTTAATTTCGGTACATCAGCGCCTAATCCGGCAGAATATTCATATGTTCTGTCGGTAATGTCCGCAAGCTCGTCCTTTGACGTCAATTCTCCAAAATAAACAGACGGCTTTAAAATAAATGCGCCCGCTGAATACCTGCTGCTTAAGGTTGTATTGCCGGTATACTCCTTGCTTTTTGACGTATCTTTTGAATTGTAAGAGGTATGGCCAAAATTTGTATCGCTGTCGAGGCTTCCAAACCGGTCCTTGTAATTCAGATTTGTAATATGGTTCACTTTTTTTGTAATGCTGTTATTTCTTGCTATATCCGGTTTATATGAAATATCCGCGGCTGAATACTGTCTTTTCAAAATATTCTTTATAGTAACTCCAATATCAGGTTTATAGTGGTCTGTCCTGCCGTCGCTTCGTAGCCCTTTAAGATCGTTCCTGTACCAGAGAAAACCCGTGTTTATAGTTGTTTTTTTGGTAGCCCTGTAGCGCCATTTCATTTTTGCTTTTTCTCTGTCCGGTGTTGCTGCGCCGAGCAGAGTCGTGAAGTCAGGCGATACCTTTTCATATTCAAGTGTAACTCTGCTTGGCGGGCCGTCGCCGATCGCTGTTGCTTTGTAAGCATATCCGTGCGACATGCTGTAATCAGCCCCTTCCTGAGGAGATGTTTCCGTATTATCAATTGCCGCTTCAGTGCTGAGGGTCAGGCCTTTTATAGGTTTATATTCCATATCCATGGCATATATATTATTATTATAAAGCTCGCTGCCATTAAGCCTCTTCTTATCAACTGATTTCACAAAATTTATCCCTGTGAAGAATTCAGAAGAAAAATTATGTTTGATCCGTCCCGCGTAAACCTGGCGTTTTACCGCCTCTGCTTTGGGATCATGCCAGACATTTTCCCATTTCGGATACGCGATACCATAGACAAGTGTAACTTCAGGAGAGTTGCGCTCTTCATTAAAATATTTATAAGAGGCGCCTTTTAAGGCGCTGCTTAAGGAATACTGCGCAAATGACTCGAAAGTATCCCCTGTGCTGAAAGTATGGACCTTATTGGTAAATTTTAACTGCAGGTTTATAAGCGAAAAGGTTCTCGGATTGTTTGTTCTGTCGTCCGCGGCTTGGACTCCTAAATTAAAGCTGTAATCGAACTTTTTGATCATTCCATTACTGTTAAGATTAATCACATTCAGATAATGTGTCTTTTCGGTCAGTGAAGAACTTGAGCTTCCGGGCCCCTTGATCTCGTTGTAGGTCAGAGAAAATTCATTTGATATATGAATTTCACTCTGGGCATTGGCGGATATTCCTGTCAGCAGTAATAACAATAATAAAACCAGAGGACTGCAAAACAGGGGGTTATAATATTTCAGCATTTTCCCTCGTGTTTAATATGCTCATCTTATT
>JAGVPB010000007.1 GCA_020052415.1 Bacteroidales bacterium | reverse complement strand
CCATTTCAGTCCACGAATTACACGTATTTCACGAATCTGATTATTCCACTAATTCAACCGATTCAACCGATTTAACCATTTCAGTCCACGAATTACACGAATTTCACGAATCTGATTATTTCACTAATTCAACCAATTCAACCGATTTAACCATTTCAACCAATTCAGCAATTCAGCAATTCAGCAATTCAGCAATTCAGCAATTCAGCAATTCAGCAATTCAGCAATTCAGCAATTTCCTTCGCGAAGGGCACAAAAGTAACAAAGATTCATCATCAAATTCTTTGTCGAAAAGCATTTTACTCCGCCGGGCATGGTAGCCGATGGTAACAGGATTAAACCCGGTGATATGCAGGTCGCTTTGTTTGATCCATTCCTTTACAGCTATCGCAGAAGTATAAGTCATGTTTTTTCTGATATCCTGATCAGGTGCTACAACATTAATTTTAAATTCTTCAAAGCCAGGTTTTACAAATGTTGCAGCAGAATAAAGAAAGTCAATATCGTATTGCTCAAGCTGTGAACCTTTAATCAGCTCCCGTTTATTAATTAATGTAAACCTTCCCATTGGAAATTTGTTAATTTATGAAAGTCAAAAGTATTATTTTCCGGGTATTATGAAAGTAGATGAAATAAGGCGTGACTATCAGAAAAATACACTGAGTGAAAATTCGATTGAAAAGGATCCGATACTTCAATTTGGTCATTGGTTCGATTATGCTACAAATACCCGGATTCTTGAGGTTAACGCTATGACTCTGGCTACGGCAACCTCCAGGGGACGTCCCTCAGCCCGAATAGTATTGCTTAAAGATTTTGATGAAAGGGGCTTTGTTTTTTATACGAGTTATGAAGGTCGTAAAGCCATCGAGCTTGAACAAAACCCTTATGCTGCCCTGGTTATTTACTGGAAAGAACTCGAAAGGCAGGTAAGGATTGAAGGCAGGGTGGAGAAAGTTTCAAAGATCGAATCTGATGAATATTTTGAATCCAGGCCAATTGAAAGTAAAATGAGCGCCATAGTATCAAAGCAAAGCAAGGTCATCCAAAGCCGCAGGCATCTTGAAGATTTATGGGTGGGATTTTTAAAGACAAATTTCAACAATAACTTAACCCGTCCGGAGTCCTGGGGTGGCTACCGGGTAGTGCCATCGGTGATCGAATTCTGGCAGGGCAGGGCGAGCCGTTTACACGACCGAATCGTTTATTCAAGAGAGGTTGATCACTGGAAAACAGCAAGGCTGCAACCCTGATAATATTATGGCCTGGGTTGGTTAATTTCCTCCGACTGGCTGACCGCTTTTTTCTCTTGTCTTATCCTCCAGAAAAGGATAATTACTGTGATCAGGTAATAAATGGTAATAGCAAGCCATAGCAATGCCAAATAGTTGCTTCCTTTAAGCTGATAAAAAAGAAAAACAATAAAGGAAACTACTGTATAAAGTACATTCACCGACATAAAAAATAAGTTCTTCCGGTTAAATGTAAATAGCATTGAAAAGATATTGGTAAGACCTGCGAGTAAAACAATAAAGCCAATTATAAAGCGTGACCTTGAAAGAAAAAATATACCTGTTACGCCAAATAACAGGATATTGGCTACAATGGATATTTTTGTCAAAGTAGTGATTTGATTTTTAGATTTTTCATTCATATAATTAAGATTGGTTGAATATCTGTTACCTGACAATAAAATTCCGACAAACAAAAATAATATTATTTCCGTACACTTTCATATTTTCATTAAAAACATAAGATTTAAAATAGGATTAATTTCTAATGATATAATTTCGGATTGTTAAGCAGGGTTATCCTTCCTGTGGAAGAATATCAAATAAATTAATAATGGCATGAATGTATCTTATTTGAAAGCAGTCGCAAATATGCACCTGCAAATATTTATTACTTTACATTTATACTGATCGTCCTGCCCGGGTAAAATACTACTTTCATGCGATTGTGGAGGCGTATCAGCCAATCTACTTTTAACCCCATAAATTTTTAAACATTAAATATGAAAAGAGCACTTATTTTATTTGCCGCACTATGGGTTTTTAACAGCCTGTATGCACAACAAAGTACCCAATTGTTATCAAAAACTGCACAGGAGGGCGCATTGTATGAAGCCAACCTGAATGACGACGGATCCTTGTCAATGGTTTACGGTTATGCAAAAAAGAAGGAAACAAAATATGTAAATTATACCTTCGATGGTAGTTTAAAATTATTGAAAGAAGAAGAGTCGGCTGAACCGAACATCAAAGAAAAGATCGAAATGCCGGTTCAAAAGTACGACTACATTTATACCTCGGTGGGTGGATGTTCTTCGTTCGATGTTTTAAGTATGGATCTGAATGTGTCAAAAATATCAATCACTCAAACATGGAACAGCAAAAGACAGGGCTATGAAAGGGATATGAAGGAAACTGTTCTTGGTGACAAAAAAACCGGTAATTTCAAATATAAGGGTTACGTCGGATATTTTAATGCTGAAACCGGCTCTAACCTTGTACTTGTAAAGGAGGATGACAAAAGCAAGGATGATGTTTCTCAGTACAAACTCATCACTATTTCCCTCGATGGTAATGTAAAGGAAAATACCATCGGCGAGCTGGGTAAATACACGCTTGTATATTCTTCCCTTGTTAAGAAAAATCCGGATACTGAAGACAAGTATTCTGATAAAAACCTGGCCGAATACGACGCCCTGTTCATTTTCGCCCCGTTTAAAAACTGTACAGCGAATCCTAAGGACTACGTAGTCCTTATGGTTGATGGAAACGGGAATAAGATATTTCAGACCAATGTGACGATGCCCTCCATTGCAAGTGTAATTTTACAAATGGTGCAGGAGGGAAAGGATCTCTACTTTTTTGGAATGACGAGCCCGGGAGAAGGGCCATATTACAGGTATGAATTCATGGATTATTCCAATATATCCAATCCCTGCTATCCCGATTTTTATAATTACCGGGATAACCAGCGTGCAAACGATATTACCAAGTGTGAGCCGGATAACCTTATTATGCTGAAAATGACCGGTGATAAAGTAGCTTATATTACAACTACAACTGCTGCAACACTTGAGAGTAAAAAAGCCGTTCCGCCATCAGTTAAAAAGATTCCGAAAACCCCATTTACCAGTTTTTATATCGAGGCATTCGAGGTATTCGACAATGGCGACATTTTGGTTGCCGGTCAGCGCACCAGCGTCGTTATGCTTAATAAAGTCGCCCGTATTGCCTATAACGATTTAATGTGCCTCCATTTCGATAAACAGGGAAGCCTGAAAGCTGAATACTATGTTGAACCGCAGCTTGCAAATGCTAAAACTGACAAGGTTTTCCAGATGCAGCACTTTTTTGTTTCCTCGCCTGATAAAAAACAAGCTTATTGGTTGATGTTCGAACCGGAGGGAAGAACGGGTTATGCCAGTTTCTGGGATGCTTATAACGGCAGGTCAACCATTTATGCATGTTTCCAGCCGGTAATTATGAAGATTGATCTTGAAGGAGTTAAGATCAGCGATCCCGAATTACCATTGGGAAACGAATATCTCTCTTACAAGAGCTATCCCGCAATATTTAAACCCAACTCAAACGAGGTTATTTTTGTCGGGCACACACGTAAAGACGACCTTCTCGGACTGACCAAATACGAATTCAAATAAAAAGGAGCCAGGATAGTGTTTGTTGAATTTTTAAAATGGTAAAAAGATTTGTCTCTTGCTGGCCGGGAAGCCCGCAGGAGACAATTTTTTTAATAATCTTAATTGGATAAGCAAGGAATTTATAATTGGTAATAACCTGGAAGCAAGGGTAATCAAGTGATTAAGGTAACAGGAGGTACCTTGCTACATCCTTTACCAATACCGGCATCCTGCCACTTGCCTGTCTCCCAAATAAAACAGCTTTACTTCTACCTGATATTTTTTTACGCTCCTTTGTTAACATCAATATAAACGTCCAATGGAAACAAAGAATGAGGGACTTCAATTCTTGTGCAGTTCAATATTCCGGTTATTTCCGTCTAAAGCCTCTGCCGCCAAGCAATCCCCATCCGCCGCTTCCGATCAGGAATCCAAAGGCATACCAGGCACCGTTATTATTTTGCGCAAACATGGTGACATCATCATAAATCAACATACCCACCAGTTGAACCGGCGCGATGATGCCATGCCATAATCCGCCCCAGAATCCGTAGGTGTGGCCGGTTAAACAATCGGTTACGATTTCTTTATCCGCGCAGGAAGAAAGCAGCATAATCAATATGAATGTAATACCTGCTGTAATTAAATAAGTCTGATTTTCTGTTTTCATTATTCATTTTATAGATTGTAATGCGATCAAAATTAAACTAATTCTGCTTTTCTGCCGGAAATTATTTTCTAGCTTATTTCCCCGATGCTTCATTTACATTTATAGCCTATGCGACCTTATATAATCCTTTACCAATTGCCCGAACATCCCCGAAATCCTTTTAACAAGCTCATTTTCCACTTGAAACAAAACATTCTCAACCTGCCTGATTGCAAGAACTTTTCGTGATGTTCCTGTAAGAAAGGCTGATTCAAAAGTACCAATACTTTCAGCCGGGATTATCTGTTCAATCACCCTGATATTTTCTGTGCGGCAAACCTCCAGCACCTTCATTCTTGTTATGCCCTGCAAAACAAGGTGAACCGGCGTTGTAAACAATTCATTATCCCTGATAAAAAATACATTCGAACGACTTCCTTCGGTAATTTCCCCATTGCGATTTACCAGCAGGGCTTCAAATGCATGATGTTTTTGCAATGCTTTTGATACCGAATTCCTGAAATCTGGATTCCAGTATTTTACATTAGGATTGATCCTTTCCCTGTTGAGAAGGATGGTTTTTACACCGCTGAGATATTCCTCAGGTTCCGGTTTGTATGGCTTCATCAGGTAAGCAATGGTTGTGACGGGCGAAAGCATCAGTTTTACGGGGCCGTCTGTATAGTTGTTCATGCGGATCAGCTTTGCCAGTAGCTCCCGGATACCGTCCGGGTTGATTCTTATGGATACATTCGACATAGAAAGGGTTTTTTCAAGCCGGGCAAGATAATCTTCTATGAAAAGGGTTATACCATCCTCAACGCGCATGACTTCGTAGATCATATCATCTGATTGAAGTACCGCCTCATCAAATTCCGAAACGGGTTTTTGTTCCCCGTTAAGCAAGTAGTAATCTCCTGTACAATCGTGCATTTTACTTTTATTAATTAAATAAATCGTTGAGCGCCATTTTAATATTTTTAAACCTGAATTCAAATCCGGCTTCAGTCAGCCGCCTGGATACGACCCGCTGGCTCGTAAGCAGTAATTCATCCGCTCTTTCCGTCAGCGCCGCTCTGAGGATAATAGAAGGGATGTGGAACCAGCACGGTCTGTTGATTGCCTTTGCAGCAAATTCTGCGAACTCTCTGTTTCTGACAGGTTCCGGTGCCGAAAGATTATATATGCCATTTGCTTTTTCATTTCTCAATAAAAACATGATCCCAGAAACTGCATCGGTTATGTGTATCCATGGGAACCATTGCCTTCCATTTCCGAGATGTCCGCCAAAAAACAACTGGAAAGGCAACATGAGCTGCGGCAAAACCCCACCATTAGGTCCTAAAACGGGTGCTGTTCTCAAAAATATGATCCTTGACCCGGCTTTTTTGACCGGATTTAAAGCTTCTTCCCAGGAATTAACCACGTCCGCCAAAAATCCTTTTCCTTTTACCGAACTTTCATCTATCAAAGCATCACCCTGCGAACCATAATAACCGACAGCGCTTGCCTGTATGATAAATTTCGGCATTACAGGCGCTTTGGAAATTGCCTCCGAAATGGCTTCCGCAACCAGAACCCGGCTTAAAAGTATTTTGTTTTTTTGCCTGCCGGTCCATCGCCTCGAACCAATGTTTTCACCTGCAAGATTAATAATGCCATACTCACCGGCAAACAATTCAGCCGGTAAAACCGGAGAAGCTGCATCCCATTTTATCAATTCAATCCGACGATCCGTTATTCCCGGATTCGCTCTTCCTGAAAACAATGTCAGTTCATGCCCCTCTTTAAGAAGCAATGGTATTAAATGTTTACCGATGAATCCCGTTCCGCCGAAAAAAAGAATTTTCATTGATGTCAATCTGATCGTTGTTGCTAAATTTAATCCCCGGGTCAAATGTAAATATATAAAAAAAGCAAGCCGAAGAGACTTGCTTATAAATTTGGATAAATCTTTTATTACTGATTCAGCATAACCGGCATAACGAGCATCAGGATATCTTCCTCTTTATTGTCATCCACAGGAACCAAAATACCGGCACGGTTAGGGGCCGACATTTCAATTTTTATCGTATCCGATTCAAGATTATTCAGCATATCGAGTAAAAATTTCGAATTAAAACCAATCTCCATATCTTCACCGTCGTAGCTGCATGTAAGCCGTTCCTTGGCTTCATTTGCATAATCAATGTCTTCGGCCGACAAGGTAAGTTCCTGCCCGCTGATCTTCAGCCTTACCTGGTTTGTTGACTGATTGGCATAGAGTGCAACACGCTTTATTGAATTTATAAAAGGTGTTCTGTCAATCGTAAGCTTGTTGGGATTCTGTTTGGGAATGACCGCTTCATAATTCGGGTATTTCCCGTCAATCAGCCGGCAGACAAGGTTCACGTTTTCGAAGGTAAATGATGCATTGGTAGCATTGTATTCGATTTTGACCTCAATTTCTTCGGGCATAATATTTTTTAACTGGTTCAGGGGCTTTTTAGGCAATATGAATGAAACTGAAGTCTCTGACGACCCGTCGGTTCTTTTATACCTAACCAGTTTATGGGCATCCGTTGCCACAAACGTAAGATCATCGGGTGACAATTCACAAAAAACACCCGACATCACCGGCCTCAGTTCATCATTACCCGTAGCGAACAATGTTTTGTTAAACGCCTTTTTTAAAATATCCGATTTAATGTTGATGACGGTAGCTTCTTCAAGGACAGGCGTCAGAGGAAATTCATCACTTTTATGGCCCGACAGCCTGAACTTGCCTTCTCCGGCGGAGATTTCGATACCGAGGGTTTCATCGTCTATGTTGATCGTTATCGGCACATTGGCAAAGGTTTTCAGCGTATCCAGCAGCAATTTTGCGGGAATGGTAACTACGCCGGGTGATTCGGCCATGTCGAGGGCGACAGTTACCGACATTGTCGTTTCCAGGTCGGAGGCTGTTATCAACAGGGATTTCTCTTTCAGCTCGAATAAAAAATCATCCAGGATGGGGAGGGTGTTGCTGGGATTGATGACACCACTGATCAGCTGCAGATTTTTCAATAATACCGTACTCGATACAATAAACTTCATAACTCAGTTTTTTCTTAATTTTTACAGATTAATTTTCCTTGTAAAATTATTAATAATTTTAATTGATCAGCCAGAATCAAAAAATTGTTTTCTGAACATTTTGCAAACATACAAATTTGAGTTTATGGTTCGAAAGGAATCCGGTAAAATGATAGAATAAAGAAATAATGTTTGGAGTTTGGAGTTCGGAGTTTGGAGTTCCGGTTCTGTAACTAATGAATTTATTGTAAATTGACTCTGAATCACATTATTACCAAAGGGACTATAGCAACTTTCTATTATGAAGGAAGTAGTCAATGCTGAATATACCTGAGCCTTTCGCAGAGATAAATAAAAACAGGAAGCAATACAGCATGGCAAGTTCACCTTTGTTGAGAAGAGGGAGTATATTGCTGGTGCCATGCCCTTTCCAGTAGGCTACTGCCATAAGTCCGGAGCAAAGAAATGCTGCCCACCGGGTTTGTAAACCGACCATGACAAGGATCCCGCCAATGAACTCTATCGGACCTGCAACTAAGAATATGTACAAAGGCATCTCATGCCCGGAAGGGGGGAAGTTCAGGAGTTTCTGCGAACCATGCCATAGGAAGAGAAATCCAGCCACAACCCGGAGGATTGCATAAATGCCTGATTCATATCTTGCCATAAACATATTCGTTTTCATCACTGTCTTATATTCAGTTAAATTTTAATCATGGCTTGTAAACAATTCAGACTATCATTCAATTACATCAATTCAGATATCCTGCCTGTTTGTTTTTTCTTTATGACACATATTAACAACCTAAACGTGTCTCTGAAGACAAAGCCATATTGAAAACGATTTGAAAACAATGATATTTTGTTGCATAAAGGGGGCTGCCGGTAAAGGATACCAGGAAAAGCCGGGAGGATGAAGTTTGGAGTTCCGGGTTCAGAATTCAGTTCTGCTCATTGCCGACCGGCTACAGCCGACTGCCTTTTGCTTTAAAAATCAATCCGGGAAATTCTCACCAGGGTTAAAGACTGTTTTTTCAATTTTGTTTTGAACCGGACCCAATGACGCAAGGTAACGGAACAGGGCTTTCAAATCCGAGTCATTCATTCGTGCAAAAGATTCCCAGGGCATGGGCGACCCGGGCAATAATCGTCCGGCGCGGAACCTGTCAACAAAGAGCGGTTCATCCCATCCGGTCATAGATCCGGTCTCTTTGTCGGGAGTGATGTTAGGGGAAATAAAGGAAAATCCTTTTGAAAATGCATCGGGTTCAAATTTCATTCCTCCGGCAAAGACAGGGCCGATAAATTCACCGGTTTTCATGTCGCGCTCGGTATGGCATCCGACGCAATTGGCGACACTATTAGCAAGGTACGCGCCGTAATCGGCAGTGGTATCTATGGCAACCGATACGGGCGGTGTCTTTTTCGGACCTTCGGGTTTGATAAGTCCGAATGCCACGACGGCCTTCCCCAAAAACGTATATTCCGAAGGTTTTACTTCATGGTTAACAGGCTCCTGCGATCTTAAAAATGAAATGATTGCCGTTAGATCCTCATCACTCAGTTCCTGGAAGGGCATAAAGGGAACCATTAACTTGTTCATGTGATTCACCGAATACCGGAGCGCCCTCGCTATTTCGCCATCGGTGAGCTTCCCGATTCCAGTTTCCGGGTCGGGTGTAAGGTTGGGTGTTCTGAATATACCGGGAGGAATATCGAATTCCATGCCTCCCGTCATCGGTACATCTTTTCCTGCAGCAACATCTTCTATTTTTTCAATGGATGAATGACAAATAACACAATGTGCCGGTCCATAGGCGAGGTATTTGCCGCGGGCGATCATGGCCGAATCGGTACTTGCCGTAATGCCGGGGTACTCAGCTTCGTACTGCTTATCCCAGGAAACCAATACAAAGACCGTAAAACCTCCGACCACAACCACCAATATTGCAACAATAATTAAAAGTACTTTTTTCATGACATTAAGTTTTTGATTTGATAACTAATATAACAGGAAAAGAAGAAAATTGTTGAAATGGTTGAATCGGTTGAATTGGTTGAATCGGTTGAAATGGTTGAATGGAAAGGGACAGGGGGATGTGAGTCAGGACTGCGTAGTTGGATTATTCCTGAAGTGATTTTGCGGAAAATTAAAGAAGCGGGGAGCTTGCTGAATCTGCTTCGTGATGCGACAAAAGATCCGTTTATTTTGTCTTTTATAATAATTTTATTGTTTAAATATAAAAAAGTCTATGAAAAGTGTGATGTTTTACTTTCTGATGATAGTGTCACTGGAAGTCAGTCAGGGACAGATCGTTCCTTCAAGCTGCGCACCCACTGATGTTTTAATAGATTATTACACCTGGGATGTCCGAAACCTCACCCTGCGAAGGATGTTCGAGCTTAATTCGCCCGATACGGCCCTTGTACAGATTCCACAGGCATGGCAGGATACCATCATGGAAGGTATGTCAGCCATCAGCAATGCGATAGCCATTCCGGAGCGAGACAGCGTCTTAAATCTTTATTGTGTTCACGACCTCGTATCCTCACAGCATGTAATAACCAAAGAATTGATGGTATCCGTGGATACCAGCTATGAATGGACACAGCCATGGCAGAATCTCGAGGCTCTGACAGGTGATCCGATGATAGATACAATAATTACCCGCTATGCACTGGAGGTTTCGGAATTTTATAACTGGTCATTTGCCAATGTGGCTTTGCTGGCAACCGATTCGCTCTGGAATATTTATGCACTGATAGACAGCCTGCAGGCCGTTCCGGGTGTTTATTATGCCGAGCCGAATTATTTTCTGGGAACCGCTGGATTAATTCTTTATCAAAAGGCAGGTACTGACCGCTACTACGATTTCTGGTTCCAGTGGAACGACTGCTTCGATGGATGTGATAATGCCCATGCATGGAAATTCAAGGTTTACGAGGATTGCTCCGTGGAATACTTAGGATACGAAGACTGGTGGGTATTTGACTACCAGCCCCTGCCTGCACCTGAGAACTGCAACCTGTTTTCAGCCACAGGAGAAAAAGTGGCGGATCATGGATTCATGGTGTTCCCGAACCCGGCTATTGACAGGATCACGATAATTGCCGATAACAAGGGCAGAAGGGGATACTCGCTCACCGACCTTACCGGAAGAACTGTCAGAACAGGAAGTTTTACGGGGCAGGTTGTGCTGGATATTGCCGATCTGCCTGCAGGATACTATCTGCTGCTGCTGAATAAGGGGGGCACCCATTTTTATCAGAAGGTGGTGAAGAAGTAACCGGCTGTTAGCTTTCGATACTTAAGTCCGAAGGGGTGACATTGTTATGGGATAGAACATTCTGGATTCTGGGTTCTGAGTTCCGCGTTCTGAGTTCTGTGTTCAGGATTAGCGTTTTGGGATTGAATAATCGATCAATATCAACAAATTTCAATCAATTTCTATTTATTTCTGTTCCTGGTTTTGGATATGAGAGTTAACCGCAGAGTCACACCAGTGAGGCACAAAGGCCACAAAGGATTCGGACCATAAGCTGAAACGCTCACCAGCCGATCCGGGGCTTTAAATGGATATTTTAAAGGTACTGCTGCAGGAAGTGATTCACTCTACGTATCGATCACCCTGTCCAAAGATGAAGTTCCCATCGGGTATGACTTCTTTTTTACAAACCAGAATGAGTCGGACTGGACAAGCTTTTCATTACCCATTACGTATTTTAACAGCGAAATTACCAATAAAGGATACATTGTAATCTATGCCGGCCAAACCCTGAACAGCTCGGATGGAACCGACTATTTCACAGACAATCTTACCTTTTCCGGACCAGCAGGCATCAACGATACACCCGCTGCAACGGAATATTCACTGTATCCGAATCCGGCAGGAGATGTACTGAATGTTAGTTTATATCAAATAAATACTGAATCCTTTTCTCCGGGTATATATTTCCTGAAAGCCCGGGGTGAAAAATATCAGAGCATCGGGAAAGTAATGATTAAATAATGATCAAAGGCGCTTCGGCCTTTACTCTTGATTTTGTCTGTCGGCTTTTGGAGGATTTTTGACCTATCTGCGGTTCCTGGTGTGAATACTATTTCTATATCTGCTATTCGCTTTTTCCCTGTCTGCGTCAGGCGGACATTTACTGGAATACCATCGTTAATATAAGATCAATCCTGTAAACCATTTATTTGAAGTGGGAGTCAAAATTGAATTGGTAAATCAGGCATAAGCCTGAATGGATACGTCCGACTCAGGCAATCAGCCTGATCCAAACCGGGGATGGGTGGAACACAGGTTATTCTGCCGAAGACTTGATATTGCTTAATACGTCCCCCTGGCCCCCAAGGGGGAATAAATTTGCATAAGGGAAAAATTTCTGGTTTATTTGTAACTTCTTAAGTTTTGTATTTTTATGCGCTGATCGTTTAATATAAGTTAAAGAACAAACAACTTTAGGTAGTTACTTTAAATAAACAAAATGAAAAAATTGAATATACTTTTAGTCGCATTTATATGCCTGGTTGATTTGATAAATGCTCAGGACCCGCAATGGCGTATTTACAACTATTCAAACTCCGGCTTGCCTTATGGTGGTGTCAAATCTATTGTCATAGATGTAATGGGTACAAAATGGATTGGAACCGCATTACACGGATTGGCAAAATTTGATGGAGTGAACTGGACAATTTACGACCCTTATAATTCGGGCTTGCCCGATGTCGGCGTACCGGCATTAACTATAGAAGGAAGCTGGGTAAGATGGATCGCGAATTGTAATATGTATGCTACCGGCAGCGGAATTACAAGATTTGACGGTACAAACTGGATAATATACAACACTTCAAATTCAAACCTGCCGAGTGATTTTGTATCTTCAATAGCCATAGACACAAGCGGTACTAAATGGATCGGAACCTTCACCGGCGGACTGGCAAAATTTGACGATGCAAACTGGACCACATACAACACAACAAATTCAGGCCTGCCTAATGACTGGATATTTTCAGTAGCTATAGACCAAAGCGGGACTAAGTGGATTGGAACCAATGGCGGCGGCTTAGCAAAATTCGATGGGACCGATTGGACAACTTACAACACTTCAAATTCGGACGTACCATCCAACAACATAACGACTGTAATCATAGAAGGAAGTACTTTGATATGGATCGGAACGATTAACGGAGGATTGGCAAAATTTGACGGAACAAACTGGACGACTTTCGACGAGACTAATTCGGGTTTGCCTGATGACTGGGTCTCTTCAATAGCTATAGACCAAAGCGGGATTAAGTGGATCGGAACCAATAGCGGCGGATTGGCGAAATTCGACGGGACCAACTGGACAACCTACAACACCTTAAATTCGGATATGCCCTCTGACGTTGTAGCAGCAATATGCATAGACGGAAATGGGTCGAAGTGGATTGGGACCTATGATGGCGGAGTGGCTGTTTTTAACGAAAACGGGGTTCCTTCTTCAATGATGGAGAACAGTACAGAAGAAAACAGTTTAATGGTTTTTCCGAATCCTGCAAATAATTATATTACTATAGAATCCAGTAATAAGAATAAAAATTCTGTTCTTTCAATATTCAATATGAATGGAGAGAAAGCAATGGAAAGGCAGTTACAGGAAAACGAAACCCAAATTGACATAAGTGCCCTGCCGGCGGGCGTTTATTTCGTGCGGCTTCAAAATGAAAATACCGTGGAAGTGCGAAAAATGGTTAAGGAATAACGTTCAATGTTCAACGTTCAATGTTGAGTCCACACCGAAAAGTAAAAATTATGCCACAAAAACTCCAAAACACAAAATTGCACCAAAACTTTTGGTTGATATTCAAACTTTTGTGGGATTTGGAGCTTTTGTGTTTTGGTGGCATTCTTGATCTTGTCATTTTTCGGAGTGGACTCAATGTTCAATGTTCAAAGCTCAGGCATGTATATTATGATGAATCAGGAGAAGGTTATCAGGAAAGGTTTGAATCTGTACAATGATAAATCTATTCTTAATACAGATTTTAATATTGAAGCCGTAAACCGAATATCCAGTTGTTATAATACGTGTTAAAAGTTTCCTCTTCATCGGTTGCGAATTCATAACCGACGGTAAACCGCATTCGCTTTGCGATTAAAACACCACTTCTGAATCCCATAAAATCAGAACCAGCGAAATCACTCATTCGATAGGTAATTCCTGTAAAGACCAGGTTTGAATAATCTGCAAACAGACCAAACTGGTACAAGTCATTTTCTTTGAAAATATTATTAATGTAAATGGTGGGTGAAATATGCCAATCCTTTGTAAGGCTGAATTCATAACCTGTATGGATATGAGTGGATGCAGATTTATCAAAAAATTCAGTGTCGTTTCCCTGCAAATCAACTGTGAAAAAATCGAGACAGGAGAATCCAAAATAGAACTTTTGATAATTCAGCCATAAGCCCATATTATAATCAAGGCGGTCATCTATATATTTTGAACCCTGAAGCAATGGATCGTCAGGATCTGCAGCGCCATTTCTTAATTTTTCAAGATCCACAACATTGCAGTAATACGTAATGGCAGAAAGCCCAAAGTTTAAATCCAGTTTCTTTTTAAGGATAAATTTATAAGCCAGAGAAGTATTAAATTCATGTGTTTTACTATATTCAAATTTTTCATAGCTATAATATCCTCCAACGCCCAACCGGTCATTCTTGCCAAAAGTTGTTGAATAATCAACTTTAAATGACTCAATGGTCAATCCACCAAAGCTGAACACTCCATAAGAAATATCCAGTACGTGCTGTCCTTCTGATCCTGTAAAAGCCGGGTTTGTTGCTATCTCAGTAAAAGCAGCTGAACCATACCGGTTGATCTGGTAAATTGAATCTTCCTGTGAATAACTTGTGTGGATCAGAATGAATAGTGCATTGAGAAATATGGTTGTTCTCATAAGTGTGAATTTGATTGTGATACAAAACTAAATATTAATTGTTTTATAACTCCCTGAAAATTATAGTGTGAATCATGTAACTCTTAAATTTAATTGTGTAATACTTTCCGGAATAATTGGAATCACCTTTGTGACCTGAAAACCATTTCATTATCAAGGCTTCATAGCTTCATAAAAAATGGAATGAACAGAAACAAATAATAATATTTACAATAATTTAAAACAATCAAAATGAAAACAGTAAAAAAATTCCTCCTCGTTTCTTTAATAATTGGAAGTGTATTTACAAGTGTCCGGTTTACTCAAGCCAATAATGCATTTACAAATCAGACCTTATTCTATCTCGGCGATAAAGTTTCGGCGGGTCCTGATGCTTTATTGGGCTTAAATCCATTATTTATCACTCAGGGAACTACCAACATCAGTGGTTTTATCGTTTGGACAACCAGTGGTGATGGAGTCTTTGACAATCCTTTTTGCCTTAATTCCAGTTATGCACCCGGGGTGCAGGATATAAATCAGGGGCATGTAACGTTAATCATCAGCATTATACCTCACGGAATGAACCACAGATCGAAATCTGATTCAATGTTGTTAACTTTTTAGCAAGTAATACCGAAGTGATTTATGTAATAGTCCATGTATTTATACAGCTTGACATGATGGACTATAACATAAATCTACACGGCATTAACCAAAGTAAGAAATT
>JAGVPB010000004.1 GCA_020052415.1 Bacteroidales bacterium | reverse complement strand
GGGCATAGCCGTCAGGTTAAGGATATAAACAGTTGAATGTCAATAAAAAATAACGTTATTGTAAATAAGTAAATGAGAGTTACCATAATATAGCAATTCACTAAAACTGCACAATTATGAAACTCTCAAGTACAAAAGAAAACAAAGGTAAAATAATTGAAATAATAAAAGGATTTTTTGATACAAAATTTATAGAAGAAACAGCAAGACTGACAAAATTTGTCCAAAGAGAAAGTAAGCTTCAGTGTATAATTTTTTTTTCTATGTGTGTTTACAACAAGGCGGGAAGGGACAACAAGTTTGGAAGATTTATGCAGGGAATTGCAAAGAGAAGGGATCAAAATCAGAAAACAAAGTTTGCAGGAGCGGTTTAATGAGCCTGCGTCAAACTTTATGAAAAAGATGGTAGAGTATGCATTGTCGAAGAAATTAGGATTAGACAAGGAATGTATAGAATGTCAGTTTGGAAGGATTGTAATAAATGATTCAACCGTGTTTCAATTACCGGAAGAATATAAAGATAAATATAAAGGTAGCGGAGGAGGAGCATCGAAAGCAGGGATAAAAAATCAATATTGTTTCGACCTGCTTTCACAGGAAATAATAGACATTACAGTACAAGAAGCGACAATACCGGATTGTAGATATCCCTTGCAAGACTTACGTGCAAATGATTTGCGGATAGAAGATTTAGGATATTTCAAGGTAGAAAAGTTTAGAGTAATAGAAAAAGCAGAAGCATATTTTTTAAGTCGTTTAAAATTTGGAGTCAATATTTATATTTTAGAAAATGAGCAATATAAACAACTGGATTTACTTAAAGTGGTAGGCAAAATGAAGGCAGGAGAGGTAAAAGAGATGCGGGTTTATTTAGGCGAAAAAGAGAAATATCCCACAAGGTTAGTAATAGAAAAAGTACCTGAAAAATTAGCAAATGAGAAACGCAGGAAATTAACAACAGATAAACAAAACAAACGTAAGGGGATCAGCAAGAAACGGTTAATCCTTTGTGATGTAAATGCTTTTATTACGAATTGTACAGAAGAACAGTTACCCAACCATTTGTTACGACAGTGTTATAGCCTCAGATGGCAGATAGAAATTATATTCAAAGCGTGGAAATCATTTTTTAATATTGACAAAGTAAAACAAATGAAAGTTGAAAGGTTTGAATGTTTTCATTATGGCTGTTTAATGCTGATTATTGCAGGTACGCATTTACTACGCTATTTCAAACAATGGTATTTAAATAAACATCAGGAAGAAATAAGCGAACTTAAATTTTTTAAACTAATAGCTTCCATGAAACATGAAATTAAAGAAGTGATACAAAAACAGAATAACTCCCTTGCAGATTTTTTAGATCAATTGACACCTATAATAGAAAGAACATGTGTCAAAGAGCAAAAGAAAAATAAGCTGAAACCATTGACAATACTAAGAAATTTAACTTAACCTGACGGCTATGGGTTATAAGGGCTTGCCCAACCGTATTTCCACTATATCCCTTATACCCCCTATCCCCATTATCCCTATTAGCAGTATGTAGGATTTTAAAGGTTTATAGTAAAAAAGGAATTTCCCTAAATTTACATTTCGGTGGAATGCAATAATTTTAAAATTCTCCGTCTTCCAATATCATGAGCAGTCAGACAGAGCATGAAAAAAAGCTGACAGGATTTTTCGCCAGGGAATACAATAATTTGCTTTCCTATGTGAAAAAGTACTGGCGTGGAGATGGTGAGGCGGAACCTGAAGACATACTGCAGGATGTGGCGCTGAATCTTTTTACAAAAGTTGATTTGGATACGCCGATTGAAAATTTGCTGGCATATACTTATCGTTCTTTGAAAAACAAAATCATTGACCGGCAGCGTAAGAAAAAACACCAGGTTTTAAGCGACTTTGAGGATGAAGAGAATGGTGAAAATTATTTGCTCAAAAGTCTTCAGGATGATACCGTAGGTACAGAGGAGTACCAGGATCAGGAAAGAATGATTAATTCCATGTTTGACCTGATAGAACTACTCAATCCGGACCAACAGGAAATCATTATCAGAACAGAACTGGAGGGACAAAGCTTCGAATCCCTGTCGCAGGAACTTGAAATTCCAATAGGAACTCTGCTGTCGCGAAAACACAGGGCTCTGTCGAAGCTTCAAAAGTTAATGCTTGAAAATTATAAAAACGAAAATTAAAATTAGGAGGAAAATAAAATGGAAAATTCAATTCAATCAAACAGGAAATATAACATGGGGCCAAGGATCCTGCATAAAATAGCCTGGATTGCGGGAGGAATTATATTGGCTGTATTTCTGGCATTCATCTTTGGTTATTTTGTGATGCTGTTATGGAACTGGATCATGCCGGCTATTTTCGGGCTTCCCGAAATTGACTACTGGCTTGCCTTCGGTATTATTATTCTTGCCCGCCTGATCTTTGGTGGATTTGGGCATGGAGGCCATCATCATAAATCCAATCATCATGACCGTTACTATGGCTCAAAATTCAGGAACAGGTGCCGTCCGCCTTTTGACCGTCACAACAAATGGCACCATTATGAAGATTTTTGGAAAGAAGAAGGGGAGGAGGCATTTGACAGATATGTAATAAAAAAGCACACTGAACCGGAAAGTCCAAAAGCAACAAATCCCGCTGAGTAGCGGGATTTTTTTTGAGGTACCGAGCGGATTCGAACCGCTGTCGACGGTTTTGCAGACCGCTACCTAACCACTCGGTCACGGTACCATGTTCAAAATGCAAAAGTAAAACATATATCGCAATTTGCAAATTTAGATTTTGGTAG
Source organism: Bacteroidales bacterium (assembly GCA_020052415.1). Lineage (GTDB taxonomy): Bacteria > Bacteroidota > Bacteroidia > Bacteroidales > JAADJA01 > JAADJA01. The sequence continues at coordinate 95,448 of JAGVPB010000004.1, read as the reverse complement.
AGGCAGTACTTGTATTTGTTCTTAAATCTTACCTTTGCATTTTCTTAAAAAAATAGGTTTCAATGAATATTTCGTACAACTGGCTGAAGCAGTACCTTGATTTTAGTTTATCCCCTGTTGAACTTTCCCTTTTGCTTACCGATTGCGGACTTGAAGTGGAAAGCATGGAACAGTGGCAATCGGTGAAAGGAGGGTTGGAAGGCATAGTGATCGGTGAGGTTTTAACCTGTTCAAAGCATCCTGATGCGGACAAACTGAGTGTTACAACAGTGGATATTGGTTCCGGACAGGTATTACCAATCGTTTGCGGAGCGCCTAACGTGGCAGCCGGACAGAAAGTAGTGGTTGCAACAGCGGGTACAATTATTTATAAAGGAGAGGAAAACTTTGAGATTAAAAAAACAAAGATCAGGGACGAGGTTTCCGAAGGAATGATATGTGCCGAAGATGAACTGGGGCTGGGAACTTCTCATGCCGGAATAATGGTTTTAAATCCTTATGTTAAGGCTGGAACACTGGCTAAGGATTATTTCAAAGTTGAAGACGATTATATTTTCGGGATCGGACTAACACCCAACCGAACCGATGCTACATCTCATATTGGTGTGGCAAGGGATATAAAAGCTGCATTGGACAATATTGATTTCGTGAAGAAAATTAAAAGCAAGCGTAAGCTAAATTTACCCTCGGTCGAAAATTTCAAAACACAAAATTCCTCACTTGACATTGATGTTGTGGTGGAAGATGTTATTGCCTGCCCAAGATACGCCGGAGTCACAGTTACCGGAATTGAGGTGAAGGAATCACCTGTCTGGCTGAAAAATCGTCTGAATGGTGTAGGACTTCGTCCCATCAATAATATTGTTGATATCACAAATTTCGTTTTGCATGAAACCGGTCAGCCATTGCATGCTTTCGATGCTTCTGAAATCACCGGAGGAAAAGTTATCGTAAAAAAATTATCCAGGGGTTCTAAATTTACTACCCTTGATGGAAACGAACGCGAACTCTCGGGTAACGACCTGATGATCTGCAACACAGAGGACGGGATGTGTATCGGAGGTGTCTTCGGTGGCATCAAATCAGGAGTAACCGAAAAAACGAAGGACATCTTTATCGAAAGCGCTTATTTCGACCCGGTTCATATCCGCAGGACCTCAAAATACCATGACCTTCAAACCGACGCTTCATTCCGGTTCGAACGCGGAGTGGATATTGAAATGACGATTTTTGCATTGAAGAGAGCTGCTCTGCTGGTAAAAGAAATCGCCGGCGGAACGATTTCATCTGATATAAAAGATGTGTACCCCAATCCTATTCCAAAAGTTAAAGTTGAGGCTAAATGGAAGAATATTGACAGACTGATTGGAAAGTCAATCGGAAAAGATGTAATTAAGAATATTTTACAATCATTGCATTTTCAAATCTTAAAAGAAAATACCGATGGACTTCACCTGGAAGTTCCTGCCTGCCGTATTGATGTGACCCGCGAAGCTGATGTGATTGAAGAAATCCTGAGGATTTATGGATACAATAACATTGAAATTCCTGTCCGGTTGAATTCGTCAGTTTCCCATTCTTCAAAACCCGATCCTGAAAACCTGATGAATTCAGTATTGGATTATCTCAGCAACAACGGATTCAGCGAGATCATAAACAATTCCCTGACCCGTTTCGTTTATTACGAAAATCAAAAAGATTTTGATGAAACAAACAGCGTGGCTATTTTAAATCCATTGAGCCGGGACCTGAATGTAATGCGGCAATCTTTACTTCATGGCGGACTTGAAACAATCCTGTATAATTTAAACCGTAAAATCAATGAACTGAAACTTTTTGAATATGGAAAGGTTTATAAAATAGCTGACAGGAACGCTACGGACATATTAAATAAATATGAAGAATCGAACCATCTCTCCCTTATTGTAACCGGAAGGAAGGAACCTGAAACATGGTACTCTGGAGATAAGGAGGTGGATTTTAATTACCTGAAAGCTGTTTCGTTTAATCTTTTAAAGAAACTGGGCATTGATCTGAACCGGCTGCAGCATGAAAAGACCAGCAGTGAATATTTTTCGGAAGGATTAAGATTTTCGGTAAATAACAGCCCTATTCTTGAAGTCGGCAGGATTTCCAAATCCATGTTAAGTACATTCGACATAAAACAGGAAGTGTTTTACTCCGAATTCATCTGGGAGACTCTGCTTGATTTGACTAAAACAAATAAAGTCAGATATCGCCCTATCCCGAAATTCCCGGAAGTCAGACGCGACCTGGCCCTTCTTATTGACTCTTCAGTCACTTTTACCGAAGTTGAAAAACTTGCCTACAGAACAGAAAATAAATTGCTCAGGTCCGTCAACCTTTTCGATGTTTACGAAGGCGAAAATCTTGAAAAAGGTAAAAAGTCGTATGCGGTAAGCTTTATTTTACAGGATGAAGAAAAAACCCTTACTGATAAAGTTATAGACAAAACTATGTCACGGCTGATGGCTGCTTATCAAAATGAATTGAATGCTGTGATCCGATAATCAAGAAAATGAATTTCTCCTGGTGGCCAAATATCATGAAAGTAATCACCTTTATAAAAAAGGTTGTTAAATGGATAATGCTTGTATCAGGAGGGCTGAGCCTCTTAATGATAATCCTGAGTTTTACATCCCTTCCATTCTGGGTTTATTACTGGCTGGGAACATCAGTCGTGAATATTGAATTAATGCCGGATTATATTGTAGTGATGGGTGGCAGTGCAATGCCGGGCAAGTCAACACTTATCCGGACTTATTATGCCGCCGGGGCAGCACAGCGATTCCCCGATTCAAAAATAATAATAGCTTTGCCCGGAGACCTTTCGGATGAGAATAGCTCGGTAAACCTGGTGAAGAAAGAACTGGTACTAAGAAATGTTTCTCCCGAAAGAATTTTAACTGAAAATATTGGAACCAATACCCGGTATCAGGCATTGGAAGTGAAGAAATTGTTATCTGAACCACAGGCAGGTGTCCTGGTAGTAACCTCTCCCGAACATATTCGCAGGGCAGTACTTTCCATCAGAAAAGCCGGATGTCCGAATGTTTACGGATTGCCGGCATTTGACGAAACAAATGATTTTGTTTTATATTTTAACGATGATGAACTTGGAGGCAGGAATAAATTTCTACCTGAAATCGGAAACAATCTTCAAATCAGATATCAATTCTGGCAGCATCTTGAATATGAAATATTAATAACAAGAGAATTTTTAGCTTTGGGGTTTTATTACCTAAAAGGATGGATTTGAACCTTATCTAAATATTTAATATATAAAAAACATGGAAAATAAAGAAAGACAGTTTGCAGTAAGTCCCCAGGGTGAATCGTTTCCCCTCCCTGTAAAGGCAGAATATCCTGATGAATACAAGCGGATCGAAAAACTGGCTAAAAAAGCCAGAGAATCAGGCAAAGAAATTGTTGTGGTTATGGGCCTCGGCTTCGTTGGCGTAGTTATGGCGGCCATTGTGGCAGACACAAAAGACAAGAAAGGGAAGTATTCAAAATTTGTGATCGGTTACCAGCGCCCAAGTGTAAGAAGTTACTGGAAAATTCCGCTGGTCAGCCGCGGCGAATCTCCCGTAAAAGCTGAAGATCCGGAAGTAGATGAGCTGATAGGGCGAACGGTGATTAAGGCCAAAACATTCGTCGCTACTTTTAATCCTGATTGCCTGAAACTGGCAGACGTGGTAGTTGTGGATGTTCAATGCGACTATGCCAAGCAGGAACTTGGTAACATGCGTTCGGGCGAAACCGATATGGCCGCACTTGAAGCTTCTATGAAAACCATCGGTGAAACCATTCCTCCCAAAGCGCTGGTTCTGATAGAAACCACAGTAGCTCCGGGAACCACGGAATTTGTTGCCTGGCCGATTCTGAAAAAAGCCTTCGTCAAAAGAGGACTTAAAGAAACTCCTCTCCTTTCACATAGTTTTGAACGCGTGATGCCGGGTAAGGAATATGTTTCATCAATCCGTGATTTCTGGCGGGTTTGTTCCGGTTGCGATAAAGAAGCCAGAGGAAAGGTTGAAAAATTCCTGCACGAAGTTTTGAATACAAAGAAATTCCCGTTGACAGTAATGGACAGGCCCATTGAATCCGAGACAACAAAAATCGTTGAGAATTCATATCGTGCTACAATACTTGCTTTCCTTAATGAATGGAGCCTTTTTGCAGAACGCAACGGAGTTGATCTTATCAAGGTGATCAATGCGATAAAAATGCGACCTACACACAGTAATATGATTTTCCCCGGACCGGGAATCGGCGGTTATTGCCTCCCTAAAGACGGCGGACTGGGATACTGGGCATACCGGCATATCCTCGGTTTTGAGGATGGCGATAATGTATTTCAGATCACCCCTACCGCCATTGATATTAATGACACACGGGGATTACATGTCGCCGAGCTTACGCGTGATGCCCTGAGAAATATGGGCAAGTACATTGCAGGATCCACGGTTCTTCTCGCCGGGGCAAGCTACAGGCAGGATGTGGGAGACACCCGTTACAGCGGCAGCGAGATGGTGGTTCGGAAACTGACCGAGATGGGAGCTGAAATGCTCGTCCATGATCCTTATGTTGATCACTGGTATGAGTTTGAAACACAGGAAGACAGCCCTGATCATTCATGGAGCCGTTTCTTCCGCAACCAGGAACAGTTGAAGGAAGTCGTTGTGCAGAAAGATTTGCAGAAAACGCTAAAGGGAGTTGATGCCCTGGTCCTTGCAGTTCCTCACAAGCAATACCTTGATCTTGATCCTGCCAAAATAGTGAAATGGGCAGGCGGGCCGATTGCCATTGTGGATGCTTTTGGAATCCTTTCCGACGATAATATCCGGAAATATTTTAAACTGGGTTGTGAAGTTAAAGCACTGGGGCGCGGACATATTCAGCGATTGAAGAAGGAAGTAAAAAATAATTAGTAATTTATTGCCCGCATCAAATCCTTCTCATCAAACCGGGAAGGATTTTTTTTACTTTGGAATCCGATTTTCGATAATGATGATTATTAGGACTACGAGTCCAAATAATTCATTAATTTTTTGGAATATAATTCCAAATATTGTTATCTTTGCAATATAATGAAGATCGTTCGCACATATCATGATTTAGGCAAATACCTGCAAACAGGAACGGTTCTGTTGATATTTGGACCCAGGCAAGTTGGCAAAACTACTTTAATGCAGGACTTTCTTGCAAACTGCAATTTGAAATATAAATTGATAACCGGTGATGACCTTTCTATTCACAAACCTTTTGTCTCCCAGGACCTGATGGAATTAAAACAATTTTGTGAAGGTTATAACCTCCTCGCCATTGATGAAGCTCAAAAAATTCCCGGTATTGGCGCTGCATTAAAACTTATTGTTGATCAGATACCCGGAATCAGCATTCTTGCCACCGGATCTTCATCTTTTGAACTTGCAGGTCAGACAGGCGAACCGCTTACCGGAAGAAAAGTCACTCAGTTGCTTTATCCTGTTTCCCAGGCTGAAATGCTCAACCATCTTAACTCCTATGAATTAAAAGAAAAATTAAATGAATATCTTATTTTCGGGAGTTATCCTGCCGTGATTACGGAGCCTACCGTTGAAGGCAAATCAAGAATATTGAAAGAAATTGCAGGAGCCTATCTCTTTAAAGATGTTTTGGCATTTGAACGTATTAAAAGTCCGCAGTTATTGCTTGATCTTTTACGCTTGCTTGCCTTTCAGATTGGAAATGAAGTATCAGTCAATGAATTATCAAATAATCTGCGTATCGATAATAAAACAGTGAAAAAGTATCTCGAGCTACTTGAAAAATCATTTGTCCTGATACCTTTACGGGGATTCAGCCGAAACCTGCGAAAGGAAATCACAAAACAGTCGAAATATTATTTTTTTGATACTGGGATCAGAAATGCAATTATTGCTAATTTCAATCCACTGGAAGTGAGAAATGATATGGGTCAGCTTTGGGAAAATTTTCTGGTAGCCGAGCGTTTAAAGAAACAGTCATATAGGCCAATATATTCAAATAATTTTTTCTGGAGAACCTGGACAAAAAATGAAGTTGATTTTGTGGAAGAGCGTGAAGGGAAATTATTTGGTTATGAATTCAAATGGGCCCGTGGGGAAGTTAAACCTCCGAAACTTTGGAAGGAAACATATCCCGAAGCCACCTTTGAAACTATTAACAAAGAAAATTATCTGGAATTTATTACATGGTAAGAAAGAAATTCTAAACAGGCTGTAAGACATTCTGTAAATTCAGATTTTTAATTTGCCCGGCACCACATTTACTCTAAACAATATTTAAGACATTTTTGCAGTTTTTTTGAGTAATTTCGCGAAAATTTCTACAAAACAGGAATGGATGTTCATGCAATAAAATTAAGATTTGAAATCATTGGGACTTCTCCCCTGCTCGACAGGGCTATTGATATTGCAAGGCAGGTGGCAGCTACAGATCTTACGGTATTGATTTCGGGTGAAAGCGGGGTAGGTAAGGAAGTGTTTCCAAAAATCATTCATCAGCTAAGCGCCCGCAAGCATGGGCCATATATTGCAGTGAACTGCGGCGCTATCCCTGAAGGGACAATTGATTCTGAATTATTCGGCCATGAAAAGGGTTCCTTTACCGGCGCTCATGATGCCCGGAAGGGTTATTTCGAAGTAGTAAGCGGAGGAACCATCTTCCTTGATGAGGTTGCTGAACTGCCTTTATCAACTCAAGTCAGGCTATTGCGCGTTCTTGAAACAGGCGAGTTCCTTAAAGTAGGCTCTTCCAAAGTCATTAAAACCAATGTGAGGGTGGTGGCTGCAACTAATGTAGATATAACAGAAGCCATCAGGCATGGCAAATTCCGGGAGGACTTATATTACAGGTTAAATACTGTTCCGATAAACGTTCCTCCCCTGATGGATAGAAAAGAAGATATCTTCCTGCTCTTTCGCAAGTTTGCCGCTGATTTTGCTGAGAAATACCGCATGCCTGTCCTTCAGCTTGATCAGGAAGCTGTTAAAATGCTGGTCAATTATAAATGGCATGGCAACATTCGTCAGCTTAAAAATATTACCGAGCAAATCTCAATCATTGAAAACAAAAGAGACATTAATGCTGAAATTCTGGAAAAATACCTGCCTGTAACGCATTACAGGGATTTACCGGTTCTTTACAGGAACGTTGAGGAAAATAAAGGAGTCTCAGAAAGGGATTTGTTGTACAAGGTACTTTTTGATATGAAAAAAGACATTCATGATTTAAAAAAGGTAGTTGGTGATATTCTTCAGGGAGATGGTACTAACCAGAATATTTCCAAATCGAAATCCCCGCTGATTAAAAAAATTGAAGAGGATAACTTTGAATCCATTGAGGAGGCTGGTGACCAGTTTCCAATTCGCCAGATACGAAATGACCAGATTGCAGAGCCTATTCAGGAATCGGAAGTAATTGAAGAGTCTTTATCTATACAGGAAAAAGAGATAGATCTGATTAAAAAGGCACTTTTACGCCACAGGGGGAAGCGAAAAAATGCCGCAAAAGAGCTGGGAATTTCTGAAAGAACATTATACAGGAAAATCAAAGAATACAATCTTGACTCATGATTACCAGTAATATTAAGCAAGCATGTTTTTTGTTTTTTATCGGTTTACTTTCTGTAATCAGCGGGTGCAAAGTCAACTATTCTTTTACAGGGGCATCCATTCCTCCAAATGCCAAAACAATTAATATTAAATATTTTCCAAATAATGCACCACTCGTTGCCCAGGGACTAAGTCAGAAAATTACAGACGGGCTGCAGGATAAATTTACTACTGAAACCAATCTGCAAATGGTAAATGATGGGGGAGACCTTGTACTGGAAGGATCAATAACAGATTACAAAACTACTCCTGTGGCCATACAGGGGAATGACCTGGCGGCGCTGAACAGGCTGACTATTACAATTGAGGTAAGCTTTACCAATACCATTGATGAAAACCTGAGCTTTGATTCACAAAAGTTTTCGAGGTACACCGATTATTCAAGTAGTCAGAATCTGACAGAAGTTCAGGAAGCTCTAATTGAGGAGATCAGCCAGTTGCTTATCGAGGATGTTTTTAACAAAGCTGTTATAAATTGGTAATGATTCCCTTTGATGTAAATTACGCAAACCGATCGTACAATTTAAAGTAAATGAAACAGGAAATTAGTATTTAATGCACCGCGAGCAATTCATAGGATATATTAAGTCGCCAGCAAGCCTGAATCCACAGTCGCTTGTTCAATTGGAAAACCTTGTGAAAGAATACCCGTTCTGCCAGAGTGCCGGCATCTTATTTACTCTGAATTTATACAAAGAAAACCACATTAAATATAATGAGCAGCTAAAGGTTGCTTCAGCCTATGCTTCAGACCGAAAAGTACTTAAACAGCTCATCAATTCCATAAAAATAGCTAAGCCGGCCGCTGGTGGTAATAATCTGAAAAATGAGACAATAGGTCAATTTGCAGAAGCCGGCTCTGACCTTGCTGAAAAATTATCCCGTGAACAGCATATTGCCGATTTGATCAATGAATTGAAAAGCGAGGTTAACAACCTTTTGATCCGTTCATCAAAACCAGACGATACAGGACTTTCGGCATTGCATCTTGTTGCCGAACAACTTGAAGGGTTGGTTATGGATAAAAGTATTCTGGAAAAGAGGGAGGCGGAGAAGAACCAGCCATCGGAAACTTCAGGCAAAGAATATAACCTTGACCACCTGGAAGAATTGCCTGCAAAGCAAACAGGCATTTCAACCACGATGGAGCTGATTGATAAGTTCATCAGGGAGGAACCGAGAATTGTACCTCCTCCCAAATCTTCATTTTTCGATCCCGTAAATACTGCAAAACAAAGTATCGAAGATAACGATTCAATAGTATCCGAAACGCTTGCTGAGATTTATTACAAACAGGGCAATCTGTCGAAAGCCATTAAAATTTATAAGAAATTAAGTTTGGTTAATCCGCAAAAAAGCAGTTACTTTGCCGCCCAAATTGAAAAAATCCGGAAGGAGATTAAATAACGATTTTGAAAATAAATAATAAATAAAATGGGAATATACGTTGTTATTGCAGTTTTGATCATTCTTACATGTGTTCTGCTTACACTCATAGTTTTGGTTCAAAGTTCTAAAGGCGGTGGTCTGGCTTCAAATTTTTCCTCCTCCAATCAATTTATGGGTGTTAGAAAAACGGCCGACTTTCTTGAAAAATCAACATGGACACTTGCCATTGTTCTGCTTGTACTCAGCCTGTTTTCTATTTTTGTTATTCCAAGAGGTTCTTCTGCTAAAGCAGGAGATCCTGATCTGGAAGAAAAATATCAGGAGTTACCCGATACACAACCGGCTGAAGGATTTACTCCTCCTCCTGGTGAAGAAACACAGGAAGAACCGGCGCAACAGGAATAAGTGATTGTCAATTCAGAATATAATGTCAGAATGTCACCATGTTCTGACATTTTTTTTTATTAAAACTATTAGCTTGTAAGGTACCTGTCATCTTCATTTTCAGGCTATAATCCTTGTCAGACCATTACCATAAGAAATCATATTGATCTAAAATTCACTCTTAAAGTGAAAAGTGCCGGTTATATAGGATGACAAAAATATGTAAAGTGGTTTTGGCATAAATTATGTCAGGCACGAACTGCTAAATCAACAATTATATCAACATAGAATTTAATTTAATAATATTATGGCAAAATTAAAAATTAAACCCTTAGCAGACCGCGTTTTAGTGGAGCCTGCATCAGCAGAAGTAAAAACAGCAGGTGGAATAATTATTCCTGATACTGCAAAAGAAAAACCTCAAAAGGGAACGGTTATAGCCGTTGGACCTGGAACTACCGATGAAAAGATGACCGTAAAAATAGGAGATACGGTTTTATACGGGAAATACTCCGGTACCGAAATATCTTATGAAGGTAAAAACTATCTGATCATGAAAGAATCAGATATCTATGCGATTATTTAAAGTTTCACTTAATTATTTAAAAAACATATTGAAATGGCAAAAGACATTATTTTTGACCTTAAAGCAAGAGAATCACTCAAGACGGGTGTTGATGCTTTATCCAACGCTGTAAAAGTAACTTTAGGCCCCAAGGGCAGGAATGTTATCCTTGAAAAATCATACGGATCACCTACCATCACAAAAGACGGGGTTACCGTTGCAAAAGAGATCGAACTCAAAGATCCTGTGGAGAATATGGGTGCTCAACTGGTTAAAGAAGTAGCTTCTAAAACCAATGACCTTGCCGGAGACGGAACAACAACTGCTACTGTTCTTGCACAGGCAATCGTTGTCACCGGTTTGAAAAACGTTACCGCTGGCGCAAATCCAATGGACCTGAAACGGGGTATTGATAAAGCCGTTATTGAAATAATCAAGTCTCTGAAAAAGCAGACAAAACAAATTGGCGATAATGCAGAAAAAGTTATGCAGGTAGCAACAGTTGCAGCCAATAACGACACCACCATTGGTGGCTGTATTGCAGATGCAATGAGCAAGGTTAAAAAAGATGGTGTCATCACAATTGAAGAAGCAAAAGGAATTGAAACCTATGTGGATGTTGTTGAAGGTATGCAATTCGACAGGGGATATATTTCACCTTATTTTGTAACCGATGCCGAAAAGATGGAAGTGGTCTATGAAAATCCTTATATATTGATTCACGATAAGAAAATTTCTGTGATGAAGGATTTACTGCCGGTTTTAGAAAAGGTTGTACAAACAGGAAGACCATTGCTGATTGTATCAGAGGATGTTGAAACTGAAGCTCTCGCAACCCTGGTGGTAAATAAACTTCGCGGAGGTTTAAAAGTTGTTGCTGTAAAGGCTCCGGGATTCGGCGACAGGAGAAAAGAAATGCTTGAAGATATTGCTATATTAACAGGAGGCGCCGTAATAAGTGAAGAAAAAGGATATAAGCTTGAAGATACCACACTTGAAATCTTAGGCGTAGCTGAAAAGGTTACCATCAACAAGGATAACACGACCATTGTCAGCGGAAAAGGTAAAAAATCAGATATCCAGGCCAGGATTAACCAGATCAAAGCTCAGATTGAAACCACTACTTCCGACTATGATAAGGAAAAGCTCCAGGAAAGATTGGCCAAACTTGCAGGTGGTGTTGCAGTAATTCATGTTGGCGCTGCAAGCGAAGTTGAAATGAAAGAAAGAAAATACCGCTTTGATGATGCACTGAATGCTACACGTGCAGCTATTGAAGAAGGAATCATACCTGGTGGCGGGGTTGCCTATTTGAGGGCAATTGAATCAATCAAAGGCATGAAGGGCGAGAATGAGGATGAGGATACCGGAATTTCTATCATTCGCCGGGCATTAGAAGAACCTATGCGTCAGATTGTTGAGAATGCCGGATTGGAAGGATCGGTTGTGGTTCAGAAAGTAAAAGAAGGCAAAGGCGATTTTGGATACAATGCAAGGACGGATAAATATGAAAACCTTCTGAAATCAGGAGTTATTGATCCTACAAAGGTAGCGCGTATTGCCCTTGAAAATGCCGCATCTATTGCGGGTATGTTACTAACAACTGAGTGTGTGATTGTTGAAAATAAAGATGACAAACCCGCTCCTCCCCCAATGCCCCCCGGAGGCGGTATGGGCGGAATGTACTAAAAACAGTTTTCCTTTAAGGAAAAATGGACCCCTCAAGACCGAGGGGTTTTTTCATTTTAACAAATATGATTTCAATTTTTCGGGCGTTATTAACGTAAATTTTTATAAACATGAAAAATAAGCTTTTCACTTTATTATTCAGTATAAATTATTTCACATTATATCTTACGGCTTATCCCCAGTCAAATTCAGCAAGATTTCCGACAGATGAAGAAACGGGTTTAATAACCTACCAGGAAGTTGTTAATGAAGCTGGAACCAAAGATGAGTTTTTCAATCGTGCCATTGGCTGGATCAATGTGTATTATCCGAATCCTGTGGATGTGACCAAGACCAGGGACCCGGAGACGGGTATAATCAAAGGACTGCACAGGTTTAAAATCCAAAGGACCGATGCTGAAGGCAACCAGTTGGATGCCGGTGTAGTTCAGTATGAATTTTCACTTGAATTCAAAGAAGGACGTTACAGATATACTTTGACGGATTTTGTACTCAAGGATCAATCCAGAATCCCCGTTGAAAAATGGCTTGATAAAAAAGATCCTACATACAGTCCTGACTGGGAAGGATTTCTTGACCAGCTGTATGATTTTTCACATGAGTGGATCAAAAGTTTGAAAGAAGGCATGAAACCAAAAGGGAAAATTAAAAATGATGAATGGTAGAAATTTGTTCAAGGTTCAATGTGAAATGTTCATAGTTAGCCGAAAGTCATTAATGAAGTTAAAAGAAAATAATGACTGGTAAAATTGGCTACCAGGAATTAAATACAAACCTGCTGCTAAAGTTGATTATTTAAAAAGGCAGCCTTGTGAGCTGCCCCAATAATTAGCCGCTTTTATTACCGGATTGGCATCTCCAAAGACTTTATCTTTTAACTGATGGTTGAAACGATGGAATATTGGAATCGTGCTGTTTTTCCAATATTCCATCATTCCATTATTCCATCATTTCTAAGTTTTCAGAGTTAAACTATCGAATCATTATTTTCCTCACTTCTTCGGATGAACCGGTTTTCAGCTTTATAAAATAAAAACCCTGAGCTAGATCGCTCAGATCAATATCCAGTGTTTTTCCTCCGGATGTTTCTGCTTGAGTGGTATAAACCACTTTATTCAGAAGGTTAGTAATGGTAATATCGGTCAGGCCAACGTTCTTATAAAACTTTACTGTAAATTGGCCATTCGATGGATTGGGGTATATTTGGATAACAGGAGTTACCGTATTGTCACTCACTCCGGTACAAATAGCACAAGTGATATCAAAAGATGCAGAAAACGCACCTCCACCGCAAGGTTCATTGTATCCTTTAACTTTAACGGAAGCTATTCCTTCCCAATTGGGTGTCCAGGTCACAGTCCCTGTTGTTCCGTTGCCTGACATGGTTCCGGCTGCAGCAGGTGTTATTTCCCAGATATATGATACTGAATTGGCAGCGCCTGACGTAACATAATCAGTACTTGTAATATAATTGGTGCAAACATAATTGTCACCTGCTGGTGTTCCCGGAATTTCAGGAATGACAGTGACTGAAATATAATTTACCATATTTAATGTACTAGTTTCAACTCCATCAGAAACTGTCAAAGTAACATCATAATCGCCGGGATTAAAATAAACCACCATCGGGTTTTGATTTGTAGAAGTAGCGGGTGAGCCTCCTTCAAAAGTCCATTCCCAGCTTATTGCTCCGCCGGATGAAAGGTCATAATAATTCACGATTTCCTGAACGCATGCTTGGGTGGTGCTCGATGAAAATCCGGCCTGAAGTGATTGGGAAATTCCAAGAAATTCGAGGTAGCGGATCATCAATTCTTCTTTTGTGGAAGGCGCTGTTCCATCAACCAAACCGCCAAATTCATGGGATGTGCCGATGGTTTTGTAATTTCCGCCATCATAGGCTATACCGGTTCCATAGGAAGGTGATTGATTATTAAAGATCAAAGTTGCTGTGGAAAGAGGAACAAGATGATCCATCCAGTTATTGTCACCGTTATAGCTAAAAGTCAATCCTTCAGTAAATGTTCCTGCCTGTCCTAAAATTGTGCCCATATCAGAAGAGCCGTCATCCGTTCCATCAATTTTGAACATAGCATGAACGGCAGTCTGTGCATCATAAGCCCAGGTGTCTCCGCCTTCCATATACATGCTTCCCCCATTGTTAAGATAATCGGCGAATGCCTGTCCCTCGGCTGAAGATAATACATGATTATCAGAATATATACCAAGACAAAGGAAAATTGTTGAATACAGATTAAGGTCTGAGGGTATGGATGTGGAAGTCTCAAAGGCTACTTCCATATTGTTCAAAGCATCTTCCATTCCCGGTGCAGAATTGCTATTTCCATCAAGGTCAATGATAAGGACGGGTATTTGCCCGATGACAAGCTGGAATTCACCGGTTCCTGTAATTCCAAGATCAGCCGACATGTCAAAATCAAGATTCACAAGATGACCGGCCGGAGTTGCGAAAGAAGCCGTAACGCTGAATACACCTGTTGCATTACCGCCACCAGGAATATCACCATAATTAACTTCCGAAGTATTTATTGTCAGATAAGGATCCACACAGGATAATTCACCAATAAGGTTAAATGTTTCGGAGGATCCTGTATTTTCTGCGCTGATCACGAGGTTGACAGTCTCTCCCGGATCAATCTTACCGTTGTTATTCCCTGTAGGGTCTGAAATAGTGACTTCACCCAATTCAAGAACCGGTGCATGTCCTTCGACCGAGAAACTGCTGTTCCAGATGTCCTTGCTGCTGCCGCTTGCCTCCACGTTGATCAATACAAAATGATTGTCGGGGATGTCACTGGCAACATCAAATGCAAAGGCATCCGCAGCCATGACAATCTCATCGGGATCAATATTCCCATAGTTATGAGTAGGATCAGTAAAAGTAATATAAGGATCATCGGTTGACAAAGTAACCACGACATTGGTGGCTTCCTCGATACCGACATTTTTAACAGAAAGGGATAATAAGATGGCTTCGCCGTAGTCCATGATTCCATCGCCATTACCACCGGTAAGATCATTTAACGAAAAGGCTTCTTTTACGACGTAAGGCCCGCTCTGCGGGATTACCGGAATTTCGGACTGGTAGGGAAGGTGGTTATGAGCAGTCACAGTAACAGTAACAGTTCCAGGATTTTGAACGGGGCCATCAAAGACAATCTGCGCATAACCGGCGGCATCGGTAAAAGCCACTCCATAAATCGTTTGATCATCATTGGTAACACAAACCAGTGCGTTGGCAAGTGGGCCTCCGGTTCCCAATACATTAACTGAAAAATCAGATAATCCGAGAAATATCTGGGCATCGTGCGTCACTGTCATATTTGCAGGCTGAAGCGTCCAGGGTTCAAGAGAAGCATCTCCGAGCCAAAGATAGGTTCTCACATTTGAACGTCCAAGATCACCATGCACATTCAAAACGGTGATGTTTGCAAAATTGGTAACGTATCCGATGTTGTAAATCCCTTCTTCAAAAACCGCTTTATACATTTCCTTATCGTAGTCATGGTTCGGAATGGTATATGAGGGAATGATGGCGCTGTTGGCAGCAACTGAAGCAACCGGCGATTTCATGAATGATTCGCAAAGACAGTTACCATTGTATGCAACAATATCCATATTATCGCAGCATACATCAAAAAACACAAAAAGACGGTCATCATTGGTAAGCTGGTTTACATGCTGAGCAGTGAAACTTCCCTGAGAACACCACTGCCAAAGTTCGGTAGCGCTTCCGTGTCCGCGATAATTGAAAATTCCGCAGGAGTTGGCATTTACATAGTTTACAACCTGTGTGTTGGTATAGCCTGCGCCTCCATAAGCCTGTTCAAAAACCGGGATTTGAAGTGAATAGGGAAAAGTCCTGATCTGTTCACAGCAAAGCGTATATTTTCCCGGATACTCTTCCTGGTGGGCAATCAGTATTGAATTTTCAGCCCAATTGCTGTTATCATCAGGATTAAAATAATGATCCATAGTCTTTTGGATCTGAAGGTCAAGTTCACCTAAATTGTCATAAACAAATCTGCCTATTGCAATATCGGCATAATGATCGTCCGGCCCGTTCATACAGGTGTACCAGCTATCGGAATAAGAAGCATCTTCTCCGCTCGGTGCCCACCAATACATCGGTACATCGTTTGAACCTCCGCCATTTCCGCCATTGGGATAAGCATCGCCAACCATCAGGATATACTCAAGTTCATCTGAATTATAAAGGCCCGTGATATAATCTTTAAAATTTTGCGGCGTATTAAATCCGGCTTGCATGGTCTTTACCTCAACCCTGAATCCCTGCTGGTTTTTCCAGTCAACCAACGGCTGAATTGAAGTCAGCGCTTCGGTATTGGTAATGATAAGATATTTGATGTCGTTGTTGCTCAACAAATTCATTGTATAACCCAGGGACCCGAAATTGGCTATTGTTCCCTGATACATTTTGTAGAATTTCGGGCTTACCTGTTTATCCGGATTAAAAGTGAAAGTAGGGTCATTGCCGTAAAATTCTATTTCAACCTTAAGGTGGGTGATCACTTCAAGTTCCTTTGAGGTCGTGTTATAACTGAAAGGTACAACATGCAATCCGGCGATTTTGACATCGCGCCAGATACCCGGATTATCCATGTAAACCTGGTTGACAGGATAAGTGTTGGGCATGGAGTAGAATTTCCGGTCAATTACGAAGGATTTATTCTGTCCGCCGGGATTGTCGGTGGTGGGAGTCTGGAAAGGATAAACGAGGTAGTTTTCCAGTTTCACCGTTTCTTTCTCAATGATGTTTACCCTGACCAATTGGTTGTTGGGAATTCCGATCACTTCGCTGATCATGGGAAGCTCCGGTTTGCCGATATCTTTTGTCGTTCTGTCACCGGTGAGTTCCAAACGGCTATAAGCCACGTTTTCCTGAACGATTTCGGTAACAAACATACCCGTTACTGAAATATCCAGTACCACTTTGGAATTGTTTTGTTCCAGGATTTGAACCTGCGGTTGTCCGGGATTATCGGAAGTAAAGCCAACCCATGATTTTTGAGCTGAAGCGAAAAAAGTAAGTACAGTTAAAAGGCTTGCAAACAGTATAATTCTTTTCATGATAAATAATTATTTATATTAAACAAACAAAACGGATATTTGTATAAAACCTGCAAAGGAATTGAATATATAGCACTAATTGGAAAAAAAGTTTCAATATTAACCCACTTAAAAATAAATTGTGATAATAATTGAAAACTATTTGAAACGTCATCAAAAAAATAAGACAATTCGGTGCACCGATAAGTTGCAAAAGTAGCTAATCCGTTTAACATTCACGGGGTGACTTAATGCCGGTCAAAATAGTCACCCCGTGAATGAAAGTACAATATCGCAACGCAACTGGTGCAGGTCTTGTGCGATTGGCTTTAGCCTTGCAGACTTGTGCCAGGTTAAAAAAAAATATTTACTTTTGGCTTATGAGTTCCAGAAATAAATTTCAAAATTAAAAACGCTCCTAAAATTGAATGGATTGAGGAAGCAAGGCACAAATCAACCGCGCAAAAAGCAGGCACATAAGACTTGCGCGGGTCCAGGGTTTTTGCTTATTAATGATTACCAGTTTTTTCTTTCCAAATCTTTGGATTCCTGTCGGTACTAATCAAAGCTAAAACTTCAACGGTGTTGTTTTCGTTGTTAATGTAAAAATGAGCCATGTACGGGAATTTCTTAACCAATATACAGCGAATTTCCTTGTAACGAATGGCGTAAATCTGAGGGTCTTTGTTTAAGGAGTTAATTTACTTAATAGTCGTTTTCTGAAACCTTCCACCAAGTCCGGCTTGTTTTTCATTGTACCAATCGGTAATTTCCTGAATGTCGGCAAGGGCTTCCGGTTCAATTTTCACTTTGCACTTTTTCATCAGGCTTTGAGCGTTTTTTTAGCTTCGTCCCAATCCAAAAGCCTTTCAGGATTTTTCCTTACCTTGTCAAAGCGTTCCAAAACCAATTTTTGATGAGCTTCCGGAATGTCAAAACTTTCCTGTTCTTTTTTCAAAGCGTAATCGAGCAAATTTTTAATTGCATTAATCAGGTTTACATCGCTTACCTGTTTAAACTGCTCTATTATTATCGCTTTTTGTGCTTGTATATCCATGATGCTTTTACTCGTAATAGCCTGTAAAATTTATTATTTATTAAACGGTAATTCTAAAATTCAGAATGTTTTTTATTATAATATGTTTTACAAATTTACTTAAATAATATTTCATCATTACGTAATGTAATTTGCCAGTTTAACTAACTTACCATTTCAATAAATTCTTTCAAAATTGAAACAACACTTTTAAAATAGAATTGATTGAGTAAGCAAGGCACAATTGAGCAGCGCAAAAATGCAGGCACACAATACTTGCACGAGTTCAGGGGAATGTCAGGTTGTTGAATTCAATTGGAATTATTTTGAATATTTTCCGGCAGGGTTAGCTATCCAATATTTTGTGTTTTTGCATAAACGATTCATCTTAGAAAAATTTTGCACCTTGCTTAAAACAGAGAACACCTATGCTAACTGAAAACAAATACATACAGCAAATTGCCGAAGTTTTAAAAGAAATGAATCCATACATGGTTTTATTGTTTGGCTCTTTTGCAGGTGGCTCGCCTCACAGCGACAGCGACATTGATTTGCTGGTAGTTACAAATGATAATTATATACCGAAAGATTATGAAGAATATACTCAATTGTACTTAAAGGTTAGCAGAGCTATTCGTCCGGTAAAAAGGAGAATTGCAATAGATTTAATCGTACATACATTGCCCATGTATAATCTTTTTGTCAAGCAAAATAGTTCATTCTGTAATGAAGTAGTATCAAAAGGAATGGTAATTTATGAAAGCAATCACCCTTCAGTGGCTTGAATATGCCAAAGCTGATTTAAAAAGTTGTGAAAACAATATCAATGATGATTTTTTAACAAATATAGTAGCATTTCATTCTCAACAAACAGTAGAAAATGTTTCAAGGCAATAATTGAGGAGAACAGTTTGAAATTAGAACGTGCTCATAATTTATTTAAACTTTTTTCATCATTAGAGAAATATTTAACTTTTGAAATTGATTTGGAAAAACTTGAGCTTTTAGACAAAGTTTATACAGCATCACGCTATCCCGGCGATATGGGTTTATTACCTTTTGGTAAACCAAACATCGGTCAGGTAACTGAAATGTTTGAATTCGCAAAATATATTTACGAAAAAACGATCGAAATGATTGAAATTTAAGTCCCTGAGCAATGTGAAAGCCAGCAGCGTAAAAAGGCAAGCATATATGACTTGCGCGATTGGGGAGCAAGGCACAAGTCAGCAGCGCAAAAAGCAAGCACACAAGACTTGGGTGAGTTCTGGGCTTCAGTAACCTTGAATTGTCTAAATTCAAAATTCCTACTACGAAACCGTAAAATAATATTTTATATTTTTGTATAAAATATTACGAAATGGAAAATCTTGCAAGCCGGATTTCAATTGATCCTGAAATATGTCACGGTAAACCGACTATCCGTGGATTAAGATATCCTGTTGAAAACATTCTGGAATTAATGGCATCCGGGATGACGATAGAAGAATTAATAGCCGATTACCCTGACCTGGAACGTGAAGACTTTCTTGCCTGTTTGGACTATGCTTCCAAACTTGTTCAGGTGAAAAGTATTCATAAAATCGCATCATGAAGTTCATTGTTGATGCACAATTACCCAGAGAATTATCCCACTTTTTAAATCACCAGGGACATGATTCTAAACATACCCTTGATTTGCCAGATAAAAACAAAACATCAGATAGCGAAATAATCAGAATTGCCGATGAAGAAAAGCGAATAGTCATCAGCAAGGATAACGACTTTCTGGAGTCATTTCTGATAAAAACAGAGCCACGAAAGCTAATCCTGGTAAGAACAGGCAATGTGTCAAATAAGAATTTAATTCAGCTTTTTAAAAACCACTATAATATATTGATTCAAATGATTAATCGCAGCAGTCTGGTCGAAATTACCAGATCGGATATTGCCGAACATGAATAAATCAAATGGAATAATCCCTAAGCAAGGCGCAAGTCAACAGCGCTCGAAGCTTACGCACAAGACTTGCACCGGTTAGGGAATCAGTCATAAATTTCAAAATAAAAAAACGCTCTTAAAATTGATAGGATTGAGGAAGCAAGGCACAAGTCAACAACGCACAAAGGCGGGCACGGAAGACTTACGCGATTGGGGAATATGACCTAAAGTCCTGCAAATCCGAGCTTTTACTTTATAACAGGTTTGCTTTTTTTAGAATCTCAAAGATTTGTTCTTTGGTAATGTTTTCAAGCTGGCTCTTATCGTAGATAAATACGCTATAATTCATTCAAAAAGTCGTTAGCCGATTGTTTTTCTATTTTACCTTCCTGCATCATTTTAACCTGGTTAAGGCTGTTTTGCAGTTCGTTCAACGATTTTTTATCAGCTTCCGGCACTTGCACGTAATCCAGTGTTTTAATAAACTCCAGGAATGCATGGAATTTACTATCACTTATATTTAAAGTCAGTTGTTTCATTTTTAGCAAGTTTTATCCGGCATAAGCCTGTTTTGCTTTATTGTCACGAAAATCTTAATGTTTTTGCAAAAATACGTAATTTAGAAATAAAATAAAATCCTAACCCGTTTTGCAGCTATCCGGACAAAAATGGTTGCTGTTCAATAGATTGACAGTTTTGGAGTTCAGATTTGTGTACTACAGATTTTTTCTTTTTGAAGGGTGCGTATCTGCATTTACCACCCAATAAGCCAATAGCCCAAGCAGGCATGAGTTTGGCGGACTTGTACCAGTATAATATTATGTGTCATGGGCGGACGTATCTATTTCATATAAATGGAAAATACCATTTTATGCTGTAGCGCCAAATGGTAATGTATGGCAAGCTAATGTACCTCCAATAGGTATGCCTTCAAATAGATTTAAAGTAGATAGTAATGAAGTTTATGGTATCTTTACTGAAAGAAATATATTTAAATAAATATGACAATGAAATCTACTAATTTGTTTTCTAACTTTATACTAGTCTTTTGTATAGGAATATTTACAATTTTTCTGCATAATAAAGGAAATAGTGATGGAAATAAGCTTAGGGATAAAGTAGTTGAATGTATTAAAGAATTCTCAGATACTATTACAAATGAAAATCATTACTATCGAAATGTTGATGTTGCAGTTTTTTCAGATCTGAATTTTGAGGAGAGTCACGCAAAATTTTCTGTTACTCGATTATTAGGATATGAGGAATTGAAGTTTGTCAATTATACACATATTTTTATGTACAATAATAGGCCGGTACTGATCAGGTTTAACAAATCAGTTAACCGTACTGAGATTTCTAAACTTAATTTTATTGAGGTTAAAAAAGATCATTATATACAAATCAAAAAAGACTATTTTGATACTACGATATTTATCACTGGAACTTCAAAAGCAGTTATATTTAATATTGAAAATGATCAGGTTGTAAAAACCTGGTTTAAAATGTTCGAACAACTTCCTTTAGAGTTATGGCCATTCGAGGAGATTGAATGATTGTAGGTAACTCGGCAAATTTAAAACGAGTTGGGATATTATTATCCATTCGGTAAACTACATCTCCGGAAAATGATTTTATTGGTTTTCCTTAGCTGGAAGTAGATTATGAAGTTGGTTGGCGGGATAACCGGGAATGAAAGTCAGAATTGTAATTTTGTAAATGGTTAAACCAGGATATAAACGATGGATGGAGACACAAGTCAGCAACGCAAAAAGCAGGCACAGTAGACTTGCGCGATTGAGTTTGTCGGTTTAATTATATTTATTATTTTTGTTAAAAATCTGACGTTATGGAAAATCTGATAAACCGGATTACAATTATCCATGAAATATGTCATGGCAAACCCACTATTCGAGGTTTAAGATATCCTGTTGAAAACATTCTGGAATTAATGGCATCAGGAATGACGATTGAAGAATTATTGGCTGATTATCCTGACCTGGAAAGGGAGGACTTTCTTGCCTGTTTGGATTATGCTTCCAAACTTGTTCAAGTGAAAAGTATTCAAATGATTAGTCGCAGCAATTTAGTTGAAATCAGCAGGTCGGATATTGCCGACATAAATAATGCAAAAGGAATAATTAATCCAGTGCAAAACATTCACGGGGTGACTATATTGTCCGACATGTAAGTCACCCCGTGAATTAACAATAGGATATATTTTACATTTACCATTTTCCATCTTCAATTCTACATTCACTAATACCTGTCAGGCTGATCAAAAAAGTCAATTGCTTTAAATCCTGCTGAAATGATTCCGGAATGTTCAGCGCCGGCCGGAATGTAATAACTGTCGCCTTTGCGGTAGGTTTTTTCTATCCCGCTAATGGTGAGACGTATCTCGCCATCCACAACAATTCCCCATTGGGCGCTGTGAGAATGTTTCGGCAGAACAGCATCCTCGTTGAATTCGAAAAAAACAAGCTGGCTATCCTGTCCCTGCAGCAGGAAGCCATTAACTCCCGGAATGGGTACACCTATCTCAGGCAGTTTGGAAATGATATCAGGATATTTCATGGAATTTGAATTTAATCATTTTTTAACCTTTTGTTTTTCAGCGATAAAATTATAAAATATACCGGTTCATGTCCTTTGTTAATTAAAGTACTGTTGAGATGACATTCCAAAATCCGAATTTTCTCTATCTTTGCGGTTTATTAAAATCTTCGATTTTATGTGTGGTATTGTTGGATATGTAGGTTCAAAACAGGCCTACCCTATTTTGATGAAGGGTCTCTATCGTCTTGAATACAGAGGATACGACAGCGCGGGCATCGCCCTTGTGGATGGAGATTTGAAACTGTATAAAACCAAAGGCAAGGTTTCCGACCTCGAGCATTTTGTTCATGATAAAGATGTTACCGGAACCATTGGAATAGCACATACCCGGTGGGCAACTCATGGCGAACCCAATAATATTAATGCCCATCCTCATTATTCGCAAACCCACAATTTAGCACTGATCCATAATGGCATTATTGAAAACTACGGACCTATAAAAGAAGAACTTCAAAAGCGCGGATATAAGTTTATCAGCGACACCGATACTGAAGTGATCATTCATTTGATAGAAGATATTAAAGTTAACGAAAAAGTTACTCTTGATGAGGCTGTCCGGATTGCTCTGAACCAGATTATCGGCGCTTATGCGATTGTTGTCATCTCAAAGGAAGACCCGGATATGCTTGTTGCTGCACGTAAAGGAAGCCCGCTCGTAGTCGGAATCGGGAAAAATGAATTTTTCATTGCCTCTGATGCATCTCCGATTGTTGAATATACACAGGATGTAGTGTATCTGAACGACGAAGAAATTGTGACTGTTCGAAGGGGTCATAAAATAAAGATTAAAACAATAACGAATAAAGACAAAACACCCTATATCCAAAAGCTGGAGCTTAATCTGAGCGCGCTTGAAAAAGGGGGTTTTGAGCATTTCATGCTGAAGGAAATTTTCGAACAATCGCGCTCCATACAGGATAGCATGAGGGGGCGTCTGAATGCAAAAGAAGGAACGGTTAAACTTGGCGGAATACTCGATTATGAGCAAAAAATGGCCAATGCCAAAAGGATCATCATCGTCGCCTGCGGCACATCATGGCATGCCGGGCTGGTGGGTGAATACCTTTTTGAAGATCTTGCAAGGATACCCGTGGAGGTGGAATATGCTTCTGAGTTCAGGTATCGTAATCCTGTGATCAATGAAGACGATATTGTAATCGCTATTTCCCAGTCGGGTGAAACGGCTGATACTCTTGCTGCTATTGAGATGGCCAAAATGAAAGGCGCGACGATCATTGGTATTTGCAATGTGGTGGGATCCTCGATTCCACGTGCAACCCATGCCGGCTCCTATACTCATGCCGGACCTGAAATCGGGGTGGCATCAACAAAGGCTTTTACGGCACAGGTTACTATCCTTACCCTTATGGCGCTTCGCATTGCACAAATGAAAGGCACCATCGAAAAATCAAGGTTTCACCGGCTGTTGAATGAACTCGAGGCTATACCTGAAAAGGTAAAAGAAACCCTTGCTGTGGATAAGCAGGTAAAAGAACTGGCCAGGATATTCACTTATACTCGCAATTTCCTGTATCTTGGAAGAGGTTACAACTTCCCTGTTGCACTTGAAGGTGCGCTTAAACTAAAAGAAATTTCCTATATCCATGCCGAAGGCTATCCTGCTGCAGAAATGAAACACGGCCCTATTGCACTCATTGACCGTGAAATGCCGGTTGTGGTTATAGCTACCAATAAAGGTACCTATGATAAAGTGCTTTCCAATATTCAGGAGGTGAAGGCCAGAAAAGGCAAGATCATCGCTATTGTTACCAAGGGCGACAAGGATGTTAAGAAACTTGCGGATTACATTATTGAAGTGCCTGAAACAGAGGAAATGCTTGTTCCCCTATTGGCAACGATTCCTCTTCAGTTGCTTTCGTATCACATTGCTGTGATGAGGGATTGTAACGTAGATCAGCCGAGAAACCTTGCCAAGTCGGTGACTGTGGAATAAATAAAAAAAACCGCATTACGCGGTTTTTTTATTAAAGTTTGCTTTTTACAGCTTCCCAGTTCACAAGGTTCCAGAAATCTGCAATATAGTCCGGCCTGCGATTTTGCTTATCAAGATAATATGCGTGTTCCCATACATCACAGGTTAAAATCGGAGTAAGCCCGTTTCGCATCGGATTACCGGCATTGCTTTCCTGTACAATTTCCAGCTTTCCTCCCGGGGTTTTGACCAGCCATGCCCATCCTGACCCGAAAAGGGTTGCAGCCGCTTTTGTGAATTTATCCTTAAAGTCAGCAAACGAACCAAAACTTACTTCAATTGCATCTTTAACGGAGCCTTTGGGTTCACCTCCGGCTTTTGGGGAAAGGCAATTCCAGTAGAAAGTATGATTCCAGACCTGGGCGCCGTTATTAAAAATCCCGCCTGTGGATTTCTTTATGATATCTTCAAGGCTTGCTTTTTCAAATTCGGTTCCGGGAACCAGATTGTTCAGGTTTGTAATATAAGCCTGGTGATGCTTGCCGTAATGAAACTCAATTGTCCTCTTTGAGATATACGGTTCAAGTGCATCCATTGAATACGGTAATTGGGGAAGTTCAAATGCCATAACGAATCATTTTTAGGGTTAATTATTTAAAAACTACGTTCAGTTTTCGTGGTTTCTGAGGAACGCTAATGCCTCAATATATGCGTTATCAATCGAAAGATACAGCGGATAAAATCCTTTATCATCAAATAAATTCCTGCCGATGTATGCTTTCAATAATGTCGTAATTCTGTTTTTTGCAAATTCCAATCCTTCAATATTCTTTTTTACTCCATTTTTATCTGCAAAATCAACGAATTCATTAAAAAGAACAGTTGAAATTTCAAATTGTTTATTAAAACTATCGAAATCCGGATATTTAGCCAGCTCGATTCTGCTCCGATCGGTATATTCAAAAGCGAATCTGTAGATCAGGCTGTTTTGCAGGAGGTCGTTATAATAAAACAACTTTGGTTCTTTTTCAGCCGGGATGAACAAATCCGGCATAATTCCTCCGCCACCGTAAAGTACTTTTCCGCCGGAGGTAACATATTTAAGCGAATCATTGAAATGTATGCTGTCTTTTTCGACGAGTTCTCCATTTACAAAACGGTGGTACGATTCGTTGTAATAATCTTCGAATCCTTTGCCTTTTTGATAGGGCTTTTGAATGCAGCGACCCGTGGGAGTATAATAGCGGGCGACGGTAAGGCGCAGAGCTGAACCGTCGGGCAGGTCGAGCTGGCGCTGCACCAGGCCCTTACCGAATGACCGCCTGCCCATGATTTCGCCCCGGTCGTTATCCTGAAGTGCACCGGCAACAATTTCACTTGCAGAAGCTGTTCCTTCATCAATGAGGATCACAACAGGATTGGTTTCAAGATTTCCTTTAACGGTGGAATAAAAAGATTCCCTGGGCTGGTTCTGGCCTTCAGTATAAACGATAAGCTTGTCTTTTGTAAGAAATTCATCCGCAATATCAATGGCAGCCTGTAAGTACCCGCCAGCATTGTCGCGCAGATCAAGGATCAGCTTTTGCATGCCCTGTTCTTTTAAACCGGTAATGGCTTTCTGAAATTCATCATAAGTGGTGGCCGAAAACTTGCTGACCTTCATATAACCAATTTCTGTATCCGGCATAAAGGCAACATCAATGCTAAAAGTAGGAATGACATCTCTGGTTATGATAAACTCAATGAGGCCGTTTGAACCGCGCCTGAAAATTTCGATTTTTACTTTCGTTCCTCTTTTTCCTTTCAGCTTTTTCATTGCACCGGTGTCGGTAATTTTCACACCCGCAACGAGGGTGTTATCCACATTTATAATCCTGTCTCCGGCCACAAGGCCTGATCGTTCAGAAGGTCCGCCTGAAATTGTTTGTATTACAACGATCGTATCTTTTTCAATCCTGAACTGTATGCCGATACCTTCAAAGTTTCCAAGCAAAGGATCATTTACATCATGGAACTCATCGGCAGTGATATACTGGGAGTGCGGATCAAGATTATCCAGTATGCCGTTTATTCCGTCTTCGGCCAGCATATTCCTGTCAACAGAATCAACATATTCATGAGCGATGTAATTGACGATATCATTCAGTTTATTGTATTTACTAATGCCCAAAGGAAACAGATTCGGTTTTGAAGAAGTGTCCGGGGTAAGTTTATAGCCAATAAGAATGCCTGATATCAATACAATTGCAAGGATAATGGGCAGGTATATGTTGTATCTGTTTTTCAAAATGAATTTATTGGATAACGAAATTATACAAAAAAAAGCTTCCTGTGTTTAAGAAAGCTTTAATTTATTGTACCCGGAGCCGGAATCGAACCGGCACGAGTGTTACCTCATTGGTTTTTGAGACCAACGCGTCTACCTATTCCGCCATCCGGGCAAAGTTTCAATGAACTAAGGAGGTGCAAAAGTAATTTATTTTTTAAGTTCATAAGGGTTTTTTAAAAAAACAGCCTTCGGATTACATTTAATTTGGAGCAAAATAAATTAATATTAATTTCGCGGCGGTTTTTATACCCTGCAAAAACATCCTGAATGGCAACAAAAGCACTGATATTTTCAGGCCGGGCAACCCGATACCTGGCAGAAAAAATAGCTGAAAGCTATGGTCATCCCCTGGGAAATGTAGTAGTTACTGTCTTTTCCGACGGCGAATTCCAGCCTTCATTCGAAGAGAATATCAGGGGTCGTGATGTTTTTATTGTTCAATCCACTTTTTCACCTGCCGACAACCTCCTCGAATTACTGATGCTGGTTGATGCAGCACGAAGAGCTTCGGCCAAGAGGATCGTAGCCGTAATTCCTTATTTCGGACTGGCACGGCAGGACAGGAAAGATAAACCTCGGGTTTCGGTTGCTTCAAAGCTGATTGCAAACCTGCTCACGGCTGCAGGAGTTCAAAGGATCATCACCATTGATCTTCATGCCGACCAGATACAGGCTTTTTTCGATGTGCCAGTGGATCACATTTACGCTTCATCCATTTTCACTCCTTATATCGAGAGTCTGAACCTTCCGAATTTATTGATGGCTTCTCCGGATACAGGAGGTACGAGAAGGGCGGCCGCTTATGCCAAATTCCTGCAGACTGGTTTTGTGATTTGCTATAAGCAGCGTTCAAAACCTAACGAAGTCGGAAAGATGGAACTGGTAGGTAATGTAGAGGGAAAAAACGTGGTATTGATTGATGACATAATTGATACTGCCGGTTCGATATCAAAAGCCGGCGACCTGATCATGGAAAGAGGTGCTGCAAGTGTAAGGGCTTTTTGTACCCATCCGGTTTTTTCGGGAGATGCTTATGAAAAAATTGAAAAATCAAAATTTACAGAAGTGGTTGTTACAGATACCTTGCCAATGAAAATTCAAAGTGATAAAATCAAGGTTCTGACTACAGCCGGTTTGTTTGCCGAAGTTATAAAGAGAGCGCTGAAAACAAAATCAATCAGTTCGCTTTATCAGTTTAAATAAATATTTTAATCATTAATTTAACAATTTAATTTTATGAAAACAGTATCTATGAGCGGTGCGCTCAGAGCGCACGTAGGGAAAAAAGATGCGAAAAAACACCGGAGGGAAGGTGAAGTGCCCTGTGTGATTTATGGTGGCAAAGACCAGGTTCATTTTTACACAGAAGAAAAAACATTTAAGAAAATTCTCTTTACCCCCGAAGTGTATATCCTTAAAATTTCCATTGACGATAAAGAATATAATACAATTTTACAGGATATTCAGTACCATCCTGTTACCGACAGGGTGCTCCACGCGGATTTCCTCGAAATTATTCCTGGTAAAAAAGTAAATATTGCTGTTCCCGTAAAGGTTGAAGGCGTTGCACCCGGTATATTACAAGGCGGCAAGCTGAACAAGAAGTTAAGAAAAGTCAGGGTATTGGGATTGCCTGAGAACCTGCCGGATTTTCTTGTAGTGAATATTGATGGATTGAATATCGGGGATTCCATAAAGGTAAGGGACATGAAATATGAAAACCTTGAATTTCTTGATACCCCAAGTTCGGTTATCGTAAATGTGAAGACGGCAAGAGGGGCAGGCGCAACACCTGAGGAGGAAGCCGCTGCAGAAGCTGCAGCCAAGCTGACTGAAGCCGGTGAGGCGGATGCAGAGAAAAAAGAAGGCGAAGATAAAAAATAATAGCTGGTCCTTTGATGAATTTCCAGGTTCAGGATATATTTAACCCAGGACCTGGAATTTTTATTTCGGCAGGATTCGTAATTTAGTAAACTGAAAATATTGCCTCAAACGGGATTAAGAACATGATGGAAAAGAGGGAATTATGGGGAAAAGGGGTATAAGGGTATAAGGGTATAAGGGGGTTCCCTTATTTCCCCTATACCTTTATACCCCATTAAAGGATATACAGTTAAATCCCAGATATAAAATACCTTGAACAAATAGAGATGAAATGAAATATCTGATCGCAGGATTAGGAAATATAGGAGCCGAATATGCCAATACAAGGCATAACATCGGGTTTGTGGTTGCCGATGC
Source organism: Bacteroidales bacterium (assembly GCA_020052415.1). GTDB lineage: Bacteria > Bacteroidota > Bacteroidia > Bacteroidales > JAADJA01 > JAADJA01. Next base: position 66,594 of record JAGVPB010000004.1, on the reverse strand, counting down.
ACTTGTCCGGGAGGGAAAGGCTGTGTTTGCAGCGGGGAGACTGGCCGATGTGACTAGGGTAAAATATAAAGCAAGGATACTGGTGGTGATAAAGCCAACAACCTATATGAACCTGAGCGGTAAGGCAATCAAATACTGGCTTGGAAAAGAAAATATCCCGCTTGAAAACCTGCTGATCATTGCTGATGATATTGCTTTACCTACGGGGGTACTCCGTTTGCGAGCAAAGGGTGGCGACGGGGGGCACAACGGGCTGATCAGCATTATTGAGCATCTTGGTACTACTGACTTTGCAAGGTTAAGAGTAGGGATTGGTAATGATTTTGCACAGGGAACCCAGGTGGATTATGTTTTGGGTAAATGGACAAAAACAGAAGAGGAAATTATGATACCCCAAGTAAAAACTGCTGTTGAAATCGTTAAGAGCTTTGTTGCGATAGGGGTGGAGCGGACGATGAATGTGTATAATACCAGATAGATAAATGTAGTGGTGAAAATGGTTGCCACAGATTAAAATGATTTTAGGATTTAGGAATAGGGATTTAGGATTTGAAAATAACATGACAGTCGGAGTTAGGCATAGGAATTTTAACACTAAACATTAAATAAATGAATAAGACGCAAGTGCAATGCCTGATGTCGTTAAAAAATCTTAATGTTATTCCGGAGGTTTAATATATTCATAGTTTTCCACCCACCACCACCACCTTTTTGATCTTTTTTACCTTTCCCGCCATATCAAATGCCTCGATGTAAACCACATAAATCCCGATATCGGCTTTGCAGTTGTCGGTAGTGCGGCCATCCCACGAAAAAGTCCCTTCGGTTCCAAGAAGTTCATTGCGGACAAGATAATTTATCAGCCGTCCCTGTGCATCGTAAATGGTTATGCTGCAAGAGTAGCCGGGAGAATCAAACTTATAATTGATGTTAACTATATCGTCGAAGCCATCATTGTCCGGCGAGAAAATTTCCGGCTCGATAGTGATCTCATCATTCATTTCGGACGATTCGCTGTACTGGGAGTTTTTAAATCCCGGAGTAGCAAAACCGCAATCCGAAGATGCCGAATGCCAGTTGGTCCTGTCCTGCGTAAGCCGCTCGAAATTAATTCGCTCCAATGATACACCTTCGAATGAATTCAATAAGGGATAATGCATGCTTTCTTCATAATTGAAAGCGTCGAGAATCGAACCACCGGAATTAACAAGAATGACGGCTCCTGCATCATTATTATAGGCCGGAAATGAACTCATGCCAATGAATCCGGCAGGGTTTGTAGTGAAATATTGTTCCAGAACTTTAAGCGGGTCAAGGGTTAAAACAATGTAAGTACCTGAAAGCAGTAAGGAATTTTCATCAGAAACGGATTTATATGCAGTATCGTTGGGTTCAAGCTGGTTGACTTCAATGGTTCCAAGCATCAGGTCACTCAGGTCAATGATCTTTTCGGTGCGGTTATAAATTTCGACAAAGTCCTCACAATCATCAGCAGGATTAAATAGCACTTCATTAATTATGACATCATTGGATTCGGCTGTTTCAGGTATTCCGAAGAGAATTTCAAAGTTCTCCGGAACTGTTTGTCCTATACAGCTTTGAATGTCACCGGTCAATGTAAGGGTATATAATTTTCTAGTTTCCAGTTGCTGCGAAAATTCAAGGATCACCAATTCCATATCAACGCCGTCGGTAACGGACTGCAATGGATTTCCAATTCCCCGGTCAACGGAATAAGATGCCGGATTTAACAGCGATTGTTCATCCATCATTTGATTAAAATGAACTTCGAAAGTTTTGTTGTCGAGGGCAATTACTTTGACTGCAACCGGTTCAACAAAATTCTGAGAATTGACCGAATTAGCTATCCCCGGACTTCCGCCCCGTTCATCCATGCTGACAGTCCAGTTGTCCTTTCCGGGACAGGGATTAGAAGGGTCAATCTGTTCGAGCGACCATCCACCTTCGCATTTTTCAGAATCGTTGTACCAGTTTTCGCGAAAGCTTACCGAAGAAATGATGACGCTGTCCTGATCCAGCAGTTTCAGGGATGTCCCGGTGTTTGATAGTCCCAGGCTTGAAAAACCGAAGGAACGGGCGAGCATACCGTAAAGTTCTGAAGCGTCATCCTCTGTGAGAATAATATATTCGTTTGGAGCCATAACAATACCGGGAAGTGGTTTAAATGAAGTTCCGACCTGCAACGACCATCCGTTCATCTTTAAAAAAGAATCCGTAGTGTTATACAGTTCGATGAATTCATATTCGGGCAGGCCGACCGGGGGATCGGGATCGGCCATTATTTCATTGATCACGATTTCATATACTTTGGCCGCAGCAGGCAGGACAACTGTAATCGTGGAATTTAATTCTATAAAATCACCTGCACAATTGAAAATCGTGTCGGTTATGGTAAGATGATAAACCACATTTTCTTCGAAATTTTCAGCAAATCCCAATATCACAGAATTAAATCCGTCCTCAATTGCAACGGCTGTAATGGGGTGGCCCATTCCTTCATCTATACTAAATGAGGCCAGGCAGATCACGGAAAGGCTATCCATAAAATGAGTGAACATTACACAAATGGTATTCGCACTTGTTGCATCCGCCGAAATGATTCCGGGTATAGAAACTGTTGTATTGTTGATGGAGTTAACTTTACCCGGCGTACCACCGTTCAAATCCGATGAAGCAATCCAGTTTTCTTTTCCTGTACAGGGATGATCCGGGTCTATCTGTTCGAGTGACCAGCCTCCATCCATTTTTACATCATCGTTGTACCATTCGTCAGTATAGGATATGGAACAGATCAATGTTCCCTGAGGATTGCGAAGGACAACAGACCCTTCATTATTGAGTGAAAATCCAGTCAGTCCGATAACAGAACCATAAGGTTCGAAAAGGGTGACATCAGTTGTCAATACAACGATCAGATAACTATCGGGTTCTATAGTGACCGATGGAAATAAAACAGGATCGGCAGTTTCACGTGGTTTGATAGTGCAATTTTCAAGGTTAATGATTTGGCCGGTCCGGTTATAAAGTTCAAGGTAATCCGCTTCGGGAAGGCCTGCGGGCAAAGGATTTTCATCAGCCATGATTTCGTTTATAACGATATCCCAGGGATTGATGATTGCCGATGGGAAATATTGAAAGCTCCCCGTTTCATTATTTGTGTAATTTCCAGACAAATCAGCAACATCATCAACCGTTAACGTATAGTTGATTCCAGCTACAAAATTCGGTTCAAATACAAGATGAACCAGTGAAAAATCTGCCGCATCACGGGTTGCGGAGGAAGGATGCCCGATGAAGTTATTCACAAAATAATTAGCCGTATCCTGTGCGGAAGATAATTCTACCGATTCATTGAAGTATATGTCAAGTGTTGAGTCAGAAACCACTAAAAGATTGGAAATTTCCGGTGGGATCGTATCAACAATGATTTCGTCAACATAAAAATCGTCAAAGTAAAATTTGGTACAATTACTTGAAGTGTATTTACAGTACAGTCCGAAATAATTTGCTGTAGAAATGCTGTTATCCGCCGAAGTTCCTTCAAGCTCAAAATCATATCCACCGTCTGTTGCCGAATATAGTTGCCAGATGTCATCCTGATCATGAGTAACTTTTATTCTGAGCACATTTGTGGAATTTCCGGTATAGGCTATTGTTCCGGTAATAATTTTTTCAAAGTTGTTTCCTGTTTGCTTAAACAGGGCGATACTGTCTTCAGTTCCTCCGACCTGAACAAAATATCCATTTAAATCTCCTTCAAGGTTTTCCTGGTCGGAAACAAGATAAATACGCGCAAAGTTATTAGCAGATGTATTGAATGACATTTTAATCCAGAACCGCCACTCGGTATTCATCATCATATTATTCGGGAGATAAAGGATGGAAGTATCGGACCCCTCGGAGTTTAGCTGTAATGCAGGTTTTAACTCCGGTGGTATAGCGCTGCTGGAGGTTATTTGAAAGCTGGAGGTGTCGCCCAGCCATGCTGGATTAGAGGTGAAATTGTCGTCTGAAAAATCATCATGGACTTGTGAAAAACTTATAGATGAAGCTATTAACAACAAGAGTAACCCCGATGTTTTTATCATAAAAATATTACAGTTCATAAGGTTGTGGTATAAAAAAAGTGGTTCAAAATATTTAAATTTGCCGCTTTTCTTAGCGAGGGTAAATATAGTTATTTTATTTTTTCCTAATAAAATTTTATTTGAAGATAATTCAGAATATAGACGATTTTGAGGGATCGGAATATACAGTAGTTACTGTAGGTACATTCGACGGATTGCATATCGGGCATCAGGAGATCATTAGGCGGATGACAGCAATTGCAAAGGAGAACGGTGGTGAAACGATACTTGTAACTTTTGATCCTCATCCGCGCCTGGTTCTTGATCCGGACAATAAGGATCTTAGGTTCATTCTTACTCAGAAAAGGAAATTCGAGTTGCTGGATAAATTCGGGATCGGGAACCTTATAATTATCCCATTTACTCTTGAATTTTCAAGAACATCATCAGAGGATTTTATAAAGGAATACCTGGTAGGAAAGCTCTGTACAAAGAAACTGATCGTTGGCTATGACCACCATTTCGGGAAAGACCGTGAAGGTAATTATGAACAGTTATTCAAACTGGGCAGGGAACTGGGTTTTGAGGTGGCAGAAATTCCGGCTCAATATATTCAGGGCATTGCTGTCAGCTCAACCAAGATAAGAAATGCCCTGACAGAGGGTGATGTGAAACTCGCAAACATGATGCTGGGCTATGATTACAGCCTTACCGGAAAAGTAGTAATGGGAAATAAAATTGGAAGGGAAATTGGGTTTCCGACAGCGAATATAGAGGTAGAAGATAAATACAAGCTGATTGCGGCAGGAGGGGTATATGCCTGCAAAGTTGAATGCGATGGGGCAATCTATAAGGGAATGGGAAACATTGGTACGAGGCCTACGATTGGCAAACATGATTTCACTACCGAAGTTCATATTTTTGATTTCGACAGGGATATTTACGGAAAGGAAATAACCATATATTTTATTGACCGGATAAGGAGCGAGCAGAAATTTGAGGGACTGGAGAGGCTGAGAGAGCAACTGGAAAGGGACCGGGAAATGATCAAGGAATTGTTGAAGGGTTGAATTAGTTGAACTGGTTGAATCGGTAGATTCGTGTAATTCGTGTAATTCGTGGACTGAATTGGTTGAGCTGGTTAAACTGGTTGAATCGGTAGATTCGTGTAATTTGTGTAATTCGTGGACTGAATTGGTTGAATCAGATGAACTGGTTGAATTGGGTTAAGAAGAAATAAATTCATCCGATGACTTTGCGGGGTAGCTTAATAAAGGAAGCCGGCGTGAGTCATCGGATGAATTGTTTTAATAACAGTTAATATCAAAAATCTTAAGTCTTAAATCTAAGCACATATTTCTCAGGACTAACGACTCAAGACAATAGACTACAGACTTCGGACTAATTAATGAGCTGCATTGTCTTTTTTGCAACAGGCCGGCAGTTTTTCGTAAGCTTTAGTATCGGCAGGCAATTCGTCAGCGTCATACCCGATTTTTGTGACCGCAGTTTTTAACTTTTCCGGAGTAGTTTTTGCAGTTTTATAAGTTACTGTCAAAATTTTTGTTTTGTTGTCAAGCTGAACTTCTGTGACTCCTTTTTCAAAAGCCATATTACTTTCGAGCCTTTCTTTACACATGCTGCATACAGCCGAGGTTTTGATTGTTATGGTTTCTTCTTTCTTTTGCTCCTGCGCATTTACCATTCCGGAGAAGGATAAGAAAAATATAGCCACCATAAATGCTGCTAAAATTTGATTTCTCTTTTGCATAATTTTAAATTTTATAATTGAACAATACACTATTTTTTAAAATAATATCTTAATCCGCCATAAATCGTAGGACCGGTAATCGGACCCCAAACCATCATGGTATCGAAATGGGTATGATAAGGAATGAAGGACTCGGTAATCGGATCTTTCTGCATGAACCCGGTAAGGTTCTCACCTCCGACATATACTTCAAGATTATGTCTGAACTTTTTGGTTACCTGAGCAAAGAGAACCATATATGCAGGTGTGGTTTCATAATCACGGCGTACAATTTCAGGCATTAAATACTGGGGAGAAATTCTGGCACTTCCATTGAATTGAGCTGTAAAGTCAAACTTCCACTTCTCGAAATTTGTGGCATACGACAGAGTGATGAGTCCTTTATATTTATTCTGAAGCAATTTCTGACTTAAAGTGCCATGCATGGTTTGCTTTGCATCGTTTAGTCGAAAAGCAAGGAGTACTGATAACCTTCTGACAGGTTCTAGTGTCAATTGAGTCTGAAAGCTGTTCGCATAGGATTTTCCGTCCTTTTCCAGGTTATAAAAGTATGCAACTGTCGGATCGGTTTCTAAATCCACAATTACCTGGTTGATAAAATCGGTGCGGAAAAAGTCAAGATCAATCTCGGCAGGATTCCTGAAAAGCCTGAACTCTTTCATAAAACTGATACCGTAATTCCAGGCTTTTTCCTGGTTCAGAGTTTCTTTTTGAACCAGTTTCCTCTGACTTGCAAGCAATGAAAGATTCTCAGAAATAATGTTGGCCGATCTGTATCCCATTCCCGCCGAAGCTCTTACCACTGCCGTTTCGGTGATCTGATAACGGAGGTTGGTCCTGGGTGTAACAAAAGTACCGTATTTGTTATGGTAATCAGCCCTGATACCTGCGATGAATGTCAATTTATCAAGATACGAATAGGTATATTCAAAAAAAGCTCCGGGAACTGATTCGGTACGATCCCAATTGTAAATTACCGGATTTAAGTTGGTGGTCGGGCTAAGCGTGATGATATCGTGCATTGTGGGGGTACTATCCGCAGCTAAGGTCTGATAAATATAGGTGAATTGAATTTGGTCGTAACCCTCTCTGTATTCGTCAAAAAGGTAGCTTAATCCGGTAGAGAATTTATGATTGGTATTACTGATGATGGATTGATAAATCAGGTTGGCATAAAAGCTTCTCTCGAAACCATGATAATTATTTACTCCAAAAAATCCGGTTTGCTCATGGTTCACACCCGAAAAAATCAACCCGATACTTTTCCAGTCTTTATTCGGAAACAGAAAACCGTTTTTCCAGAAGGCCTCTGTCCGTCTTGTTTTAAACCCGAATCCATAAGGTAATCTCTTTTGGTTGATCAAAGCAGTATCAAGGACAAAGTTGTCTTTATCGTAATCAAGTGTTCCCCCATCCCTGGATTCTTCGAGGTACTTTATTCCGAACCGGGTCTCATATTTTTCTCCTGCATGATATTCCCACCGGTTGAAAAGATTGATGCCTTTTGACATCGGAATGTCCATAAAGTTTTCATCAATTTCAACCTGTTCCCCGTTTTGATTAATTGTAGTTGTATTGATCCGGTTGATCTTATTCCCAAAATAATTACCATGAACCAAAAGCATAGTACTTAGCTTTTCATTGATCTTATAACCGCTATAAAGGTTGGCTTCCATTCTTTCGTTTGAATTACCGAAAAGGTTAACATAAAGTTTTTCTGCATCCTGGGGCTTTTTGTATTCAACATTGATCTGGCCGGTAATTGATTCATAGCCGTTGATGACAGAAGCCGTTCCTTTTGAAATTTGAATGGATTCCATCCAGGGACCAGGAATATAGTTCAACCCATAAGCTGATGCCAGTCCGCGGATGGCAGGTATATTCTCTGTTTGAATTTGACTATAAATGCCGGACAAACCAAGCAATTGTATTTGTTTTGCCCCGGTTATGGCATCACTGTAGGTTACGTCAATGGATGCATTGGTCTCAAAACTTTCCGAAAGATTACAACAGGCGGCACGTTTCAGTTCGCCCTGGGTCACTACCTGTACTTTTCTCGGGCTTAGGTGTGAAATATATGAATCCCTTACTTTTCCATGTATTTCAACTTCCTGCAACTGAAGGGTTTCAGGAACCATTTCAATTTCCAGTTTTGTAAGTTCTCTTTTAACTTCAACAGTATCGGTTTTATAACCCATTAAACTCACAATCAGTTTTGTTGTACTGATGCCGGATTTTGAAAGGATAAACCTTCCATTAACATCGCTTGAAGTTCCAGTGACTGTACCAAGCCACCAGATATTAACTCCCGGAAGAAAATTTTTCTGGTTATTACCGTTCACTTCGTAAACATAACCGACCACATTTTGGGCTTTTAGTCCGGGTAAAATGAATAGCAAAAGACAGGTCACTGCTATTGCCAGAATTATATTTGATTTCATCCTAATCTGTTTTTTTAATTTTACAAGAATTATAACATTACCGGTTTTGAAATGACCGCTAAGTTGAGATTCCTGCGATATTCAGATGGTATTAAAGTTTTCTCACTGATCCATTTCAAAGGTTACCGGACACAATCATTCAACCGCTATGTTTAACAACTTACAACATAACGAACTAAAATCAACAGACCGGGGACGGGATTTTAATTTGCTGAATGAAAAAGATAAGATTTTTTCCGGATAGCTTATCCGGCGGAAAGAGAAAAAGCGGAATGGTTTTCGTTTCAATTGATTGTACGGTTTCTGAGCTGTTCACCGGAATAAATGAAAACAATACCTTTTCGCTTAACCTTGGTAATCCTGTATTGTCTTTTTCAGGGCTAAAAGGTAATAAATAAAAATAAACCAGGTCCTTGCAACAGCCTTCTGCATCAATGGAGCCTTCCAAATCAATATTTACATAAATTTGTGTTTTGGTTGGGCAGCAACAAAATGATTTAGGTCCGGAGTAACCGGTCCCGATACTGTAAAGGTTAGTTCCCCTGCAATCGCATTCATGAAGATAAAATGAAATACCCATACTGCTGAACAGAATTATTGCCAGCATTATAAAACCGGATATCTTTTTTATAGTCTTCATAAACTATTAACGTGCATTAAACATCCGCAAATATAAATAGTTGCCGGGATAGGACGAAAGATTAACAAATTATTAACAAAATATCATGAATATTAGTTCTTTGATCTTTTTAAGATCAGTCCCGCTTCCATAATTCCGGGCAAATCAAGTTTTGACCATTTATTCTCAATTTCAATTCTGACGGTTCCTGATTCCGGGAAAACGAAACTTTCACGAACGGGGAATGAAATATCACACAGATCACCAAGACATTCACTAAGCTTGTTTCCTTCCTTATCGGTAAATATGAGGAGATGTTCTGCCGTTCGCATTTCACCCGAAGGCATGTATATCGTCAGGTTGATCGGTAATTCTTTAATGGAAAATTCAGGAAAATGCCGAATGGAAAAGATAATGTCGAATGTATTGATAGTATCTTTTACTGGGACATCAAATTTCAGAATATTGAACCGGTTCCAGGATTGCTTGTCGAATTTCTGGAATTGTTCGAATAATTTTTGCTGAGTACAAGCCGTGAAAGCAACCAATGTAAGGAGTAAAGGAAATTGTAATAACCCGATAAATCTATTTTTCATTTATTGTAGTTGAAATATAGTCTTCAGTTTTTTTGAGAAAACTTACCGTTAGGTTTAAAAATTTAAGTACCTCTTCTCCTGTGAAATCAATAAAAACACCATAGTCACTGTCGAGTCTTTTAATAAACAAATTGGAAACAAATTTCCCATTTTCCTTAGGAAATAAATCTGTACTAATAAATTCTTTATGAAACATTTTCAGAACTCCGGAGTGAGATTTTGCGATGATATTTTTTTTAATAAATAGTGCCTGAATACAATGATAACACACATAATATAAACGGTTTACACAACCCATATATAGTTTATCCTTATAGAGTTTTCTGGCTTCCAAAAGAGTTACAGAGGCCCGTTCAATCCGATATTTAATTAGTTCGGGTTTAGAAAAGTACTTTTGATTGGCAGGTTCATTTATCATAAAAAAATCCCTTCAGATTCTACATTTTTATAAAATGGTAATAAACGGTATTTGTCCCAATCGGATTGGGAATAAATAAATGGAGTGAATAATTCATCCGCTTTCAGGGAAAAATCATAAATGGCATCCAGTATCTTATCCTCAATTTCATGCGTAAGTTTTTTATCAACAAGGATCAACAAATCCCAATCTGAGTCCTCCCGCGCAGAACCTCGTGCCCGTGAGCCGAATAAAATTATTTTAGCTTGGGGCTCTGCATTAAGGACTTCTATTTTTAAAAGTCGCAATATTTCATTTTGATTCATCACCGCGAAATTCATGATGTCAAATATAAACATTTTTCCGTTCCATCCATTTCAGTGCCTCTCTGCGACTTAATGGTGCAAGCTGAAAATCGCGAACATAACTAACCACCCAGACGGGATCGGTTTTTGAGTATTCTCTCAAAATCCAGCCAATCGCCTTATTGATGAAAAATTCCTTAGATCCCTGTAATTGTTGAATATATTTTGTCAACAGGCCAAGGTCGGTTTTCTTTTTGTATTTCAACTGAAACAGCAGGGAAGATCTTTGCAGCCATATATTCCCGGATTTCATCCATTTTTTGGTATAGGGTATGATTTGCTGAGGGTATTTCTGAAAATGAATTCCCACAAGCACTGCTGAAATAAAATCCACAGTATCCCACCATGATTTATTTACAAGGATGTGTTCATATAGGTTTATTCGGTCCATATCGGCTTTCTTAGCCATTTTTTCAAGCACTTCCATAATAAAATACTGATATTCCCTTTGCGGAAGTTCCCAACATTCCCTTGTAATTGTTCCCAATTCTGAAATCTCCGGCATGCCGTACCGGTGAAGGAATTCTTTTTTCAATTCGCGGCGTTCCGGCGATTTAATCCCGAAATATTCATATTGCCCTTTCATGTATTGTTTCATGTATCGGGCAATTTCTTCATTCGAATTGACAGCAAATAATTCAGATAAAGGTTTAAGATAAGGATGCATATAAGCAGATAAAGTTTTAATCTTTGACAATGACCAGTTTTTCTTCACCAATGATTTCGTTAGTAATTGATCTGAACCTGGCAAAATAAGTTCCTTCCGGCAAATCTCCTGCAATCCAGGAGTTGTTTTGCTGATTTTCAGAAACATTCATCGAATCCAGGAGGTTGCCGTTGACATCAAAAAACTGGATAAGTCCGGGCTGATTGGTGCCGAAATTGAAATTACCGTTTGAAGGATTGGGATAAATTATAAAACCTCTATTTTTTTTTGCCGGCCCGGATTTTATTCCAACAAAAGTATCATCGCAAACCGCCATTGTATATTCACCTTTTTGGAGATTTTCAACATATAGATTTCCGATAGACCAAATACCGACTTGTGTAAAATCAACCAATTGCCAGTCGAAAGCAGGTCCGGGACGGTAAAGAATGACTATTGAATCATTTTGACTTAGAATCAGGCTATCATCGAGAAAAGCGCTTTTGTTATACATAAAAACTCCGGTTGCATTAAAATCTTCCTGTATAATGACATCGAATTTCCAGTACCTGTATGGTGAGATTTTCAATCCCTGAACCGGATTTTTTAAAGTATCCGGCGGCGCCCAATGATGCTCGATCCTTATAAAAACTGAATCGGTCAACTCCTGAACATCGAGTTTAAAAAATGAATTGCCATAGTTGTATAATCCGGTCTGAGTTATAGTTTCAGCATAATCGGTAGTTGCATCGCACATTTTTTCTTCGAGATCAACATAGACGGCTTGCGGTTCAAAGGGAACATTAAAAACCGAGCTTCCTGCAGAACCATCAAAAGTCATCGTTTCTGTATATTGATTCCAGTTTTCATCCATAAATGTCAGCTCCATTTTATTTGAATTGCCGATAAAATAAGGCCCGTGTCTTTTCTGACGCATATAAACCGTTACATCTGCCCCATTTACTGTTGGAAAAACATTAAAAGAGTCAACCGAAAATTGTGGAGTACCCGAATGAAAAACCCAGTTATCGAACCAGCCGGTCATATCTATACCCGTATGATTGGTAATAAAATCGCGCATGTCTTCGGAGGAAGCAAAATTATGCTGGAAAAATTCATTGTAACCGGCCATCGCATCGAAAAACACTTCGTCGCCAAGGTAGCCGCGCAAGGTGTAGGCAATTGTTGCACCCCTGTCGTAGGCGGTCATTGCGTAAGTGTATTCCTGAGGAATCTGGTTCAGAGGGAAATAACTCCCGTCACCGCTTGATGTATGACAGTATTGGATGATCTGTTTGTGTTTTGCACGTATAAATTCCTTGTATTGTTCTTCACCGTAAAGTACTTCCTGAAAAAGGGCATCACAAAAGACAGCCCATCCCTCGTTAAGCCACATGTCCTCAGCGCTTGCACATGTCACATTATCCCCAAACCACATGTGTGAGAGTTCATGCGCATAAAGCGATTCGTACTGAAGGTTGCCGTTTATCGCAAAATGCGGATAGGCAACACTGGTGGCATGTTCCATAGCTCCAATTGCAGTCCCGACATAACCGATCCTGTCCCAGCGATAAGGACCAAAGCTCTGTTCGAAAATTGCCAGAATATCATTCAGATGAATGAAAGATGCATCAACCTTATTCGAATCCTGAGGCATAACCCAGATTTCAATCGGAATATCTTCATTTATCCCGTTGTATATTCCCGTCCACCTTGCATAATCACCAACTGCAACCGAAGCGAGATAAGTAGGAACCGACTGATCCATCGTCCATTTATAGGTCAGGGTTCCGTTCCCATTGTTAATGATTTCTTCGAGGATTCCGCCGCATACTGCATCCTTGCCTTCATCAACAGTGGCAAAAATGGTATAATATGCACGGTCGTGGAAATCATCTATGCAGGGAAACCAGGTCTTGCCAAGATTGTGAGGTATGGAAACAAAGCCTACCCCGAGATTGAAACAGTAATTCCCCGACCAGTGAAATCCACCCCATTCCTCATGAAAGGGTTCGCCATGATAAACAACACTTACAAGAATGGTGTCGGATGTATTTATCGGGTTAGCCAGAGGAATTGATATGATACCCCCGGTGTGCTGAAAATTTGTAACAGCAGTTCCATCCACCGATACATCATCAACAGTGAGCTCCATTAATTCCAATGTCACTTCTGTAACGCCATTCACTTTTGTTGTTATTTCAATATCCGCATGAGCAGTAATTTCATGATTTGTGAAATCAAATTCAGTGATATAAATAGTGTATGTAAGAGCATCGAGCGTATCGCTGATCCAAAATTTACCGGCGGGTTCAATTTGAGCTGCTTTCTGTGCCATCGAACCTGTAATTCCCGAAAGGATGAAAATCATAATTAAAAGACAGGCTTTCATAAAGAAGATTTTATTTGTCAAAATATTTATGTTCAATTTTATTTCCGTCGAAAACGAGATAAGAAAAATAATTTATCCAGTCGCCGATGTTGAAGTATGTTGATTTTTCATTCAGTTGTTCAGCTACGGGTTTATGAATGTGCCCGAAAATGAAATAATCAATATCAGGGTTTTTTGTAAGAATTTTAAGACAGTATGATTTTAAACGGTCTATTCCTTCCTGGTTCACTTTTTCAAGTCCGGTGTTTTCATTGGCGATCCGGCTGCGGTTCGACCAGAATAATCCCAAAGCGGTGCCTATATCGGGATGCAGCCACCGGAACAACCATTGATTTACCCTGTTTCGGAATACTTTTTTAATGAATTTGTAACCGTTGTCACCTTTGCCCAATCCATCACCATGTCCCAGGAAGAATTTTTTTCCGTTGATTTCCCTGATAAGTGTGTCGGGGTAAATTTTAAAATTGAGTTCTTTGGAAAGATAATCGAATGCCCAAACGTCATGGTTCCCACGAAAAAAATAAACCGGGATTCCTGAATCGGTTATTTCAGCCAGCTTTCCGAATAACCTGACGTAGCCCTTCTGGATGACGGTTTTATATTCGAACCAGAATTCGAACAGGTCGCCCATGATATAAATTTCCTCCGCATCCTTTTTTACTTCATCCAACCAGGAAATAAAAAGTCGTTCCCTTTCGAGACTTTTCTCATGGGTTGGAACCCCGAAATGACTATCGGAAATAAAATATATCTTGTTACCAGGTTTCAAATCAGTTATATTTAATTATACCCCTCGGGATTGTTATACTTCAGATACCAAAAGTAATAAATGCTTTTAATTTGTTTTGAAAACATTAACAGTTGCAATTATATCAAATTTTCAATGAATGACGTCATTTCATTAAAATCTTTGCTTTTGAATATTATTTTCTGGTTCTCGTCAACGATGTAGTAAAAACTAATATCGTCCGGCAAATTATAGTTTTTCATAACTTCCGAATTCAATCCCTTCATGTCACTGCCTTGTATTCCCGGAAGTTTATCGAGTTTGAGGGCGCCTTTCCACACAACAATGTTCTCATCAAGAGAAACTCCAAACAGCACAATGTTTTTCCTCTTTAATTCCGGATAAAGATCAACCACCTTACGGTTTTCTTTTCTTGATTTGGCGCTCCATCCTGCCCAGAAACAGATCAAAACTTTTTGGCCCGTGAGGCTTTTAAGGGAGAGCATTTTATCACTTGAATCGCGAATCACAATATTAGGGGCTTTTTCTCCGGGTTTTAATTTTTCACCGGCGGTAAAACGGTCAAATATCCTGCCCCTGATTTCTTTAACCCTGTTGTCATGATCAATAGTGTGTTTATTTTCCGGATGTGTGATCATTAATCCACTGTCGGTCCGGTGGAAAAAGATAAAATCTTTTTCTTCATCCAACACGGTGTTATTCCCGAGTTTACGGTTAAGGACAATAAGTGAAGCGAGGGATCCGGGATTGTTATTGATAAAGTTCATTACATAATTTCTTTGATTCTCAAAGATCAGGTTGTAGATTGAATCAAGTTCAAGTTTTTTTTCCAGGAAGTTTATGGAATCCTTGCTTTGATAAAAGGCTTCAGCCAATGAATCAATCCGGGTCTTTTGTCCGGCAATAAATATCTCGAAATCCTTTAATAACATTGATCCCGGAGAGTCTCTCACTTCACAGCCGGTATTAAAAAGTGAATCCTTTGAAAATATTTCAGCCTTTTCACCTTTTTCAAGTAATAGTAGCAAATAGTTTTCCTTAGTAGTTCTCAGAATATAAAATCCGGCATCCTCAACTTTTAGCCCGAATTTAAAATTGCCATCACTCTTTATTTTTATGGAATCGAGAAGGGTCATATTTTTTACATCTAATTCTTCAAGGTATAACCATACGCCTGATAATTCAGGTAACTTACCGGAGATAACCATGGATTCCTGTTTTTGTGAAGTACAGGAAGTAAGAATTGAGAAAAACAAAAAACTAAAAAACCGTCTGCTCAACATTTATAATGAATTGTGTACAAAAATAGAAAATGAAACGCTTAACCGGCCCTATAATTTTAAGCATTAAAATGTTGCGCCTTTCCGATGTGAATCGTTATTTTAATTATTTTCGGGCTGAAATTTGAGCCGATGAAGTTTAATCCGTCAGTAATTTTAGTACTTCTTTGTTTTTTATTGAATATATCTGATTCACAGACTCAGAACATATTGATTCTTGAAAGGCCAGGAACAATTAAATACTTTAAATATGAAGTTAATGATTGGATTAAATTAAGCACCAGCAAACCCGACACGACGATACATGGTTTTATAAGTTTAATTAATGATAGCAGTATTACTATTGATCGGGTGAATGAAGTGACACTGAAGAATATTAGCACAATTATCAGGAAAAGGTGGGGCTTTAATTTCCTGCAGAAATTATTTATTACCGCAGGGATTCCCTATTTACTGATCAGTACAATAAATGGTGTTATCAATAACGATGAGCCTGTTGTCCCAACGGAGACGCTGATTATAAGTGGTAGCCTCATAGCGGCGGCTATTGTAGTAACTCCTTTAACAAGCCGAAAACATAAAACAGATAATAAAAAATGGCGGGTCAAGATCCTTGATTTTACGGATTAGTTCCGAGATGAAGGGTTGGAATTCCCGCCTGGAATGGTTACAGTTCCTGATTAATATGCCATAAATAATAATTACAGTTTTAAACTTTTTTGATTTTCTTGTGTTTAACTTTTGTAGTAAAAAAATTCACAATAATAAAAATTAATCAACTGTTATGAAAAAGAGTAAAAAAGTATTTGTAATCTGGCTTCCTGCCCTAAGTGCAATTTTTATTTTGTTGACGGCTTTCAGTTATTTCGGTTCAGGAACCTCCAATACTCCACCTCCGGACGATAACCTGGTTATTCCGGAGAACATTAATAACATATTCGATAAATCATGTTTTGGATGCCACAATACAGAATCGAAAAATGATAAGGCAAAAGAGAAGTTCTTAATTGATAAACTGCCTGGCCTTTCAAAAGTAAAAATGGTATCCAAGCTGGATAAAATAAACGAGATGGTGGAGAAGAACGAAATGCCACCCGAAAAATTCCTTGCAAAATTTCCTGACAAAGCTCTGACCCCTGAAGAAGCAAAAGCTTTGAGGGAATGGGCGGTTGCAACTTCAGATTTACTTTTGAAAAAATAGAAGCATGAGAAAATGGATTATGAATGCGCTGATCGCTGTAGCCGGTCTGTTTGTCATTATTCAGTTTTTTCCGTCAGGCAGGCCACAAAACAAACCTGTGACGGGTAAGGATATAGCTTCAGTTACCGAAGTCCCGGAAGAAGTCGGGAATTTAATCCGGCAAGCCTGTTTTGATTGTCATTCGCAAAATACAAGATTCCCATGGTATTCGTATGTAGCGCCGGTTTCATGGCTGGTTGCAAAGGATGTAAATAACGGGCGTAAGAATCTCGATTTTAGTAAATGGGGTGAACTCTCCAAAAAGGATAAGTTAAAGACCCTCGATGAAATTTCAGAAATGGTTGGTGAGGAAGAAATGCCTCTGAAGATTTATATTCTCATGCACTCTGAAGCTAATCTTAAGAAAGAGGACCGGGATCTCATAGTGCAATGGGCCGACGAAACTGCAGAAAAAGTATTTGAAGAATAGTTTGGGTATCTGATAAAACTTAATATCTCCGCTATACCTTAAGGAATTCAGTTATACCTGCAGTGGCTCCATTTTTTCTATCATTTCTTTGATCACAATGGTCATTTTAGGTTCAACCAAACTGGCCGCGTCAATGACATCATCGTGTGATATTTCTACTATTTTACCCTCAACACCCAAATCGGAGATAACGGAAACAGCAAACACAGGCAATGACATGTGACGCGCTACAATAGTTTCGGGAACTGTTGACATTCCTACAGCGTCCGCCCCAAGGATGCGAATATATTTATATTCAGACGGAGTTTCAAAAGTAGGTCCGGTAACGGCAGCATAAACACCCACCTGGAAATGAATGCTATGATTCCGCGCAATTTTAGTAGCGTGACGGATAATGTTTTTGTCATAAGCATCGCTCATGTCAGGAAATCGAGGGCCCAGGCCAGTATCGTTTTTCCCGATCAGGGGATTGCTTCCCATCAGGTTGATGTGATCGCGTATGATCATCAGGTCGCCGATCTGGTACTCAGGATTCACGCCGCCGGCAGCGTTCGAAAGGATCAATAGCTTAATGCCAAGGTATTTCATTACCCTGATCGGAAAAGAAATCTCCTGCATTGAATAACCTTCGTAATAATGAAACCGGCCCTGCATCGCCATCACATTTCTGCCTCCGAGTTTCCCAAAAATCAAATGCCCTTCATGGCCCTTGACGGTGGATACCGGGAAATTTGGAATATCCCTGTAAAGCAATGTACTCACCACCTCGATTTCATTCACAAGCCCTCCCAGACCGGTTCCAAGTACAATCCCGAATTCTGGCTCAAAATCAATTTTGTTCCTGATATAGCTTGTTGTTTCCTGAATTTTTTCTAACATATTCTAAAATCTGTTTTTCAAATGCTGATTTATCTTCTTTGTAAAATACAACTTCAATTGGCACATAGCATATCGGATACCCTTTTAATAATTTAATGAATTCCGGTTTGCTTAACCGCATACTGTCTTTTTCAGTTGTTACAATGATTTTATTTCGCGTGACAATATTATCAAATTTTTCAATGATCTGAACCACATTTTCTGAAGTGTAATAATGATGATCCGGAAAATGAAGTGTTTCAAATTCGTCACAATAACTTTTTAAATGAAACTCAAGCGGATAAGGATTCGCAATACCGGCTACCAACAGGATGGTATTAAACCGGGCCTTGTTAATAATGACACAATCAATTCCGGGTATTTTTTTAAAATGGCCGTGTTCCACATAAGAAAAATACAGCGATTGGTGAGTTGCGGGCCTGAGTCTTGCTGTTATTTCCCTACGGGTAATTGGAGAAAGGATTTTTGAATTTTTTGTTACTATTATTATATCAGCCCTTTCTGCCCCTCTCCTGAATTCTCTAAGTGAACCTGCCGGCAACGGCCAGTCATTTGAGTAAAGCTTGTGATAATCGGTGAGTAATATGGATAATCCGGGTTTTACCCAACGGTGTTGAAATGCATCATCGAGAAGGATCAAATCTGTTTCCGGTAACTGTCGCCGGAGTTCTTTAATACCCCTTACCCTTTTTTCATCAACAGCGACTGTAATGTCGGAAAATTTTGATTTGAACTGCCTGGGCTCATCACCGATCTCACCAGCGCTAGTAGTGTCGCCGGCTATTAAAAATCCTTTCGTTTTTCTTTTATATCCGCGGCTTAGTATTGCAACTTTGTAATTATCTTTTAGTAACCGGACCAGGTATTCAACATGAGGTGTTTTTCCGGTTCCGCCGGTAGTAAGGTTCCCAACTGAAATAACCGGAAAATCGAATGGAAGGGAAGAAAAAATTCCCCAATCGAAAAATTTATTTCTGATCCATGTTACAATTCCATAGAGAGCCCCGAAAGGAAACAATAGTATGAGGCGAAACGGATTCACAGGGGTAAAAATACAAATAGTTTCTTAACATGTAATAATCACCCGGATAAAGAGAAATTAATACTGTATAAGGAATTAACAGGATGACTTGAAACTAAAAATTAAATTACAGGCAAGTTCTTAAATGATATTAATAAGTTCTCATGCTGATTCTTTCAAGATGGACTTTCCTTCCATCTTTTTCACATGAAGGACAATACCGGTGATTGCTGGTATATTCAAGATCACAGGATGGACAACGGTAATGAACAATTTTTAATACATGTTTTTCCCTGGAATTAAGAACATAAATCAATCCGATAACCGGGGTAAACAAAATACTGAATATCATCGCTTTTAAGCCACCACATGCCCGGTAAGTACCTAATCTGGCAACAGAAATTGCCAAAAAAATATACACAATACCACAAATGAATAGAAACTCCGGGTTTAAAAAATCAAAGTCTGACATTAATAATTTACCTTGAATTGTAACATATAGACTCTATTAAAACATTAGAAGTTGTCAATATGTTGTCAAATGATCTAATAATTATTAAACAACATTCTACGGCTCTGTATCTGGTTTGCAAAATAATAAAAAAGTCAAATTAAATAAAAGGATTTAACGAATTAAATTTCCCTGGTTCATTTGTGAGTGTACAGTTTGTAATAGCGATCAAATTCATCTCCGGCTTTTTGTGTCAAATTATCTTGTTTGTAACGAGCGGTGAGCTGCGCTATTTTTTGCAGCATGGCAAGATTTTGTTCCTTCTCAATATCATAGCCGGTTTTAAAACTACCACTGAACTTAAAGTAATATTCCAGTTGTTCTATAATAATTTCGATCATACGGCTATAAATGGCATTACCCTTTTCGATATCCCCGATCCTGTAATAACCTTCAGCAATGGGCATTACGAAGTAATTATATGGGATGGTTTTATCCGGAAGTTCCTTGATACAACGGTTAAGAACAATTCTTGCCGAGTCGTTTTTGCCCTCCTCTATCAGCTTGTTCGAAAGCCGGTAAAAATTATTTCTGAGGTTCAGCGTCATTCTCATATTGGTTTCATCAAGATAAATGTCCGGATCGCTCATGTTGCCAAAGCGATATTTATTAATCAGGTTATCGAACATAATCCTTGTTTCAACTCTTCCCTCCTGTCCGTCCTTGCCTGTATTTTTTATTGGAACCAGCCGATAGGCCATACCTTCAAGCTGGAAATAATCCTGTAATCCTATGTAGGCGCTGCTTCCCGTACTGATTGCAAAATAAACAGGCCTTTCCCAGTTGTTGGTAGCAAGCAAATCGAGAACCATTAAAAAATTTTTAGTAATACCGTTTCGGTTAATTGTCCAGGCTATTTCTTTTTCAATCAAATCAACGCTTTGCTTTGATACCGTTCCTGTTTTTAAAACCTGGTCACGATCTATTGTAATTTTAAATTTTTTGGCAGGGAAATAATCAATCGGCCCGATCCTGCTTTGCATCTTTAGTTTTGACGGATCGGTCTTCATCAGGTCAAATAATTGCTTGAGTTCCACATTCCCCTTTATGTTCTCATTTTCAAGAAAATATGTGTAATTTCCCGATCCCTCTTTGTACTTTTCCCAGGGTAAAGAAAATGGAACCGGTTCGGATTTGTAAGCTTTTCGTTTTAATTGTTGGATATACCATTCGGTATTGAGCAGGCTAAGATTAATAACTCTGACGTCGGTTCGGATACCTTCCACCTCCTGAGTGTACCACAATGGAAAAGTATCATTATCTCCGTTTGTAAATAATATGGCGTTCGGAGCACATGAGTTGAGGTAGTTGTTGGCAATGGCAAGAGCAGTGTATCTGCCGGAACGGTCATGATCGTCCCAGCCTTCCTTTGCCATTATACAAGGAACTAAAAGAAAAGCGCCGAGTGTTGCCGAAATGGCAGCCCATTTCGCAGAAATTTTTCTGTTTAAAATTTCAAATATCGCATAAACACCCAAACCAATCCAAATTGAAAAAGCGTAAAATGAGGCTGCATAAGCATAATCCCTTTCACGGGGCTGAGGTGAATGCTGATTCAGGTAAATGACAATTGCAATCCCTGTCATTATAAATAGCAAACCGATAACCAGAAAGTTCCGTTTATCGGATCGAAACTGATAAATGAGTCCGGTCAAACCTAAAATCAATGGTAAAAGGTAAAATTTGTTGGTAGCCTTGTTTTTCAGGCTGGCAGGGACATCCAGGACAGGACCGAGGCGGGCATGATCTAAAAAGCGAATCCCGCTTATCCAGTTCCCGTTTTTTTTATCGGCCATACCCTGGATATCGTTTTGTCGTCCGGCAAAATTCCACATTAAATACCTGAAATACATGTGAACAACCTGGTACCTGAAAAAGAAGCGAAAGTTCTCGGCAAATGTCGGTTTATTTAAAACTTCTTTCTCTCCGTATTCATCCGTGACACTGGTCGGAATCCCTTTCATCCCGCTCCAGGTTTTATAATCATCAATATATCTTTGTTCGGTATCATTCCACATTCTCGGAAACAGAGTAGTGAATTCCGCAGCATATACCGGGATGGTACCTTTTCTGTGATCGAGTATTTCATACCTGCCACTTTCCCTGTTTTTGCGGTAAACAGGAGTCCCATCCTTTCTGCCGCTTACGGGAGCATTGAAATATTGTCCGTGAATTACTGGCCAGTCGCCATATTGTTCCCGGTTAAGATAAGCTAAAAGGCTGATGGCATCTTCAGGACTGTTTTCATCTATAGGAGTATTTGCATTGGAGCGAATGATCAGCAAAAAGAATGAAGAATAACCGATCAGGATAAAAGTCAAACCCCAAATTATTGCGTTTAAAATAGTTTTCTGATTTTTCCGGGTATATCGGATTCCAAAATAAATTCCTGCGATGATCAGAAGAAAATAAATGATGGTTCCTGAATTAAAGGGTAATCCTATGATATTGATAAAAAATAATTCGAAATACCCGGCCAGCTTTACGATCCATGGAATAATGCCATTCATTACAAATCCAAGGATCAGGATGGAAATTAAAAAAGTAAGAATAATACCTTTGGCATTTGATTGTGTGTGCTTTTTAAAGTAGTAAACAAAAGCAATGGCAGGTATTGCGAGCAGGTTTAAAAGGTGGACGCCAATGGATAAGCCAACCATATAAGCAATGAAAATAAGCCAGCGAAAGGCATTTTTTTCACCGGCGTTTTCTTCCCATTTTAGAATGGCCCAAAAAACAAGGGCAGTAAAAAAAGACGACATCGCATAGACTTCGCCTTCCACTGCAGAGAACCAGAATGAATCGGAAAAAGTGTAAGCCAAAGAGCCAACAGCAGCGCTGCCAAAAACTGCAATCATCTTCCATTGAGTCAAAACGCCTGAGCGTATGGCCAGCTTTTTAACCAAAATGGCCAATGACCAGAACAGAAATAATATTGTGAAACCGCTTGCCAATGCCGACATAATATTGATCATCATCGCAACATCAGAGATATTCCCAAAAGCAAACAATGTAAAGAATCTTCCGATAAGTTGAAACAAGGGTGCACCAGGCGGATGACCGACCTGAAGTTTAAAAGCCGTTGCGACATACTCTCCGCAATCCCAGAAACTGGCTGTCGGCTCCGAGGTCATTATATAAGTTGTCGAAGCAATAGCGAAAACAATCCATCCAAGGATATTGTTTAATTTACTGTAATTATTCATTGTTATATGGAAATTAAATCTTATGCGAAAGTATAAAATATAAGCAATCCTGAAACAGCAGAAGGGTGAGAAGTAATTTTTGCCTTAATTCTAATAATACATACTTTTGCACGCTGAAATTATAAGAAAAATACTATGTTGAAACTTGTGTTGATCCGCCATGGTGAAAGTATCTGGAATAAGGAAAACAGGTTCACCGGATGGAAGGATGTCGGATTATCGGAAAAAGGCATTCAGGAAGCCTTTGATGCAGGAAAGGTTTTAAAAGAACAGGGATTTTCGTTTAAGGTGGCTTATACCTCTTATTTAACCCGTGCCATTAAAACCCTTTGGATCATTCTCGAACAGATGGATCTGATGTGGATTCCGGTTTATAAATCCTGGAGGCTTAACGAAAAGCATTACGGTAAATTGCAGGGTTTGAACAAGCTGGAAACTGCCGAAAAATATGGTGATGAGCAGGTTCTGATCTGGCGCCGCAGCTATTCAACACCTCCCGAGCCACTCGCATTGGACGATGAACGCCACCCCGGGAATGATCCCCGTTATGCAGAACTTACTGCAAAAGAGCTTCCTGCTGCTGAAGCCTTAAAGGACACTGTGAACCGGATTATTCCCTACTGGGAGAATGAAATTTCCAGGTCACTTCGAACACACAAAGAGGTACTTGTCGCCGCGCACGGAAACAGCTTAAGAGGGATAGTAAAATATCTCAAAAATATGGGAGAGGATGAAATCATTCAATTCAACATCCCTACAGGAATTCCTTATGTTTTTGAGTTCGACGACAATATGAAACTGTTAAAAGATTACTTTATTGGAGATCCGGAAGAAATCAAAAAGCTGATGGAGCAGGTTGCAAACCAGGCAAAGAAAAAATAGTTCCGGTATTGATTTATTTAAAACTGACAATTGATACGGGTTTGGTCCAATTAATAATCCTGCATTGAAGTAAAGGTTATTTTCTGCGACACTAATACTGAAAAATTTAACCCGCATCGAATTAGAACTACAATTGAACTGCAAAAATGAGAGAACACTGGGTAATTCCTGACATACACGGATGCGCGAAAACACTTCAGGCGCTGATTGAGGATTTGATCCAACCGTCGAAGCATGACTGGTTGTATTTTTTAGGGGATTATATTGACCGCGGCCCATCTTCGAAAGAAGTAATAGATTATATCATATACCTTCAGAGAGAGCAATACAATATCAGGACTTTAATGGGAAATCATGAAGACTTTCTTTTAAAGGCATTTGAGGAGGAAGCGAAACTGAAGAGCTTCATGGGTATCAGAAGAAAGAACAGGAAAAAAGAGGAGTGGTTTTTTCATGGCGGAAAGGAAACCATGAAAAGTTTCAAGTTAACCCACCTTAAAGAATTTCCTGCCGAATATCTCGAATGGATGAAGAACCTTGAGTACTTTATCGAGCACGATAATTTTTACCTTGTTCATGCCGGCTTCAATTTTAAACTGGAAAATCCTTTTAAAGACAAAGATTCGATGCTTTGGATTCGCGAATACGACATTGATTTGGACAAGATTGGCAATAAAAGAATCATACACGGGCACGTGCCCGTAAGTCTTGAATTTATTGATTTGAGTATTAAAAACAAAAACTACAGGTTCATTGATCTCGACAACGGCTCTTACATGATTAAGCGCGAAGGATTCGGAAATCTGGTTGCCCTTGAATTGAAATCTATGGAATATAAGGTTCAGTTTAATCTGGATTTGTAAGAGATCGAAGTTCTCAGTTCTCAGTTCTCTGTCCGAAACTTGAACTATCAACCTTCGCAATTTAACAATTTTCCCGAAGGGATGCCTACGGCAAACACTTTAACCATTTAACACTTTCACCCCTCCCTCGCTTCAATCAAAATCTCCAGCAGTTTAATCCCTGCATCCGAAATTACCGATCCGGGTCCGAAAATAGCCAGCACACCTGCTTTATAAAGAAAGTTATAATCCTGCGGCGGGATCACGCCCCCAACGATCACCATGATGTCTTCCCTGCCAAGCTTATTAAGTTCGGCTATTACCTGTGGCACCAGCGTTTTGTGTCCGGCAGCAAGGCTCGAAATCCCGAGAATATGAACATCGTTTTCCACTGCCTGTCTTGCCGCTTCTTCCGGTGTCTGGAACAAAGGCCCGATATCCACATCGAATCCGATATCTGCAAATCCTGTCGAAACTACTTTAGCGCCGCGATCATGCCCGTCCTGACCCATTTTTGCCACCATAATTCTTGGTCTGCGCCCTTCAAGTGAGGCAAATTTGTTGGCCAGTTCACAGGCTGTTTTAAAACTTGCATCTCCCTTGCTTTCGGAATAATAAACACCTGAAATTGCTTTTATATCTGCCTTATATCGTCCGAATACTTTTTCCATTGCTGTTGATATCTCACCAAGACTTGCTCTTTTTTTTGCTGCATCAATGGCAAGTTCGAGTAAGTTACCCTTTCCGGATTCACTTGCCCGGGTAATTGCGTTTAAAGCGGCTCTCACATCATCGTCATTCCGGTTTGCCCGGAGCATTTCAAGCCGTCTGATTTGAGATTCCCTGACTGCCGTGTTGTCAATTTCAAGTATTTCAATAGGATCCTGTTTTTCGAGCCGGTATTTATTAACTCCAACAATGGTATCTTTATTTGAATCTATCCTGCCCTGTTTCCGTGCTGCCGCTTCTTCAATTCTCATCTTTGGAATGCCTGTTTCGATTGCTTTAGCCATTCCGCCAAGTTTTTCAACTTCCTGAATCAGTTTCCATGCTTTGTGCGCCAGTTCATGGGTAAGCGATTCAACATAATAGGAACCAGCCCAGGGGTCAACAGTGCGGCAAACATTGGTCTCCTCCTGAATATAGATTTGAGTATTCCTGGCTATCCTTGCAGAAAATTCGGTTGGAAGGGCAATGGCTTCATCCATTGCATTTGTATGTAATGATTGAGTATGGCCCAATACGGCTCCCAACGCTTCAACACATGTTCGGGTGACATTATTGAATGGATCCTGAGCGGTGAGGCTCCAGCCAGAGGTTTGGCAATGGGTTCGCAAGGCAAGCGATTTGGGATTTTTCGGATTGAACTGATTGACCAGCTTAGCCCATAACATACGTGCAGCCCGCATTTTTGCAATTTCCATAAAATGGTTCATACCGATGCCCCAAAAAAAGGATAAACGGGGAGCAAAGGAATCAATGTCCATTCCTGTATTCACTCCGGCCCTGAGGTATTCAAGTCCGTCAGCCAGGGTGTAAGCCAGTTCCAGATCGGCGGTGGCTCCTGCCTCCTGCATGTGATAGCCGCTTATACTTATCGAATTGAACTTGGGCATTTTTTTCGAGGTAAACTCAAAAATATCTGCGATGATTCTCATGGATGGAGCTGGAGGATAGATGTACGTGTTTCGAACCATGAATTCCTTCAGGATATCGTTTTGTATCGTACCGGCCATTTCTTCAAACTTCACTCCCTGTTCCAGAGCCGAAACAATATAAAAAGCAAGTACAGGGATCACTGCGCCGTTCATGGTCATCGAAACGGTCATCTGGTTAAGTGGTATGTGATCGAACAGTATATTCATGTCGAGGATAGAATCAACAGCCACTCCCGCCTTACCGACATCACCTTCAACTCTGGGATGATCAGAATCATAGCCACGGTGGGTCGCAAGATCAAATGCAATGGATAATCCTTTCTGACCTGCAGCCAGGTTTCGCCTGTAAAAGGCATTTGATTCCTCGGCAGTTGAAAATCCGGCATACTGCCTGATGGTCCAGGGTTGCGTCACATACATTGTGGAATAAGGCCCCCGTAAATAGGGTGGAATGCCTGCTGCGTAATTCAAATGCTCCACCTCTTTCAAATCATCCCTGGTATATACAGATTTAACATCAATTTGCTCTGCCGGCTTCCAGTCTTTCGAAACACGGTTTTCAAGTTCCCATTGGCGGAGATCAATATTACTTTTTGATTTCGATCTGATATTAATGTTATGAAAATTCGGCTTCATAAAATTCATTTATTGTTCGATTTAATTTTAAATCCAACCGGCTCTCTCTCTGTTTTTTCCGGTGACATTAATTGCCTGATTGCCTCAAAGACTACTTTAAATTGTTTGTCATATTTTTTCTCTAATTCTTCAA
Source organism: Bacteroidales bacterium (assembly GCA_020052415.1). Lineage (GTDB taxonomy): Bacteria > Bacteroidota > Bacteroidia > Bacteroidales > JAADJA01 > JAADJA01. The sequence continues at coordinate 39,813 of JAGVPB010000004.1, read as the reverse complement.
ACTTTTTTGCCAATCCACTATTTGAAGAAAGAACTTCTCTAAGTTTTACAAATGCCCGAACAACTTGTATACTTGCATTAACTGCGACAGGACTACGGAGAATACTGGCAAGCATTATAGCACCATGCTCAGTAAAAGCGAAAGGTAAGTATTTGGAATGTTTTCCTCTTTTTAAGGACGAATTTTGCGACCTTAAAGACTGATGTTCCAGCTGAGTTAATTCAAACATGAAATCATCAGGAAATCTTTCAATATTTCTTCTCACAGCTTCTTTAAGACGTTTTGTTTCTACATTATAGATCAATGCCAAATCAGAATCCAACATAATCCTGTGGCCCCTGACAAAGTATATTAAAGTTGAAATATCTTCACTATATTTAACTATCGGATTTTCCATTGAATTTTTCTTGAATCGTTTAAGGTCTGATTTTGCGTCCATAAAAGTTCTAACTAATAATTATCATTCTTTTCCAATGATATTCTGAATACAAAATCGTCAAATTATTTTAATCATTTCCTGAAATTTGCTCAACGTATGCAATACATTGGACTTTACATGAATAAAATGCTCAATTCCTTTGTCTTTAAGCTGATCAATAATTGATTTCGGAAAACCTGCTACAACAAAAATTGTTTTGCCTTTCAGTATTTCGAATAGGGCGGGAGCAAGGGTGCTGTATTCCTCATCTGAACTGCAGATCACAGCAACATCTGCTTTGGCATTTAAACAAGCTCTTGCTGCTTCATCAACTGAATTAAATCCGGGATTATCAATGATTTCAAACCCGGCACAACCGAAAAAATTTCCTGCAAACTGCGCTCTTGCTCTTTTCATAGCCGGATTGCCAATGGGGATAATAAAAACTTTCGGACGCTTTACCTTTTGGGTAAACAAATCCGTTTTATATCTCATTTCCTCGAAAGCCTGTGCTCCTCTGTATGTCTTTAAGGTACGAATGGAGGCATTTTTATCACTTTTTAATTTGGGTGCGAAAACGGATTCAGGTAACGGTTGTTCAATTACTTCGTTTCTGTTCGGATATTGGTTGGTGCCCAGCAAAATTTCTTTCCTTGTGGCAATAGCCATATCCCTTTCCATTGCTGTCTTTTCGATTGTATCCTGGATAAAGCCCACTTTTAACGCTTCAAGAAATCCGCCCTTTTCCTGGACCTCTAAAAATAATTTCCATGCGTGTTCTGCAATCGCATCCGTAAGGTTTTCGATGTAATAAGAGCCAGCTGCAGGATCGGCTACCTTGTCCAGATAGGATTCCTCTTTCAGAAGCAATTGCTGATTACGGGCTATTCGTTCCGAAAGTTCTGTTGTTTGTCCAAAGGTTGAATTGAAGGGATTTACAGTAAGCGAATCGGTACCTGCAAGGATAGCCGACATGGATTCAGTGGTTGAACGTAAAAGGTTCACATTCGGATCATAGATTGTTTTGTTCCATTCGGAAGTTGTGGAATGAATATTCATCAGGCAGGCATTTTCAGAACCGCAACCATAGGCTTTAACAATATGAGCCCACAAAAATCTTGCTGCCCTCAGCTTGGCGATTTCGAAGAAATAATTCGAACCCACCGACATCTGAAATTTAATTCTCGGCGCAATCTTATCTACACTAATACCTCGTTCGGTTATTTCAGTAAGATAATTGGCCCCTTTGGCCAAAGAAAAGGCAAGCTCTTCAATAATGGATGAACCGGAATTGTGAAAGTAAGTTCCATTCACAGTTATTACCTTAAAATGCGGCAGATGTGCAGCTGTTTCAATCATTTGCTTTGCAAGATCAAAAGAAGTTTCTGCCGATACCGGGAAAATTCCTTTAAGCGCAAACTGCCCGAGCGGATCAAAATCAACGGAACCATAGATTTTGTCCAAATCACGGTTATATTTTTTGACTAACTTTTCAACATACTGAACAACCTTCAGAGAATTGTGAGAGCAAATAAAATTGAGTTCCACAGCATCGGCAAAAATATTCTCACACAATAACTCTATCTCGTCAATTCTCGGTTCGAATTTGGGGTCAATGACAAAGCCGAGCGATGTAACTCCTTTCATCAGTACATCAAGAGCTTTTTTGTTGGCTGTTTTAATATCATCAACATAAATATCCTGCCGGATATACCATTCGTTCCCTGTTATTTTATGTCCTCTGATAAATGGAAATTTTCCGGGAAGCATTTCTATAAAAGCCAGCTCATCCGTATCATCCGAATTATAAAATGGTTTCACCCTAAAACCTTCGCCGGTGTTCCAAACCAGTTTCTTTTCATAATCGGCACCTTTCAGATCCTCTCTTATTTTTTCTTTCCATTCCTTTGCCGATATTTCCGGAAATTCACCAAATAATTTATCGTTTTTTTCCAACTGTTCCATGATCCATCGTCTTTAATATTAATGCTTTCAAAGAATTTATCGCAAAAATACATTTTATATCCCGATTAGATTTTAATTTCAGAATTCAGGGATTATTAAAATAATTACCTTAATTTGCATAAAATCTTTGACACGGTTGAGTTATAATATTTATTCCGGATTATTGGTTCTTTTATTGAATCTGGCGTTCTCTGAAAATGTGTTTACACAAAGCTGGAATTTCGAGAAGGAAAAGGATGGAATAAAAATTTATACCAGAAAAGAATATGACAGTAATTTGAAGTCTTTTAAAGGAGAGGCTTATTTGCATACCCGTTTGGATAAGGTGTATGCCATGATAGGAAATGTTGAGAATGTTGACTGGTGGGATGAAGATATAAGGGATCTGAAAATTCTTTCGCACAAAAAGAACTGTTTTGTTCAATACTATCTGGTGTATGATGTACCCTGGCCATTAGCAGACCGTGATTTATGTGTTCAGGCTCATATTACAACGGATAATGAAAAAGGTCAGCGGATAGTTTATACGGAACCTCTATTGGATGTTGTTCCTGAGAAACCGAACCTGATACGGATTAAAAAGTACTGGCAAAGATGGACCATTCAAGACATTGGGAATGGCGTAGTCCATATCACACTCGAAGGATTTGTTGATCCGGCCGGCAATGTTCCTGCATGGCTATATAACATGGTACTTACAGAAACCCCCCTTAAAATTATCAGAGGAATAAAGAAAAGAGTAGAAACAGAATAAAATTCCCTGTTATTTTTTGAACCATCAAACTTTACCGGATTATCAGTTTTTTAACAGTTTGATTTTGCCCTCCGATTATCCGAATAAAATACAATCCACCTGGCAGATCATCCAGATTCAAAGAAATTTCTTCCGTGCCTGAGAAAAATCTGTAAAAATGTTTATCAGGTAAAGAAAAAGCTGAACTACTCAAAATTGATATTTCGAGATATCCGTAATAGTTCGAAACAGTCCTGAGATAAACCATGTCCGTCACCGGGTTTGGATAGATAGAGATAAATTCGGATTGACTTAAATTCGGATTATTATTGTCATTTGAAGAAGGGTAAACCTGGTAAACTGCTTCCCAACCCTCACCTGTAATTGCCCCATCTGAACTAAATTTCAGTGTGATGAAATTCGATGAGGAGTTAAGAGTTTCAGGAGTTTCATTCCCTGAATAGACCCCGGCCAGAGAACTGTTTGTATCGGCTCCGTCATAAATCCATAGTGAATCATAACCTGCCTCAAGATCAAGAAATTCAAAAGTCAATTGAATTGTCTTTATTTCAGGTGCGGCAAGTGTATATAAATACGATTCATCATTATAATAATTAAAGGCCGGGCCGCCTGAATCATAGATGGTGTCGGTATCCGGTAATTGTAGTTCATCGGAAAACTTCGTTGCAATTAAATCCCACATTTCTGTATATCCGTTGTCATAGCCAAGTGCCCAGATTCCAATACCCGCCAGGTCCCTGCGGTTGACCAAATCATACTTTTTTCCCATGCTGTAGATTTCATCCAGAAAACATTGTTTCCATCCCCCGGAATTGAATGAATAATAAGCCGAACGGCTGTTAGGTTCCAGATGCTGGTTGGCAACCGAATAATTGCCGGAGGAATTATCTTTAATGTACCTGTATGTGTAAGCTGTCCCTGATCCTGTGGTGTTTGACGGAGCAAACTGCCCCTGTGTCGGCCACTGCCTGGCATAATAAGGTACACCCATAATTAATTTGTCAGCCGGTACTCCCTGTGACTGATAGTAAGAAACAGTTTTTGTAAAATTATAGTCGTAGTTTCCTGCCATGGAATAAAGCGGCGAAACCGGTCCTGCTTGTGTGCTTCCGTTCCAGTAGTAATCATAGCCCATTACGACAAAAAAATCGAGGTATTGGTTTTGAACCGGAATGTTAAATGTGTTGCTCCAGTTGACGGCGGGAGCTGCTATGCTTACCTGCGAGCCGGAAATTGCCGTGTGCATTTGTCCCGAAAGATCAATCAGAAACCCGGTCAGTGCATTGCTCTGAGAAGAAGGAACAGCCTCGAAATCAACGTTTACACCATGAGCGCCACGGTCTTCGATAAGTTCAATCACATTATTGATAAGCGTTTGCTGTGATGTTGCCGAACCAAAGAAAGAGGCATGACCCGAAAACAGAGTTACACAGAGATGAACATTCACCCCGTTTGCCAAAGCCGAGTCCACCGCTTCCGACGTGTACCAGTCGTAAACGTAAAGCGGCTCACCGGAATAAGGATCAACCTCGTAGGAGAAAAAACACAGGTCGGTGAGCAGATTCCATTGGTAATTAAGGTAATTGCTGCCCGCCCAGTAGGGATGGTAGCCGAAGACGCGTTTTTCAAGAGAAATATCAGAGTTTTTAATCCAATTGGTATTCTTAAAACCATTCAGCGAATCATATTCAGTTCTCGATTTTAAATTCAAATCCCTGTAAAAATCCTGTTCCTCCTGGTGAATGGATTTAAATTCCTCTTCCTGACCGAAAATCAGGAAGGGTAAGATTAACAGGATGATGAGTAAAGCTTTTTTCATTTATTATAATTTTGCAATTTGTTTATTACCTGCCAATGGCATTTGTTTTTTCAATCCATTGTTTTGATGAAAGTACAAATCTATCAGTCAAATCAACGCTGATATAACCCCACCACTCATATCCAGTAACATAAATTAATGCAAAGTCACAAAATAGTCCTTTAAACTCATAATGTTTTCTTGCTTTAATATCCTCTGTTGAATCTATTTCACAAATTCCAAGTGGTTTTCCATCTATTGACTTAATGTTGTAACATTTATCCTTTTTTATAAATATCTGCGGATAATTTTTAATAAAGTCTTTTTCCTCTCGTGTAATAATATGCTTTTGATTCTCTTTAGTTAATTGGGATTCAATGTTGCTAAATGTTGAGGAGTCTATATTCATTAATTTATAGTCCAATTGATTATAAATTTCTCTTGGTGAAAAATCAGAATTTTGTGAAAAGACACAATCTGTAATTATCATGAAAACTAAAAAGATCAAAGATGCTCTCATTATTTTTGTTTAATTGCCAATAACTTGTTTATTCCACCTCCTCTGGCTTAAGTCTTTATGCGACGGAAGTGGTGAAGGAGCGACTTAAGCCATGATATTATACTGGTTTAAGTACTTTCAATCCTCCCTCAAAACTAATAAATTTATTGTGAATGTTGTTTCTACCGGATAAAAATCTTCCCGGTAAAGTTGATATGCTGTCCTATTAATTTGATAAAATAAACACCTGTTTTAAAACCTGAAACATCAACCTGAATTGTTCGGGTTGTTTTGGGCCAAACAATACAACCCTCTTTGAGTAAGAAGTTGCCCATAGCATCATACAGGGTCATATAAATTTCATCATGATATTCCAGATCAATTGAAGCCGAAATAACATTTTTTGCGGGATTCGGGAATATTCTGACCTCGCCTGTTAAATCCAGGATTTCCTGAATATTAATCGTATCGCATTCAACAAACAGCCCTCCCGGCGAACCACCGATGCAGCCCGAAAACCAGTTATTCCCATCGTTAATGTCGCCATACGGATTGTACAATTCAATTGTTTTTCCAGTACCATCAGCATCCAATGGCCAGGGAGGTTGATTGGTATAATTTACACTAACGACAAGCACCCCGGCGGTGTCGAACAACCGGACTTCGTCGCCCTCGCTTGCCAGTCCGAAATCAAAGGGTCCCGCAAATTCCGTGATTTCGGGATAAACCGATTTAAACATCGTCGTATCCCTGCAAAAGACAAAGAATTGACCAGTATCGAGATAAAGCGGTTGTGGCAATGTAAATTCATGAGTGTCATCGCTGTCCCTGAAAATCCATCCCGAAATGTCAGCGCCGGCAGTGTCGGCATTCATGATTTCAACCCAGTCGCCCGCATCAAGAGTATCGGAAGAATTGTAGTTGATCTCACTGAAAACTATGAAAGGTGTATCAATTATTATAGTATCCAAAACAAAGAAAGCTTTGAAGAAATCATTGGTATCCGGGTTAATATTCAGGGATTGTTTTAGGGTATCCAAACCAGAAATGATCAGATTAGTTTGCCAGTGCGAAAAGATATAACCTGAATCTGGGATGGCTGAAATATCAACTGCATTTCCATCGAAATATATTCCATGCCACGGTAAAGAATCAGGAATAATGGTGTTTATCTTAATTGTACCATGCGCAATGGAATCCACTCCGAGGCCAATGGTAACCGTTTTTTCCAGTCCGAATTCATCTGTATAATGTTGCCAGATGTTACCCAATCTGTTTTGAGCAAAGTTGATCATAATATTCACATTAGACTCCCATGCAGCAAAACTGCTCCCCCAGCGGGGCATGTGAACCTGCATTTCAGGGGCAAGCCTGTCTTTAAATGCGTGGATGGTATTTATCAGATTTTGTGTAATCAGCATGGTATTAAACATATCCGCACTCCGGTTAATGAAGTATCGTTTATACCCGGGAAATTCCAGTATCCGCCTTAATATCCAGTGATTGTCAGACCATTGTATATTAGAGTGAAGCACCCTGTATAACTCGTTGCTGGAAGCCGAAGAATACAATCCCAATCCAAAATCCAGGTCGGTCATAATGTACCGCCACCTCGATGTATCGGCATCCGATCGCCAGTATTTGGTGTTATGCCGCGGAAATTCAGGATTCACGTAATACATCTGGGCTATAAAATAATCGGTATAATTGGTGATATTCACCATTTTCGATATCGAATCATAAGCCGCGGAATCCACAACAGGAACATTTTTCACAAAATCTATCATAATGGCATAGTGATAATAATCGCCTTCCACGATGATGATGTTATCTCTCAGGACATTGGTGCTGTCTTCATGTATCCCGAAATTTTCGTTCACATAGTACCGGTCAATTTTTTCCGTCATATTGTGGATTCCCCAGTATTGTCCGTTAAGGAAAACGACTACCGGCTGATAGTCCTGTATATCAATTCCGGTATTTTTTTGAACCACCTTCTGCATCAATGCATCCCTGAAATGTGTGATGTTAAAATCCTGACCTGAATTTCGCAGGACGAATTTTTGAAATGTGTGGATGTCCTTATCCTTGAAAAGCTGATAGTTTATCTCTGATTCATCGTATTTACGATCTGTGAGAACACGCAGGCTCTTCATGGGAAATACGCGCGAAAATCCGCCGTGGATCATCAAGTCCGCATCGAGTTCAAAAGCTGGGAAAAGATTGCTGTCAAAATATTCGATATGAGAAGGTTTTTCCCAATCCATCCAGTAATTTGCACCAAAATAGGGATATGTAGTGCTTGCATTCGGACCCAGTACATAAATACCCTCTTCCCAGTCCCAAAGATCGTGAGGATTCAAACTTACCGACATTACAGGTAAAGTTGAAGTGTAACCAATGATATATGTATTTGTCAGCGTTTTACCAGGGAGAAATCCACTTTGGTAAACCTGAGCGCGAACAACAATGGTGGTATCGGATGTTATTGGATCGCCGGTATAAACAGCAGATGAATCGCTCACCCAGCTTCCATCAATCGTGTATCTTATCGTATCCCCGGATTGATAGTTTGAGAAGCCGATCTGAACAGTACCGCTATAAAATCCGGATTCGTGATCAAACTGTGGTTCTTTAGCATATCCTGTAAAAAAAACCGACATTTCATTATCTGAACCTGGAGTGGGCTGTTTAAAATATTTCCAGACCGCGCTTCCATCCATTTCTCTTCCAAAGCTGTGATCTGCATGAAGATAGGGGAAATCAATAAAATCAACAATATTTTGATTGTCATTATACAGAGCAAGACTTTCTCCCTCACCGGCAAGGTTGAAATTGGTATGGAGATGAATCGGCTTGTCACCAAACCAGTCGGGTGTCGCCTGGTAAGTAAAGGAATTGTTATTAATACCAACGGAGAAAAATGGTATAAGAGAAAAATTACCATGATTGTTCCAGGCGTTCAAACCCTGGATTGCAAGTACATTTTCACCTTGTATGGTGATGGAATTAAAATATTCAAGATCAATCGGAAATTGTTCCGGTGGCAGACCCTGGATCATCAATGCGGGGTGGACTCCATAAGAATAATCATCCCATTTCTGTATTTTACCCGGCCATCCGATATTTGTGCGGGCAATCTCAACGCCATTTAAATAGGCAACAAAAGCATCATCATAATCTATATGCAGGAGAACATGCGAAATGACTGATTTATCAATAATGGTAAATGTTTTCCTGATATAAACTGTTGCTACGGAATCAGGCAGAACCGTATTATCATCGCCATCACCCCTGCCAAATCCACCAGGCCCTTCATACCAGCCTGAATCATCGAATCCGGGATTTTTCCAGGCGGTATCCGGTTCGCCATTCGGAATCCAGTATTTCCAGGTATCATCAGCTTTAATGATAGTCTCCCAATGATCCACAATCTCTTTCATGTCTCTGTTGCTTGCCAATACAATTAAATGGGAATCAGGAGGGAGGGTCAATTCAGGAAATTTCCATTTTTCGGGTTGGGAAATATCATCGGAAATTGACCAGTTAGCCAGATTAACATCTTCGCTGCTTACATTAAGGAGTTCAACCCAATCGGGATGGTCTCCGTAATGATCTGTAAAAAAAGTGGCATTCCTTGAAGAGACCTCATTTATGATAACCTGTCCGCCAGCATAGATAGTGATAAATGAAAATAAAATAACCAATGCTGTTGATGAACAGGATTGTATAACTTGTTTTATGAAACTTTTGTCAGATATCATTTTATCGTGCAATCCAAAATATTAATAGATTCCGGAAAAAATCAAAAATTTTAGATCGTTTTCTTAATTACATTAAACCAAAATTAAAAAAATATTTGGATCATTAATATTTTCCACCATTTTAGACACTTTATTTATAAATCTTTATGCATCAGAATTTATTTTCATATTTCCCTCAATGAAATAATTTACCTGCCTTTTGAGTTATTGCGGGATTACACAAGGGAAATTTTTTCATGATGTGAGAGAAATACCTGCCTTTGATTAAGATAAATTTATAAATTGATTGAATAAACAAATAACTTCGGTTACTTTGAAGTAAAAATTTTATTAACTTTGCAACTCTTTTTAAAATAACAGATTACGACAAAATGGAGAAACCAAAGGTTTTATTTGTTGCACAGGAGATGATCCCGTATCTTCCTGAAAGCCAAATGGGCACTATTTGTCGCTACCTTCCGCAAAGCACCCAGGAAAGGGGAAAAGAGATCAGAACTTTTATGCCCAGGTTTGGCAGTATAAATGAGCGTAGAAATCAATTGCATGAAGTTATCCGTTTATCGGGTATGAATCTAATCATCAGCGATAATGATCACCCTCTGATAATTAAAGTTGCATCTATTCAGCAGGCAAGAATGCAAATCTATTTTATTGATAATGATGATTATTTTTTAAGGAAATATACAGTTAATGATAAAAACGATAAACCCTTTCCTGACAATGATGAACGGGCGATATTCTTCTCAAGGGGAGTCCTTGAAACGGTTAAAAAGCTTGGCTGGGCCCCTGATATAGTTCATTGTCATGGGTGGATGACAAGTTTAATACCCATTTATATAAAGAAGGCTTTTAAAGACAATCCGTTATTTTCTGATACAAAAGTTATCTTTTCAGTTTATGAAGATGATTTTACCGAGTCGCTCAGCCACGATTTCGCAAAGAAAATAAAACTCGAAGGTATAACTAACAAAGACCTGGTTCATTATCAAAATCCTACCTATCCAAATATTGTTAAAGCAGCCATTGATTTCTCGGATGCTATTTTTCTGGGGTCGCTTAACATCAATCCTGAAGTTAAAAAATATCTCGATAATACCGATAAGCTTAAGATTGGTTTTCTCCCAGATAATAACTATGTTGAAGTTTATAATGAATATTATGACAGCCTGGTTAAGCAAAAAACCGAATAATCTGTCAAACTAAAAATCAAATAAAACCTTGAAAGTTAATTCCCGAATATTCAGATTACTGTTTCCGGTCATTCTGTTAGCGACTATTGCATCCTGCAATAAAAAGCCGGATACCATTGGGCTTGACCTGCTTGATCATAATCAACTGTTGGTTTATGATACGGTATTTTCCGTGTATGCTTTATCCTCAGTGGAGGATTCGGTTGTCTCGGATGAAACTTCAATCAACCTTTTGGGAAGTCAATGGACCAGCACTTTCGGATTGACTGTGGCGAGTTTTTATTCTCACCTTCGTTTGTCGGAAGTTTCACCCGATTTTGGTACCGACCCTGTAGTTGATTCGGCATTTTTTACACTTGTCTATTATGATTATTATGGAAACATCAATACACCAATGACTGTTAAAATTTATGAGGTTGCAGAGGATTTTTACCAGAAGGACAGCATATATTATTCTAACCGGAACCTTCAGACGTATGATACCGAGCTTGCAAATCATTTTTTCTTTCCGAGTCCCGGTGACAGCGTCGAGATCAATGATTCAACGAAAACTTCAGCCGAACTGAAAATTCCTATGAATCAGGATTTTATCAATAAAATTTTTTATTCCGGGGATACCAACCTTCTGAAATCAAACGAAAATTTTATCAGTGCATTTAAAGGCATCTATGTGACCGTTGATAGCGTGAATTACCCTGGCGGCGGTTCTATATTATATTTCAATCTGCTGAATACACGATCGAAAATCACTTTTTATTATCACAGCTACACTAACGATACCCTGAATGACAGTCTGACCTATACGCTGGTGTTTAACAGCAACAACGCCCGGATTGAAAACTTTTACCATAACTTTTCCAAAAGTACGGATCAGAATTTTTTAAATCAGATCATATTAAAAGATACTGCAGCCGGTGAGCAAAATCTTTACCTGCAAGGAATGTCTGGAATAAGAACCAAAATATTTTTCCCTGATTTGGATCAGTGGTGGGGCAAAAACCAGTACGCAGTTAATGAGGCATTACTGATCATTCCTGCTGCTGCCGGCGGATCCTATTACCCCGTTTCAGATAATCTTATTTTATTACGGCAAAATGAAGACAGCACAGCGAGTATTTTGATTGATCAAAATGTCGGGGATGCGTATTTTGGCGGAAGCCTTGACGATACTTCAAATTCATACCAGTTCAGGATCACATTCTACATTCAGGAATTGTTAAAAGATTCTTCCGACTATGGCCTTTTGCTTTATCCATCGGGTAAAACAGTAAGGGCAAACGAAGTAAAGTTGCATGGAACACATAACAATGAACCCGATACATCAAGAATGGAGTTAAGATTAATCTACACAAAATTGGATTAAAGGCAGTCCGCTGTTAATGTTTTCTGAAAGTTTATTCATTTGTATCACAAACTAAATATCCGTTTCACCTTTTCATAAAGCCAGACTGCCACAGTTATTCAAACTCCTAAGGTTAAGTTGATTTTCCGTAGCCAGGAATTTTATTTTGGTGATGATTGTCCAATAAAAAATCCCGGTTATAAACCAGGATTGAATTTTGTTGCCCGACCAGGGGTCGAACCTGGACTCTTCTGATTCAGAGTCAGACGTGTTGCCAGTTACACCATCGGGCAAAAGCGGTGCAAAAATAGTATTTTATTCAGGAAAACAAATTTTCTAATCTGTTTTATCTTTTAATTTTGTCCAGGTTTCTTTAAGGGTTACCGTTCTGTTAAAAACCAATTTTCCTTCGGTTGAGTCACTATCCACACAGAAATAACCCAACCTCTGAAACTGAAATTTATCTGATGGTTTGGCATCTTTTACACCTGGCTCTATTTTACCGGTTATTACTTTTAATGAACCGGGATTCAGATTAACCTTGAAATCCAACTCTTCCTGTTCTACTTCATCAGGAAATTCATTGATGAAAAGCCTGTCGTATAGCCTGATCTCGGCATCAATGGCATGTTTGGCTGAAACCCAGTGCAGAGTACCCTTTACTTTCTTCTGGCTTCCCGAACCGCTTTTAGTCTCCGGATCATAGGTACAATAAATTTCCTGGATATTTCCCGCATCGTCTTTTTTAAAACTTTCACACCGGATAATGTATGCGCCTTTTAATCTTACCTCTCTGCCCGGTCCAAGCCGGAAAAATTTACTGGGAGGATCTTCCATAAAGTCTTCTTTTTCGATATAGACTTCTCTGCTGAGTGGCACATCCCTGTAACCCAATTCAGGATCTTCAGGATTGACTTCAAGATGAAGGTTTTCGATCTTGCCTTCAGGATAGTTGGTAATAATCACTTTTACCGGATCAAGCACTGCGAATATTCTTGGAGCGATTTTATTGAGGTGTTCCCTGACAGTAAACTCAAGCAACCCGACATCAATCACATTTTCACGTTTTGCGACTCCAACTTTCTCGGCAAAATTACGAATAGCCTCAGGGGTATAGCCGCGTCGTCTCATGCCTGAAATGGTTGGCATCCGGGGATCATCCCAGCCTTTGACATAACCATCTTTAACCAGTTCAAGCAACTTTCGTTTGCTCATCACGGTATAGCTCAGATTAAGCCTCGCAAACTCATATTGACGGGGGCGGTATTCTGTTTCAATTAAGTTATCAAGAAACCATTCGTAAAGGGGTCTGTGAATTTCAAATTCAAGTGTACAAATAGAATGTGTTATACCTTCGAGATAGTCCGATTGGCCGTGTGCATAATCGTACATCGGATAGATGCACCATTTGTTTCCCGTCCTGTGATGGGTGGCATGCATGATCCTGTACATTACCGGATCGCGCATGTGCATATTGGGAGAACTCATATCACCTTTTGCTCTCAAAACACGCGTTCCGTCTGGAAACTCACCCTTTTTCATGCGTTCAAATAAATCGAGATTTTCCGTAACTGTACGTTTTCTGTAAGAACTTTCAATTCCGGGCCGGGTAGGCACACCTCGCTGTTCACTGATGATTTCGGACGACTGGTCGTCAACATAAGCCTTTCCTTCTTTCACCATCTTTAAAGCCCATTCATACAGCTGGTCGAAATAATCGGAAGCATAATAAAGACGGTTTTCCCAGTCAAAACCCAGCCACCGGATGTCCTCCATGATGGAGTTTACATACTCTTCTTCTTCCTTTGTCGGATTGGTATCATCAAATCTTAAATTGCATTTTCCATTATACTTTTGAGCGAGGCCAAAATTTAAACAAATTGATTTTGCATGGCCTATATGAAGGTAGCCATTAGGTTCGGGAGGAAATCGGGTAAGAATTATCCCGCTATTTTTATTATTTCGGATATCTTCTTCAATGATGTTTTCGAGGAAATTCAGTGACTTCGTTTCCGGTGATTTCAATTCTTCAGTTTTCTTTTCGTTGCTTTCCATTAGAATATTTTTAAAGCGGGCAAAATTAATAAATCAGGGTTTCAATTTACACAAATAAAAAAGGCTATCCACGAGCCGGATAGCCTTTTCATGGATTATTTTAAATACCTTATTTCTGCTGCTGAAATATTTTTTTTGACCCATAAGCAGCACCCAATACCAATAGAATGGATAATCCGCCGTCAATTGGTGCCGCACCACCTACCGGAGTATTTGTTGGGCCGGGATCATTTCCACCATTCGGATGCGTCGGGAGATACTGTGCCGATATAATTAAAGGAGCTGCCGTTAACAACACCGCTATGGCTAAGACTTTAATAGATTTTTTCATATCTTAAATTTTAGAGATTTCAAAGTTACAATATTATCTTATAAATACTTTTTTAGTCGTAATATTTGAATTCGAAACCACGGTAACAATATAATTACCTGATTTCTCAATATCAATACCAGACGCACCGGTTTCAAGAGGAACAGAATTGATCAATTGCCCCATGATGTTGTAAATATTGATTTCACCGCTTACTTTATCATTAGATTTCACATACACTTTACCGTTGAAAGCAAATATCTGATCCGGGTTAATTAACTGTTCATTAACGGCCAACGGTTGAAAATGAATTATAAAACGGTCATCAAAGGTACCGGCATTTGTTGTAAAGGGATAACTGCCTGATTTTAGATCCGTGAAACTGTTTATTTCAGTGTCTTCAAGAATTACAACCTGCAAATCGTTTACTTCAGTAGCTGCGATTGTATATGTTCCGCCTGATCCGGATTGAAATCCAATGTTAACTTTATTTGTTTCCGGCAGAGCATTAATAGAATAAGGTACTTCAGCAGGGCAATAAACCTGTGCAGATTCTTCAACACCACCGAAAAGCTTTACGGCGTCATACTCACTATCAAAGGTTACTGTGGCATCACCAACAAACCGGATAACCGTTTCATCAGCATACCCGTTTCCTGAAATCTCAATCCTTACAAGGTCGGCAACCTCGCTTTTAAAGAAGGAAGTATTGTTGTGAACCCTTACCGCATCGCTGGAATTAAGTGTCCCCGAAGTTGAACCATCATCAGAAACCATCACAAAATATCCCTGTCCGGGTGCAATATATCTTGTACCTCCGTTTATGCCAACCCCGGCAACATAACTTGCCCAGGTTGAAGCGTTAATGTGTAAATAGATTGCGTTATCCACATTAGTTTTGGTCCATCCGGTAGCAGCATCCCAGTCAATAGAAGAACAATACGGATTGCCCATGAGGTTCCATCCGAAATTATTTCCAGCGCCCGATCTGGTAAGTGATCTGTTTATTATACCTGTATTTAAGGTACCGTTGAATTCTGCGGTTGCCTCAACAAAATTCCAAATAGCATAACCCTGACCGGGATTCATAGGAATATTCACAGGTATGATATCGGAGAAACTGTTCAGGGCTTCACTGTGATTTTGAAGGTACAGACCGGTAAATAATCCTGACACGGCATCTGCAATCGGTGATGAAATCAAGTGCCATTCATCGCCGGGGTAATATCTTTCGACGTAAGCATTTGCGTAATTGAAGGTTCCGTTATTGATAAAAGAACCGGTTCCAGAAGCATCTGATTTTACTCTGAAGTCGCCTGTAACATTAAGTGTATAAGTATTATCAACCGTCATTCTGCCGGTATTGCTTATCATTACATCAATTGCAGTTTCATCAGAATTTACATTCACGGTGTTCTTAATATTAACTCTAGCCCAGTCTTTTGTCGGAGCCATTTGATAGGCCGCCCAGGTTGCATTCGTATTCCATGATCCGTTGGCTGCAGTATAATAGGGAATCGGTGCTGTGGATACTATCCATGTTGGATCAGATACCTCAACAGCGGCAGTACCTCCGCGATAACCCGTATTGTTGTTAATACTTAGATCCTCGATCGTTTGACCGATACCTTCATTACAGCGCCAGTAAGCGGCCAGGTTAGGTTCGGAGGCGGGATTCGGGAGTTCCCTGTACATATTATCCCTGATTTGTGTAAGTGTCCTGGCCTCGCTCCAAATCCTGATTTCATCCAGATAACCATTTAAGAGATTTTCAGGCGTTGTATAATACTTTCCAATTTTGACTGATCTTGGAGAGCCATCAGCGACATTTACCCACGGCATGCTGGCAGACTCCTCACCGTTGATAAAAATTTTCAGTGTTGAACCATCCCACCAACCTGCTACATGAACCCAGGTATAAGTTGGAAGGGAATAATTCGCTGTTTCCAGAATATTCGCCTGGTCTCCATTTGGATCCATTCCAAAAGCCACACCATCTATACCGTATTTTCCACCAAAAAAATAGGAATTTGTCCAATCCTTTTCAACGAATCTTTTATATATACCTATGTGTCCATTTAAATAAACCCAAGCCTCAATGGTAATGGGACCTGTTATGTCTAGGCTTGCATCACTGCCGCACTCTACATAATCATTTGTTCCGTCGAATCGAAGAGCATACTGATTTTGAGCATTCAGCAGGGTTGCAAGAATCACCGCATAGAAAAATGCAAAAAGTACACGTTTTTTCATAATAATATTTTTATATTGGTTGCTTTGTTGTAGTTGTAATATATCTTATATTTTCCAAAACGGTTTTTAACCAATTTGCAAATATACAACAAAAAATTCCTTTTTGACGAAAAATTTAATTTTTAACACGAATTTAACTGAAAAAATCCATTTATAATGAAAAAAGAATGTTTTTTCGTGTGCGGAATTTGTTTATCAGCCTGTCTATCAGAAAAAGGCCGGTGATGGCTAAAATAATAACCACTGTAAAGGAAGAAACTTTAAGACCTGGTAACAATTCTTTAAAGCTGAGGAACAATTTTTTAAATACCGGGATGATCATCGGATCATAATCTCCAGATATAAATTGTAAGTTGCTATGGATAAAATAATAAACAGTATATGCGACCGCTGCTATACCTGAAAATATCACAATATACCAGCTGCGTAGTTTTCGGTAAATATTCATTTGCAATGGTTGCTCAGCAACTTCATTCTCAATCTTCCTGATAACCCGGCTCGTAAATCCATCCGAAGGGCTTTCCAAACCCGATTTCTGTATAAAACCTTTAAGAAAATCATCGGTATTGTCCCTGTTATTTATCATCTGAATATCTCCTTATTACTTTTTTGAATTTGCGATTGCACTTCAGTCAGCAAGCGCTTTCTCAAACGGTGCAATCTGACTTTTACATTCGACTGTGATAAACCCGTAATGATGCTTATGTCTTCAGTCGTTTTTTCACTAAAATAAAATAACGTAATTAGAATACTTTCTTCGGGGTTTAATTTTTCGAGAATCGTATTTACTATTTTTTTCTGTTCGTCATCACTGAGACGCTCAACATCCTCTTTAATTTCATCTATTGAATAATTCTCCACGATATTATAATCGAGGTCTGTTGTTATAAATTGTTTTTTCCTTGTCTTTGAAATAGCTGAATTATATGCAATTCTATAAAGCCAGGTCGAAAACTTCGATTCTCTTTTGAAGGATTTGAGCGACTGGTATGCTTTCATAAATACGTCCTGCGCCAGTTCCTCTGCATCCTCCCTGTTTTTAAGAATCTTCAGTGCGATGGAATAAACCATGTCCTTATGCCTGTCAACCAGAACCGAATAGGCATTAAGGTCATTTTTCAAAACTTTATCAATATAAAAATTGTCGCCCTGATCCATCATTTTTAATTTAGACGGGTAAACCTATAAGCGGTTACAATGATAATAATACTTTATGTGTGGTTAGATATTATTTCTGATTAAACATTTCTTATTTTGTATTTTAATTTTCTGCTTTAATAAGAATGTGTTTGATACACACTACTCATCAAACAAAAATTTTATTGTAACCGATAATTATTAAAGGCGTCAAAGTTTTTGAAAGTAAAATTAATGAACATTTAAAACATCATGTTATGAGCGATTTAACACCGGTTTTAGTATTAATGGTAATTTTTGGAGCAATTGTAGCCATCGTATATTTAGGCATCAGGAGGAAAGAACGAATGGCGATGCTTGAAAAAGGAGTTGATGCCTCCGTATTTTTTGCTGCCCCTAAGGGAAAAAACGAATATTCCCTGAAATATGGATTGCTACTCATAGGCATTGCGTTGGGCATTTTAATCGGGAGCATTCTTGCTGCCACTGGCCCATTTATTGAGGCGCCGGAAGCCGCATATTTTTCAATGATCTTTCTTTTCGGTGGCGTAGCCCTCCTCTTGAACTATTTTCTTGCCCGCAAAATGTTTAAAGAGGAAAACGAAAAGAAATGAATCAGGTTTAATATCCCTTACATTAAAGGCTTGCTTTTTATGCAGGCTTTTTTTTATTTTAAAAGGAAGGTTTCGAGTATCCTGTATTCCGGTCCGCGTGGCTTGAGAATACTCTCAAAAAGTAAAAACCTGTCAACTTTTTCCTCCTGAACGTCAACAGTTCTATACTTGTCAATTACTTCCTGAAAAATTCTCCTGTCTTTTACCTGTTTAATCCTGCCAACAGTAAGATGAGGAACAAAGTTTTGCCTGTCCTTCTCAAATCCGGTTTTATCCATGGTTTCAAGAACTTCCACCGCCAGCTTTTCCAGGGAAGGATTTTTTTCAATTCCGAACCAGACCACGCGCGGATTGTAAGAGCTCCCGAAAATTCCTGAATTTTTAAGATTAATAACGAAGGATGAGTTTTGAGATGCAACCTCAGCCAGTGCATTATTAATTTCACTGATCCTTGATTCTTCAGTTTCTCCGAAAAATTTCAGGGTGATGTGGATATTATTTACGTCCACCCATTTTATATTGTTGATCCGCAGGGAATTTTGTAATTCGGTATAAATTCTTATTAACTCCGGAGAAGGATGTATTTTGATTGCTGCAAATAACCGCTTCATAAAACAATATTTTATTTGCCGGTAAATTTATACTTTTGCGCGGTTCTTATAGCGGCTTGTTCATTTGAAATTGTAAAGGGGCATTAGCTCAGTTGGCTAGAGCGTTAGACTGGCAGTCTAAAGGTCAAGGGTTCGATTCCCTTATGCTCCACAAGAATAGTAATCCGATTTCTATAAACTCTGCACCAAAGAGTTTACTAATTTATGGGCTGCCAGAATTGAAAATATCAGGACATGGTTAATTCGGCAATTATAGGAACAGCACGGAAATACATTTCTCAAATCCCTGAGGACCTGGGGTTGAAGAAGGTATATTAATATGGTTCATACGCAAAAGGTAAGGAACGGGAAGAAAGCGATATTGACATAGCATTGGTGCTTGAAAACATGACCAATTTCTTTTCAACCCAGATGCTGCTTATGAGATTAAGAAGAAAGATAGATTTGAGAATTAAACCTCATCCAATTGGAGAAAAGGATTTTAACGCCATGAATCCTTTTGCCTGCGAGATAGAGAAAAATGGAATTGAGATAATCCTTGAAAACAAAGCCACGAAAGGCTAACAGCCTTGCTGCCACAAGTGTTCAAGCATAGCCTCGTGCGCAAGCATCACTTGTGTCTTAATTAGCCAACCCGGCAACTAATAAAGATTGCCGTTTAATACAGGCCATTCATTATTCACTTATTCTTAACCTTTAATCTGTGAATCTGTGGCAATTCTGTTCTCAGTTCACGGTTCTCAGTTAAACATTGCGGTTAAAACTGGTCATTCATTATTCATTTATTCATAACCCTTTAATCTGTGAATCTGTGGCAACTCGGTTCTCAGTTCACGGTTCTCAGAAACCGTCCTAACCGACTTTCAGACAAAATTTCGATTGCTCAAAAATAAAGTTGTACATTCGGACAACATTACCTATCTTTGCAACCCATGAGTAATAAGAAAATAAGATCAGTGTTTTTTTATAAGGGCTATTTTGCTGACTTCTATAACAAGCAATAAAAATTAAAAAAGAATATGAAACAGAAAAGTAATTTAAAATCGCTCGACCAATTTGTTGAAGAACAATATGGTAAAACCGGAACTTCCAAACGTGACAAGTTTGAGAAAGGATATGAACCCTTTAAACTTGGGTTTCTTATCCAGCAAGCCCGAATTGAAAAAGGAATGACACAGGAAGAATTAGCGCAGAAATGTGGAACAAACAAAGGATACATTTCTAAAATTGAAAATAATATAAAGGAAGTTCGCCTTTCTACACTTCAAAAAATAGTTGAACTCGGTCTTGGAGGGCACTTACAACTTTATATCAAACTTTAACAGGTAGATAGCCGTAGTGCTTATATTCTTTGGCAATCAATTCGCGGTACTCAGCTAAACATTGCCAGTTAATACAGGCCATTCATTATTCACTTTTTCTTAATCCTTTAATCTGGGGCTTAATCCTCTTTTCTATCTTTACCAAAATTTTAATGCAATGTACTCTTATACTCCTCCCGACTATTTTTTTATTGATGATCTGTTGACTGCTGAGCACAAGATCATCCGGTCTTCTATCCGCGACTGGGTAAACAAATCGGTCATTCCAGTTATTGAGGAAGCCGCTCAAAAACATCATTTTCCAATTGGCTTGTTCAGAGAACTTGGAGAAATCGGCGCATTCGGACCGTTTATACCTGTTGAATATGGTGGAGCCGGACTGGATTACATTTCGTATGGAGTCATTATGACGGAACTGGAGAGAGGCGATTCGGCAATCCGGTCGGCAGCTTCAGTTCAAACTTCGCTGGTGATGTTCCCTATATTTGAATATGGTACGGAAGCACAAAAGAAAAAATATTTGCCTTCGCTGGCAAAGGGAGAGATCATCGGTTGCTTTGGCCTTACCGAGCCCAATCACGGCTCCGATCCCGGAAGCATGGAAACAAGAATAACAGATCAGGGCAACCACGTTTTGCTGAATGGTTCGAAAATGTGGATCACCAATTCATCCATAGCAGATATTGCAATTGTTTGGGCAAAAGATGAAAAGAATATTGTGAGAGGATTGATCGCTGAGAAAGGCATGCCCGGATTTACGACTCCCGAAACGCATGGTAAATGGTCGTTGAGGGCATCAATTACAGGTGAATTGGTTTTTGACAATGTTAAGATTCCTAAAGAAAATTTGCTTCCTGGTATAAGCGGATTGAAAGGTCCTTTAAGTTGTCTGAACTCTGCAAGGTACGGTATTGCCTGGGGCGCTCTTGGCGCTGCTATGGATTGCTACAATACAGCCTTGAAATACTCCCTTGAACGTAAACAGTTCAATAAACCCATAGCCTCATTTCAGCTAACCCAAAAAAAACTGGCGGAAATGCTGACGGAAATTACCAAAGGGCAACTTATAGCCTTTCGGTTGGGTGAGCTGAAAAATCAGGGTAAAGTTTCTGCAGCTCAAATTTCGATGGCAAAAAGAAACAATGTGGAAATGGCGTCGAATGTTGCGCGCCAATCAAGACAAATTCTGGGAGCAATGGGCATCACCGGCGATTTCCCGGTCATGCGTCATATCATGAACCTGGAGTCGGTGATAACCTATGAAGGCACCCACGATATTCATTTGTTAATTACCGGGAATGACATTACAGGCATCAGCGCGTTTGAATGAGTATTCAAAGAGCCAAAGGATCCTAATATCAAAGCAGTTTAACTTTATCCTTTAAAGAATCTGTTAATGTCCCGATGGAACAACCAATACCGGAACTGATGATTTTCTTAAGATTCCTTTGCTCACGCTTCCCATTAATAAATGGCTCATAGCACCATGTCCGTGCGAACCGGTAATGATTATATCCGGTTTGAGTTTTTCAGCCTCACTCATGATCGTCTCCACAGTGGGTCCCTGAACCAGTAATGGAGTTACGGTAAGGCCATCTTTGTTCAGGCTTTCGGCTAATTCCTGTATCTGAACATGCTTTTCCTGAAATTTTTGTGCGATAATATGTCTGTGGCTCGGTGGTCCAACTTCATAACCAATAAAATCGGGCTCGGGTTGTACCACATGAATTAACCAAATGCTGGCATTTGTATTTAAGGCTACGGATTTTACGATATTTACTATTTTATCAGTTACATCCGAAAAATCAACGGCGACAAGAAAGTTCATGATATAATATTTTGAGAGTTTTACATTGAATTATTTAGCTGATAAATTTACAAAAATTTGTTATTGCTGAACATAAGTAATTGATTGAGCAGTTCGGAGTTTTAAGTATGAGTCCACTCCGAAAAGTCATTATTTGTCATTGCGAACGTAGTGAAGCAATCTGTATGTCTTATAGATCAACAGATTGCTTCAGGCTCCGCCTTCGCACAGACGTTCCCCGAAACTTTTCGGAGTGGGTTCAAGTATTATCTTTGCACTGATTTTATTAAAAGAACATGAAGGAAGTCCTGTTTGGAAAAACATTTGATCAATTGGTTCAACTGGTAAAGCAGCTTGAATTGCCGGCATATTCTGCACGGCAAATCAGTGACTGGCTTTACAAAAAAAATATTTCATCCATTGATGAGATGTCCAACCTGTCGAAAAAGACCAGGCAACTGCTTGAAGATAATTTTTCTTTAGGTGTTCAACAGCACTCGTCCGTAAGCATATCTGCTGATGGCACAAAAAAATATTTATTTCCTGTAAATAACAACAGGTTTATCGAGTCGGCTTTTATACCTGATCAGGACAGGGCAACACTTTGCGTTTCCTCTCAGGTTGGCTGCCGTATGGGATGCGTTTTCTGTATGACCGGCAGGCAGGGATTCATGGGCAACCTGACTACGGGTGAAATCGTCAACCAGGTAAAAAGCCTTCCCGAAAGAGATCAACTCACCAACATCGTTTATATGGGAATGGGCGAACCGATGGATAATTTTCAAAATGTAATGCAGAGCCTTGAAATACTGACCTCCGAATGGGGTTTTGCAATGAGTCCGCGTCGGATTACGGTTTCAACTATTGGAGTAATCGGACCCATGATCCGGTTCATTGAAGAAAGCAACTGCCATCTGGCGGTCAGCCTTCATTCGCCTTTCGACGATGAAAGAAGGATGCTGATGCCGGTTCAGAATAACCATCCGATTGAAGAAGTACTGAATGTCATCAGAAAGTATGATTTAGGAAGGCAGCGGAGGGTATCATTCGAATATATCATGTTTAAAAATATCAATGATACACCAAGGCATATCAACCAGCTTGCACGTATCTTAAACCGTATCCGTTGCCGAATAAACCTCATCCGGTTTCATGCCATTCCCGGTTCGGACTTTGAATCATCCGACCTCAAAACGATTGAAGCGTTTATGGTTGGATTGAATAAAAAAGGAATACGAACAACCCTAAGGGCATCCCGTGGACAGGATATTGAAGCGGCATGCGGATTACTGTCAACGAAAGAAATGATAAAAATGTCAGTCAATCCCATCACTTTAACTGAAAAGTAATAGGCATTGTAAACCTTACTCTTATCGCTTTTCCTTCAAAATAACCTGGTTGCCAGTCGGGCATGGACTGTACAGCTCTGACTGCGGCTCTATTACATTCTTCCTCCAGGCCTTTCTGGATTTCGACTGATGTGATTTTTCCGGTTTCTTCAACAATAAATGAGATGTAAATTGTTCCCTCAAATCCCTGAATTCTTGCTGCCTGAGGATATTGAAGATGTTTTTTAAGAAACTCAGTCCTGGCTACATCTCCTCCTGGAAAAACCGGCATTGTATCTATGGTTCGGAAAAAATGGCTGATATTCTCAGAATTTACATTTGAGGGTTGAGCCTTTTCGTTAATTTCGTCTAACACTTTATTGTTGTTAGTTTTTTCTTCGTTTTTCCTTTTGTTTGCCGGCCTTTCCGAATTTATATTTTTTCTCTTCCCGGATTCGCTGGTCAAACCATTATTTGTCATTGTTTCAGCCGATTTGTTTGAAATACTCATATCAGATAATACAATGCCTGAATTTTCAGCCTCGATGATAACTCCGCCTAAATAATATTCGACCGGCTGAGTGCTGGCTATAGCAACATTTGTTGGTTCTGATTCCTTATTTTCGGTGAGAACAGTAATGTTTTCTCCGTTTGCGTATGTTTCTGTCAGTAAAGTGTCGCTGCTTTTGAGTTCAGCTATTGCAGGTTTGAAATTTTCAGATTTTTCGTCTGATCCTGATTTTACTTTCCCTGGCTTTTGCTGATTGACCGAAGTCTGTTTAATTTCATCAGCCGGTATTTGTTCGGAAAGCTTAATTGCTGATTCCTGAGATTGTTGTTTTGGCAATTTCGGGACAGGCAAATCCGGAATCTGAATTTCATAATCAGCGGGAGATAAAACTGACAATTGTGTTTCCTTAATCGGTGAATAAAAATTCAGATAGGAAAAAACAGCTATCAGTAGTAAAACCGAGGCAGCAACTGCAAAATACAAATACTTCATGCCGGATTCCTGGTAAATGGGATTGACAGTCCCGGTTTCAGTGATGAGATTTTTCCTCAGGTTTTTATTGATCTCTGAAACAATTGAATTCAGTTTGTCGCGGTCCGTAATCAGACGTAATCCTTCAAGAGCATCACAACACAATTCACAACCATTAAGATGGTCATCAATTTCTCTCTTTTCCGACTCAGTAAGTTCCGATGCCTGATAGCGGTTCATAGCCTCCAGCGTCAGACAGCCCGAAGGACTGAACAACGTTTTATATTTTGTTTCCGAACTCATTTGTTTTCAAGATAAATTCTGAGATTTCTCTTTCCGTTTTGAATAAAGCTTTTCACCTGTTTTAAACTATAGCCAGTAAGTGACGATACTTCCTGATACGATTTATCGTGTAAATATAGTAATTCTATACACTTGCGCTGTTCTTCATTGAGTTTTTCAATGGCAGGCTGAAGATGCGGTAGTTTTTCATTCAAATCCGTTTTGTTATGCTGATGATAAACATCCGTGGATTCCATAATTTCGGTGTGAACTTTTTCGAAATATCCCGACCTTACATTTTCTGTGGATTTTTGTTTTCGCAATATGATCAGGCAATGATTTTTCGAAACGGTGTATATCCAGCTTCTGAAATTCTCAACTTCCTGTTTTCTTAGTATCTCTATGAGGTTTTCGAAAATTTGCATTACAGCATCCTTGCTTTCATCTTCATTTTTCAGGTATTTCATGCAAACGCCGAATACAAGATGGCTGTACCTGTTGAATATTTCTTCGAGGAAGGCATTGCCATGATTTGTTTTAAAAGCCCTGATCAATTCTCCGTCCGCATAATTGCGAAGGTCATTTTCTTTTTTTGATTTAAAAATAGATTTAAGAATCATTTGATCCAGCTTTATCCCTCAAAGTTGCAAACATTATACCACAGGGGTTTATTACAAATGCCAAAAAATTCTTTGCTAATTTATGGAATAATTATAAGTCCGGCATCCAAATTATGAGATTTTAAAAAGTTCAACCTTTAAAACAAAATGTTATGAAAATCAAAAAATCAGAAAAAGCGAACCTTGAGCATAAGCGTACGCTGTTTTTCCAGATCGGACTCGTTGTGAGTTTATCTGTTGTTCTGGCTGCTTTTGAATGGCGGTCGGAAAAAGCATATTCAATCGAAAAACTCTTTTCAAACGAAAACTATGAAATAGAGGAGATTGTAAAAATTACGGTTCAGGAAGATAATAAACCCCTGATTCCGATTCCTAAAGTTCAGCCGGTTAATTTTAGTGTTATTGATAATTCAGAACCTGAGGACATCATCGAAATTATTTTTGAAGACCCCGACAAAACACAAAATGTTCTGAACCTGATCAATATTGATGAACCCGAAGAATTCACCGAAGAACCTGTGGTATTTAAAGTGGTTGAGGAACAACCATCTTTCCCTGGTGGATACGCAGCTTTACAAAAATACCTTTTGGATAATTTGAAATATCCGCGGTTAGCAGTTGAAACAGGCATATCCGGAACGGTTTATATGAATTTTATTGTTTGGGAAGACGGAAGCATCAGGGATGTATTTGTACAAAGAGGCATTGGTGGTGGATGTGATGAAGAAGCACTTCGTGTCGTAACAAACATGCCCAAATGGAATCCCGGTAAACAAAGGACGAAAACGGTAAATGTCCAGATGGTGCTTCCGGTTAAATTTAACTTAATGCATTAAATAATAAAAACTATGAAATCATGAAAGTAAAATCAGCAAAAATCCTTTTAATCGGTCTGGCATTATTAATTGCCGGTTCCTATAACGGAATCAGTCAAACGGAACAAGGCTCCGACAAAACCCTCTCTCCCTATTTCTTTATTCAATCCGATAAGCCGGGAACCGATCAGTTACCTTTGAAATCAACGAATGCAAATGTGAATATTGCCGGTGTGATCGCGGATATACTGGTGACCCAGGTTTATAAAAACAGCGGGAATCAAGCCATAGAGGCTATTTATATTTTCCCGGCCTCTACACGGGCGGCAGTTTACGGAATGAAAATGACCATCGGTGAAAGAATCATTGAAGCAAAAATTGAAAAAAAGGATAAGGCCAGGCAGGATTACGAAGAAGCAAAACAAAACGGTTATAGTGCAAGCCTGCTTGAACAGCAGCGGCCGAATGTTTTTCAAATGAATGTTGCCAACATCATGCCCGGAGATGAGATAAAAGTTGAATTGAGATATACGGAACTTTTAATTCCTGAGGATGGTGTCTATGAATTTGTCTATCCGACAGTGGTCGGGCCACGCTACTCAAATACTCCGGAAAAGCTTGCAAGTGCAAACGAATTATGGGTGTCAAATCCCTATACACCGGAAGGACAACTTCCATATTACACTTTTGATCTTTCGGTCAGCCTGAATGCCGGAATCCCTGTGAGTGATGTGACCTGTACCACACACCATGCAGACATTAATTTTACCGGTAAAGAAAAGGTCAAGGTCGGCCTTAAAGAAGATGAAAAGTTTGGTGGGAACAGGGATTTCATTTTGAAATATAAATTGAAAGGCGACCAGATTGCATCGGGCCTTTTGCTATATGAAGGCAGGGAAGAAAATTTCTTTCTGGCAATGATACAACCACCTAAACAGGTAAAACCTGAAAATATTCCGCTGCGGGAATATGTTTTCATCGTTGATGTTTCCGGTTCCATGTCGGGATTTCCGCTTGAGGTTTCAAAATCATTACTGAAAGATCTCATCAGCAACCTCAGGAATACTGATAAGTTTAATGTAATTTTATTTGCAGGTGGTAATGAAATACTTTCGGATTATTCTCTCGATGCCAATCAGCAGAATATAAAAAAGGCAATTGATTTCATTGAAAAACAAAATGGGGGAGGAGGTACAGAATTATTACCGGCACTCAGGAGGGCATTGGCTCTGAGCGGTACTGAAAACTTTTCGAGAACATTTATAATTGCCACTGATGGTTATGTGACTGTTGAAAAAGAAGCCTTCGACCTTATCCGTAAAAATTTGGGCAATGCTAATTTCTTTCCTTTTGGGATTGGAAGCTCGGTTGATCGTTACCTGATCGAAGGAATGGCTCATGCAGGCAATGGGCTTCCCTTTATTGCTGCAAGTCAGAGTGAAGCGAGCAGGATGGCGGAAAAATTCAGGAAGTATGTCAGCAATCCCGTGCTGACGAATATAAAAATCCAGTTCAAAGGTATCGAAGTCTATGATGTAGAACCCCTTGAAGCTCCTGATGTTTTTTCGGAAAGGCCTGTTCTGGTTTTTGGTAAATACAGGGGAAATCCGTCGGGTTTTATTGACCTGAGCGGTACAACAGGAGGATGGGGAATTAATCAAAGGCTTGACCTTGCAGAATATTCACCATCAAAGGAAAATTCAGCTATCCGGTTACTTTGGGCAAGGGAAAAAATCAGATTGTTCGATGATTATGCAAGCTGTGAACAGTCTGAGGAACTGGTGAATGAAATTACTGCTCTTGGCCTCAAATATGACTTGCTTACAAACTACACTTCTTTTGTTGCGATAGATTCAGAAATCAGAAATAAAAACGGACAACTGATTGAAGTAAAGCAGCCATTGCCGTTGCCTCCTGGAGTGAGCAACAATGCAGTAGGAGAAAATTATTATTCTGCAATGTCAATGAAAATGGGTAATTCTTCTCAAACCCGATATTCTGCAGTTGATTGTCTGCAAGAGGTAAGCTTTGAATTTTCGGATGAAAATGAACCTGTCTTCACAATCACAGAAAGCCAGCCTGAATTTATTGGCGGGGATCTGGCGTTTCAGTCTTTCCTTAAAGCCAACCTGAAATATCCGAAAGAAGCTGCGGAGAAGGGAATAATGGGAACAGTTTATATTGAATTTGTTGTTAACAAAGATGGAACAATATCCGAAATAAATATTAAAAGGAGTGTCCATTCCTTGCTTGATAAGGAGGCTTTGCGTGTAATGAAACTCAGCAGCGGAAAATGGAAGCCAGGAATGCAGCATGGTAGCGCTGTGAATACAAAAATGATTATTCCTGTTAGTTTCAAACTATGACTTATCCCGCATGATTCACAACTTTGACTTATTTCATTGATTACGGGTTTTATCCATAAGAGGCTGTCTCAAAAGTCAAAAAAGTCGGTCACATTGAGCTTGTCGAAATGTGTATTGGGCTGAAAATCAATCATACTTCGTCGGGCTCAGTATGACTGTGTAACTCAAAAAAGACTTTTGAGACAGCCTCTTTGAAATGGCGCAGGTTAAAAGGGCTTTAGCCCACAATATCATCAACAATGAAAATTAATACTTTTGCAATAGGTTGTTAAATAAAAAAGTGATGAAACCTACTCATATTGAACACATAGGAATTGCTGTAAAAAATCTTGAAGAAGCGATAAGGTTCTATGAAAATGTACTTGGATTGGAATGCTATTCTATCGAAGAGGTAAAGGATCAGAAAGTGAAGACCGCTTTTTTTATGATCGGTAAAACAAAAATAGAATTGCTGGAGTCCACCGATCCTGAGGGACCCATCGGAAAATTCATCGAAAAAAAAGGGGAGGGAATCCATCATATTGCATTTGCCCAGGAAGATGTTACTAGAGCTCTCTCTGAGGCTGAAAAAAATGGTGTTCAGCTCATTGATAAAAATCCAAGGAAAGGAGCCGAAGGATTGAATATTGGCTTCTTACATCCAAAATCAACCTTTGGAGTGCTGATGGAATTTTGTGGTAAAAAATGATTTTCCTGTTCCTATCTTGCCCCAGCCAAATCCTGATTGAAAAATTATTTACTTTTGGTCATTCAGTCGACACAATTCATGTAAGTTTAATTATTCAAATTGATATTAATAAATGAAAAGTAGTTTTGACCGACGTCGTTTTTTAAAAAAAAGTGCCCAGGCCGGTCTGGGGATTGCCTTAGGAAACCTGGCATTTTCCAGCGAAGCCGAAGCTGTCCTACCGGCACTGAACAATTACCCTTTCAAACCAAATAAACTTGATAAAGTGAGAATTGGAATGGTAGGTGTCGGGGGAATGGGAACTTCACATGTAAGCAATTTCCTGAAAATTAAAGGATGTGAAATTGTTGCTGTTTGCGATATTATTGAGGACAGAGTGGTTCGTGCTCAGAATATGGCAGTGGAAGCAGGATTTCCAAAACCCGAAGGCTATTCGAAAGGTGAATTGGATTTCAATCGGATGTGCCAGAGGGATGATATTGACCTGGTTTTTACTGCAACACCCTGGGAATGGCATGTACCGGTATGCCTTGAAGCAATGAAAACAGGTAAACA
This sequence comes from Bacteroidales bacterium, assembly GCA_020052415.1. GTDB lineage: Bacteria > Bacteroidota > Bacteroidia > Bacteroidales > JAADJA01 > JAADJA01. The sequence goes on along the minus strand of JAGVPB010000004.1, from coordinate 10,338 downwards.
TGCGGCTACCGAAGTTCCGGCAGCGTTGACCATCGCCGAATGCTGGCAGTTAATCGAAGCATCCGAGCATACCGGCAAACATTGCATTATGATGGAGAACTGCAATTACGACCGCGAAGAAATGATCATCCTGAACATGGTTAAAAGAGGAATCCTTGGCGAAATCCTTCATGCCCGGTGCGGTTATCTTCATGATTTAAGAGCTGTCAAACATGATATGAATGGCGAGGGTGTCTGGCGCAGGACACATTCAATGAAGCATGATGGTGATTTATATCCGACTCATGGTCTCGGACCGGTTGCCCAATGCCTCGGTATCAACAGGGGAAATTATTTTGATTATCTCGTTTCATTTGGTACAAAATCACGGGGACAGCACAAATATGCACTCGATCTTTTTGGTTTGGAAAGCCCGCAGGCAAAAGAAGAATTTGTACTCAGTGATGTGGTTTCAACCATGATCAGAACCATGAACGGAGAAACAATAATGGTAACACATGATACCAGTAATCCACGTCCGTACAGCCGGGACATCCTGATCCAGGGAACAAACGGGATCGTTCAGAAATATCCTGATCCGAAAATTCATATCGAAGGCAGAAGCCCGGCTCACACGTGGGAAGATTTGGAAAGCTATAAAGATGAATTTTATCATCCATTATGGCAGCAAATGGAGAATGAAACTGCCGGTTCCGGGCATGGCGGGATGGATTACCTTGAGGATTACCGGTTGATCAATGCTTTATTGAATGGTATAGAACCCGATATGGATGTTTATGATGCAGCCGTGCTGAGCGCTGTTACCGGATTAAGCGAAAAATCAATTGCCAGTGGTGGATGGCCGATGCAATTCCCTGATTTTACAAGAGGGATGTGGAAAACTCCCCGCACCCTTAAAGTTATGGAGCTATAAATACATTTCATTCAAATAATTTTTGTCATTTTTGTCAATTTAGTCAATCCAAATTTTAGTCAATTCTCATGTTAATCATAGGCATAGCAGGCGGTTCGGGTTCAGGTAAATCAACTGTTGTAAAAAAGATTGTTAAAAGTTTACCTAAAAATTCTGTAGCAGTGATCTCGCAGGATAATTATTACCGCGACAACGGCCATCTTTCACCCGAAGAAAGGGCAAAGATCAATTTCGACCATCCCTCATCCATCGAATTCAGTTTGCTGGTAGAGCACATCGAATTGCTGAAAGCCGGTAAACCAATAGGGATGCCCATTTATTCATATCTCACTTGTGCAAGGGCAAGTGAAACCATACCCATGGAGCCTAAAAAAGTTGTGATTATAGAGGGAATTCTGATTTTGACAAATATTCGTCTGAGGCGTAAGCTCGACATTAAAGTGTACGTTGATGCCGATCCGGATGACCGGCTCATGCGGATTATCTGGCGTGATATTGAGGAAAGAGGTCGTTCGTTCAGGGAAGTACTTGAACATTACGAACGGTTTGTAAGACCTATGCACCTGCTTTTTATTGAACCAAACAAGCGATATGCCGACATCATAATTCCTGAAGGCGGGAAAAACCAGATCGCGATTGATATCCTGACCTCAAGGATTAAAGAAAAACTACGGGAAGAAGAATAAAAAAAGCCGGCTTTTTACCGGCTCCCTGTTTATTATTTATCGTCCTTTACTTCTTCAAAGTCAACATCCGTTACCTCATCACTTTTTGAAGAAGAATTACCGCTGTTATCTCCCCCGCCTTGCTGACTGCCTGGTTGTGGTCCTTCCTGCTGCTGGGCAGCCTGGTACATTTCCTGACTGGCTACCTGCCAGGCAGCATTCAATTCGGCCATATATTTATCAATACCGGCAAGGTTTTTATTTTTATGAGCTTCCTTTAAATCAAGCAACGCTTTTTCGATCGGACCCTTTTTATCCGCCGGAATTTTATCACCATATTCCTTCAATTGTTTTTCCGTTGAAAAGATCAAAGCATCAGCACCGTTCAATTTGTCAATCTCTTCTTTAGCCCTTTTATCGGTTTCAGCATTGGCTGCAGCCTCATCCTTCATTTTTTTAATTTCGGAATCCGTCAGGCCCGATGAAGCTTCAATCCTGATATTCTGAGATTTTCCGGTAGCCTTATCACGTGCCGTTACATGCAAAATCCCATTGGCATCAATATCGAAAGTAACTTCAATCTGAGGAATGCCACGGGGCGCGGGCGGAAGACCATCCAAATGGAATCTTCCGATGCTTTTATTCTGATTGGCCATTGGCCGTTCTCCCTGAAGTATATGTATTTCGACAGAAGTCTGGCTGTCAGCAGCGGTTGAAAAAGTTTCAGATTTTTTTGTGGGGATAGTAGTATTCGACTCAATCAGTCTGGTCATGACTCCTCCGAGCGTTTCAATACCAAGCGATAATGGAGTAACATCAAGCAAAAGGACATCTTTCACCTCGCCTGTTAGAACCCCACCCTGTATTGCTGCTCCAACTGCAACTACTTCATCCGGATTTACACCTTTCGAAGGAACTTTTCCAAAGAAATCCTGAACCATCTTCTGGATGGAAGGAGTACGGGTTGATCCGCCAACAAGAATAACCTCATCAATATCGGATGTTTGCATACCGGCATCTTTCAAAGCCTGTTTGCAAGGATCAATGGTTGCCCTGACAAGGTCATCGGTCAGTTGATCAAATTTCGACCTCGATAATTTCCTCACGAGGTGTTTTGGTATTCCATTTACCGGCATTATGTAGGGTAGATTAATTTCCGTTTCGGATGAACTGGATAATTCAATCTTCGCTTTTTCGGCTGCTTCTTTCAACCGTTGCAAAGCCATAGGATCTTTTCGCAAATCAATTCCTTCGTCAGATTTAAATTCATCGGCAAGCCAGTCAATCACCTTTTGATCAAAATCATCACCGCCAAGGTGGGTATTGCCATTGGTTGATTTCACTTCGAATACACCATCTCCCAACTCGAGAATGGAAATATCAAATGTTCCGCCTCCCAAATCATATACGGCAACTGTAATATCTTTATTTTTTTTATCCAAACCATAAGCAAGTGAGGCTGCGGTAGGCTCATTGATGATCCTTTTTACTGTCAGTCCTGCAATTTCGCCGGCTTCTTTTGTTGCCTGGCGCTGCGAATCGCTAAAGTAAGCTGGTACTGTAATAACCGCCTCGGTAACTTCCTGGCCAAGATAATCTTCCGCTGTTTTCTTCATTTTCTGAAGGATCATTGCCGAAATCTCCTGTGGTGAATACTGACGGTTGTCAATTTCAACGCGGGGTGTGTTATTGTCCCCTTTCTTTACTATATAAGGAACCCTCGAAACTTCTTTGGTGACCCGGTCAAATGTTTCACCCATGAACCGTTTTATGGAAAATATAGTTTTTGTGGGATTGGTGATAGCCTGTCTTTTGGCAGGATCACCCACTTTACGTTCACCATTTTCGGTAAATGCGACAATAGAAGGTGTTGTTCGCCTTCCTTCACTGTTGGGAATTACAACAGGTTCATTACCCTCCATTACAGCAACACATGAATTGGTTGTTCCGAGATCTATTCCAATTATTTTACCCATGTTATATTTTTTTGACTATTTTAAAGTTGAATTTTTTTAAGTGACAGCCACGCATTTCAATCATTATGCCAAATGATTGACAACTACACGGTCTTAGGTTGGAAACTTATAAGGAATAACACGAAGTGCGCTGACTGCGTTAAATCGCAAACTGAGAAAATATTAAACCGGTTAAAAAGCGGGAGGTTAAATAAGGTTCTTACAATGACAAAAAGGCAGAATAAACATGAATTTGCCGGAAATTGAAGGATAGTGAGTTAATTATTATTTTAATGAGGAGTTCGAAACAAAATTTCAAAACTCAAACTTTAAGATATTATTATTTATAGCTTTCAGATCGTTTAATGTTTCAGCATTCAAATCCTTGCTTTCTGTTTTTTTATAACGTGCTGAAAAAATGCCAATTCCATTCACGATATTGGTATAAGGCGGTTTTTCCTGAACGATGCTCGTGGAAGGTTCATAAACCTGCATGAAAAGATTAAATTCCCCGGCCGCTGAAGAAACTATAATATCCACATTCCCTGAATGACGTTCCTTGATATTTGATTCTAACGTGGGATCAGCGTAGGGTATCTGATCTTCACAGGAAGAAAAAAAGTTGTTATCCCAGAAGTAATAATATAGTTCATCTGATCCGCTTTGCGGGTAAACAACGCCAGATGCGAGGTTCAGCGTTCTTTGGATGAGCTGGTTGTCAAAGGTGAGTTCCTCATAATGGAATACCAGTTCTATTTCATATTTAAAATTGAAAACATCATTTGGAGCCATTGCCCAGGAAATTTCGTAAGGTAAAGCCGGGGCGGTCACAAACTTAATTGTTGTGCTGCCGGGAAATGGTTTTGTTATATCAAAATCCTGAACCAAATATGTTTCCGAGGTTATGAGCTTTGAGGAATCCGGATATTGAATAAATAGTTTATAGGTGCTTTTTTCATTTAGCCATATCTTTTCAAATCCTATAGTATCATTCGGCGGTTCAACTATATAGTGAATTTCATAATATGTTGCAGGGCTTCCCTTGTAAACGAGCTGAGCTCCGGTCGGAAAAACAGCATTGATGTCTTCCGGCTTATAGGTTGTGATCGTATCAAAATTAATGGTCTGAACCCATTGCCCGTTTTCATTGATCTCTTCAATCCATACGTTCAGGGGGAACGGATAATTTACCGAATCATATTCCTGTGCAAAAGTTAAGGCATTGCCCTCACCGAGAAATGCTTTATTTATTTTAATATACTGAACCGAATCTTTCTGGTCGAGGAGGCCATAAACTACAGTGATATCCTTCCATTCGGTAATGATGGGAAAATCAGTCTCACAAGAACCAATGACAAACGCGGTTATAAAAATCAAAACACCAGATTTAATTTTATCCATAATATTTTATCAATAGGAATGGGAGGCAAATGTAAATATAATTATTCTGAGCCTGTAATTCTTAAACTAAAACTTTTTAAAAACAACTTCAAACTTCGAACTCCAAACTCCAAACTAAATTCTTTGTAGTTTTGTAAAAAATTGGGTATGCAAAAGACAACAGATTCGAGGCAATACTATACAAAAATCACCACGCATGTGTTGCAGGAAATGAAATTAAAAGGCGAGAAGATCGCCATGCTTACGGCTTACGATTATTCCATGGCAAAAATCCTCGATGATGCCGGAATAGATGTGATTCTCGTTGGCGATTCCGCATCGAATGTCATGGCCGGGCATAAAACCACACTTCCCATTACGCTGAATGATATGATCTACCATGCTTCATCTGTCATGCGCGCGGTTACAAGGGCGCTGGTCGTAGTTGATCTGCCCTTTGGAACTTACCAGGGAAATTCCATCGAAGCGCTTAATTCAGCCATTCGTATCATGAAAGAAGCCGGAGCAAACGCAATTAAAATCGAAGGAGGAGAAGAAGTCATAGAATCGGTTAAGCGCATTTTATCTGCCGGCATTCCGGTTATGGGACACCTTGGCCTGACTCCCCAGTCTATTCATAAATTCGGAACCTATGTCGTAAGGGCTACTGAATCCGATGAAGCCGAAAAGCTGATCAAGGATGCACATTGCCTGGAAGAGGCAGGATGTTTCGGGATCGTACTTGAAAAAATCCCTGCACTTCTCGCTACCCAAGTTACAAATGAAACCAGGATACCGACCATAGGAATAGGGGCAGGGAGCGGAGTTGACGGACAGGTGCTGGTCCTTCATGATATGCTTGGGATCACGACAAAATTCTCTCCCCGTTTTTTGAGAAGGTATCACAATCTGAGTGAGGAGATCAAAGGCTCGGTAACTGCTTACATTGACGATGTGAAATCAGTCAGCTTCCCGAATGAAAGGGAGCAGTATTGAGAAGTGAGATTTGAGAAATTAGATATTAGAAATTAGATATTGTCGGATACAAACTCAGAACACAGAACTCAGAACCCGGAACTTCAAACCTGAAACCTGAAACATTGAACCTGAAACCAATTAACATCCTCTACGAAGACAATCACCTGATAATTGTCAATAAGCACACATCCCAAATAGTGCAGGGGGACAAGACCGCTGATGAACCTTTAAGTGAAATAATCAAAAAGTATATTAAGAAAAAATACAATAAACCGGGAGATGTATTCCTTGGTGTAGTACATCGTATTGACCGGCCGGTAAGTGGTGTGGTGATTTTTGCACGCACTTCCAAAGCGCTGTCACGATTAAATGAAATGCTGAAAAATCGTGAGATAAAAAAAATCTATTGGGCTGTTGTTAAAGACCGGCCGGCAGAAATAACCGGACATCTTACTCATTATCTTTTCAGAGACCAGGAAAAAAATAAATCCTTTATTGTTTCGGAAAAGAGGAAGGATGCAAAAAAAGCAGAACTGATTTACCGTCTTTTAAAAAGCAGCGATAAGTACCATCTTCTTGAAGTCGAACTGCTCACGGGCCGCCATCACCAGATCAGGGCGCAACTGGCTCACATCGGTTGCCCGATAAAGGGTGACCTAAAATACGGCTTCCCCAGGTCAAATCCTGATGCTTCGATCCATCTTCATGCCCGCAGAGTTGATTTTATACATCCTGTGAATGGTGAACGGATGAAGATTGAAGCCGATCCGCCAAAAGATCCATTGTGGGATTATTTCCTGAGAGAGCAATGCGTTTAGAACTTCAATACAAAATCCAACTGTGAAATTCTATTGTTAACTTTTAGTAATTACAATTACATTTTTGCCCATCAGGGCATACATATCCATAGAAGATTAATTATAAACAAAAATCATTTTCCCCGTATGGGGAAAAACATTGCCTAAAGGTGTTTGCCATATTAGCTCCTTTCATGTTAATGCCCAACGGGCAATGAATGTATTTTTTTTATTTATTCTATTGATATTTAAGCCCTACGGGCTAATTAATTTTTTTACTAAAAAAAATAAAACACAAAAGGCTGCAACCCGCAGCCTTTCGTGTTTCACTAATTAAAACTTTATTAACGAATAATAATCACTTTTTCAAGTTTCTTACCATCAATCCTGATCTGCAGAATGTATGATCCCGCCTGCTGAGCAGAAAGATCAATCTTATTGTTTTTAATATCCTGCAAAGCGGATGTGTAAACCACATTGCCTGTTAGGTTATAAACCGTTACATCACCGTTTGAACCATTGAGTTCACCCATTTCGATGAAGAAATTTCCCTGTGACGGGTTTGGATATACCTTTATATTATTAGCTGTAAATTCATCAATACCATCTATATTAACAACTTCAGTCAATGGGGCACCATTTACAGTAATTTGACCATCCGCATTACCGAAAACCGAAGTAACATTATAGGTATAAGTGCCATTTTCAAAATTGAATATTACTATTCCGCTTGCATTTGTTACTAAAGTTGAATCGTTACAGATAACAGTTGCTCCTTCCACAGGAGAACCTGCATGCCATACTTCAAAAGTTACCACGCACTGCATATACAATTGAATCGTTTGAGAAGCATTACTCATGATCACTGTCCCTGCTTTATCAATATAACCGGCCTTGGTGGCAGTATAATTATAGGTTCCGTCGGGAAGTATGCTGAATACAGCGTTTCCATTGGCGGCAGAAGTTTGAGTACCAACTCCGGGAATGGTAACTGCAACTCCCGAAATATTTGCGCCTCCTGATGAGCAATGGAAAGTAAGATTCTGAGACACCATCAGGACGTTCTTCTGCTGGGCAGCGCTATCTACAGTAACCGTTCCTGTATTTACTATATACCCGGGTTTGAATGCAGAATAGGGATAAGTGCCATTCTGAAGATAGAACAAAGCATCTCCATTCGCATTTGTGGTAATTGTCGTATCATTACATGTTACTGCAACTCCTGCTAATCCAACTCCGCCCGAAATGCAATGGAAAGTAGTTTCCCATCCCATAAATTCCATTTCTACCTCAACGGTCAGGGCTCCATTGTTTACAATAATCTGTCCGGTTTCAGGAAAATAACCTGCAAGGGTAGCCGTATATGTATAGGTGCCATTTACAAGATTAAATAAAGCATTTCCGTTTATACCAGTCAGCACGACTGTACCATTAATATCAACTGATACTCCTGCAAGATTTGCTCCTCCTACTAAAGCAGTCACATGAACTGTTACCGGCCACTCTGTTAATTCCATCGGAACCTCAATTGTCATAGCAGCATTGACCACGTTAAATGCACCGGTTTCTGGGTCATAACCAAGCAATTCGACATTATAGTTGTAATTGCCGTTAGGAAGGTTAAAAACAGCAATACCGAATCCATTGGTTGTAATCGTTTCAGTACCCACTGTTACTTCAGCTCCTGCAAGGTTTGCTCCTCCTACCAATGCAGTAACATGAAAGGTTATTGCAAAAGTAGGCTCTGGTGTCATATCTATCTCTACTGTTAATGGAGCGCCCAAAACATCAAAAACATCCTGTTCCTGATAATAACCAATTTTTGTTGCAGTATATACATAATTTCCGTTTGAAAGCATGATCACTACATTACCATTAATATCAGTTGTTCCGAACTCGCCATTGTCAATTGAGACCAGTACACCCTCTAGATTATTGTTAACGAGATCGGTAACATGGAAGGTAACAGCGTATTCAATTTCAGTCATTGCTACATCGATAGTCATTGGAGCGCTGGCAACTGTGAAATTACCGCTTGCGTCATTGTACCCTGTCTTGGTCACAGTATAAGCATAATTACCATTCTCCAGGTTGAAGATTGCTATACCGGATGCATTTGTTACCACAGTCGCCGTTCCAACAGTTACTGAAGCGCCAGCAAGGTCGGCACCACCGGAAGTTACATGGAAAGTAACTTCATACAACGGGATTAAAGTTTCTTCGATTGTAAAAGGAGCACCGGCCACAGTTGTTGAACCTGTTTTTGTAACATATCCTGTTTTTGTGATGGTATAATTATAAAAGCCGTCAATAAGGCTGAAAACCGCGTTACCGTTAATATCGGTAAGCATGGTTCCAACACCGGGAATATCAATCGAAGCGCCTTCAACGTTATTTCCACCTGATGTAACATGGAATGTGATGTTGTATTGGGGCAGGGGAGTAAGGATGACGTCAATGGTCTGAGGAGCGTTGGCAACCGTAAACGCACCTGAAGCAGGTGAATACCCGAACTTTGTTACGTTATAATTATAATTTCCGTTGGCAAGACTGATGGTTGCCATTCCGGTTGCGTCGGTTAAAGCTGTTTGAGAACCAACAGTTACCAATGCATCCTGAAGGTCATTCGTTCCATCGGTAACATGAAATGTGACATCAAATTCGGTTCCAACAGGATTCATTACAACCGGCACTGTAATATCTGCTCCTGCAATTGTAAAATTATTTGTTACAGTTATATATCCGGTTTTAGTAACAGCATATCCATAAGTGCCGTTTGTCCTCATGAAGGTGGCTTCCCCGTTAACATCAGTCAAAATGGATTCCGTACCAACAGTCACCATAGCATCCTGCAGTGGTGTTCCTACATTATCCGTAACCTGAAAAAGAATATTGTAAGGCATTGCTCCAACATAGCCGTCAATTAATGTAAGTAAAAATTCATTTCCTTCATCATCTGCCATATTGGTGACAAATCCACTCAAACCCGTCCATTCAATGTCAGAATTTCCTGATGCATAAGTAAATGTCATATCGAGAATCGTCATACCTACTGTCCCCGGGCTGCTGACAGCGGATGCATAAATGATTGCAATGGTATTAATGCCGGGTGACGGATTATCCTGAACAATATTGGTCAGATAATTTGCTTGTGGAAATACCGGGTTAAAATTAAAAACAACATTATCACCCAAAACATTTGCATCATAAGAAATGTACCATCCCCATGATGAAATCAGGTTGTTGCCCAAAACAGGATTGTCAAGGGCTTCCAAAGTAATAGGTACAACCACCGGACCCGGGGCGGGGTCATAAATTGTACCAATTTTCAAAGTAGCAGTTTGTGCGAAGATCATACCTGCACAGAACATCAAACCAATAATGAATAGAAGTTTTCTCATGTCTATAAAATTTTAATTATTGAAAATAAAGTTTTTAGATTTATATTTTATTAAAAATCAATTCTTGTGATAAATAAAGCGGGTTCAAAAATAACAAAGATTTTAATATAATGAAAAAATTATTTGTAAAGTTAGAGAGACTGTTTAAATTTTTAAATAGTATTGTTTTTACTCGTCAATGGGAAAAATTTATTTTCCAGATTCTTCGCTTCGCTCAGAATGACACATTAATTCTGTATATCAGGGAGG
>JAGVPB010000003.1 GCA_020052415.1 Bacteroidales bacterium | reverse complement strand
CCTAAAGCTTGTTTAACAATAAGCTCTTCAATATCAAGGTTGCTGTGTTTGGAGCTTAAATAAATTAGTTGTAATCGTTCTCTAAGTATAATTCTTTTAATCACTGGTAATATATCAATTATAAAGAACAGTGAGTTAACCAACAAAGAAATAATTAGTATAACGAAAAGAATTTTTATCATGATTGAGTTTTATAAATATATTCCCATTTCATTTTTTAAATAATCTTTGACCAGCTTTTTTTACAGCCTGTAAAAAATAATCTTTTTCGTTTTTATTTAATCCTATTAGGTAAATTGTACCTATAGTGCTTATAATTGAAGTTAAGCCTACAATGATCAAACTATATAAAGATTCTTCAATTATCAAACAAATACTCATAGGCAAAATAATAGCAACAAAACAAACTATTATTGCTTTTAATAATACATTTAAGAGAAAATCTTTGACCTTAATTTGGACAAGATTGCTTACAATAATTAGTCTTGTAAAAAATGCAACAATTGAAAATGAGATACTTATATATAAAGTTACCTGTGGTGAAAAACCGAGTTTTAAAAACAAGTAGGAAATCGGAAGGATTAATAATAACAACCCCCCAACCATTCCTTGGTAGAGTTTGATTTTCCCGGAAGCTTGTGCGGCCGTCATTAAGGGCCCTGAAATACTGTTTATTAAAGCATTAATGATTACCAACTGGGTGAAGATTACGGTGTATTCCGGAACAATTTTCAGCCATAGTTTAAGGATGTTTTCGGTCTCCAATAGGATGGGGAGCGACAAGGCGAAAAGTAAAAAAAAAGAATACTTGGCACCATGAAAAATCAACTGGTGCATATATTTCAAATCATTTGAAGCGAAAGATTTTATAATTTGGGGGTTCATGGCCATTTGAAAATTTTGTGTAAAACCATTTATTGCTCCTTGTGCTTGATAGGCAATGCCCCTGGCCGCGTTTACTGCCGGACCAAAGAAAATGTTCAGTAGAACGTTCACACCCTGGTCATACGTTACGCCTGCCACATGACCCCAAAGGTTCCATGAAGCATAACTGGTTAGTGTTTTGAATAAAGGCTTATGCCAAAAAAAACTGTACTTGCTTTCCGGAAAATTACGGCTACAATAGATTCTATAAATAATCTGAATAATCAATGCGACACCAAACATCATAATGGCATAAAATCTCAGCTTATCAAAGCCAGACAATTGAAGCATGAATACCATGAGCAGTTTTAAACTTACGTCAACTATGCTTACCCATGCAAATACATTCATCCTTTCATGGACTATAATGACCGCATTGTAGGGCGCGCTCACTATATTAACCACAAATGCCAATATTGAAAATTGATACACCCAATTAGCTGCTACCAATCGTTCAGCAGGAATAATTAATTGAGTATTAACAAACCATAGTCCAACAGTTTCGGCGAGGATGAATATTATCAATGCGATGATGAAATGAATGTTTACGCTCATGCTAAAAACCCGCGTAAATTGAGTTAAATCCTTTCTGCCAATTTCAAAAGACAAGAAACGGTAGGTGGACGATGCCATTGAACTGTTTAAAAAACTTAGCATGGTAACAAAACCACCCACTACATTATAAATACCGTAATTTTCAACCCCCAAGGTGTTGAGCACAATTCGTACGGTGTATAACGATACTGTCATTGTGAGCAGCATCCGCATGTAGAGCATTAAGGTGTTTTTGGCTATGCGCTTATTGTTTTCGAAGGACATAAAGTTGATAAACGGTTATTTTGCTTTTAATTTTGATGTCTGGGTTTTGATGGGTCAGATCTTTATCCTTGACGGAAAGGTAATGGTGACAGGCACTTTTTTAAAGATAACATATTGAATTTATTGAGCATCGAAAGAGACATTTCGGCCTGCCCTGGTGCGATCCGCACTGCGGTCTGGGCCAGGGATTTTGGAATTATGTCTTTGTTAACCATTCCTTCTTTGTAATGTCTGCTTGATTCAATATCCTCGTCAACAAATCCACGCCAATTTCTTTTTTATGAGGGTTCGGTACTGTAAGTCTCAAATTTCCTTTGATCATATATGAATGTTTGCCTCCACTATAAGGTCCCTCAAAACCAAACTCTCTCAGCCTTTTTATTAGCTCACTAAGGGATACAGGACTTATCCTGGACATTTACATCCCTGCGACCTTGAGATCCTTTACAGTCCAATCGCCAAGCTTTGGAATAGGTATCCCTTTTCTTAGGCTGATAATGAGCCAGCCCTCTATCACGTCCTTAAGCTTTTTTCGGCACTCCTCAAGCGTTTTGCCTGCAGCCCAGACACCCCTGAGGTCAGGAACTTCTCCATAGTAGGGTTCTTCGTCATCAATAATTTCGTATCGTGCTCTTTCTAATGCCTCTTCTATATACTCAGTTAACATTGGTTTCTCCTATTTTTCCCTTGGCTATTAAATGATAAAAGGATTCAGAGTAAAAAGCAATACCTAAGAAACCGTGAATCGTAATTCGGGATTCGTGATTCGTGATTTGTAAGTCGTAAATCGTAATTTGTGAAACGTGAAAAGTGAATAGGAAGAGATATTATGCAGCCTGCAGTTTTTTCTCCATTTTTCCTATCACACCCTTAAACATGAGCGAGGCCTTGAAAATCTCTACTCCGATAAGATTTCCTTTACCATCAAGTTCCATGTTTATTCCAGGAGCAATTTCAATGGATTCTTCCTCTTTACCTTCTTTTGCAAGGTAGAGGATATCCTCTTTCTCATCATACATTACCTTAAAATCTCTCATTTGATTTTCCTCCATCTTCCTGACCTGACTCTATTCTGTTTCTGGCCTTCTTTCAAGGCATGTATTGTAATCAATGTTATGAGACCGCCTTCAATGCTGTAGGCTACCATAATATCTCTCATTTTGCCATAAAGCTGGTGCTTCATTACAGCTATATAATATTGGGTCTCTTCGTCAAAATATCTCTCTTCGGCCTGTTCATATATCGTTTGGGGTAGATTAGAATCTATACCTCTCAAGCGCAGTCTATGTTCAATGTGCTGTGAATATTTAACCTTCATTTTGCTCAATTCATATTTTCAGATTCTTATTTGATGGTATGAGTGGTCTTGGGGTCAGATCTTTATCCTTCAAACATATGCGAGAAATGCGGGAAACGAGAAAAGCATTTCGAATTGCGAATTGCGAATTTCGAATTTTGAATTTAAATACATCAAGTTGGCTGATAGCTGATAGTTCTTATTAGCTCATAGTTCATGGCTCATAGCTCAAGGACCTATGGTAATGGTATGGTAATGGTGACAGGCACTTTTAAAGTGGTAACTTATTAATTTTATTGAATATCAATTTCATTTTCAGCCCGACTATTTCCCTGCCAGCCTTTCTTTTATTTTCTCTTTGTAAGGTAATGGTGACAGGCACTTTTTTAAAGATAACATATTGAATTTATTGAGCATCGAAAAAGACATTTCGGCCTGCCCTGGTGCGATCCGCACTGCGGTCTTGGCCAGGGATTTCGGATTTCGAATGTCGGATTTCGAAAAATCGATAAATGGTTAAGTAATTGAGTGGAGATTAGGGACATAAATCGTTGTGCAATATTCTAGGTTCTATTATGGTGCAATATCCTTAAATGGGTCAGAAATTTTCAACTTTCTCTCAATAAGTTGCCCATGATGCATATCCTCAGTAAAAAGGGTCGAACAATCATTCTCCAAGGCTGACGCTATTATTAGACTGTCCCAATAAGAGTATCCATACTCAATGCTAATCTCAATACCTTTTAATACGAATGATTTGTCGATCTCTATCACTCTAAAATTTTCTACCAAATCAGAAATGATCTCTTGTGCCTTTTCTTTGGACTTAAACCCTTTCTTTACAAGTACATTAAAGAGTTCCCCGAGCACCTGTGTGCTAATAATCAACTCTGCAAAATGTTTATCGAGAAGAGATCGTACCCTATCGGCTTTGGGTTTGTCAGAATACAAGTATACCCAAAGGTTGGTATCTACAAAGACCTTACCTTTCATGCATCTCTTCTCTATCGAACCTGTATTCCCCGGGAAGATTAAATGTGTGATTTTTCACAGATTCAAAAAAACGATCCTTCCTCTTCTGAGAGGAAATCTCTCGCCCTTGTGCTTTTCCGTGTTTAGCGAGCAAATACTCATAAAAATCCATCAACTCTTTCCTTGCATCCATAGGTAAGCGTTCAAAGTTAACTCTTTTTGAGGCTCCTGACTTCATTTTATCCCTCCAACTCCAGACCTATCATATAACGCAAATAATGTAAATCTTCATGCAGGTCTTGGGGTCAGATCTTTATCCTTGACGGGCATCATTGTTGATAGCTTATAGCTCATGGCTGATAGTTCTTATTAGCTCATAGTTCATAGCTGATGGCTGATAGCTTTCTTTGGTTCATGGCTCGTAGCTGATAGCCTATATCAGTGACGAGTAACGAGTGACAAGTGACGAGTTTCATAAAATTTTTAATTGTGAATTTTTAGTTTTGAGTTTTAGTTACTAAAGAAATCGGGGAAAGATTCTTAATGACCTCAGTGTCCTATGCGTAGGCGAGCTTGCCTTTAGGCTGAGGGATTTCTCTTCCCATGCTCTCTGCTGTTTCAAGCCATTCTGAGATAACAATCTGAGCATTCTTTATTGCCTCTTGGTAGGTTTTTCCATCAGCCATACATCCGGGAAGCTCGGGAACTTCAGCCACATACAACCGGTCTTCATCACTCCAATAAACGATAATCTCATACTTATACATATTGAAACTCCTTGTGAAGCTTATACTTCATAATAATATTTCTTGCCTGTTTTACTTGATATATCTTTGCCTTTCCATCTCTTTGTGGTTGTAGATTAACGATTTCATCAATTCCTTCTTTGTAAAAGATGTAATGGCTTCCTTTTATTCTCATAGAAAATCCTAAATCGGTCAAGAGCTTTTTTAGGTCATCAAATCGTATATTTTTATCAGATAACCCGCTAAGAATTTTGTCTAATATCTTTTCGTCCATGGCTTAATTTGGCTCATAGTTCGTAGCTGGAGAAAGACATTGCGGATTGCGAATTGCGGATTGAAAAAAACAGTGACGAGTGACGAGTAAATAGTGACGAGGGAAAAGCAGGATTGAGGTTTGAGGAAATAGGAACGAGGAGCGAGGGGAAGAGGAATCATCCATAATTCTAAATTTTGAGTTTTTGGTCACTTTTTCTTGTAGATCTCTCTTCTGTGACCTATTCGTAAAACCACGATCCGGTCTTTTTCGAGATCAAATATAATTCTGTAATCTCCCACCCTAAATCGATAACTTCCCATTTCTGAGTCTATTAATTTTTCCGCGTATTTTACCGGATCTTCCTCATACCTCAAAAGTGTTTTCCCTATGCGCTGTTTTATGCTTGAATCTAACTTCTGAATATCTTTGACAGCTCGCTGAGTGTAGATAAGCCGGTATCTCAATGACCAAAAACCTCTTTGTGAGATTTTACTCTTCCTTCCTTATAATCTGATCGAGCCTCTTTAATGCTTTCGAGGTAATCGGGTGATGCAGCAGCAAGAAGGTCTTCCAAAAAAGATTCTCTTTCCGTCTTCTGCATCCTCTTTACTGCCTCAATAATTTCTTCTGGCCTAATCTCTATCTTTATTGCGTGCGCCATATTAATTGCTCCTTGTTATTAGTATATTTAGGTTATTTCATTTGTCTTGTCAAATAAGTGACGAGAAAAGGCATTTCGGATTGCGAATTGCGAGATAGGGGCATTTCGGATTTCGAATTTAGAAAACACATAATAAAACCATTTCGGATTGGTTGGATGACATAGTTTCATTGGTTCAATTGGTTGCATTGGTCCGATTTGTTTTATTAGACTCCACTATTTCTGTATAGAACGGTAAACTTTACTCCTATGTTTTATCTCATAGATCTTAATGACTTTGGATTCAGCATAAAACCAATAGAGAATTCGGTAATCGCCAGATCTTACTCTGCAGAGTCCCCTTAGATCATCAGGCAAAGAAGTAAGGAAATGATGTATAATCTTGTCAGCATTTTCTGCAAGCCAATCAATTTTTTGTGCAATCTTTTTTC
Organism: Bacteroidales bacterium; assembly: GCA_020052415.1. GTDB lineage: Bacteria > Bacteroidota > Bacteroidia > Bacteroidales > JAADJA01 > JAADJA01. The sequence continues at coordinate 2,552 of JAGVPB010000003.1, read as the reverse complement.
GTGTTGGCGGATCAAGCCTTCTGAACGATCTTTCTGCGTCTGATAGGAATATTATCCTATGCATAGGTCTTCTTTGAGAGATTCCCAATTTTTGCCTTTACTCTGAAGGTCTTCTTTTTTTGCTTTTCTCATCTTTTTTATAAATTCAGGATTTTGCGAGAGAAGCCAGTCCTCAAGATCTTCCTTTGTATCTGCAGTAGCGAATACATTCAGAGGAAAAGTAACTGTTTCTATTTTTTTTGCTAAGGGCATTTTATAACCTCTCATTATTGTGTCTTACCAAAGCTTATACCACAAATTGCTACAAAAATACACTGGCTGGTCTGTAAATGGTTAAGTAGTTAAGTCGTCAAATGGTTAAATAGCTTCTTTGGGTGACAAGTGACGAGGGAAACATTTCGAATTGCGAAATTCGGATTTCGGATTTTGAATTTAAATACATATTAGAAACTAGGGAACAAATAGTGACAGGCACTTTTCAAATAAGCCGTCGAATCGCCCATATGTGGGTAGCCCTTAAACTCCATCGTTCAAGGAGGTTATTCAAAGCTCTATATTTAAGCATCCAGAAGTCTTCGTTGCAACAGCACCTGCATATCGCGATGTCCATCAACAATCAGTAAGACGTGCACTTTACTGCCTATGACCCGATAGATCACCCGGTAAGGTTTAAAAAAGACCTCGCGGTAGTCACGAATTCCTAATGCTAGCAATTCTTTCGGATACGAACCACGCTCGGGGGATTCGGACAGACTGTGAAAAACTTTCTCTATCCTTTCAAGCACGTAGTCTGCTTTACCAGGCGCATCATGCATGGATATGTAATAGTAAAGTTCTTCAAGGTCACGTGCAGCGTCGGCAGTCAGAAAAACCGTGAATGGCATTAACGGCCTTTTTGGTGCTCGCGTAGGCGCTTGATTACATCGGTTGCGGGTTCGACCTTGCCTTCCTGGACTTGACGATTGCCGAGCGCCAGGATTTTTAAAAGAGCCATTGTTTCCTGGGTTTGCTCGTAACTTTCAATGTCCTGCATGACGATCTTGGCCTCGCCGTTCTGCGTAATAACGAGCGGTTTCCGCTGCTCGCCCATATTTCGCACGATCTCGGCGGCGTGGGCCTTCAGGTAGCTGATCGGTTTTATTTGGCTAGACAATTTCATATGCAACCTCGCTTGATTTTAATATAACCAAATTTAGTTCATAAACAGGTCAAGTGTCAAGTAGGGAATGGGGAACGGGAAAAAAGTTCAATGGTCTACGTTCAAGGTTTCCTTGAGTAACAAGTGACGAGTGACGAGTAAATAGTGACGAGAGAATAAAATTGCGAATTTCGGCCTGCCCTGGTGCGATCCGCACTGCGGTCTGGGCCAGGGATGTTGAATTGCGAATTTAGGATTGAAAAATATCCTTGTCCCATTGGTTTAATTTGTTGAGTTAGTCTGGCTGCGCTTCACTTTCTTTATGTTTAAAAATTCCTCTGGCGAAATCCCAGCTTGTTTCAAAATTGCCCGCAATGTTCCTTCAGGCATGTCTCCTGTATGGTTGGGAATAGTTGTGTAACAGATTTGTTTTTTCATTGTACCAGATTTCATGGCTTCCTGCTGCTTGACGTAAGAAACGAAATCCAAATATCTTTAGTCTCTGTGTAATTGTGCGGTATTTGAATCCCGAGAGGGACCCCATATCTTTATATACCTATGATTAGAGGATATTCAAACGAGTTTTGAACTGTTTGTAAATTAGAAGAAATCCCTTTCTGCAACTCCAGAAGTTTGCGGGCTACATCACGAGCAATCTCCAGGGTTTCAGTAATTGTCCTGCCTTGGGCAACGAAACCCTGTATATCATTAGATGTCGCTAAATATACACCCTCGGGCAGTTTTTCAAGACGAATCTTTATTATCTTTTCCATATCTTTACCTCATATGTACTTTATAATGTTTTTTGTATGAAAACAAGCAGTATTAGGTCTGTTGCGGATTGCGAATATCGAATTTCGGATTGAAAAGCGAAAAAGGCTCATAGTTCATAGCTGATAGCTCATAGCTTTCCTTAGTGACAAGTAAATAGTGACGATATTTTTTTCAATTTTGAATTCTTAGTGTCGGATTTTTAATTTAAGGTTGGCCGAGATTCTCACGTTCAGAAGCTTTTTGAAGGTTTTTATCAAAACATGAAAAGATGATCGGGGATGATAATTCCTGCTGCAGTGTCATGGATGAGGCAAGGTGAATCGCATCATAACCTCTTAAGGCATAACGTTCAGCAAGATCCCCTGCCATCCGAACAAGATCTTTTGTAACTTTTACTACAAGATAAGAATCCCAGTCCTTATTGAAAGACGTAAGCAGACGATTGTATTCCTTAGAAGTGAAAGCTTCCTCACGAAATTTTCGAGCAAAAGCCGCTCTTGCCTCAGCATAGGCAATCAATGAAGTGGCAACTACATCGGATGATTTTATCAACACGGCTACGTCAGCAGAGCCGTTTTCTTCAACATACAATTTTACGAGACTGCTTGTATCGAGATATACGATCATCTCTATCTTCTGT
>JAGVPB010000001.1 GCA_020052415.1 Bacteroidales bacterium | reverse complement strand
ATGCCCTACGGGCAAAATTCTTTATTCTATTTTTATTAACTTTAAAAAGAACTCATTATCAATTAATCTAAGCCAGCACATCAAAATAAAATATAGCCCCATAATTATTCAAATATATCTCTGGAATTTTAATCAATATTTTTGAATTTTATGAATGATTTCGTCATCAATAATGCCGCTTCTGCGAGGCTCTTATAAATCGTTGCGCTTTCTTTCTACCATAATTTTGCACCTACGGCGCTTTTTTAACCAAAACTTACTTGCACAAATTAAACAACAATTTCTCATAAAGCTAATTGTTAATATTTACCAGGATTTGCAAGAAAATTCATGATTAATAATGAAGAGGGAACCGCTATAGTATTAAAAATGCTGAGAAAATAGCACAGAAAAAACTAATAATCCGGTCTAAGTGTTTTTGAATATTCGTTTTACTGTAGAATCCTTTTCTTTTTCCTTGTCGTCAGAATAGTAACCGTATCCGTAGCCATAACCGTAACCATAACCATAGCCATAACCGTAGCCATAGCCGTAACCATAACCGTAACCATAGCCATAACCGTACGAGTTTTTGGTAAGTTTAACGTCATTGATGAGAATGCTGATATCCGGCATGCTACGCTGCTGTATGTCAGTCATAATTGAGGTAAAGACTTTTTTATTGGTATAGTTTTGACGGACAATAAAAATATTTGCGTCAGTGTATTTCATCAGCAGGAAAGCATCTGTTACAAGGCCGACAGGAGGTGTATCAATGACTATGTAATCATAAATTTCCTTCAATTTCTGGAAGAATTCTCCGGTTTTCTCTGAAGCAATTAATTCCGAGGGATTCGGGGGAACAGGCCCGGCCATAATGATATCGAGATTGTCAATCGGTGAAGCCTGCATGATGTCTTCAAGCTTGCTTTTGTTGATGAGATAGGAACTGATTCCTTCAGTATTGGTCAAACCAAAATCCTTATAAATTTTAGGTTTACGGAGGTCAAACCCGATAAGGAGTGTTTTCCTTCCGTAAAGTGCAAAGATTGAAGCCAGGTTAATAGCACAAAAAGTCTTACCGGCACTGACCATATCCGAAGTGATCAGGATGGTTTGCTTATCTTTTCCTTTTGCAAGGAATTGCAAATTGGTACGTACCGACCTGAATGATTCCGCTATTGATGATTTAGGTGATTCTGCAACCACCGCCTGTGTATCTTTATTACTATGAATGATATGCCCGATGATCGGAAATTTGGTTGCTGTTTCCACATCCTTGCGTTCAATGATTTTATCGTTAAAATAATCTTTCCCAAGCACATAAATCACAGGAAGTACAATACCGAGAATAAAAGCTATCATATAATTCAGGCTCTTTTTCGGATAGACTGGGGTATCTCCAAAATCCCGTGCAATATCAATGACTTCATTGTCAGGTTCGTTGGATGCTTTGGTAATCTGCGCTTCCGACCTTTTCTCCTGAAGATAGGTGTACATGTCATCACTCAGTTTAAATTTCCTTTCAATCCCAAGCAGTTGCCTTTGAGTTGCCGGTAACTGATTGATCTTGTTTTCAATCACTTTTATCCTGGAATTAATATCCCTGAGTGATAAATCGGAGTTTTTTATTATATTGTTTATGTTTTCAAGAAGGGTTGTCTCCGTCATCTCGATTTTTTTATCTATAGCCTGCACCATCGGGTTCGAAGGCTTTGAATTATAAAGCATCTCTTCACGTTCAGTATAATAACCGGAAAGTTCTGAAGTTAGCTGAATTAACAGTGGATCTTCTATGCCCATTGTTGTTGGAGTGATCAAAACATCAGTGAGATCCTTATTTTGCACAATGTAATTCTGTAATGTCTGATAATATTTCGATTGGAGGTTTAAATGGGCTTTATCATTTTCAAGCTCCTTTAACTGCTCAAATACCTGGGTTGCCTGTACATCAAGATCCATCACCTGCCTCGAAACCCTGAAATCCTGTAATTTCTGCTCGGCAAAATTTAAGGAGTCCGTAATATCACCCAACTGGCTGTCAATAAACATGATGGTGTTCTCGGCTACCCGGTTCTTCTGATCAAGATCGCGTTTCAGATAGACTTCAGTAAGTTTATTAAGAAAATCAACTGATTTAGCGGTATTGTTGGCTTTTAAAGTAATTTTAAGAATGGAAGATTCTTCTTTGATCGGTTCTATTTCGAAAGACCGGAATTGCGATGTAAGCTTATCTATCTCATTAAAAACAAAGAAATAGCTCTTATTTTTATCAATACCTGATTTATACTCTTCGGTCAGGATGACTTTAAAACGATAATAATTATCGGTCACAAACTGTCCAAAGGAAAATGTTGTGTCAATGCTTATAGTGATACTTTGCGAAGTTTCAGGATCTGTGGTCATTTCAAAATTTACATAATCATATAAATTAATCCCTTTCCCTTCAGCCTCAAGACTGAATTTTTCATCAGATATGATAAGAAGCTTGAATTTAATGCTGAGGGGCTGAGGATGAGTTGAATCCACAATGATTTGAAACGGGGAATTTTTATAGAGTTCGTTCGTAATAAAATTATCTTCCTCAAAATAGGAAATGCCCAGGTCAAGATTCCGGACCGCAGAATTCACCAATGTGTAAGATTGCAGTTTGCCGATCTCATTTTCAACATTCTGCTGGCTGTTCCTGAATCCAAATCCCATCAATGTCTGTGCGTCAGGAGCTGCCAAATCATCCTTGATCAGAACTGTGGTTTGAACCTCATAAATAGGTTTAGTATATTTATTGAACAAAAAGGCAATGAGAATTGCAATAAAAATAGTCAGGATAAAAAAGTACCAGTATTTGTATAGTTTAAAAAAAAGCGCTTTATAATCAAAAGCTTCTTCCCGCTGCTGTATGATGTCTTGAATATTTTCCACAGGTAAATTTATTTAAAAATAGCAAATAAGGCGAGTCCTAAAGATATAGATGAAATGATAAGGGTATAAGGAAATGCAACAAAAGCAAAATTCTTGCCTTTCACCGGTGATACATAAATAATGTCATTCGGCATGATGTAGTAATATTCCCCTTCAAGCAGGTTATCATGGAGCATATCAATATGATAGATGTTCGATTTATTGCCGTTTTTTCGAACCAGAACGATGTCGTCTCTTTTGGCAAAGGTGGTCAAATCACCAGCAAGTGCAAATATTTCAAAAATGTTGATCTTGTCCTGGTAAATCTTGAATTGCCCCGGTCTGGATACCTCTCCAACAATGGTAACAGTATAATTAACAAGTTTAACTATAATCGTAGTTTTATTGAGATATTTATCAATTTCAGCCTGTATTTTATTTTTTGCTTCTTCTATAGTCAATTCTTTAACAAAGACCTTTCCAAGAAATGGTAATTCAACATAGCCTTCCGAATCAATGTAATAGCTGTTCAGATACACAGCAGCATCATAGTACAAATTACCGGACGCCCCATATCCCAAATTAAAAAATTCGTAGGATTTTTCATCAATACTGAAGACCTTGACATATAAATTGTTGCCTGTCTGTAATTTGTAATCTAAAATTTTATTATTAACATATTCCGATTTTAAACTATCATTTTTGGCCTGAAGATAAATCTGCTTTTTTATAGGAACACAGGATGAAAATAAAATTGCCAAAATAAAAATACCAAAAAAAGTTTTTATTACAGCGCTCAAATTTATACGCATCTGATTGAATATTATATGAGTCAATTTTTTAACAGGGCGCAAAAGTAAAGTATTTTCCTGATTATTTAATATTTTTATTTCATTATTTTTGCCGCCAAACTAATTGGAGCTTCAATGAAAGCATATATTTTTCCCGGACAGGGGGCGCAATTTGCCGGAATGGGTAAAGAGTTATTTGAAAAATATTCTCTGGCCAGAGAAATGTTTTCCTCAGCAGATAAAATTCTTGGATTTAACCTTTCAGCGATCATGTTTACCGGTTCTGATGAAGACCTTCGTCAGACAAAAGTGACCCAGCCTGCAATATTTTTACATTCTGTTATCACAGCAGGTATTTTAGGAAATGAATTCAAACCTGAGATGGTTGCCGGCCATTCGCTTGGGGAATTTTCAGCCCTTGTTGCCAGCAATACCTTATCCTTTGAAGATGGATTGCGCCTTGTATTTGCAAGGGCAATGGCTATGCAGAAAGCGTGTGAAGCTGAACCTTCAACGATGGCAGCAATCCTCGGAATGGATGACAATATTGCAGAGGATGTTCTGAAGTCCATTGATGAAATTGTTGTTCCGGCAAATTATAATTCCCCGGGACAGTTGGTCATCTCCGGTTCTATAAAAGGAATTGAAATCGCCTGTGAAAAACTGAAAGAGGCCGGCGCCAGAAGAGCATTACCGCTAAAAGTGGGCGGCGCTTTTCATTCTCCCCTGATGGAGCCTGCGCGAATAGAACTTGCGGCTGCAATACAAAAAACTGATTTCCACAAACCTGTTTGTCCGATTTATCAAAATGTAAACGCGAAAGCCGTATCTGACCCACGCCTTATTAAGCAAAATCTTGTCGCTCAGTTAACCTCACCGGTTCGTTGGACACAAACAGTTCAGAATATGATTTCTGACGGGGCAACCACTTTTATCGAAGTGGGTCCCGGTAACGTATTACAGGGCCTGGTTAAAAAAATCAATAGTACAGTCGAAACTCAATCTGCTTTTGTATAAATTTATTTTCTTCTATCTGACATCTGATTTCTAATGTCTAATTTCTCTAATCTCCCTTTTCCCATACTGCTCCTCATAATATTTCTGGTAATCTCCTGAGGTCACATTTTCCAGCCAGGCTTCATTAGACAAGTACCAGTCAACCGTTTTCTCAAGTCCCTGTTCAAAATTGACCGAAGGATTCCAATCCAGCTCTGCCTGTAGTTTTGAAGAATCTATGGCATACCGGAGATCATGTCCGGCTCTGTCCTTTACAAACGTGACAAGCTTTTCGGAGGTTCCGGGGGTTCGTCCAAGTTTCTTGTCCATGATACCGCAAAGCTTCAGGATCAGATCAATGTTCTTCCATTCGTTATTGCCACCGATATTATAGGTTTCACCGGATTTTCCCCGATGAAAGATCAAATCAATGGCTGATGCATGGTCTTCTACATACAACCAGTCTCTGGTGTTTAAACCTTTACCATAAACAGGAAGCGGTTTATTATTTTTTATGTTGTGAATAAAAAGCGGTAACAATTTCTCAGGAAACTGGTTCGGACCATAATTATTTGAACAATTCGAAATCACAACGGGCAATCCAAAAGTATCGTGATATGCCCTGACCAGGTGATCGGAACTTGCTTTTGACGCAGAATACGGACTGTGTGGGTCATACGGAGTTTTTTCAGTAAAAGAACCGGTTTCACCAAGTGTTCCATAAACTTCATCGGTCGAAATATGATAGAACTTTTTACCATCCAAATCGCCTTTCCAAACCTGTTTAAAAGCGTTTAAAAGATTGACAGTACCAACAATATTTGTATAAATAAACTCCAGCGGATCAGTTATTGACCGGTCAACATGCGACTCGGCTGCGAGATGGATCACTCCTTCAAAACGGTTTTCCTGAAAAAGTTTATCAATAAATTTTGCATCAACTATATCCCCTTTGATGAAGTGATAATTGGGACTTTTTTCAATGTCTTTCAGGTTTTCGAGATTACCGGCATAAGTAAGTTTATCGAGGTTGTAAATCTGATAGTCAGGATATTTGTTCACAAACAGGCGAACTACATGTGATCCTATAAATCCGGCTCCTCCCGTGATCAGTATTTTTTTCATAGGTGAATGATTAATAAACGTTTATTTTTCTCAAATATAACTCCCAATTCCACGCCGAAAGCGTCATATCGTCCAGGTTTTTTCCTGCTTTCCATCCCAGCTCGGAATTTGCATAAGACGTATCAGCCCAGACTTTTTCGACATCTCCGGGACGTCGCTCCACAATTTTATAATTCAGTTTCACACCGGCCATTTTTTCAAAGGATTGTATCACTTCAAGAACCGAAAATCCCATTCCGTTACCCAGGTTAAAAATCTCTACATTTTTTTTATTCTTCAGGTTAATTAACCGATTTACGGCAGTCACATGAGCTTTCGCAAGGTCAACAACATGAATGTAATCGCGGATGGCCGTGCCGTCGGGTGTACTGTAATCATTGCCGAAGACCCTCAGATAATCCCTGATTCCAATCGCTGTCTGAGTGATAAAGGGTACCAGATTGCTGGGTATCCCTATGGGCAATTCACCGATCAAGGCGGAATCATGCGCGCCAATCGGATTAAAATACCGCAACAGAACACCGTGAATCGGCTCAACATTACAAACGTTTGTAATAATATCTTCAGATATTTGTTTGGTATGGCCGTAAGGCGACATGGCCTGTTTGACCGGAGCATTTTCCGTAACGGGTAAAATATCTGGTTGTCCGTAAACGGTACATGAAGACGAAAATACAAGTTTATTCAACTTGTATTTTTTCATGGCTTTGAGAATATTCACCAGGGATAAAATGTTATTTTCATAATATTTCAATGGTTCAGCTACAGATTCACCCACTGCTTTTAAAGCGGCAAAATGAATGATCCCTGCAATATCCCGGTGCCCGTTAAAAAAATCATCTGTCTTTTTATCTTCCCTTAAATCAAGCAACTCAAATCCCGGCCGGATACCGGTTATTTTTTCAATATTATCAATGACACCAGCATAAGAATTGGACAAGTTATCCACAATCACAACCTCAAAACCGTTTTGTTGAAGTTCAACTACGGTATGTGAACCAATATAACCCGTACCACCGGTAACCAGAATTTTGGCCATGGGACTTTTCTTTATAAACTCCAGTAACTTAGCTCTTTGATTTTATTTCTGTAAATTCCTTTAACATCAATGAGAATTCCATTTTTAGCTGAGATTGACTTAAAGTACGCCTCATCCATATCCTTATATTCTTTGTGGGAAACAGCGACGACAACAGCATTGTAATCGTCTGAAATATCTTCAACCAGCTCGAAACCATATTCCTTTTTTACTTCTGAAGACTCTGCATTAGGGTCAGTAACCTCAACAAGGACGCCATAGGATTTAAGCTCACTTATCAAATCAGCAACTTTGGAGTTCCGGAGATCGCTGACATCTTCCTTAAAAGTAACTCCCATCACGAGAACTTTGGCATTTAATATTTTCTTGCCTTTGTCAATAAGCTTTTTAACTATTTGCTTGGCGATATAAAATCCCATAGAGTCATTTACAAACCGTCCTGAATTGATGACCTGGGTATGATAGCGATATTCTTTCGCTTTATAAGAAAGATAGTAGGGATCAACTCCGATGCAATGCCCTCCGACCAGGCCCGGATAAAATTTCAGGAAGTTCCACTTCGTACCTGCAGCTTCAAGAACATCATAGGTGTTTATTCCCATCCTGTTAAAAATAATCGAAAGTTCATTCATAAGGGCAATGTTGACATCTCGTTGTGTATTCTCAATCACTTTTGCCGCTTCTGCTACCTTCATACTGGGCGACCGGTGCACACCTGCCTTTACAACCATTTCATAAGTTTTAGCGATGTTGTCGAGAGAAATATCGTCACATCCGGAAACAATTTTCCTGATGGTCACGATTGTATGTTCTCTGTCACCCGGATTGATCCTCTCCGGTGAATATCCGACTTTAAAATCATTAATAAATTTTAAACCCGATAAGTTTTCAAGAATGGGAATACAGTCTTCTTCCGTGGCTCCCGGATATACGGTTGATTCATAAACCACATAATCGCCTTTCTTCAGGATTTTCCCAACCGTACGGGTTGCACCAAGCAGCGGGCTAAGATCGGGCATGTTATGATTATCAATGGGTGTGGGAACAGCCACGATATGGAAAGCTGCAGCTTTCAAATCTTCCGGGTTCGAAGTAAAAATAATGTCACAATTATCAAACGCTTCCGGGGGAAGCTCTTCGCTGGGATCCAACCCTTTTTTCATCATATTCACCCGCTTTTCATTGATGTCGAATCCTATGACAGATACTTTCTTTGCAAATTCAAGTGCAATGGGCAGTCCGACATATCCCAATCCGATCAGCGATAATTTGACTTCTTTATTGATCAGTTTTTGATATACATTCATTTTGTTATGGTTTTTAATTGAAAAAAACCCTCACCGCCGGTTTTCTTCAGAGGTGAGGGTGCAATAGTTTCGTTTTAATTAATTTTTTGAGTGCTTCTTAATGCTGTTGATCACCATATCCTGTTCTTCATGAGAAAGGTACGGATGCATTGGAATGCTAAAGACGCTTTTTGCAATTTCTTCGCTCACCGGAAGATCACCGTATTTATAGCCCAAACCGACAAAAGCATCCTGAAGATGAAGCGGTTTCGGATAATAAACCGCAGTAGGAATACCATCCGCCTTCAGTCCTGCCATAATTTTTTCCCTTTCCGGATGCAATATTGAATATTGCGCCCAGGCCGAAATATTGAAATTCTTCACAAAAGGCGTTGTAACAAAACCATTAAGGCTGTCACTATACCTTTTTGCCACTTTTTGCCTTAATCCGATTTCTTCTTCAAATATTTCAAATTTTGGTAAAAGTATCGCGGCCATCAGGGTATCAAGCCTCCCATTAATCCCAATCCTGATATTGTTGTATTTATCCGAACCCTGTCCATGAACCCTTATAGACATCAGCTTTTTGTGCATTTCTTCATCGTCGGTAAAAATCATACCTCCATCGCCATAAGTTCCTAAGGGTTTTGCCGGGAAGAAACTGGTAGCTCCGACAGGCGCAAGAGAGCAAGCCCTTTTGTTTTTATACATCCCGCCAAAACCCTGTGCAGCATCTTCCAGAACGAACATCCCGTATTTTTTTGCCAGGGCATTGATCTCGTCGTAATCTGCAGGCTGGCCAAATAAATCAACCGGAATGATTCCTTTAAGTTTGAACTTGCCTTCGTTTTTAACTTTAATAATGGCTTCTTCGAGCTTCGCAACATCCATGTTAAATGTTTTGGCATCAATATCAACAAAAACAGGAGTTGCACCCAGCAACTGAACAACTTCAGCCGTTGCAATGAAAGTAAAGGAAACTGTAAAAATCGCATCCCCCGGGCCGACTTCATAAGCCATTAATGGCATGAGTAAAGCGTCCGTTCCGCTTGCACAACCTACTGCAAACTTAACTCCTGCATATTCGGCTAATTTCTTTTCAAGTTCTTTTACTTCCGGTCCCATGATATAATTTCCATGCGACAACACATTCTGGATATTTGTATCAATTTTACTTTTTATCCTTGCCTGTTGCGCTTTCAAATCAATAAATTGCATATCTGTTATGTATTAAATTTGTTCAACACTATTACCTTTTTTACTATACTGTCTTCCGCACTTTGAGCAGGTGGCCTTTCCCTCTGATTTTTCATCAGCAGCCAGTTTAAGTTTATTACCGCAGGCACAAACCCAGCTTTTTACGCGCGCCGGATTTCCATAAACCATGGCATAATCAGGAATATCTTTTGTGACCACCGATCCGGCTCCCACAAAGGCATATTTTCCAATGGTACTGCCACAAACGATTGTAGAATTGGCGCCAAGGGATGCGCTTTTTTTAACGATTGTTTTTAAATAGAATTCCGACCCCCTTTGCGGGAATTCGCTGCGGGGATTTAAAATGTTGGTAAAAACCATCGAAGGGCCACAAAAAACAAAATCATCCAGTTCCACCCCTTCGTAAACCGAAACATTATTCTGAATCTTTACATTATTACCAATCTTAACGTTATTGCCGATATTGACGTTCTGACCCAGAGAACAATTTTTACCGATCTTTGATCCGCCCTGAACATGTGAAAAATGCCAGATTTTGGTTCCCTCATCTATTTCCACATTGTCATCAACATAAGCACTTTCGTGCACAAAATACTTTTTTTCCATCTTAATTTTATCTTTTATTAATTAAAGTTTACTCTGCGCCTGCTCAAGGATTTTTAAAACGGTTAAGCCTTCCCGGCCATCCGTTTTTGGCGATTTCCTCGTTTCGATGCAGTCTAAAAAATGTTTTAATTCTTCTTCCATGGGCTGATTCGGTTCGAGCTCAACGGTAGTATAATCCGCTTTTTCTGCAACCGGGATTTTTCCCTGCTGCCATTTAATCTTATGGGGATAAATGAAAAGCTTTTCTTTACTTACATCGTCAAATACCACCATTTTTTCCGATCCTACCACTACAAGCTTTTGCTCTTTAAATGGATGAAGCCAGCTTACAAACACATGACCCTTAACGCCATTTTTAAACTCTACAGTAGTAAGGGTGGTATCAAAAATATCTTTATTAATATAGGAGCCCCCATGTGCCTGAACCCTCAGGGGTTCTTCACCATTCATGAACATCAGGATCAGAGAAATATCATGTGGTGCAAAGCTCCAGAGTACGTTTTCTTCGGTCCTGAGTTTCCCGATGTTAAGCCTGTTCGAATAAATATACCTGATCTTTCCAAGCTCACCATCGTCAATCATTTTTTTCAGTTTAATGACGGCTGAATGATACTGCAGGATGTGCCCTACCATGAGTAATCTTTTATTTTTATCAGCAATTTCAACCAATTCCTGTCCTTCGGTAACCTTAAGCGCCAAAGGCTTTTCGACCAGCACATCTTTTCCCGCAAGCAGACATTTTTTTGTTAAATTATAATGCATTTCTGCCGGAGCAGCAATGACAACTCCTTTTATTTTATCATTTGCCAATAGTTGATCCAGGTCCGCAATGAACTTAACATCCGGAAATTCTTTTTTCCGCTGGTCAATAATTCCTTCTGAAACTTCGAGGACACAATTTAACACTCCAAGTTTTTCAAGGGTTCTGAGATGATTTTTTCCCCAGGCGCCGGCACCTATTAATCCGACAGACTTACTTTTATTCGACATTCTTGCTTTATTAAAAATTTAGTGTAAATGAACATCAATTTTTGACTATTAACGGGCGGCAAATATACTTAAATATTGTTATTACCAAAGATTTAACCCATTATTGTTATTTTATTAACAATGAAAGTGCATAACGATTTTAATAGCAAATAGTTTCAATTTCTATTTAGAAGAAATATAAATGAAATATTTATTGATTGATATTTTAAATCATTTAAACCGGCCTGATATCCCAAACTTAAATCCAGTATTTTTAATTTCCGGGTAAATTGTAGTCTCCAAACAAGGGGCCGGTCATTATATTTTACAGGAGCTGATTTATTCACAACAATGACCTCTTCATTGCCAAAATATCCGGAGTAACCTTCAATGGCGTTATTGATGCGAAATTTATTTATTGAAATATCCAGCCCTGCTCCGTAAAGAATTGCATCATTCTGCTGATTATTCGGGAGGTTCATTTGCCAGGCATAAAATCCGATCATCCCATAAAATCTGAGTTTATTAATCCATCTATTTTGAAAATCCAAATCTTTCCCGGTTGAAATATCAAAGAAGTATCCCGGGGCATCCGTAAATCTGGCATCACTCAGCTTCGAACCAGAGGCGGTTTTACAAGCCATTCTCAGAGCAATGTCAGGTAATTTTCGATTTCTCAAAATTTGGACAATCGTGCTGAAATACAAATCACCGGGAGCAAATCCGTCGCCATTCTTATGCCTTCCCCGCCTTTCGATCACTGTAGTTTCGGCCATATCATAATGCTCAACGGGGATACCATAAAATTCGATTGCAATTAAATTCTTAACTATGGGCAGATAAAAGCCGAGGTAAAGATTCTGTGTTTTATCACCATTGCTGAAATGACTTTCAAGCCCGCATTGAAATTCATAGCTATCTTTCACAATACCCTTTTGAGAATGTGGGACAGGTAATGCATTAGGACCCAGGTATCCGGGTGAGTATATAATATATTCCTGCCAGGGTGTAATACCATCCCACTGTTGAGTTTGATTCCACCATGTAGCCTCATCCTGGCAAATTATACTTTCCCAGGGTGAAAAAGCAATAATTAAAATTCCGATCCAGCAAGTTAAGGTTGAACTTTTTTTCATAGCCGATCAATTATAATTCCGTCCTAAAAATACATAACAAATTCGCATCGCCGATAGTTTCATATATTTGCTGCTCAATTCAGGGACAGATGAGATCATTGATGATTTTTACACATTTGTTTATAATTATTGGCCTGTACGGTCAACCCAGTATATCCGATACCACTTTAAGCATTCCGATGTTCTATGCTTCCTATGCCTATCAGATTCCCGGCGGAGATTTAAGTGACAGGTTTGGAAATAATTCAGCCATCGGGGGAGGATTTTTATGGAAGACCAGTAAGAACTGGCTTTGGGGCGCTGAATATCTTTACTTGTTTGGAAAAGATATTAAAATTGATGATCAGATCATGGGAAATATTAAAACTGCAGATGGGAATATTATCAGTATGGCCGGTAATTTTGCAAGTTATTCAATTTATGAACGGGGTTATTATATTTCAGGGAGGATAGGCAAGGTTATTCCTGTCTTAGGCCCAAATCCAAATTCAGGATTTGTTGTGACGGGCAGCCCTGGATACTTTGAACACAAGATCAGGATTGAAGTAAATCAAAACAATGCGCCACAGTTAGATGGAGATTACAAAAAAGGCTACGATCGTTTGACCGGTGGGTTTTGTATTAGCGAATTTCTGGGTTATTTATATTTAAGTAAAAGCAAATTGCTGAATTTTTATGCTGGGATCGAGTTTAATCAAGCCTGGACCAAACCATTGAGGGATGTAAATTTTGATACCGGAGAACCCGATCCCGTGCAAAAAAGATTTGATTCTTTGACCGGGATAAGGGTTGCATGGATCATTCCTTTGTTCAGGCGACTTCCCGAGAAGTACTATTATTATTAACCATTGAACATAGAAGAAAGAAGATAATGAAATAATCAAAAAATAAGTTTTCAATGTCTTTGATTTACAATCTTACCATTTTTATTTACCTCGGTTTTATTCATTTGATTTCTCTTTTCAACAAAAAGGCTGATCAATGGATTAAAGGAAGAAAAAATCTTTTTGAGAGAATCTCCGGCGAAATTGGATCATCTGAGAATATTATCTGGTTTCATGCAGCTTCCCTGGGCGAATTTGAACAGGGGAGACCTGTGATCGAGGCTTTCCGTCAATTGAATCCAACTTATAAAATATTGCTGACTTTTTTTTCTCCGTCGGGTTTTGAAGTCAGAAAAAAATATTCGGGAGCCGACTTTATCTATTACCTGCCTCTTGATACAAAAAAAAATGCCCGGAAGTTTATCAGGTTGGTCAGGCCCAAAATAGCCATTTTTATTAAGTATGAATTCTGGTTCAATTACATTAGTGAACTATACCGCCTGCAAATACCTTTATTTACCATATCGGCAATATTCAGAGAGGATCAGCATTTTTTCAAATGGTATGGCGGCTGGTTCAGAAAGAAGCTGGAAAAAATTACATATTTTTTTGTACAGGACCAAAATTCGCTTGAATTGTTGAAATCAATCGGTATAAACCAGGTGATGAGAAGTGGTGATACCCGCTTTGACAGGGTATTTGAATTGTCAAAACGAACTACGGAATTTCCGATAATGGATCTGTTCAAAACGGGTAAGAAAATCCTCCTCCTCGGCAGTTCCTGGCCTCCGGATGAGGAATTGATTCAAAAAGCAATTGAAGACCGGAATGATTTAAAAATCATCATTGCTCCTCACGAGGTACATGAAAGCAGGATTGCTTCCATTGAAAGTAAATTCAGTCATTTGAATTTGATAAGGTACACAAAAGCTGATGAAAATTCCGTAAGGTTGGCAGATATACTTATTATAGATACAATCGGTATTCTGTCCGGGCTTTATCATTACTGCGATATCGCTTTTATCGGCGGAGGCTTCGGCAAAGGCATTCACAATATTCTGGAGGCTGTAACCTTTGGGAAACCGGTGATTTTCGGTCCGAATTATCAAAAATTTAAGGAAGCCATAGATTTGATTCGTTTTGAAGGAGCGTTCTCCGTTAAAAACAGCGACGAATTATCTGCAATTATTAACAGGCTGTTAAACGACAGTAACTTTTACAAAAAAAGTTCAGAAACATGTGTTGAATTCGTCATAAAAAACTGTGGTGCGACAGGTCAAATACTAAAAAAAATAAATGAGTATTTATTGAAATGAATTCGATGATCTCTTTCCTTAATCATGTACTGTATAATTATCCCAGTCCAAACCAACCTTAAAGTTTTCCCTGAAATCATCGAGCGATTTTCTAACAAGTACAGCATGTAATATTTCTACTTTTCCTGCCGAAGCCCGTGCGATAATTTTGCCAAACGGGTCAATCACCATAGAATCTCCAGTGTGATTTATCTTGTTATTATCACAGCCAACCCGGTTTGCCCATATTACGTACGACTGGTTCTCGATTGCACGGGCTACCAGAAGAGATTTATATGCCTGGTTTCTAACTTCAGGCCAGTTGGCAATATAAAGCAAAGCATCGAAGTCATATTTTCCATTCATATAATTGTTCTTACTCCAAACAGGGAATCGCAGGTCATAGCAAACCTGCAAATTGATTTTCCAATTCCTGTGCTCAACTATTTTCTTATTTGTTCCGCCGGTGATGGTTTGATGTTCCTTTCCCATTCTGAACAAATGTCTTTTATCATATTGTTCATAGGTTCCATCAGGATTCATCCAAATAAACCGGTTAAAATATTTTTCATTCTCTACCATTAAAACACTACCGGCAATTACACAATTGTTTTTTATGGCTTGTGACTTAAGCCAGTTTATGGTTTTGCCGTTCATTGTCTCTGCAAATTCCTTATTCATGGTAAAGCCGGTACTGAACATTTCGGGAAGGATGATCAGGTCGGGGTTAGTGGAGACAATATCTAACTTCTGGTCAAAGTTTTTAAGGTTTTGGTAAGCATTTTCCCAAATCAAATCAGACTGTATAATGACTATTTTTAAATCCTGCATAGAATTTCAGCAGCTTTATCAAGTGTTTTTTCCTTTTTTGCAAAACAAAAGCGTAATACCTTATTGTCGGTATTGTTATGATAAAAAACAGAAACCGGGATAGAGGCTAATTTAAATTCACTGGTCATCCGAATGGCAAATTCAACTTCGGTTTCGGCGGTTATCCGGCTGTAATCCAGCAATTGAAAATAAGTACCGCAGGAAGATATGATATTAAACCTTGAATTTTTGATAAGTCCTGTGAAATAATCCCGTTTTTTTTGATAAAAATTGCAGAGATTATCATAAACTGTGCGATCTTTCATGTATTCAGCAATGGCATATTGAACCGGGGTATTACAAGCAAAAACTACAAACTGGTGAACCTTCCGGAATTCATCCATCAGATTTTCAGGTGCAAGAACAAATCCCATTTTCCAACCGGTTGCATGAAATGTTTTACCGAATGAACCGACGACGAAAGATCTTTCCAAAAGTCCGGGGTACCGGCAAACACTCTCATGCCTGATATCATCATAAATCAGGTGTTCATAAACTTCATCGCTCAGGACGATGATGTCGGTATCGCGGGTAAGTTTTTCGAGGTTTTTCAAATCATCCGCCTTTAAAATACTTCCTGTCGGATTGTGAGGAGAATTGATGATGATCATTCGGGTGTGATTGGTAATGAGTTTTTTAACTTCATTCCAATCAATGTGATAGTCCGGAAGTTTCAATTCCGCAAATTTTACTATGCCGCCGTGCATTTTAACGACCGGGACATAAGAATCATAAGCAGGTTCAAACACAATGACTTCATCACCTTCGCCAACGATGGCAGAAATTGCAGTATGCAGTGCCTGGGTGGCTCCGGCAGTTATATTAACCTCTTTCTGAAAATCATATTTTACACCATAAAGCAATTCGACTTTGTTTACAATTTGTTCACGAAGTTCCGGAATGCCGGTCATGGGGGCGTACTGATTTTTTCCTTTTTTCATGTATTTATGAACGAGGCTGATCAGCCTGGGAGAAATTTCAAAATCAGGAAATCCCTGCGACAGGTTGATGGCTTTATGCTCATTAGCAAGAGCCGACATCACGGCAAAAATTGAGGTTTCCTGTTTCGGCATTTTTGATTTCTTAGTGCCGTTAAAATATGTCATTTATGATAAGTTATAATTTGAGCGGTAAAATTAGGATTAATAAACGAAATTATTTTTTAAGTATTTTTGAGCGCCAAATAGGCCTTTAGTTTTAAAAATAGGATTGAGAACGATGAATAAAAATCAACTTTAAATTACACTCCAAATGAAAAATATTGACAGCTATAATTTTAAAGATAAAAAGGTGCTTGTGCGGGTGGATTTCAATGTACCTTTAAATGATAAGTTTGAAATAACGGACACAAGCAGGATAGACGCTGCAATTCCTACCATAAAGAAAATTATTTCAGGCGGAGGCTCTGCCATCCTGATGTCGCACCTGGGAAGGCCAAAGGAGGGCCCGGAAGATAAATATTCCCTGAAACACATTGTTCCCTATCTTACAAAACAGCTTGGGAAGCCGGTAAAATTTGCTGACGATTGTATCGGGAATTCTGCTAAAGAACTAGCTGCAGGACTGCAACCCGCTGAAGTGCTCATGCTTGAGAACCTTCGTTTTTATAAAGAAGAAACCAAGGGTGATGAAGCCTTCACTAAAAAGCTGGCATCACTGGGTAATGTGTATATGAATGATGCCTTTGGAACGGCTCACAGGGCACATGCTTCTACCGCTATAATTGCAAATTTTTTCCCTGAAGATAAAATGTTTGGTTATATCATGGAGAATGAAGTCAGAAGTATTGACAAAGTGCTCCATAATGCACAAAAGCCGTACACAGCAATACTTGGCGGGGCGAAAGTGTCGGGGAAAATTGAGATCATCAACAACCTGCTAAGTAAGGTGGATAATTTGATTGTTGGCGGAGGAATGATGTTTACTTTTATTTCAGCACTTGGGGGCGAAGTAGGGAAATCGCTTGTTGAAGATGAGTTGCTCGAACTGGCGTTAAATACTGTAGAGGGCGCAAAGGAACTGGGGATCAATCTTTATCTCCCAACCGATGCAATAATTGCTGATAAATTTGACAATTTGGCGAATAAAAAGATTGCTGACGTAAATGAAATTCCGGAAGATTGGATGGGCCTTGATATTGGGCCGGACAGCATAAAAAAATTCACTGAAATAATAGAAAATTCAAAAACAATATTGTGGAATGGACCCATGGGAGTTTTTGAAATGGAGAATTTTGCTGCAGGAACAAAAGCCATTGCTGAAGCCGTTGCCAAAGCAACACAGAAAGGAGCTTTTTCACTCATAGGAGGCGGTGATTCTGTCGCTGCAATTAACAAATATCATCTTAAGGATAAGGTGAGTTATGTTTCGACCGGTGGGGGTGCCATGCTCGAATACATCGAGGGAAAAGAACTTCCGGGAGTAAAGGCAATTAAGGATTGAATCGTTTCAGGATTTCACAGTCCAGACCTTAACTCTTTTCGGATTCGGTAGTGCATTCTCATTTCATACAAAATGAATGACTTGAATTGTAGTCTTTCTTTCTACTTCTCAAAAATCAAAAAAACAACCTTTTATATGATAATGTGTTTATTATTTTACCTTTGCGCGATTTTTGTAAAACCTTGTAACAAATATAAATTCTAGCTGAAATGGCGAAAAACCTTGTTATAGTAGAGTCTCCGGCAAAAGCAAAAACCATAGAAAAGTTTCTTGGGAAAGAGTTTACTGTAAAATCAAGTTTCGGACATGTGAGAGATCTTTCGAAAAAAGATCTCAGTATTGATATTAAGAATGGATTTGCTCCGAATTATGAAATTTCTGCTGATAAAAAGAAGACCATTACCGAGCTTAAAAAGATTGCAAAAGTTGCAGAAACGGTTTGGCTTGCAACTGACGAAGATCGTGAAGGAGAAGCCATTTCCTGGCACCTGGTCAAAGCTTTGGATTTGGATGAGAAATCAACTAAAAGAATAGTTTTTCATGAAATAACCAAGTCAGCCATTCTTGAAGCAATTGAAAATCCAAGAGCTATAGACCATCACCTGGTGGATGCACAACAGGCACGAAGGGTACTCGACAGACTGGTGGGATATGAAGTGTCTCCGGTTCTCTGGAAAAAAGTAAAACCTTCCCTGTCGGCCGGCCGGGTTCAATCGGTTGCCGTTCGCTTAATCGTGGAGCGTGAAGACGAAATAAAATCCTTTAAATCCGAATCCAGTTACAGGGTATCAGGGAAATTTTCAATTCAGGATCGCGAAGAACTATCGGTACTTGAAGCAGAGCTTGCGTCCCGGTTCAAAACAAAAGAAGAAGCCTCAGGATTTCTAAATAAATGTATTCCTGCAGAATTTACGGTTGGCTCTGTCGAGAAAAAACCATCAAAAAAATCTCCCGCTCCGCCGTTTACTACATCCACATTGCAACAGGAAGCCAGCAGAAAATTGGGTTTTTCGGTTGCCAAAACCATGTTGGTCGCCCAACAACTTTATGAATCGGGTAATATAACATACATGCGAACCGATTCGGTGAATCTTTCGAACCTTGCACTTACGATGGCTAAAAAAGCCATCACATCTTCATTCGGTGAGAAATATGTAAAAACCCGTCAATATGTGACCCGATCTAAATCGGCTCAGGAAGCCCATGAGGCAATCAGGCCTACTTTTATGGAAAATCAGCAAATAGCGGGTGATGCCTTTCAGCAAAGACTTTATGAACTGATCTGGAAAAGAACAATAGCATCTCAAATGGCAGATGCCGATTTGGAGAAAACAATAGTTACCATTAGTGTATCAACAACAAAAGAAAATTTTATTGCCCGTGGCGAAATCATTAAGTTTGACGGTTTTCTGAGAGTTTATATGGAATCGTCGGACGAGGAAGACCAGGAAAGTCAAAAAGGAATGTTGCCTGCCGTATTTGAAGGTGATAAACTTAAAAGGATAGAAATAAATGCTACTCAAAAATTTACGCAATCACCACCCCGGTACACCGAAGCCAGCCTGGTTAAAAAGCTTGAAGAGTTAGGAATCGGCAGGCCTTCTACTTATGCTCCAACGATTTCTACAATACAAAAGAGGGAATATGTTGAGAAAGCCGAAAGACCAGGTATTGAAAGAAAGTTTAATGTCATTTCACTTACGGGCGATACTGTAAAAGAAGAGGTAAAAACTGAAAAAACCGGTTATGAGAAAAATAAACTCTTTCCGACCGATATTGGTACTGTAGTCAATAATTTTCTGGTACAATATTTTGACAATATTCTGGATTATAATTTCACGGCAAATGTGGAAATTGAATTTGATGAAATCGCTCAGGGGAAAAGAGTATGGAATGAAATGATCAATGAATTTTACTGGCCATTTCATCAAAGAGTGGAAAGTACACTTGAAAAATCCAAAAAGCAAAGTGGTGAAAGGTTATTAGGAAAAGATCCTGCTACAGGTAAAAACGTTTATGCAAAAATTGGAAGATACGGTTCAATCGTTCAGATAGGTGAGACAAGCGATGAAGAAAAGCCAAGATTTGCCGGGATGAAAAAAGGGCAAAGCATTGATGCAATTAATCTTGAACAGGCGCTGGACTCGTTTAGGCTTCCACGGGTAGCCGGCAATTTTGAAAATGAGGAAATGATCGTGGCTATTGGACGTTTCGGGCCTTATATCAGACATACCGGTCAATTTTATTCTCTTTCAAAAACCGATGATCCGTATTCTATTTCTGAAGAACGGGCAATAGAGATCATCAATAATAAAAGAATCAAGGATAAGGAAAAAATCATTCTTGAATTTAAGGGTGATAAACCAATATTGGTTTTAAAGGGCAGGTTCGGAGCTTATATATCCTGGAATAAAGCAAACTTCAAGATTCCAAAAGGCAAAGCCCCCGAAAGCCTTACCCTGGAAGAGTGCAAGAAGATTATTGAAAGCGCTGACAGCAAACCAAAAATTAAAAAGAAAAAATAATTATTCCCGGCAATCTCATACCATTCGAAAACTTTTTATAGTTAATTGTTGTATAAATAGAATCACAAATTAACAAGGATAGTAAAAAATGGATTTGTCATTATATCTGGAGCCTCTTGAATTACCCGAAATAAATTCTGTAAGTGAAACGGCAAAGCACAGGCTCGGCGATATGATACGCAGTTACCTTGTAAAAGATGAATTTCCCGAACTCAGCGACGTTGATATAGCTATAATTGGTGTCATTGAAGACCGGAAGGCAGTGAACAATGAAGGGTGTGCGCATGCTCCGGATTACATACGAAATTCCTTGTATAAATTATTCAGAGGTGACAATTCGCCCCGTATTGCCGATCTTGGAAACATTCGTCAGGGCCACACGATTAATGATACTTATTTTGCTGTTTCTACCATTATTTCAGAACTTATAAAAAATAAAATTATCCCTGTCATTATTGGCGGAGGCCAGGACCTAACGTATGCAAATTACGGCGCTTATGAAAATTTAGGGCAGGTGGTTAATATTGTCGGCATTGATTCAGTATTTGATCTGGGTAAAACAGACCAGGAGCTTAACTCCCAGTCATACCTGAACAAGATAATCCTTCATCAGCCTAATTTTTTATTTAATTATACAAATATCGGATACCAATCTTATTTTGTTGATGCAGAAGCGATCAATTTAATGAAGAACCTGTATTTTGATGTTTACAGGCTGGGTATGGTCAGGCATAATCTGGAGGATGCAGAACCGCTTGTCAGGAATGCCGATATGATTACTGTGGATGTTTCTGCAATCCGTCAATCGGATGCGCCGGGCAATGGTAATGCATCACCAAACGGGTTTTATGGGGAGGAAATGTGCCAGATCATGAGGTATGCCGGAATTAGCGACAAGCTATCGTCAATCGGATTTTATGAAGTCAATCCCAAATTTGACAATAATCATCAAACATCTCATCTTGTTGCACAAATGATCTGGTATTTCATTGATGGCTTCTACAACCGTAAGAATGATCATCCTTATAAAGACAAACGGGATTACGTAAAATATACCGTTTCGATCAAGGATAACAAGGATAAGCTGATTTTTTACAAGAGCAAGAAAAGTGACCGCTGGTGGATGGATGTACCTGTAAAAACTACTTATAAGAATATTTATGAACGCCATCACCTGGTACCTTGTTCATACAGCGATTACCAAACAGCATGCGGTGACGATATACCTGACCGGTGGTGGCAGGCTTATCAAAAGCTGATGTAGCATGGAGCGGGGAGCGGGGAGCGGGGAGCAGGGAGAGGAGAGCAGGGAGTTGAGTGATGGGAGTTGTGCGAGGAGTGTTTAAAATTGAAGCAGGAAAAATTTCAATAACCTATACTTAATTTATTTTGCCCGGTCAGGATTTTTAACGATAAATTGTTTCCAGCCTGAATAAATTTCACCTTCATTAACATTTGATTTTTGGAAAAAATGACAAACTGCTGCGGCAAGCGCATCAGTGCTGTCGAGATATTCGGGTGGATCTTTGAGGGAAAGTAAAGTCACAAGCATTGCAGCGACCTGTTCCTTGGAGGCGTTGCCATTACCGGTGATGGATTGTTTAATTTTTTTGGGGGTATATTCGAAAATTGGGACAGACCTGTACAATGCTGCGGCCATCGCAACCCCCTGAGCCCTACCTAATTTAAGCATTGACTGGACATTTTTCCCATAAAAAGGCGATTCGATCGAAAGCTCATCCGGTTTATATTCATCTATTAATCCAAGCGTTCGTTCAAATATTATTTTTAATTTTAGGGGCTGATTATTGTACTTACTTAGCTTAATAACGCCTAGTGATAAAAACGTTACATTCCGGCCTTTTTGATGGATAAGCCCATAACCCATTATATTTGTGCCCGGATCAATTCCTAATATAACTCGTTCCTGTTTCAAAAGAAGACTATAACTTTACGGCCAATTTATGATTAAGCATTTTACAAATCTACACAAAAACAAAACATACAATTTAATTGTCCGCCTGATCATTGTTGCAGCAACCTATTACTTCATTTACAAGCAAATTTTTTATCACAAAAAACTGGACTATGTAGTTAATAACTTTCTTGAATCCATTGACCAGTCTTACATTATCATTTTTATTGGATGGATTTGCATCCTTATGCTTGTAAACTGGGGAATTGAAACCTTAAAATGGCAATACCTGATTAGTAAGATTGAAAAAGTGCCCTTTTTAAAAGCCTTTGAAGCAGTGCTATCAGGTGTGTCGGTGAGTGTTTTTACACCCAACAGGATTGGGGAATGGTTCGGAAGAGTTTTTATTCTCGAAAAATCAAATCCCTGGCAAGGTGTATTTATTACCATGATCGGAAGCTTCAGTCAGTTGCTGATAACTATTATTGTCGGGGCTTTCAGCCTGCTTGTTTATATTCCAATCTATTTTAAAACCGCTGAATTTTATTCACCATATCTTTATTATGGTATTATTTTCCTGGTCCTTGTCATCATCACAACCTTAATTCTTATTTTTCTGAATGTTACTGCACTGCCGGCATTCGTCAGCCATATGATCAGGAAAAGATTTGGAAAATTCAATGAATACTTTTCCATCATTTCACGGTACACCACTTTTGAACTCGCTACAGTATTACTGCTAAGCTTTTTGCGCTATATAGTTTTTACCCTGCAGTTTTATTTGTTTCTGATGTCTTATTCTGTCGAAATTCCTTTATTGCAAGGTTTGATGATAATATCAATTGTTTTTTTAATTATGACGGCCATTCCTTCTGTCACTCTTGCTGAGTTAGGGATAAGAGGTTCAGTATCACTCTATTTTATCGGTTCCTATTTTGAACAGTTTGGAATTGTTTCTGACAAGTTAAATATCGGTATTGTTTCGTCTTCATCATCACTCTGGCTGATAAACCTTGCAATTCCTGCGGTAATAGGAACTTTTTTTGTTTACCGGTTAAAATTTTTCAGGAAACGAAGTTCAAATGATTGATTCCAATTCTTTTTTTTTAATTGTACTGATTATCTTCGGCGCTGCTTACGTTTATCAGATCGGGTTATACACTGTTGGCTGGTTCCTGCTTAAAAAACACAATCCAAGCAGTCAATCTTTAACAACAACGGTTAGCATAATTGTTCCCTCACGAAATGAGGAAAATAATATTCTTAACCTTTTATCCGACCTGATCAAACAGAATTATTCACCGTCACTTTTTGAAATCATCGTTGCAGATGACAATTCGGATGATAATACTTTTTTGATTGTTGAGTATTTTATTTCACAACATCCCGAATGGAAAATTAAACTCATTAAGGTTACGGAAGATCATCCCAACAGTGCATTCAAGAAAAAGGCAATCAGCCACGCGATTCTGGCATCCTCCGGCGACCTGATCATCACTACCGATGCCGATTGCAGGGTTGGAGCTAATTGGCTCAAAACGATCATAGATTTTTATGAATCGGAAAAACCAAGAATGATCGTCGGGCCGGTCAGCTTTCACAATGAGACTTCCTTTTTCGAAAAAATGCAAACCGTTGAATTTCTCAGTCTTATCGCAATAACGGCTGGAGCCATCAGGATGGGCAAACCCATCATGTGCAACGGCGCCAACCTGGCTTATGAAAGAAGTGCTTTTGACGAAGCAGGCGGATTTGGGAATGATCTGTTTTCCTCCGGCGATGATGTATTTCTGTTGCTGAAAATGAAAAAGAAATTTGGTAGCAGGGCAGTCGGCTTTCTGAAAAATCTTGACGGGATGGTTTTTACAGAAGCAAAAAAAAATCTTCGGGAATTTTTTCATCAAAGGACAAGATGGGCCTCAAAAAATAAAGGTTATGATATAAAAATCTTACTGGTTTCGTTTACTGTTTATATGATGAATCTCCTGATCGTCGGAGGATTGATTTGGAGTGCGTTCAATTTGAAACTGATAAATACTATGATAATTTCTTACATCCTGATATTAATGATTGAATTACCGATTTTAATTGGAATAGGTATTTTTGTAAGACGAAGCAGGATGCTCATGTACTCTTTACCGTTGATTGTTCTGTACCCGGTATATATCATTTTTACCGGTGCAATGGGAATTGTGGCAGGCTATCAATGGAAAGGCAGAAAAGTAAAAAAGTAAATCTGTGCACTGAAAAAATAAATCTAAAATGAAATACCGAAGTACCTTAAAACAAGTCGAACATCTGGACATTAAAAAAATTCTGGACGAAAAAGACCAGCGCGTTGTATTCGACAAAACCAATATCATTCCCGACCACAGGAGCCTCTCGGCCGATTTAAGAAAGTATATCAGTTATGATAAGATTTCACGTAAATCCGTCCTCGGGATTGACATGTTCCAATACAGCTCTTATGGTGAATTTGAACAAACCCTGATTCCGTTTCTTTTCAAAAATATGTTTGAATCCGCAATAAAGTTATGCCTCGAAAATCACCGCTTTATATTTCAGAAATACAACAGTGAAAGGATAGAGCGTAATTTTATCAGTACCGGCGATGGCGGATTTCAGCTGTTCGATAATCCCCTGCAGTCACTTCTGTTCGCCTGTAATTTCGCCGTTGTGCTGAGGACGTATAACGCCTATCATTATTATCCGAGATTAAGAAGGATCATTGGTGGTATCAATATGCGCTATGCCATTACTTATGATAAGGTTTATACATTCAACAAAAACTATTTCGGGCGGGGGATTATTAACAACGCACGGATATTAATGAAAGATGACCTGAACCGGTGCCTGATTGATGAACACGCTCATACCTGGTTCACCACCAACCTGGATGGTGTAGAAAATCTTCAGATTGTAACTCTTGATGACATAGCCAATATTTTTGAATTCAGCAAAGACTACGACAGGAGTTACCTGGTAAGCGGTGATGAAATTTTTGAAAATGAACCTTCTCGCAAATACGGAATTATCAATTCGGATATTTTAAAAGTCGGTGTGATCCAATCGAAAGAAACAGCGATAAGTGTTTATAATCTTCACCTGCAGGTTGCCATACGGCTTATCAATGATGATGATCCCAACCAGAAGAGGTTGATAACGGTAAGTCTGGGCAATCTGAATACCACAGGTATTTAAGATTGTTATCTTACTTTGCAGATTAATCCTTTCAGGTAATGGCTCTCTGGAAAATTTAAAATTACAGGGTGGTCAGCTGATTGTGATAAGGTTCTAATCAATTGCACCTCACGATCCGAATCGGTTGCCGCTTCCGAAACAATTTTAAAGAACAACTCCGGGACTATATGTCCTGAGCATGAAAATGTAAATAAAAGGCCTCCAGGATTCAACAATTTAAATGCAAGAAGATTGATGTCTTTATAACCCCTCAAAGCTCCCATCAACTGGCTTTTTGATTCGGCAAATTTTGGCGGATCCAGTATGATAACATCAAAGTTTTTACATGAATCCCTGTATGTTCTTAAAATTTTGAAAACATCGCCCTCTACCTGCAGAGATTTTGATTTATCAATCCCATTTAAAGAAAGATTTTGTTCAAGAAGATTCAGGCTTTCTGATGAACTGTCAATATTCGTTACCCGCGTTGCACCCGCAACCAGTGCAGCTATCCCGAAACCACCGGTGTAAGAAAAACAATTAAGAATTTCTTTTTGCCGGCAGTATTCCTGAAGGATGAGCCTGCTTTCACTTTGATCCAGGTAAAATCCGGTTTTATGGCCGGCTTTAATATTTACGGCATAATTTATTCCATGCTCCTTAATTTGAATGATTTCCGGAGGCAGATCGCCGTAAAGATTTCCTGAAATTTTTTCAAAACCCTCTTTTGTTCTTACTTCTGTGTCCGAACGCTCATAAATTCCATGCGGTTTGATTTCTTCTGATAAAACCTGCACTATGGTTTTTTTCCAGAATTCAGCTCCGGCGGATAAAAACTGACAAACCAGAAATTCATCGTACTTATCCACGATCAGGCCGGGAATGCCATCCGATTCTGCATTTACGAGCCGGCAGGCGTTTGTATCAGTTTCATTAAGAATTACCTTTCTTTTTTCAATTGAGGAAATTAACCGGGATTTAATAAAATCAGGATCAATTTTCAGATTGTCATCAAAAGTCCAGACACGGGCACAAATCTGCGAAAACTCAGACCAGGCTGCCAGTGCCATGATTTCACCACCAAATGACCTGATTTCAACCGTTTGACCGTTTTGCTCAATCCCAACTTTTTTTTCAACAGCTCCTGAAAAAATCCATGGATGACGCCGTACCAGTGATCTTTCCCGGGTTTTCTTAAGAATCATATATCCCATATAAAATTTTTAAAGTGAAATCTACTGTCAAAATTCTGTATATTATTTATAATGTTCATGTTTTATTGCATTTTAATTACGATAAAATTCGTTCTTAACAATAGTATTGTATTTTTGTTTGTTGCTTTAAATTGAAAATCTTTAATCCTTTGATATGAAAAACATAGTTTATTTTATCATTTTCCTATTTCTTTTTACATCCTGTTCAGAACTGACAAAAGAGAAAAACAATTACACCATAAACGGAAAGATCACTGGTGATTATACCGGTAAAATTCATCTTTATAAGCGCGAGGCCGGAACCTGGATTCAGCTCGATTCAACCAATGTGGTTAACGGTTCATTTGTTGTGAAAGGAAAAATTGAACTTCCTGAATTGTATTACCTCAGTCTCGAAGACAAGGATGTTTACACAACCTTTTTTGCAGAGCCTGCTGAAATAGATTTTAATGCTGCTGTTGAAGATTTTCAGCATGCGACAATCACCGGTTCAAAATCAAATACCGATTATGAAACATACAAGACCAAAATGAATGAATTTAATGAACGTATGGACCTGGCATGGGAAAACATTAAAGCTGCACAGAAGGAAGGTGACAGCGTAAAAGAAAAAAAATGGGGCGAAGAATATGATAAAGCAGATCAGGATATTAAACAATTTATTCTTGATAATGCAAAGATAAATAATGCTTCCGTAGTTTCGGCTTACAGTGTGCTAAGCAATGCATATTATTATGACGAAACCGACCTTGAGCCTGTCGTTATTAATTTCGACCCTACCATTCATGAATCCGTTTATGTAAAACGATTAACTGATCGGGTAACTACATTGAAAAAGGTAGCAGTCGGCCAGCCTGCGGTGGATTTCACAATGGCTGACTCAGTCGGTAATCCGGTACAACTTTCTTCACTTTACGGAAAATATCTACTTGTTGATTTCTGGGCTTCCTGGTGCGGGCCATGCAGAAGGGAAAATCCCAATATAGTTAGTGTTTACAATGATTTCAAGGATAATGGATTTGATATCATTGGTGTTTCCTTCGACAAGGATAAGGCAAAATGGATGCAGGCCATAACCACGGATGGATTGACATGGCATCATGTGAGTGACCTGAAAT
The DNA here is from genome assembly GCA_020052415.1 of Bacteroidales bacterium. Classification (GTDB taxonomy): domain Bacteria; phylum Bacteroidota; class Bacteroidia; order Bacteroidales; family JAADJA01; genus JAADJA01. The sequence continues at coordinate 29,578 of JAGVPB010000001.1, read as the reverse complement.
ATTGGGAAAATGAAGCCGGCAAATTGTATGCGATAAATTCTATACCTTCCAATGTTCTCCTTGATCCAAAAGGGATTATCATTGCTAAAAATCTAAGGGGTGAAGATTTAAGAACCAGGCTGAAAGAAGTCTTTTCGAAATAACCCACTGCTATTTTCGGTCAATTGTGTTTCCAGAATTTCCAGGTGATTTCGGATTTTACCAATTGCGGGCTTTCCCATGAAATTTTTAAGTCCAGACCTCCATAACGTTGAAAGTAAATTAGTCTGAAAGGATGCAAACCCTTCTCTAAAGCTACAGAGGCTTTGCGTTCTCCCGCTCCGTGAATTCCATCATAATCAATGAACTGATTTCCATCAAGGTAAATCCTGCAACCGTCATCGGCTGACAGATAAAGAATATAAACCTCTGTTTCAGGAACATCCAGAAATCCTTCAAAAGTTAACCCGAATAATTCTTTATCCGAAATAAAGGAAAGATCAATTTTAGAAGTAAGTCCACTTTTGCTTGCGGTTAATTTTTCAAAATCCGGTAAAACTTCCCAATTCCCTTCATAACAGGAAACTTTCAGGCCAGAGGATGTTTCGAGGATTGAGGCTTTTTGAGGTTCAGCCTTTCTAATTTCATAAGAAATTACCCTGCTCTGACTGCCATCCGGCCAGATGCACCTGGCTTTAAGTACTTTGGCTTTCTCAATGGTAATTGGTTCTTTAAACAAGTTCGCCTGTGCTGAAGGTTCTTTACCATCAAGAGAATAATAAATTACAGAATTCTCGTCGGGTGGAATTAATTCGGCAGTATAACTTTCGATGAATTCTCTGAACGGAGTTTTCAATCGTGGAGGAATAATTCCCAGGTGAGCATTCCGGATATTTTCAATACCCATTTTAACCATAATCCGGTCGTAAGTCATCAGCCCATTGGTTTCGGTTTCCACATCGGTGGTTTGGGTATAGACTGCTCCTGATAAACCATTTTCTTCTCTCAATCGGAAAACGTCATGATAAAAATCTTCATACTTTATTAATAGTTCCTCAATAGATTGCATTTTTTCATAACCCCAGTTTTCCTTTTGCCAGGTATGGCCTTCAACATAGAGGCCCAAACCGCCGAATTCACCCAATACTGAAGCCCGGTCTGCTTCCTGATCGGGGCATTGAGGTTCAGGATAGTGATGAATGTCAATAACATCACCGCAGCCCCGGTCCTGCCAGCCACTTGTATTGTTGACCAGGCGGGTTGAATCTGAAAGGTAAACCAATCCTACAATCCTTTGTGTTTCGTATTGTCCCCAGCCTTCGTTAAAAGGAACCCACATCACAATTGAGGGGTGATTGAAATGGGTTTCAACCATTCTTATTAATTCTGTTTCAAATTGAGTTTTGTGTTCAGCAGATGGTTTTAAATCCCCGCCACCCGGAGGAACATATCCTTCGGTGCTGGGCATATCCTGCCAAAGCAAAATTCCCAGCTTATCGCACCAATAATAAAACCTTCTGTTTTCAACTTTAACATGTTTGCGGATCATGTTAAAACCCATCTCCCTGATGATCTCAATATCATATCGCATTGCTTCATCGGTCGGTGGCGTATATAGTCCGTCGGGCCAAAAACCCTGATCGAGGGGTCCGTTTTGGAAAATAATTTCGTTGTTCAATGCCAGGCGATTAAATCCATCGTCATCTTTCAAAATAGATATTTTTCGCATTCCAAAATATGATGTCACTTCATCCAATACCTTTTCATTCCGAATCAACCGTATCGTTAAATCGAATAAAAATGGATTTGCCGGAGACCAAAGCTGAGGATTGAATAGATCAACCTCTATTTTTTGATTTGGTTTGTATCTTTCATTAAGCAGTACTTTTCCTTTATCTGAAATTTCCAACCCGATTAAGTCATTGATATTCGGATTTCTGATCCTGGAATTTATCCTGACCTTCGAATTATCAATATCGGTTGAAATGGTAAAATCTTCAATAAAACTTTCTGGTACGGGTTCCAGCCATACTGTTTGCCAAATACCTGTGGTGGGAGTGTAAAATATTCCTCCTGGATTATTTACCTGCTTTCCCCTTGGCTGATAACCATCGTCACCAGGATCCCAAACCGAAACGAGTAATTCGTGCAAATTACCGGATTTGATAAGTGCACTTATATCGAAACAAAAAGGATCATATCCACCCTGATGTGTTCCGGCGGGTTTTCCATCAATCCAAACAGATGTCTCCCAATCAACGGCTTCAAAATGTAAATAAATGGACTTGCCTTTCCAATTATGTGGAATACTGAACATTCTTTTATACCAAAGTTTCTTTTCCTTGCCAACCATTTTGGCGACTCCCGATAAAGCCGACTCAACGGGAAACGGAACAAGAATTTGTCCCTCAAAATCGCCAGGGACACTGTCTTTATCAATTATGGCATATTCCCAAAGCCCGTTCAGGTTGAGCCATTCATTTCTTACCATCTGCGGACGGGGATATTCAGGCCAGGCATTATCGGGTGAAACATCAGCAGCCCATTTGGTGGATAATTGTCCTTTGGCCGGCTGCCATAAAGATGAGGATTTTTCTTTACAACTAATAGTGACAAAAATAATAGCCCCAAAAATGACGGGATAAAATATCTGCTTTGTCATGATTGTTAAAGAAAATTTGCTTTGTCAAACTTTCTCTTTTTTAAAGAATATTAAATCAAGATAATAAGAGACTGCCAATAAAAAACCAAACAATACTAATATCAGTTTTTCCCTTCTCTTTCGAGCCACAATTCACGAAAAGATTTCTTTGCAAATTTGGGGAGTTCTCTTCGTGAACCCCAGGCTTTTTTAAACAACATCCGAATTCCGATATTTTTTACCCTCATGCTGAACCTGTCCATTCTTTTTCGTTTGGAAAGGAACCGCTTCATCATGTTCATTGATTTTTTCTCACCGGGCTTTGCAAAACCCGCCATTACAGAATCATTCCGGTTATGAAGCAGCATTTCATGAAGTGGAATTTTGACCGGACAAACCTGAGTACAACTACCACACAGCGAACTTGCATAGCTTAGATGATTGTATTCCGCCATTCCTTTCAGGTGAGGAGTAATGACGGAGCCTATAGGACCACTGTAAGTAGTGTTGTAAGCATGGCCACCGATGTTTCGGTAAACAGGACAAGCGTTCAGGCAGGCACCGCAACGAATACAACTCAACGCAATTCTCTGTTTTTCATGTTTTAAAATTTCCGATCGTTCATTCTCTAATAATACCAGAAACATTTTTTCCGGCCCGTCGTGTTCACCTTCCTGCCGTGGTCCCGTAATAATGGAATTGTAAACCGTAATTTTCTGACCCGTTCCGTACGATGCAAGCAATGGCCAAAAAAGATTAAGATCAGTCAATGACGGGATGATCTTTTCAATACCGACTACCGCAATGTGGATTTTCGGCAACGACATTGACATCAAACCATTACCTTCATTCTCAGTGATACAAACGGCTCCAATATCGGCAATTAAAAAATTTCCACCGGTTATTCCCACATCTGCCTGGATAAATTTGGATCGCAATTTTTCCCTTACAAACGAAGTGATATATTCCGGAGAACTTTCGGGAGGGGTATTGAATTTTTCGTGGAAAAGCTGTGCAATATCTTCTTTTGATTTGTGCATTGCAGGAGTTACTATATGATAAGGTTTTTCACCTGCAACCTGAACGATATATTCTCCCAGGTCAGTTTCGAGGCATTCGATTTTATTTTTTTCCAAAGCTTCGTTAAGGTCAATCTCTTCGGTGGTCATTGATTTTGATTTAACCACTAATTTTGCGCCTGCTTTTTTTATGACCGCTAATATTTCTTTAGTTGCTTCCTCTTTATCCACAGCCCAAATGATTTTGCCACCCCTTTTTTCAAAATTCGAAGCAAATTCAATGAGATATTTTTCAAGGTTGTTTATTACCTTGTGCTTAATGGTATAAGCCCGGTCGCGAGCAAGCTCAAGATCGCTGAATTGTTCTTTACCTTTGATGACCGCTGCATTGTACTTTGAGATGTTGTAATTGACCTTATTCCGGTGTTCCAGGTCAAAAGCTTTCTTTTCCGAATCCTTTAAAAACTTATCGTAAATTTCATGCATTTGTATCTGTTTTAATTATTCAGAAAGAGGAATTTTGTTGATTCTTTTCAAATGCCTGCCGCCATCAAAATCAGTATTTAAAAAAACCCTTACCATTTCAGAAGCAATCTTACCATCTGTAAACCTTCCGGGAAGTGCAATAATATTGGCATTGTTATGTCGCCGGATTAATTTTGCCTGTTCGATGTTCCAACCCAAACCTGCTCTGACTTTAGGATACTTATTAGCCGTCATAGCAGCTCCCTGACCACTTCCACAAATAATTATACCGAATGGATTCTTGTCTTCATTAATTAGCTTTGCCACCGGGTGAATAAAGTCAGGATAATCCACACTTTCATCTGTGAAAGTACCAAGGTCAAGAAATTGATAGCCTTCAGCAGACAAATTCTTTAATAATGTTTTTTTTAATTCGAATCCGGCATGGTCTGAACCTATCGGTATTACTATGTTTTTATCAAACATGTTGAAAAATATTTCTAACAAAATTAATGAATAAAAACATATATGGTTATAAATTAAAGCTTTATTCGGTTAACATTCTACCAGATAATTTGTATATGGTTAAAAATCAAAATCTTATTTTTTCAACTTTGAATTGTTTATATCTGTGTAATTTTGTTACAATCTTTTAATAAGGTTATAGTTCGTTAACAAATTTGTTTTACTGTAAAATTGAGTCAGCAGTTATGAATACTTTTTACCGGTTATGTACCAATAATGAACAATTTTTTTTCATCAAGTGAAATACTTTTTATAAACTTGATTACATTTTAACAATTTGTTGATAAATGTATAAAGTATTATTGGACAATACTAAATTATGTTAGCAGGGTGTTAATATTAAATGAAAAATGAAAATGTCAATTATTATGACTTTTTATTTTCAACACTGCTAACAGGCTTATTAATATTATATAAAAATTTTAAAACTATTTAATAAATATAAGATACAATGTTTAAAGAAACAGATACTATCGTTGACCATGATCATGAACTGAAGGAAAGAATAGTATCTTTGAAAAAAGAAAAAAACGCAATTCTTCTTGCTCATTACTACCAGGTTCCGGAAATTCAGGATATTGCGGACTTTGTGGGAGATAGTCTGGGTTTATCCCAAAAGGCTGCCGGTACCAGTGCTGATATGATCATTTTTGCCGGGGTTCATTTTATGGCGGAAACAGCTAAGATTTTAAATCCGGCAATCAAAGTTGTACTCCCCGATTTAAATGCAGGCTGTTCTCTGGCTGATTCATGCCCAAAGGATAAATTTGCTGCTTTCAAAGCCAGATATCCTGATCATATTGTGATTTCATATATCAATTGCTCTGCCGATATAAAGACAATGTCGGATGTTATTTGCACTTCAGGAAATGCGGTTCAGATAGTGGAATCATATCCTGTAGAACAGAAAATTATTTTTGCACCGGATAAGAACCTCGGAGGCTATATTAACCGGATTACAGGCAGAAACATGGTTTTGTGGAACGGAACCTGCGAAGTTCATGATATTTTATCAACAGAAGCAATAATTAAACTAAAAATTGAAAATCCGAATGCCCTTTTAATTGCTCATCCTGAATGTAAGGCTGCTGTACTTGAATTGGCTGATTTTGTTGGTTCCACCACTGCAATGCTGAAGTTTACAATGACTAACAGCGCTAAAAAATTTATTGTTGCTACCGAAACAGGAATACTCCATCAAATGAAAAAGAATTCACCTGAAAAGGAATTTTTGATAGTACCGACAGATAAAACCTGTTCCTGTAACGATTGCCCATATATGAAACTGAATACTCTTGAAAAACTATATTTGTGCATAAAAAATGAAAAACCGGAAATAAAACTGACTGATGAAGTTATATCGAAAGCAAAAAAGCCGATATTAAAAATGCTTGAAATTTCGAAAAAAATGAACCTGATCAAATAATGAGAAAATCAAATCTTCTTTTAATTTTTATTACAATAATATTTAGCCTGCATGCCCAGGAAAATATTAATCCCGATGGTTATCAAAAGTTTTATTACGAAAGCGGCGTACTTTCGAGTGAGGGTTATATGAAAAACGGACAACCGGATGGTTATTGGAAAACTTACCATGAAAATGGGATCATAAAATCGGAAGGTAATCGCTTTAATTTCAGACTCGACAGCACCTGGGTTTTTTATGATGATTCAGGCAGAGTTGCCCTGAAAATCAATTATCTTGACGGGAAAAAGAATGGGATAAGAACAACTTATCAGGAGAATGAAATCGTTGAAGAAAACTTTATTGACGATGTTAAACAGGGATATACTTATTATTATTATCCTGGCGGTAAACTCTGGAAAGAAATAAATTTTATTGATGGTCTCGAAGAAGGAACTGGTAAAGAATTTACCGATAGCGACGGCCGGGTGGTTAAGCTTGTTTATTATAAAAAGGGATATACAACGGATATTGAGTACATCAACAAGATTGATAAAGCCAGTATGAAACAGGGCAAATGGAAATATTTTTATCCGAATGGAAATGTCAGCCTTGAAGGTGAATTTAAAAACGATCTTAAACATGGCTACTTCAAGGAGTTTTCTGAAAACGGTGACCTGATCTCAACTTCCAAATACATTGATGGAATACTGCAGGAGGAGGTTGCTGAACTTGCCAAACTTGATATTAAAACAGAATATTACCCTAATGGAAGGCCCAAAATAGTCGCGAGCTATAAGGATGACGTACCCGAGGGAGTAAGGAGAGAATACTCGCCGGATGGAAAAATCGTTGCAGGTTATGTTTTTAAAAACGGTAATCTTAGCGGAGAAGGAATTACCGATGAAGAAGGTACCAGGGACGGAGCATGGAAGGAATATTTTCCGAATGGTGCTCTGAGATCCGAGGGCGTTTACAATAAAGGAAAAAGGGTTGGTGAATGGAAATTCTATCATCCGAACGGACAACTGGAACAGACTGGTTCCTATAACAATGATGGGAAGGAGGAGGGCATCTGGATGTGGTATTTTGCGACAGGAACTATACAGCGCGAGGAAACCTATTTGAATGGTAAAATTGATGGTTTAAGTTCGGAGTATGATGAAACCGGTGCTATCATCGCACAGGGTGAATACATTGAGGATTATCGTGAAGGTAAATGGAAATTGAATTATGGCGACCATTTATCAGAAGAAGAATATTTCAACGGATTATTAAACGGAATCAGCAAAAATTACTACCCGGATGGATTGCTAAGCTTTGAAGGGAAATTCATAGAAGATACTCCGAACGGGCATCATATCTGGTACTGGCCTAACGGTAATAAAAAAACAGAAGGAGATTATGTGATGGGTTTGAAGAATGGTGAATGGTTAAAGTACAACGATGATGGTTCCGCCTTTATAAGTATTTTTTATGAGAACGGAGTTGAAAAAAAATATGACGGAATCAGAATAAGAATTTATGATGAAGAAACTGCCGGCGCCAGCAGTAAGGATGATCTTGAATAATTAATTGTCAATCAAAGGAACCACCTGCATTACAGGACTTACCAAATAAATTCGGTTTGTATCGAGCCTCAGGCATTTATATCTTTTTTTCAGTTTTTCAAGTTTTGTGAAAATAACACCATTATAAATGCTGAACTTGCTGTTTTCGGGAATATCGTCAAGAGTAATTAGGGTCATGCCTTTATCATATTCTCTCAGTTTTTTCAGGAGTTTAATATTGACAACTGATGAAGTGGGATTTTTCATGAACTGAATTACCACTTCAAGAATGTCGGGAGGAAAAATTTCCTGGACCAGATAGGGTGCCATAAGTTCCCTGAAAAATGTTTTCCATTCCTTGCCATGCGGCCTTACCTTACGCTGATGAAGATTCCAGTTTTTTAAATGAGCAAATTCATGGATCAGGGTGATAAGAAAGTGATATTTATTCAGGTCATGATTAACAGAAATCCTGTGATACTTTCTATTTAAGGGAGGGCGGTAATCGCCCAATTTTGTTGATCTGCTTTTCGTAATCCTGAGCTGGACATTGGAATCTTCCAGTAAATTAAGCGCAAGCGAAACAGCCTTTTCGGGTAAATATTCTGATAAAATTTCTCTATTTGTCTTCATTCCATTGTGCAATGGTTTGCTGTTTTTCCTCTGTTTGGCTGAATTCCGGACAATCCTGGCATTTCTTTTTCATCTTACGGTTGGCAGAACAAGCTTCAAACACAGTCAAAGTAAGAATAATGAAGGGTAACAGGAAAAATATTTTTTTAACGGACATTTTTTTAGAGTTTTAAAAAGTTCTCAAAAATATTAAAAAAGCCGAAATCATAATTTGTATTAATTTAGCAGGAGTTTAATCATCTTTTCATGATAAGTCGTTTTGGCTCCTATTTGCTCTTGATGTTAAAAGTATTTCGTAAACCTGATAAATGGAAGGTTTATAAAAAACAGCTTATCCTTGAAATTTACCATCTTGGAATTGAATCCCTTGGTATTACGGCCATCATTTCGGTTTTCATGGGAGCAGTAGTGGCCATTCAAACTGCCTATAATATTGACAGTCCTCTTATTCCATTAAAAATGGTTGGTTTCACAGTCCGTCAGTCCGTCATACTCGAGTTTTCTCCTACTATCATCAGTCTTATCCTTGCAGGCAAAGTTGGATCGCGCATTGCTTCCGAAATAGGTACTATGCGTGTGACCGAGCAAATAGATGCGCTTGAGATCATGGGGATCAATCCTCCGAATTACCTTATTTTTCCGAAAATAACCGCTGCCATGCTGATCAACCCGGTTCTTATTATCCTGAGCATGGGCTTTGGTTTGGTTGGTGGTTATTTTGTGGCTGCAACCACCCAGCTTTTTACCACCCAGGATTACCTCGAAGGAATACGCGGTTGGTTCGAAGGCTATACAATCGTTTATGCCCTCATTAAAACCGTTGTATTTGCATTTATCATTACCAGCATTTCGGGTTTTGAAGGGTTTAATGTTAAGGGCGGAGCCATTGAAGTAGGGGCTGCAAGTACCAGGGCTGTCGTTTGGAGCAGCATTATGATCATTTTATTCAACCTTATCTTAACCCAGTTACTGCTGTCATGATTGAAGGTAAAAACATATTCAAATCATTTGGTGATCACCTTGTATTGAAAGACATCAGCGTAAAATTTGAAAAAGGAAAAACCAATCTTATTATCGGACAAAGCGGTTCGGGAAAGACGGTTTTGATGAAGTGCCTCATCGGCCTGTATGAGGCCGATAAAGGACAAATATTATTCGATGACAGAAATTTTTCGGAAATGTCGTTCAATGAAAGAAAAAGCATTCGCAATGAACTCGGTATGCTGTTTCAGGGCGGGGCCCTTTTTGATTCAATGACTGTAGAAGACAACGTGATGTTTCCACTTACTATGTTTACAGATCAATCAAAAGAAGAGAAGATAGAAAGAGTAAATTTCTGCCTCAAATGGGTAAATCTTGAAAACGCAAATAAACTATTCCCCTCCGAATTAAGTGGCGGGATGATCAAGCGTGTGGCCATTGCCCGCGCCATTTCTATGAATCCGCAGTATCTGTTTTGCGATGAACCGAATTCAGGACTCGATCCCCAAACAGCCGGTGTAATTGACGAGCTCATTCAACGGCTTACCGAGGAATTTAATATGACCACAGTAGTCAACACACATGATATGAATTCGGTAATTAAAATTGGCGATACAATATCGTTCATCTACAAAGGTGAGCTGTGGTGGGTAGGAGATAAAAACCAGGTACTGTCGTCTGATAATCAGGAACTAAATGATTTCGTATTTGCCACCGAGTTAACCAAACGGCTGAAAAAGTAGATATATAGCTATGAGTAAGAACCTGTATAATCATACCATTTAACAATGAATTTTCTCGATATTATTATTCTTGTTCCCGTAGTATGGTTTGTGTGGCAGGGTTTTAGACGAGGGCTGATCATTGAGTTGGCAACCCTTGCCGCTCTCATACTTGGAATTTATGCCGCCATTTATTTTTCAGGATATGCAGCAAAATTTATTGAAGAGAACTTCACTTTATCTGAAGACAGCGCTGCCAACGTTTCTTATGTCATTACTTTTATTTTGGTTTTCATCATCGTTTTTGTTCTTGGAAAAATATTAGAGAAAGTAGTAGATGTCATTGCTCTTGGTTTCCTGAATAAGCTTGCCGGAGCAGTCTTTGGAGTGATTAAAGCAGTGATTTTGATCAGCATTTTCCTGGCAATAATAAATCATTACAATAGTAAACTGATTTCAGAAGAAAAGAAAAGCGGCTCTTTTTTCTACGGATATATTGCGCCGGTGGCTGTGTTTTTCTGGCATGGACTTGAAGACTTTGATTTCAATGATTATAAATTTAATAAACCAAACGATAACAAAGTCGAAGCTAAAATCTGACTCACATAAAAAATGAAACAAAAAACCGAAAGTAGATTTATATCAGCACCGGAATTTCCACTGGCATCTATACCGGGTTTAAAAAAGTGAAATTCGGGCTTAATTTACAGGGCGGCAGTGTTTTTCTTTCTTATTCGAGTGATAAAAAAACGCAATTTTTTATCGGTTATCTTTCGCCGGTGATACAGGTGTATTTTTAGATGGACTGAATTAATGGCTGATTCAATGGATTATTGAAGTTTGTTTTTTAGATTTAATCTATATATTTGCTTCGTGAACCGGCAACAAACAAATATTTCCCTGAGCTATAAACAAAATAGTTGAAAGTGTAAAGACTCAGGGAATAGTTATTTTCAAAAATTTCCGATTATGGTAGTTATGAAAAAATTAAGTGTATTAATTTCAGCAGTTTTAGCTTTAGCATTTCATCAATGTTTGGCGGATGGATCTCCAATTAAATTTGGTAAAGTAAATGACAACGAACTAAAAATGTCCGTTTACGATCTGGATTCTTCAGCACATGCGGCTATATTATGTGATTATGGTGAAACATGGTTTGAGTACGACCGCTCCGGCGACAAGGGCTTCCAGGTTTATTTTAAAAGGACTGTGAGGATTAAAGTTTTTGATGAGGAAGGCGTTAATGCCGGAGATTCTAAAATAATTTTATATCAGAGTAACGGTTCTGATCGTGAAAAGCTGATTGAAACAGAAGGAATAACCTTTAATCTGGAAAATGAAAAAATAGTAAAAACAAAACTTGAAAATAAAAGCATCATGGAAAAGGAAGAAGATAAATACCACATAGCTTCCACATTTGCCATGCCCAATGTACGACAGGGTTCTGTCATCGATATTACCTATACCATTAAATCGGATTTTTTATTCAATATTCAACCCTGGTCTTTTCAGTATCTGATCCCTGTAAAGTGGAGTGAATATTATGTGAAAATACCTGAATATTTTATTTACAAACATACCCTTCTTGGATATAATTCTCTTGCAATTAATGAAAATTCAACGCAGATGGGTAATATTACATTTGTCAGTTCAGAGAGATCGGGGGGCATGGTAACCAAGACTACTTATAATAACGAAAATATTTCATATAAAGAGAGTTGTTACAGACTGGTAATGAAAGACATTCCGGCCTTCAAAGAAGAAACATTTCTTACTACCTCATCAAACTATCGAAGCATTTATTCTTTTGAGCTATCAAGCACAAAAAGCATAAACAATGTTTACAAGGATTACACAAATACCTGGGAGAAAATAAATGAATTATTGCTTGACGATGAAAACTTTGGTAAAAGGATAAAAAGCGCCGGCTTTATTCGTGACGAGATTGAAGAATTAATTTCCGGAATACAGGATACTACGGAAAAAGTCATTATTGTCTATGAATTTTTAAAAAACAGAATGAGGTGGAACCTGACCAATTCCTTGACTTCAGATGATCTGAAAAAACCATATTCGGAAGGAAACGGAACTTCGGCTGATATAAATCTATTACTGATCAAAGCGTTAAGGGAAGCTGGAATTGATGCACAGCCGGTTGCGCTCAGCACCCGAAAAAACGGTATGATTAATCCGGCTCATCCCTCACTTACTGATTTTAATTATGTGATCGCACTTGTGAAAATAAATGGAAAAAACATGCTTCTTGACGCAACCGAACCGGATGCTCCGGCTGGTCTGTTGCCCGAAAGGTGCTTAAATGACAAAGGCCGGATCATCAGCGAAAAGAATGCCGATTGGATAAGTTTAAACCCTGAGGGTTCTGATAAGCGAACATCTTTATATACCCTGGCCTTATCTCCGGATGGAAACATCACCGGAATAGTTTCCCATAAGCGTGAATTTTACAATGCATTAAATTACCGAAAGGATATTCACAGCGCCTCCTCAAGTGATGATTTTTATAAAGAGCTAGAAAAAGAAACGGAGGGTTTAATATACAACACAATAAACCTGACAGACCTGGATAGCATTTATAATCCCGTTGGTGAGGAGATAGGATTTAGCTTTTCAAATGGAGTTGAAATGAATGGAGATATTATTTTATTAAATCCTTTGCTTTTTGAAAATACCAGTGAAAATCCATTTAAACTGAAAGAAAGGAATTATCCTGTTGAGCTCCCATACCCTATCAATGAATTGCTTATATTTACTTATGAGCTTCCTCCGGGATTTACCACCGAAGATCTTCCAAAGCCTGCAATGGTTACACTTCCTTCAAATGCAGGAAAGTTTGTATATAATGTTACTTTAAATGGGAATACCCTGATGATAACAAGCACTGTCCAAATCAAGAAGACATTGTTTATTCCTGCGGAATATGAAACCCTGAAAGAATTCTTCAACCTTCTCATCTCCAAGCAGTCCGAACAAATAGTCATCAGGAAAACCTGACTATTATGTTTAATAAGAATTTTATATTTGGTTTAATTGTTCTGTTGTTTTATGAGTCAGCAACAGGACAGGGATATTCCTGTTATTCAATTCCTGACAGCCTTAAAATTAATGCTACCTCTGTGCTTAGATTTGAAGAAAATATTCTAACGGTTAAGTCAATATCCTCCGCTACTTATAAAGTTCACCGTGTTGTTACTGTACTCAATAAAAAAGGGGAGAATTCAGGTCAGCTTGTGCTTCAGTATGATAAATTCATTATTCCCTCCGACATAAAAATTGTAGTATTTGATGCTTCTGGGAAAATCTTAAAAAAAGTGAAGGACTCAGAAATTCAGGATTACAGCATTGAGGAATCTTCACTGTTTTCGGACAACAGGGTGAAACATTATAAACCTTTTGTGAATGTATATCCATACAGTGTTGAGATAAGTTATGAATTAGAATTTAAAGGCTACATCGGTTTACCAGGATGGATTCCTGCGAACCAGTATAATCTTTCAGTCGAACAATCCACTTATATACTAAATATAAGAACAGAAGCTGAAATCAAAATTAAAGAATTAAATTTTCACAGTGAAAAATCTACCTCAGAGAAAGATGGAATAAAGACGATACAATGGCAATTAAATGGATTTAATGCTATTGATGAAGAACCGCTTTCTCCTTCCCTGGAGGAACTGACACCAAGAGTTATCGTTGCATCAAATAAATTTTTTTATGACGGATATTCCGGTTCTCTTGAATCCTGGAGAACTTACAATGATTGGATACAAAGCCTTAATGAAGGACGGGACAATCTACCCGAATTGACAATTCAAAAAATTCATACCCTTACCGATACGATAAAAGACCTACGTCAAAAAGCAAATATCCTTTATGAATATCTTCAAACACGAATGAGATATGTAAGCATTCAATTGGGTATTGGAGGATTTCAGCCGTTCACAGCAGAAACTGTTGACAAAGTTGGCTACGGAGATTGTAAGGCCTTATCCAATTACTATTTAGCTATGTTAAAGGCTGTTGGTATTACAGCTTACTATGCTCTTGTTATTTATAATCCTGGTAGGCCGATATTTTACCACGATTTTCCAGCAAACATTTACTTTAATCATGTTATTGTTTGTATCACTTTTGGAAATGATACTGTTTGGGCAGAATGTACAAATAAATATTTCCCTTTGGGATACCTGAGTTCTGGTGTTGCCGGTCATCCGGCTTTGATTGTTACTCCCGAAGGAGGTAAACTTGTTACAACACCGAAATCTCCCGCTGAAAGTAATTTATTTACAAGGAAGTGTGAGATTAAGTTAATCAATGATGGTAAGGGTGAAATCAAAATGGAAACAACTTTTTCCGGCCTTCGGCTTGCCGAAGGATTGGGAAAATATGTTAAAAGCCCCGAAGACCAGCTTAAAAACCTGTATGAAGATATAAGCCTTATTGATTTTAATATTATTAGCCATAAATATTATTATCAGAAAAATGAAAGTCCATTTATTAAACTAAAAGCAGTTATTAACTGCAACCGGCTTACGACAATTTCAGGTCAGAGGATGTTTGTTCCGCTAAAACCACTCTCCGATGAGATTTATATTCCTGAAAAAGTTGAAGCCCGCAAAACCCCGTTTATAATTGATTTCTCATATTATGATATTGATTCTATCGTAATGCTTGTACCACAAAATTATGACATTGAATCCATACCCTCTAATTCTAACATTAAAAGTGAATTTGGTACGTATGACTTATCTGTTAATTCTAGTGATGCTGCAATAACCATAGTGAGTAAAATGAAATTAAATACAGGTGTTTTTGTTTCGTCAGAATATGATCGTTACAGATCTTTTTTATCTGACATTGACAAGGACGAAAATCAAAAAATAATTTTAAAGAAAATAACTGCAACAAAATAATAATGTATTGTATCAAGAGCCAAATCAGTCACGGAATTTTTAATTAAAAACTGGAATATTCAATTTTTTGGTAAAGGTTTTTTCTCATTCTTTATATTGCACAGTATGCAATACTTATTCGTCATCAATGTATCAATGTTATACATTGATAAAAATTTTTCTTTCACTTTTTTTTGGCAAACCAAGACAGTCTTGCTTTTAAACTGATTAATGTCATATACATTTGTATGTGAAATATTAAGCGAGTGATCATAATATTTCCATTTTTTAATGTAAAAATTAAATTGTCGGGGATGTTCGTCTGTGAGTACGGTAAAATTTTTATAGGATTTAGTATGCCGGAATATTTCATCAATAAAAGCACCTTCTCTTTCAGGTTCGTAAGTATATTTATGAAAACTTTGATTAGCTTTAAAGATGGTATTAAACCTATCAATGTAAAACCAAAGGATTCCGGATGCCAGTAACAGAAAAACTAAATTTACGATTATCCTTTTTTTTACTATTCGATGAATCAGGTAGAATAATTCATAAACTGATACGCACAACAGTAACCAAATTAATGGATAAACCGGGGCAATATACCATTCATTTTTTGTGAATGCCAATGAAGATGTAACGATGAAAACTAAAGCGGCAACAAAGGAATAGATAATAAGCTCTCTGAATGGTCTGTCAACTTTCCTGGTATATACAAGAAAACCCAAAGGAAATAAGTAAATAAAAGGATAAATTCCCGCATTAATTAAATATTTGAAATAGTAAATAAATTCAGGATGTTTTTGAAAATGATTTTTATTAAACAGGTTAAGTTCCACACCTAACGTTTCCCTTGTGAATCCAGCCGTTGTGTATTCCCTTAAAATATAATACAAAGCAATAATGCTTAGGACAGACAGTCCGGTTAAATAAAAACGGTAATCTGCGAGTAGTTTATAGAAGTTTCGGTTTAAAAGCGAATAAACAAATAATCCACCAAGGGGTGCAATCGCAGCAATGCTTTTTGTATAATAGGCGAAAACGATACCCAGGCCTGTTAAAATAAACCATTTGTTTCTTTTCTGAGGATACTGCATTAACAGAATAAAATAGGAAATGTAGTATGATGTAACGAAAAATACAAGTAAGGCATCCGGGTCCCCATTTCTGGCAACATGATAACCCATGTATCCCATACTTGAAGGAGCAACAACCATCAGAATAATAGCAATCCAAATATTCTTTAAGTAATAAATTGAAAACAGAACCAGGATTAACATAGTTCCTATTGAGGCTAATAATGAAGGAAACCTTACTGCAAATCCATTAATTCCGAATAGCTGGTAAGAAAATACTTTTAACCAGATTCCCAAGGGAGGTTTTGTATCTTCGTACGTCAGAGGCTTTCCGTCACGCATTAACATTAAATACTTCTGGTTTTGAAGCATTTCAACAGAGGTTGTAGCGCTGCTTGCCTCATCCCAAATTTTAACAGGTTCTTTACCAATTTCATAGGATAGCTGAAATAAATAAAATCCAGATAAAACCAGCAGGAAAATGAACAAGACTTTTTTTTGATACTTGTTGATCAGGTTTGGTATTAATTTCAAATAGCTTTCGTTAATTAGCATCTCAACTCGTATATAAGTTTATTTTTTTAATCTAACCATTCCTGGTAATAATTTGCCATTTGATCAGCAGGCAGCAAAGAAAAGAAAATATTTGCTATCTCTATAATTTTATCAATTGGAACACTATTAATTGAAGTGAATTTCAACTGAGCCCGATGACCAACGGACAATAAATCTTTTCTTTCAAAAGTCATTTTTTTCATGAGAATCAACTTGAAGTTTGAACGTTTCTTCTGTGCGGGTTTTTAAATAGTAATTCCAATTGTTGCCTATTTCCCTTAGCGAGTATTCTAACGCTATCTCAAGAGGAGTTGGATTAAATTTCAGGTCAGCTTTTATATCACGAGTATCGAGCTTTGAATCCTGTAGCACACCTTTCACATGTTCAGATGTGAATAACGGAACCTTTTGAGCGATCTGAAAAAACCTTCCCAACCACCCTGCTATAAAAACAGGTATTGAAATAAGGACCTTTTTCCTTTTTTTAATTTTTAAAATCAGTCTTACAAAATCCTTAAAAGACAAGACTGTATCGCCCGCAATTTCATAAGTTTTACGAAATGTTCGTATCGTTTCCATTGATTTTACAATCATTTCTGCAAAATCCTCAACAAAAACAGGGTGCTGCGTTTGCTTTCCTGATCCGATGATTGGAACAACAAAAGGTAAACGGAACACGTTTTTCAGTACCCGGTTTAATCCCAGACTTTCTGGACCTAAAATCATAGCAGGAATGAATACAGTGTATTCCAATTCGGAGGATGTAAGAAACTCCTGACCTTTTAATTTGGTGATCCCATACGGTCCCATAATTTTCTTCAATACCACGACACTGCTTATCTGGATAACACGGTTCACTTTAATTAACCGTGCAAATTCCATGATGTTTTTTAGACCTTCAGCATTCACTGCATAATTATTTGCATAAATTGAGCTGCCAAGCAATGCCGCAAGATTGATGACGGCAATTATGTTTTTTGAACCCGTATATTGCAATAATTCAGGATTTTGCTCATATGATTTGCTCAAATCATACTGAAAATATCTAATGTGTTCATTATCAATCAGACGTGAAGCAAAATGATGATATTTCAAGCCGATCACTGAGTATCCTTCCAATAGCAGTTTCCTGCAAACATAATAGCCTAAATAACCATTCGATCCGGTAACAATAACATATTTATCCATGCTTATCAATTTCTTCTGGAATTTTCAACTGCCGTATTTTTTTTACTGATTTGTAAGAATATCTGCCCTAAAAGAAGTGAAATTAATCCACCTCCAACCTGTGCAACTGCAAATATCAGCCCTGAAAGAGCGAGCACCTGGTTTTGAGGATAGGTATTGAAAATATATAAAAAGGTCATTTCCCTGGTTCCTAAACCCATCACCGTAACCGGAAGCATATTTAATAATCCGGAAACAGCGACACCTCCGCTGGTGGATAACAATGATATATCAAGATGCAGGGCATAAGCAGCGACAATATAACAACTCACAAAATAAAAGACATTGCTTATCACAGACAGGCATATAATATAGAATACATTTGATGTTTGCCGATGAATAAAAGTATCCGAAAAATTCGTTATAAACCGGTCGAGCAATTGATTAATTTTTTTTGAACTGACCAATAAAACCCCGATCATGAAAACCAACAACCCAAATCCTATTGTTATAATCCCGGCCGTTTGACTTAGATTAACCATATTACCGGCATACAGAGCTATACCTGCAATGAGCACAAAAAAACCTACATCTGCTCCACGTTCGGCACCAACTCTGATTGCAGAAGCTATCACTTGTTCGCGCTTGTTCTGGTATCCTGCTTTCATAAGCTCTCCGAACCTGCCGGGAGTAATGACTCCAATGGCATAACTTTCGAAAAATTCACCAAAACTTTGGATTATATTTTGTGATTGATTGGACGTATTGAGTAAGTGCCATCTCATTCCCTTTGTCAGAAGTAATAGGACCTGAAATAACAAGGCAAACAATATGAACCAGGCATTGGCTTTACGGATTTCGAACCAAATACTTTTTACATCTACCTGTGAAATAATGATGATAAATAAGATAATCCCAGCAAGCCTTAGTAATTTAAACCAGGGAAATCGTTTTTTCCGATCCTTTTTTTCTTCCAAGCTTGTTGTGGCCATAAGGTCAGGTTAATTGATTTCTTTTAATGTTATGAGTTGATTTTTTCCAAAACGTCCTGACTTTTTCAAAGATGTTGCCAATAAAGGCTGGTGGTATTTTTTCCACGATAAAGCGGGCAGGTGCGGTTCCCAAAAGAAGAAACAGAGCTCCAATGAAAAATTCCATTAAATAACGAGTAAATGAAAATCCCGTTATCGAATACCCGTAATCCGGATTATCCTTACCAAGCCATTGCCTAAATCTCATCCTGATAAAAGTTCCTCTTTTTTTAAGATCGTAACCATGTGAATGCATTTCAATAGCTTGATCCAGTTCTATCTCATTTAATGTTAGCAGCCCTTCACTTTTCATATTGTCAATAATTTCCTGTCCTGTTTTCGAGCGGGAAATTACCATTGAAAAACCTTTGCCTCTTTCTTCATAAATGGGAGCCCACGCATCTCCACCAGAAATATCGGTAAATTCATTGCTCAGATCGGTGCAAAGCAGGCTGTTTTTGAGAATGTGAAAAGGAATAAGATAATTTGCATGAAACTTGGGTAACTGAATTATTTTACCGTCCTTCATTTCTGCACGCATATAGCCTGGCCACTCGCCATACCTGAAATAAAGTCTGGCCACCTGGTGATAATCCCTGATTTTGTACGATCTCAAAAAACTGATAACCGAAGAAAAATGTAACGTGTTTCCATAAAAAGGGCCAAATATATATTTGATGTTTATTACCGAAGGATCATTTATTTCCTGGAGTTTACGGATTGATTGTACCTGACCGGGCAAACCGACATAAGCCAGATTCCCTTTAAATCTCAAGATTTCAGGTAAAATTTCATTCACAGAACTGATGGTATATTTACTTTGAGCCGAAATTAATATCTCCTCCTTTGAAGTAGCTATAAATGGTTCGTTCATCCACGGTTCGGTCTCTGACATTTTGAGCACAACCGCACCGTCAATCCATTTATTTTCAAGTAACCAAATCAATACTGAAGAAATAATTCCCCCGCTTGCGGAATTTCTTCTGATAGCTTCATCCGTACAATAACCAATATAAATTTTTTGAAAAGCTCCGGTATATCGGTGAAATCCGGGTGTTTCCCTAAATATTTTCTTTGAATAGACAGGAAAATTGAATTCTTTGCCTGAACATGACTGCCACAATTTGTCAGCTAAATCATCATTGATTTTTCTTTTCTGAACAGGCACGTACTTTCCGGTTTTATCCTCAAAAACAATGGCGCCATCCGATAACCCTACACAACTTCCACACCTGTTGCATAGGTTTGAATTCATTACTTTATTTAGGTTTTCAATACTTTTCACAAACATAAAATTGACGGATACCCAATTCAGAAATAAAAGTATTTTGGAAAGCACGAATTATCTTTTCACCGAATTTTTGTATAAAAGATGGACCGACGGGAATCAGTAATGTTCCTTTATGGGTTATTAATTTCCATCCGGTTTTTTTCAGCATCGCCTTTACCTCTGATGATCTTAAGAACCTGTGTGGCCCTTCTCCATGACCTCCGAATAAAAATGTATAAATTCTGTATGGTATTTCAGAACTTATAGGAGGACAACTTAGAACCATGCGGGCATCCTGAGTAGAAACTCTATAAAGTTCTGACAAAAACCCGATCGGATCCGAAACATGTTCAAGAGTTTCAAGGGTAATTATCCTGTTAAATTCATTTTCAGAAAAGGGTAGTTCTGAATACCCTGAGATTTTAACCTGATGGGCTTGTGGCCTTAATTTTAAAGCTACATTGATCAATTGCTGTGAGATTTCCGCATTTACCACAATTACATCCTTAACAGCGGATTTTATATAATCATCAGCCTCGCAATCCCGGCTCGATATATTCAGCAATCTGATCCCTTGTTTGAGTGCCAGCATTCCAATACTTTCCCTAAATCGCTGATCATGGCTGCTTTTTACTTTATTATTTTCCTGTATGTAAATTTCAGCAACCTTGTCCCAATGTGATTCAACTTCACTGTCATTCCATTTATTCCTGTGGTTTTCCGCCTGATGGATTTCCATTAAATATTTTAAAAGTTGCTAAAATTAGAAAAAGTAAATTCAAATTTTGGATCCCAAACTATCTTTTTCGGTTGAGCATTGATATTTGATCAGAAATAAGACCGATAAAAAATAAAAACATACCCAACGTGGTGAGAATGACTGCGCTATTCGAAAAACGTGAGGCGATTATATATCCGTAAATCCCGAATGCAACACCGGTAATTGTAAAAATGATACTTGCCGGGAAAAACACTTTCAGAGGATTGAACAACATAATTATTCTGAATATAAGAAGCAATGTCTTGGACCCATCTTTAACAAGTTTTACATTACTTTTCCTGCCCTGCCTCTCTTCAACAACGATTGGAAATGTACCGATTGAATAACCTTCCTTAAGAAAAGCAAGGGTAGAGGTGGTAGAAAAAGAGAATCCATTTGGCATTAAGTGCAGCATTTCTCTGATAATTTCTTTTTTAAATCCCCTGAAGCCTGAATTATAATCCGGAAGTTTCTGTTCAACCATGTATTCACCTATAAACCTGATAAGCCTTTTTCCTTTTTGTCTTCGTTTCACCTGAAAAGAATCGGACGTGCGTTCACCGATTACCATATCATATTCTTCAAGCATATCAACAATGGTTTGAACATATTTGGGATCATGCTGCCCGTCACTGTCAAAAATGACAATATAATCACCAGTTGCTCTCCTGATACCGGTTTTCAATGCTGCCCCGTACCCTTTGTTAATGCTGTGCCTTACCAGCTTTACCGGAAATTTTTTTATTATTTCAGCAGTATTGTCCGTTGATCCGTCGTCAATTAGAAGCACTTCATATTTTTCCTGATATCCCTGATTGATAATACTTTCCAGCGCTGTTTGTAAACCTGTCTCTTCATTAAATGCAGGAATAACAATAGTGACTTTTTTATTAACTAGCATCAGAATTATTTTTTGGATCGCTTCAGGCAAAAATAGTAAAACTAAATTGTCTGTTTTATTTGATTTTTTTGCAAAACTTTAAAACAGTAGTTTAATTAAAATTTTGAACATCCGAAGGAAGATAAAGATTTAAAACTCCTCTCCACTCCCCGTTTTTTTCGATTTATACACCCGGTCATATTTGTCACAGTCTATTTCGACAGAAAGCGGAGTCAGTGGCGCTTCAAAATCATCCATTGAAATATCAAGCGATGAATCGGCATACACCTTATTCATATAAAGCGCCCAGATTGGTAATGCCATGTTGGCGCCCTGTCCAAGGTTAAGCGACCGGAAATGTGCTGCCCGGTCTTCACACCCGACCCATACACCTGTTGTTAAGTCCGGTATCAGTCCCATAAACCATCCATCGGAGTGATTATTTGTTGTACCTGTTTTTCCGGCAATCGGATTTTCGAACTGATATTTTGAACGCAACCGAACCCCTGTCCCGAAATTCACCACACCTTTCATCAGATCAAGCATCAGGTAAGCGGTTTCCTCGCTCATGGCTTCATGTTGCTGCGGAAAAAAAGTTTCAAGCACATTGCCGCTTTTGTCTTCAATACGTGTGATCATAATAGGTTCAATATAAACACCTTTATTAGTAAAGGTATTCATTGCTCCTACCATTTCATACAAAGTAAGGTCCGAAGAGCCGAGAACAAGTGATGGAACGGGATCAAGGAAGCTTTTGACACCCATATTTCGTGCAATTTTAACCACCGCTTCCGGTGAAAAACGGTTGACCAAATGTCCCGATATCCAGTTATTGGATGTTGCCAAAGCATATTTTAAAGTGATCTCCATTCCTCTGTCATCTCTTGAAGAATTGTCGGGTTCCCACGTCTTTCCATTGTCTAAAAATATTACAGGCTGAATGTTCGGGAATTTGGAACAGGGCGACAATCCGTTTTGCATTGCAAGTGTATATAAAAACGGTTTGAAGGTTGAACCCACCTGACGGGCTCCCTGAGTGACATGATCATATTGGAAGTGCTTGTAATTTATTCCTCCGACATAAGCTTTAACATAGCCGGTGGATGGTTCAACCGACATTAGCCCGGCCTGCAGGAAGAATTTATAATAGTGAATGCTGTCCATCGGGCTCATTACCGTATCACATTCTCCATTCCAGGTAAAAACTCTCATCCGGATAGGTGTGTTAAAATTCAATTCAATTGAACTGGGTGGTACATTTGCTTCTTTTAGCTTGCGGTACCTGTCGGAACGGTGCATAGCCTGCGTCATGATTTTCTTTATTTCAACAGCCTGATTGCCTTCAAAAGAAAAAGGGGCAAGGCGATAACCTTTCCAATGTTTAAAAAAAGCTGGCTGCAAATCCCTGCTCAGGTGTTCTATTACTGCTTCTTCGGCATATTTTTGTAACCTGGAGTCAAGTGTGGTATAAATTTTTAATCCGTCTTTGTAAATATCATAAGGGGTTCCATCGGGCTTTAAGTGTTCGCTGCACCATTTTTTTAATTTGCTGCGCAGGTATTCCCTGAAATAGGTTGCATATCCTGTAACATGATCCTGGCGTCCGAATTTCGACATATCAACCGGCAATTTACTTAAGGAATCATACTGTTTATCTGAAATGAAATCATATCGCTGCATTTGCTTTAAAACCACATTACGACGGGCAAAAACAGTATCGGGACGACGAACGGGATTGTAAAGTGCAGGGTTTTTCAACATACCTACAAGCAGTGCCGATTCTTCCACTTTCAGCGAATCGGGAGAAGTATTAAAATAGATTTTAGCCGCTGATTTTATTCCCACTGCATTATTCACGAAATCAAATTTGTTCAGGTAAAGGGCAATAATTTCATCCTTTGAATACCGTTTTTCAAGCTTTGCTGCAATTACCCATTCATTAAGCTTTTGTAAAACTCTTTTTGCTTTTGAATCCGGTCTTTCATGAAACAGCAGTTTTGCAAACTGTTGTGTAATGGTGCTTCCGCCGCCTTTATTTTGTCCGGTGGCAGCGCCAAGCATCGCCCTGACCACAGCCTTAAAATCAATGCCCGAATGACTGTAAAATCTGATATCCTCTGTTGAAAGCAGTGCCCTGACAAGATTAGTGTCGAGTTCTGAAAACCGGGTATTTGAACGGTTTTCAACATAGTACTTGCCTATAAGTACCCCATCTTCCGAATAGATTTCCGAAGCCAGATTGCTGTTTGGATTTTCAAGCTCATCAAATGTGGGAATGTAGCCCAGCATTCCTGTTGAAATCAACATAAACAAAATGACTGTAAAGAGAACTCCCAGTCCTATTATGGACCAGAATATCCTTATATATTTTTTAAATTTTGCTTTACCTGCTGATGATCCTTGCCGGGCTTTGGAAGCTCCCTGGGAATATTTATTCATTGCACCTTTTCTCAGTTTGAATTTATCTTTTCACTAAACCACAAAAAAATAGATTTATTGTTTTTTTAAAATCAGAGGATCAGCAATTTTCTCAGCATGTTCAGAGCAGCCGAAGCTGTTTTACTGATGTTTCTCCCACGATGCTCTCCCATCATAAAATGCTTTGTTACAGTTTTACCGGGTGTAGCAATTGCTATCCATGTAGTCCCCACCGGTTTTACGGTCGTCCCACCACCGGGCCCTGCAATTCCGGTTGTTGCAATTGCATAATCTGTCTTCAGCTTTTTTTTTGCACCAATTGCCATTTCGATGGCAACTTGTTCGCTTACTGCTCCAAAATCAATAAGACTTTGACGGGAAACCCCAAGCACGGATTCTTTTATTTCGTTGGCGTAAGCTATAACAGAGCCCTTAAAATATTCTGAACTTCCGGCCACGGTAGTGATAAGATGAGCAATATATCCACCCGTACAGCTTTCGGCAGTGGATAATGTAAGGCCTTTTTCCTGAAGAAGTTTACCGATCAGTGATTCAAGCTGATCATCATCGTGACCAAAAATGGCATCAGGAATTAATTTAGAAAGTTTGTCCGTTTCAACCTGAATCAGATTTTCCAGGTCATTTTTACTTTCTCCCGTTGCTGATAATCTGAGTCGTACAGAACCAGCTTGCGGAAGGTAGGCAAGCCTGATATTTGGCGGAAGGTGGTCCTCCCAACCCTCAATCTTTTTTGCAAGCACTGATTCCGGGATACCAAATGTGAGAACGGTTTTATGAACGATGGCACCCAATTTAAAGCGTTTTAATAATTCAGGGATTACATTTTCGGTCACCATCGCCTGCATTTCATAAGGTACGCCAGGCAAAGAAATATAGATTTTACCGTCTTTTTCAAACCACATTCCCGGTGCAGTTCCGTTCCCGTTTCTAATTGGTGTGCAGGCTTCAGGAATTTCCGCTTGCTTACGGTTCAATTCGCTGATCTGAAGCCCCCTTAATCTGAATAATTTATTAATATCATCAAAAACCTGCTGGCTGAAAATCAATCTTGTATGGAAATACTCACACAAAGTACTTTTGGTTATATCATCTTTTGTAGGACCAAGGCCGCCGGTAATCAATATCAGTTCTGCTCGTTTGGAGGCATCGTAGAGGGAAGATAAAATATGTAACCTTTCGTCAGAAACAGTCGAAACCTGGTAAATTTTTATTCCGGCACGGTTAAACTCCTGTGCCATCCATGAAGCATTGGTGTTAACAACCTGACCGATCAGCAATTCGTCGCCTATTGAAATGATTTCAGCTGTCATGGAAGAATTTCTATCTTTGCAATTTTTTCAGCAAAATTAGGAATATTTGTGTATGAAAAGTGGTAAAATAATACCCGCTTCTGAACTGATCCTGCATCCCGATGGAAGTATATATCATTTAAAACTCAGGCCTGAACAACTGGCCCGTACGGTTATTCTTGTAGGAGACCCTCAGCGGGTAGAAATCATTTCAAATTATTTTGATAAAATTGAGTTTAAAGTTGAAAACAGGGAAATAAAAACCCATACAGGTTTCCTTGGTAATAAGCGGCTTACCGTTATGTCAACCGGCATGGGCACCGATAACATTGATATAGTATTAAATGAGCTGGATGCGCTCGTAAACGTTGATTTGCAAACAAGAGTCGAGAAAGAAAATCATACCTCATTAACCCTGTTCCGGGTGGGTACTTCAGGCGCAATACAACCCGATGTTCCTATAAATTCTATGGTTCTGTCGGAATATGGCCTTGGGCTTGACGGTTTAATGAGCTTTTACGGTAATTTTTATAAAATCGAGGAAAAGGAAATTAGTGAAGCTTTTATTTCCCGGTCCAAATGGCCGAAAGAATTGCCCAAGCCTTATGTAATACGTTCATCCGAATCTTTATTCAACATATTTAAGAGCCATTTTATAAGCGGGATCACAGCTACGGCTCCGGGATTTTATGCACCACAGGGGCGAGAACTCAGGCTGCCATTAGCTTTTTCGGGTTTGAATAAAAAGCTGGAGAATTTTAATTTCGAAGAAAAAAAGATTATTAATTTTGAAATGGAAACTTCAGCACTTTATGGGTTAAGTAAACTTTTAGGACATCGTTCGCTTACGATGTGTGTTGCAATTGCCAACAGGAATAAACACGATTTTAACCAGGATTATAAAAAGGCAATGCATAACCTCATAGAACTGCTCCTGGATATAATCAAAAATAAATTACCGGATCTCGATACAAATTTGGAAAAGGATTAAATATTCTATATCTTGGCTGATTGATTTAAAAAAAAAATGAGGCGAACTTTATTAACAATCAGGTTGTTTCGTAAATGTGTGATCATCCCCCTGTTCCTTTTGGTTCAACCTGCCTCATTTACTCAAAATGAAAATGTAGCCATCCGTATATTGCGGCTTGAAAAAGAATTAGAAAGCTCCCCGGTTAATAAAAAAGTTGACCTGCTGAATTTACTTTCAGCCGAATATTTAACCATTAATCCTGAAAAGGCCAGAATATATGCAGAAAATGCCCTGCAGCTTGCCCGGATGGTTGAAAACCAGGATGGAAAAAGCAGAGCTTTATATAATCTTGGAAAGGCACATTACTCACTTTTCAACTACGATTCGGCAGTAAAGAATTACCGGCTGGCATTAGAGTTTGAAAAGTCAAGAGGGAATGACACCCTTGTTTCGGATTTATCTTTTTTAATTGGTAAGTCTTTTTTTGAAATAAACGATTATAAAACGGCATTGGAATATGTTCTTAATTCAATTGAAATGGAACAAAAATTCAATCGTCCGAAACAAATGATTAACTATTTGCAGTATCTGGGTTCTGTTTATTATTCCCTGGGCAATTACCAGCCATCCCTGGTTTCTTATAAAAAAGCAGCAGACATAGCTCAAAATGTTAATGAACTGCAGGACCTTGCTGATATCACCAACCGGATGGGAATTGTTTATAATGATCTTGGAAGTTTTGAAAAAGCATTGGAGTATTACCTAAAATCGCTAAAGCTGGTTGAAGACCTGCAAAACAAACAGGGAATAGCAAGGACTCTGAACAATATCGGAATAGTTTACTATGAATGGGGCAACAAAGAAAAAGCACTTGAATTCTATCAAAGATCCTTAAAAATAGAAGAAGAACTTGGAAACAGGCAGGGAATAGGGGATTCGTACAACAATATCGGTATAATATATGGCGACTGGGATCAAAATGAACTGGCCATCAAATATTATGGCAATGCCATCGAAATTTATGAGGAATTCAGAGATAATGAAGGAACAGCAGATGCAATGAACAACCTGGGTGAAAGCTATTTTGCCATGGGAAATTATGAAAAGGCATTTGAGTACCTTGCCAAATCACTTGATATTGAAATAAAGTTAGGTAATAATTATGGCATGGCTCAATCCTACCATACCCTGGGAGAATCGTATTATGAACTTAATGACCTCAGTAAGGCCATTGATTTTAACTTAAAAAGCTTTGCCATTTCTGATTCGCTTAAACTTTCAGCGCTGCTGGCAGAAAACTATAATCTGTTTTATAAGATTTATGAGAAGAAAAAAAACTATGCCCTTGCACTTGAAAATTTTCGGAATTATTCCCGGCAAAAGGATACGATTTACAACAGGCAATTTCATAATAATCTGGCAGAAATTCAGGCCAAGTACGAGATTGACCGGTATGACAAAGAGCGGGAATTAATGACCCAGGATGCAGTAATCAAAGGAAATGAAATCCGTACACAACGAACCTACCTGATCATCATTTTTATACTGATGCTTGTGTTTGGAATATTGGTTTATTATGATATAAGATCAAAAATGAAAGCCAATAACAGCCTTAATTTAATCAATAAAGACCTGACAGAACAAAAGGAAAAGTTAACACAAACTTTAGAAGCATTAAGTAAAAGTGAAGCCAAGTATAAAAACCTTGTCGAAAACTCCCCTACGGGTATAATTTATATAGATAATCTTGGAAAAATTCTTGAGGTAAATAAAAAAATCCTTGAAATACTCGGATCTCCAGGAGAGGAAGCCACCAAGGAGATAAATTGCCTTACATTTCCCCTGCTCCGAAAGGTCGGCCTTTCGGATGCCATTATTAAATGTATTGAAACCGGTGAGGTAGTCTTTAATGAGAATCTTTATACCTCAGCCTGGGGTAAACAGGTTTATTTACGATATTATATTACGCCTGTTATCACCAAACATGATATAATAACAAATCTTATCATCAATGTTGAAGATGTAACTTTGTCAAAGGAAGCCGAACAAATAAAAATTCAATCTGAGTCAAAATACAGGGTCCTCGTTGAAAATTCATTGCAGGCAATGTTGATTATTCAGGAGGGAAAACTGATTTTTGCCAATTCCAGGATGGAAGAACTCACTCAATATAAATTTGTTGAACTTGCCGATAAACAAAACGACTGGATCAAATCCCTGATCCATCAGGAGGACTTTGAACGGGTGAAAAGAAATATTGAACAGGCTATTAACAAGAAAAAAACACCGGCACGAAATGAATATAAATATATAAGAAAAGACGGTTCGATAAGATGGATTGAAACATTGGGTTCAATTGTTGATTATAATGAGAAGCCTGCAATTTTGGTTGTGGCAATTGACATCACTGAGCGTAAACAGGGAGAATCTGTGCTGGTTGAGTCGGCTCAGCAATTACGAAAGGCAAATGCAATGAAAGATAAGTTTTTTTCAATCATCGCACATGACCTTAAAAATCCTTTCAGTGTTATCCTCGGATTTTCACACCTTCTTTATGAAGCATATGATAATTTTGATGAAAAACAGCGTAAATCATTCATTAAAAATATTTGCGAGGCATCAGAAAATACATTCAAGCTGCTTCAAAATTTGCTTGAATGGTCGAAGACTCAAACCGACAAAATCGAATTTAAACCGTCGTATATTAATATTCATGAATTGGTTAGCGAAAATGTATCTGTATTAAAAGCTACTACTGTTGGCAAAAAAATTAAGATCGTCAATAAAATTGCTGAAGGGGCAGCGGCCTGGGCTGACGAAAATATGGTTAAAACCATTCTGAGAAATTTGCTTACGAATGCAGTAAAATTTACCCATTCAGGCGGAACTGTTGATATAACAGCAACCAATTCTGATAAATACATTGAAATAAGCGTTACGGATACAGGTATTGGTATAGAACCGGAAAACTGCCGCCGCCTTTTCCGGATAGATGAACAGTACAAAACTTCAGGAACCAATAATGAAGAAGGTTCAGGATTAGGACTAATACTTTGCAAGGAATTTGTTGAAAAAAATAATGGTAAAATCCGGGTGGAAAGTAAATTTGGAAAGGGCAGCAGTTTTAAATTTACTCTACCAATAAATCCAGCTTAATGAGTAGTAATCCAGTTATTTAAAAAGACTCCATCCCTAGGAGACTGTTTAAATTTTTAAATAATATGGTTTTTACTCGTCAAGGGAAAAATTTATTTTCAAGATGCAATGTTCCGTTTTGGAGATTCTTCGCTTCGCTCAGAATGACATAT
>JAGVPB010000045.1 GCA_020052415.1 Bacteroidales bacterium | reverse complement strand
TGTGGACGAGAAAAAAATCAAGGGTAGATTTTTTTGTTTTGTTTTTGCTTGGGACTGTAAAGGCATTTTCAACAGCCATCAATAAATTTTGATACTTAACGTACTTATTTTGCGTATATACATACGGAATAAGCTTGCTTGGCGGTTAAGGGGTTCGGTTCGCATCCCTTTAAATTACTATGGTGTATATTATAAAAAGTTTATAAAATGCAAATAAATTATTTATAAAAATTTAATAAAAATTTTATGAAAGATTTAAACTGGTGGATACTGAAAATTTACCGTTTTAGCGCTTTTGTATTACTTGTTTCGCTTGTTCTGTATATTGTAAGCGGATACGGAATGACAAAAGGTTTATTGGACGATGGAGCTTCAAAATGGTTGCATTTAAACCTGCTGCCTATAAT
Source organism: Bacteroidales bacterium (assembly GCA_020052415.1). GTDB lineage: Bacteria > Bacteroidota > Bacteroidia > Bacteroidales > JAADJA01 > JAADJA01. Next base: position 3,289 of record JAGVPB010000045.1, on the reverse strand, counting down.
TATTGCAGTTGCTTTTACAGGTCATGTTTCGATTGCGATGAGAATTACTATGATGAGACTGAAAATATGGAATAAGGTTACCGCTGCAATGCTTATATTGGTTTTTGCCTTATTTTTAGGCGGATTTATTTACATTGAATATTTTTATAATCCGGTTAATGCGAATGGCCGGGCGGCTCAACGCCAAAGCCAAAATATCGAGAAAACAGTCGTTTTAGATGACTCTTCTGCAGAAAAAGTTTTTACAGCCGAGGAACTGGCTCAGTATAACGGTTTAAACGGGATGCCCGCATACGCAGCTATTGACGGCATTGTATATGATTTATCTGGGGTTTTTACGGATGGCATGCATAACGGAATCCCCGCAGGACAGGACAATACTGAAGCTTTTTATATCAAACATATGAAAGAAATATTACTTAAACATCCTGTAGTTGGAAAACTGACCGAGTAACAGATGAATAATAGGCCGGACCATTTGTTTTATTTTTTCTTTTTGAATAATTTCCCGGCTTTAACTCCGTATATCACAAGACCGATACCTAACCCGAAGATCATTATCCATACATAGTTCGGAAAGATTACTTCTTCACCGAAGGCAATGCCGTGCAGCACTTGTGTAAATGGCTCTTTAATTGAAAAGTTAACTACAATAGTTTTACTCATTGCACTGTCTTTTTGGCTGTATGCCTGAAGAACAACCTGGTGGTCGCCGAAGCCAAGCGGCTCCGGTGCGCGAATTCTGAATTCGCCTCCTGCAAGGTCGGCAACTATTGCGGAGGTTCCGATAACGCTTTGCCAGGTTGCCATTACGCGGTTTCCTACGGCAGTCTGCCCTATAAGAAGCGGAGTCTGGTCAGCACCGATTACTACCCTTACCCCCTCAAGAACTACATCTTCAGTAATTGTTGTATTAGAAAGCCTTTCAGGGTTTGGGGCTGTTACTTTAAATTTTGAGTTTAATGTTACATATACTAAAGGAGATGTAATAACGCGTTTGTTTGCAGTATCCAGTCCTTTAACAAGCAGATAGAATTTTCCGTCCAAAAGGTCATATTCAGGAACAAAAGTGAATACATTATTTTCATCAACTGTTGTTTTTCCAAGTATAACTTCATGTCCGAATTCATTTCTTAAGATTATTTCAAGCTCCATACCGCTTTCCGGTCCTACACCCTGTATAAACGGCCTTAGATCGGTTATTATTGTTCCGTCCATAATATTTGTAATTCTTAGTCCGAGTTCATTTAAGTTTGTAAATTCATTAGGAGCTGTTTTAAATAACAGCACTTCTTCTGAATCTGAGAGTCCGTCACCGTCTGTATCTTTATTTGTAGGATCAGTTCCGAACTGGTATTCCAGCAGATCTGTAAGTCCATCACCGTCTGTATCAACTGTTCCGTCTGTCGGTGATACCCCGTAGCGCTGTTCCCATGCATCGTCAATTCCGTTCTGGTTTACGTCATTAGGTCTTGAGTTTGTATCGGTAGGAGAAGTCCCCAGTTCAACCTCTATACCATCCGTATAAGTGTCGCCGTCAGTATCCTCTTTTAAAGGATTTGTCTTATATGTATTAACTTCGTCGCCGTCTTTTAATCCGTCTGAATCAGTATCTTCAAGAAGAGGATTAGATCTAAATAATGTAATTTCATCCCCGTCTTTTAGGTTGTCATCATCAGTATCTGACTTGTCCTGATTTGTATAGAATATTTTTTGTTCATTGCTGTCAGAAATATTATCGTTATCTGTATCTAATGCTATTTTCTGCTGCATCTGTTCATATGCAACTTTATATTTTGCGATCAAAGAACGCTTTGTTGCAGGGTCGCAGACAGCTTCGGGATGAATTGATACAGCCGGGTCGCATGCAAGAACATTGTTGTCGCATGCTGTATTTAATACCAATCGGTACCACCATACATCCGCATCAGCAAAAGGTTTTTTTATCTGGTTTAAATTTTGTTCTCCGCCTATCAATGCAAAGAATTCTTCTTTATACGGGGTCTGTGTATCATAAACCGCTTTATTCATTAATTTAACCATTTCTGCAAAAGTCATATTCCATTTTGGTTCAAACGGAGTCAGATTTGCTGAATCGTCATAACCTGTTACTAAACCTATTCTTGTACCAAAGTGGATTGCATTCTTTGCTTCCTGTGTAATTGGACCTTCTCCGGTCGGGAATAAGTTTGTTTCTTTATCCGTATAAACGTCAGGATAATAATTGTTATTTATTACATCCGCATCTTTATAATAAGAGTGTATTAAAAAAGGCAGCATACAGTTCTGTATATCTGCGCGGCATGCAGTGTCAAAATCTGCATATCTTTCCATTAAATCGAATTCTTTAATTACTTCAATGGTAATTTCTTCACGTGAGCATCCCGGGATTGTTTCCATGATTTCAGGTCTGATTTTTTCTTTTAATTCTTCTTCAGCTGCGGGTTTTAGCTCTTCTTCCGGAGCAACTACTTCGGGAGCCGGGCAAACATCGCATTCTTCACAAGTTTCACATATTTTGCAGGTCGGACACTCTTCAACCTCAGGGCATACTGTTTCTGGACATTCAACTTCGTTATAACAGAAAGCGCTGCAACCGTCTCCGTCTGTTGTGTTACCGTCATCACACTGTTCGCCTCTTTCGGCTGTAACTATATTATCTCCGCAAACCGGATTTGGCGGCGGAGGAGTATAAGTTGTAAATGTAGCTGTACTGTTTGTACAGTTTTGGGGAACATTTAAATCACACACATATACTTTAATTGAAATCTGTTCGCCCTGATTAAAAGTTGCTTCGGGGTTTGTTGTAATTGTATAAACACCGTTATCAACAGTAATATTTCGTAACGAAGCAGGGTCAGGATTTGCAGGATATTTAGGATTTGAATAGTCAGTCCCTTTTATAGAATATACTAAGGTGGACATATCAACGCCTGCACGGTTATCAGAAAGTCTGAAAGTAATATTTGAATCAACCGGAACATTTGAAGCTCCGTTTACCGGCTGAACATATGCTACAACAGGTGGAGTTAAATCAGGATCGCAGAAGCCGCCGCCGATAGTTTCGTTATAACGGGGTTTAACATTATATTCCATGCTAAGATGCGCGTTTTGTGAAGTCGGGTCAGTCTGTAACAGGTTGTCGATATTTTCATCCGCGATAACCAGTCCTTCTGTAAAATTATTTGAAAAATTTAGATTTAATTTTGAAGCCGTAGTATTTGGAGTAATGCTTATTCCCGCATAAATACCGGTGCCGTTAAAGGTTCCGGTGCCTGGCTGCCTGTAG
>JAGVPB010000006.1 GCA_020052415.1 Bacteroidales bacterium | reverse complement strand
CAAATTTTGCTACACCACCGCCATAAGTACCAAACCATTTAGTTCCCTGGGAATCTATGGCGATTGAACTAACATCATTATCAGGCAAACCGGAATTAGCTTTGTTATAAAATATTGTCTCTCCAGTAACAGAGTTAATTTTTACAAGCCCCCCAAAGTTCCTGCCCATATAAAACTGCCTTCGACGGCAAGAGCAGATACTTCATTTCCGCATGTATAATTAAGCCATTGTGGATTTTGTGATTTCAGGGAATAGGAAATTACTGTTCCAATTACAAATAAAATGTAAAAATTCTTCATAATAAGATCTCCTTTTAAATTGACATTTTAAGACACTTTTAAAAACTTATTCATGATAGGATTAATATGCACAAATGTAAAATAAATTTTCCCTTAAAAGATGATTTATTCTATAGAAGGTACTAGCCGGCTGAAAAATCAATCATGAAGGTTCCGTTATTTCATTGTATTCCCTGTATGACAAACCTGATTATCATTGCACAAACCATAAGGATTGCTCTATAAGTTTTTCAGTATATTCAGTCAACATTTTTCCGGCTTGTTGAGGTTCCGATGAAAAAACAGATAATACCCGGTTTTCAAATTCATCCTGACTTTGCAGGAGTTCATTTTCCAAGGTTTGAATTTTCTGCTGTATTCCTTCTATCTCCTTTCCATAATTTTCATCAACTTTTTTGGCATAACTTACAAATTCAGGAAATTTATGACCTTTTGCAAATTCATTGAGGTTTTCAATTTCAACGAATTGGCTGCTCCGGGCTGTTTTATAATCGCCGGCAGCAAAGCCTTCCGGAATTTCAGAAATTCCAAAATACCATGGAATAAAAGGTTGAACACATGGTCTGAAAGGAGCCAGCCACAATACGAAAGCAATTTCTCCGGGTAAATTGGATCGAAGCTGCGCTACAAACCCGTATTGAGTAGCAGGTGAACATATAGTACGCACAAATCCATGCGGATTTCCCTTTGTATAACCTTCGGATTCGTCATACTCCGAACCTTCGTTATGATTTCTTAAAACTGTGAACAGCATATTCAGAGTCACCTTTTGTTCGGGCACGAATGAAAAAGGAAATTCGTCATCATTCCGATATTTCTTTTCAGAAATCAGGTTTATTGAACTCCAATGCCTGACCACATTTCCGGGGTGTTTTATGTTTTCCGGATCGCCATAAGCCATACGGAAATTAAAGACTTCTTTATCCGGATCATACCAATGGTTTTTTTCGGCATAAGAGATAAGATCGGGAGAACCATAATAATTTAAAGTATCGGTAAGATCAACTGTTGAAATTGTATAATAGTTTGGAATGATAGCTACCTCATTATCAGGAATCCGCTGAGCAACCCAGTGTTTTCCGTTTACCACCGAAAGCATCCAGGCTTCGTTTGCATCAGCAATACAATAAGTTCTGCCGGATGAAGCATAGCCGTATTGCTCAATCAGGGCGCCTCCTATTTTAACGGCTTCCCGTGAGGACTTAGCCCTTGAAGCCATCGCTTCTCTTAGTTCATACCCAATCCCTCCAAGTGTCAGGTCAGGATTTTCTTCGCGTGAAAGGCATTGATCAGAGCCAATCGTCACACCCCATTCATTCATATAAGAATCGGAGAATTCCATTACGGGCATTTCCAGCCACAGATAGCTCCAGGTTTGCTTTACCTGAGGCAATTTTCCTCCATTTTTCATGTCAATCATTTCACCATCCGGATGAGTCGTTGAGGGAACCTTATACCAGTTAACAAGCTGATCGCCGTAATCATCTTCATTATGTGCGAACATCACCGAGCCGTCGGAAGTGGCGTTTTTACCGGCCATAACTGAGAAGCAATTGAAGACCATATCTTCCTGAGCGCGGGATAACATGGCTGGCAGGGTGAGTAAGATTATTTCAAAAGTCAGTGAAAATTTCAAAAAATTATATTTGCATTTCATCATAAATTGCGTTATTTGAAATTCAAAACTAACATAATAATTAATTGCCGGTTGAAATTTTTATAGCTTAAAACCAATGGGAAAAGTAATTTGTTCAGGAAATCTGATTCAATGTTCTCTGTAAATCTTATTTATCGCATCCGTCCTTGACTGAACATGAAGTTTTTCATAAATATTCCTGATATGTGTACGAACAGTTTCTATGCTTATACTGAGCTGGTCGGCTATTTCTTTATAACGATACCCTTTGGATAAGAGACTAAGCAATTCCTTCTCCCTTTTGGATAATTTATGGTATTCTGAATTCTTTTCAGCATCAGGGTTAAAGGAAGAAATTACTTTGCGGGCTATGATTGCCGACATGGGTGAGCCGCCTTTAAACAAATCCCTGACAGCTTCTGTAATTTTTTCCGGTGGAAAATTTTTAAGGATATAACCCGTTGCACCTGCCCGCAATGATTCAAAGACTTTATTGTCTTCCTCAAATACAGTAAACATCATAAACTGGACTTCCGCATTCATCGGTTTAAGAGTTCGTACACAGTCAATACCGCTCATACCCGGAAGCTGGATATCCATGATCACAATATCCGGATTGAGTTTATTGTACTGGCTGATACAGGTTTCCGCATCTTTAAAAACAGCTTCCACTATAATATCAGTTGATGATTGTACCACATCAGTTACCCACTCACGGATTTCTGTATCATCTTCAACTATTATGATCCTGATCCCTTCCATTATGCTGCAAATTTACTTCAGATTTTGCTGCTGTCAATACGCAAATAGTAGTAATTACAAATCAGCTGTGATATGTATGATAGTACCTTTGCCTTTTTGGCTATTGATTGTGAATGTACCTTTTATATCTTCCATCCGCTTCTGAATGAAATGCAGGCCGTTTCCAAAACCCGATACCTGGGTCGGATCAAATCCTGTACCTGTATCGCGGACTGAAATTTCAAGGCGATTTTCGTGAACTTTCAGATCAATAAATATTTCCTCTGAGCCTGAATGTTTAACGGCATTATGCAAGGCTTCCATAACGGTATAATGGATATTCCGCTTAAATTCAGGGCTTACTGATACAGAAGGAATTTTTTCAGGCAATGTAAATGTTACCTTAATGGGGAAATTATCAAGAAAATCTCCTGCTTGCTGATGGATGTAGGATATCAGGCTTTCCAACTGGTCATATTGTGGATTCAGAGTCCAAACGATAACCCTAAGCTGGTCAATGAGCCGCCTGGCATTGGCTGATATATTTTTAAGTCGCTTTACCCCTTCCGGATGATCAGTTAAATTTAAAATTGCAGTATCGCTGAGCATGGCAAGTTTGCTTAAACCAGAGCCAATATCATCATGAAGGTCTGAAGAAATCCTTGTGTGAATAAGGCTTATTTCGCGCTGGTGTTCAAGGATGGCTATCTTTTTCCGAATTTTAACCGTAGATAAATAATATACAGTAACCACAACGATTCCAATTGCCAAAAAAGTCATGGCAATAATAAACCAGCTTTTCATCCAGATCGGACGATCAATAACCAGATTGATCTCAGCCGGAGATTGTCCCCAGTTACCCTGCCTCCCGGCTGCTTTTACGCTGAATTTGTATTTTCCGGGCGGAAGCTTTGAATATCGTATAAAATTCGAAGGCCCTGCATCAACCCAATTTTTATCGTATCCCTCAAGAAAGCAGGAGTAAATAATGTATTCAGGATTTGTAAACTCTATTGCTTTAAATTCAAAGGTTATTGTATTCAGGCTATATTCAAAACTGACCAGCTTTTTTGCCATCATGGAGCTGTCCGCCTTATAAGCTAAATCATTTACCTTCAAACCGGTTATTTCAACCGTCGGCGGGAACTTTAACGAATGCAGGGAATCGGGATGAAAATAATTAAATCCATTTATACCTCCGAAGAACATTTCACCTGCATCATTTTTAAAAGTTGCACCAGAATTGAACTCAAAGGACTGCAAGCCATCGGTCATTCCGTAATTGTCAAATTTTTCACTGACAGGATTAAAGTGTGACAGTCCTCTGTTGCTGCTTATCCACAGGTTTTCATTTCTGTCGGCCAATATGCCGTACAAATAATGGTTAGGAAGTCCGTCGGACGTACTGTATATTCTGGTTATCTGACCGTTAAAATCTAAGACTACCAATCCTTTATCCGTTGCGGCATATATGAAACCATTGGTTAATTCCGCGATAGAATTAATTTTAATCATCATCCGGCCTGACCGGTAAATAAAGGGTGTAAAATCAATTTCACCTCCGGTAATTTTGTAAATCCCGTCTCCTGTGAAACCAAAAATGTTACCAGTCACCGATTTATAAGTAAGATTAATAATTACAGAGTCAGGAATTTGGATAGTATCAAACATCCATGATTTTTCATTTTCACTGATAATAAAACACCTGTTTTGTATTTGTGCTATAAACTGATTTTTCTCTATTGGGATTATTGAAGTTGTCCTCCGTATGTTTTGATCATTAAACAGATTTGAAATCGGATATGAAAGATGTGTCTTTTTATCAAAAAGCCAAATTCCGCATGAAGTGCCAATCAAAAGTTCATCTTCCCCAAGTGGGCATATTGAATAAATATCATTTGGAGTTGGAAAGGTTTTTTTATTACTGAGCAGGTAATTTTCGATGGTATTGCTTTTTCGGTTCCATTTGTTGATCCCTTCATTTGCGGTTCCAATCCATAACATTCTTTCATCATCTTCATAAAAGCTCCAGATAAAATCCGAACTTAAATTACCGATGGTAGAAGATTCATGATTTACCAGGCCGGGTCCTGTATTATCAGGCTTCAACAAGCCCAGTCCGTAACCATCTGTTCCTATCCAAATATTACTTTGTTTGTCTTCAAATATTGTTGAAATATTCCTGACAGGTAGCTTGTGATCCGCCTCCCCGCTGATCTGGTACCTGTATGTAAGGGTGGAATCAAGTACAAATATTCCCTGATTGCTCGAACCTATCCAAACTTCTCCTGATTTTAATTGCTTTAAAGACTTGAAAATACTTTTGCCTTTCTCGTGGGGAATATGGGTTTCCAATGGTGGTTCAAGCGTGCCGGAGTCTCTGTTGAAAAGTAATATTTCATCATGAAATAAAATAAAGTACTTGTTCTTTTTATAAAATTTAATATCAGATAAATTACCAAAAAGTTGTATATCGAATTTGAAGGTTTGAATGCTCAGTGCACTTGATTTTATACCAAAGAATACAATTGAGGATGTTGCCGAAATACCAACGATCTCCTCGAAATTATCTGTTGTGGAGATAATCCAGTAAAATGCCGACTCAAAATGAGTTGTTCGAAATTGATGATCATGGAGGTTTATACTTAATACCGATGAATCGGAGGTAAGAGCATGAATTGTATCGTTGACCAGGAACAATGGATAACAGTACCCGCTTTTAATTTCCTTAATTTCCGGGAAAGGATCTTCAATCTCGTTTGTAATACGGTTGAAAAAGAAAAGCCCTTCATCGGTTCCTATCCACAGATTCCCGATTTCATCACAGAGGGTCTTACGAATCCGGTTAACATTATAGGAGCTCCCCGGACCTACGGGTGGAAAATAGCAGGTAATGTCTTTCCCATCAAAACAATTGAGGCCATTTGCAGTTGAAATCCAAAGGTATCCAAATCCGTCCTGTATCATGGAATGGACAGAGGACTGGCTAAGGCCATCCTCTACTGAATACATGGTCATTTTTTTCTGATTTCCCTGGCCGGACAAGTCAGGGATTATCCATATAAAAATAATAATGAAGAGAACAACAATCTTTTTCATTGCTTGAATAACCCGGTAAAAATAGAAATTTTGACTTTGAGGGTCATAAAAAAACCCTGATCTTGTTAACCAGGGTCCTCAATAAATAAGGCATCTTCCTATTTTGTTATTATCATCTTCCTGGTCACCGGCGCGAAACCATCAGCACGCATGATATAGTAATAAACACCTTCTGAAAGTCCTTCCGGTTCAAACCTGACGGAGAATTGACCCTTTGTTTGGTATTCATTAATTAAATCACACACTTCCCGGCCAAGGAAATCAAAGATTTTTATACTTATAAAACCATCATTCAAAACGGTGTATGAAATATTTGTTGAAACTCTGAATGGGTTCGGGTAGTTTTGTTCCATTGTTATTTCACTCCTCATATAACCCGAAGGATTTGAAATACCGGTAATCAACTGGTCAATAGGTATTTTATAAATGCTTCCCGAATTAACATTTTTTTTCTGTTCTTCCGTACCAATAAAAAGATGTGTTGATGTCGTAGCAACGGAAATGACTTCTCCGGGAATGCCGCTTAAATCAATGGTATAGAAGTCGCTCATATTTGGTGAATAATAACCTGTTTCACCAAGGACAAAAATGTTTATTCCTGTTCCTGCCGGATATACAAGCAAAGTATTGAATTTTTCATCAGGAAAAACCGGTACCCATGAATCTCCAAAATCAACTGTATAATAGAATCCACCATGGGTTGCAATCATCACAAATGTTCCCAGGCAGGCCAATCGTTTAACGATCAGTTGATCTCCCGAAAGGCCGGTGTTTTTGGGCGTCCAGTTTACCAGGCTGTCCCATGAAAAGTAAACGCCATTGTTGGTAGCCAAAGCAGCATACTCGACTTCATCATCACTATAGCCGGATAAATCGTTAATGATCAGTCCGGCACCCGATAATCCGTTACCTGAATAATTCCATGGACCATTCAACTCAGGTGAAGTGTATAAACCTCCGCCGTTCGTACCTATTGCCCATTCTGCATTTTCAGAACCATCACCAAACCAGAAATAAGTAATATCGTTGGTAGAGAGTCCGGTGGCTGCGCAGTTTTCATAATTGATATGATCCGGGGTAAAATAGGCTCCGTTTTCCGTTGCAGCCCAGATCACCTTGGGTCCGCCTCCTCCCCGGATGTCATTAATAAAAGTATTACCGATATTTCCGCTGACGTCGGTCCAGGATGTACCCTGATCCATTGTTTTGAATATACCGTCGCCATCTGTCCCGGCCATTACTGTATCAGCATAAGCAAACATGCTGGTTACGGCAGAAGAGCTTGCCCCGATTGGAACCGGCACCCATTGTGCTAAAAGCGCTGTTGTTGCGAACAGCATTAACAATTGTAAAAATAATTTTTTCATTTTTTTGTGTTTTAATGTTGTTTATCAATTTGTGTGAAACTTACGATTTACACCCGTATAAAAATCAAAGTAAAATTATAAATAACCTGACTGTAAAACAATAAGGGATCGAGCTTATTTGGTTAGGGTGATTACCTTATTTGAAAGAAATCAAACCCGGAACCCAGAACTCTGAACCCTGAACTCAGAACCATGATCTCAAATCTCCCCGAAATCCTGCCGGCAGTTTGAATATCAGGGCTATATTTTATTTTGATGTGCTGGCTTAGATTAATTGATAATGAGTTCTTTTTAAAGTTAATAAAAATAGAATAAAGAATTTTGCCCGTAGGGCAT
>JAGVPB010000032.1 GCA_020052415.1 Bacteroidales bacterium | reverse complement strand
ACGTGTATGTAACTGCATGTGAAAAATCCGACAGCCGCTGATATATAAGCCACCAGATGAGAACAGCCGGTATGGCATATATAATATACCGTTTCATTGCGTTTTTTTTATCAGATGCATTATTATCACTGCTATTTGGCGCCGTAGCACAGCATGTTGTATTGTTTATGATTTTCATGCTGAGTCCTTATATTTTACAGATATCTTCCCTGCGAATTTCAGGAAGTCTATCAATCAGTTGTGCGATTTCAGGGTCATCCGAAAGCCAGTGCCTCAGGTTGCCTAAAAGGCTTGCTGCATATGGAGAACTGCTTCCGTCCGCAAGGTGATAGTTAACCCACAGCCCGTCTTTTTCAGAGCCGACAAGGCCTGCATTCTCAAGGATTTTAAGGTGCTTTGAAACGCTTGGCTGGGCGATTTGAAGAAGCGCCCTGATTTCGCATACACACATCCTCTTATGCTGAAGCATTTTTAAAATTTTTACCCTGTTAGTATCCGAAAGGGCTTTTGCAACTTTTATAAAATCTCTCATACACAACCTCCATATTCCTTTTTTGGAATATAGGTTCGGGAATTGTCTTTGTCAAGGCAAATATTACGGCCTTATTGGGTTCTGATGGATAATTTGAAATTATTATATGGGAATATTGGTGGCTTATAAAAAGCTATTTGCCGGTGAGATTGAGTCTATTCTGGCTCGTCGCTGTTTCGTGTGGGTACCCCCAGGTGCACTTGGATGTAATCCGACAAACTCGGCACCACAATACAAACTTATCTGACAGGATTTACATGATTTGACGGATCAACTCATCAGGCCGCTCCGGAAGAGCGACCCAAGATACGCATCCGCTTCGCGGAGACTGGTAAGCGCAACCGATCACTTTGTGGATTACGTCTTCTTTCTCCACCGGACTGCCTCCTTCGCCTCAAGCGATGGCTTATTGCCCGCCGCGACAGGCTTCCGGCTGGCAGACAACATCCTGTCCATCATGTTAATCCTGTCTAAAAACCTTGGTATTCTTAACAAAATGAAGATACGGGATTCTGAAAGATTTGAATTGAAACAGTGAGTGCATTCCCTGCTTGAAGACTGTTATGTAATACAGGGGAAGCATGAATATGCCGCTTTTTCAGAGGGGTTTTACCCCAAAATGTAAAAAAATAAGGCTCATCCGGTTGATGCGTACTTTTTTTATCTGATAATATTGGATCTAACCTTGACTGTCTAGCACCTACGAGTCAGGAACATTAGACTCAGCAAGAAACTGAGCATTACCACTTGGAAGAAATGCGTTTGCAGCCTGTCCCCACGGCACACGGGCGTCATGTCCTGCCTCAATGACAACCAAGCTTGCGACTTTGAGCTACACCTTAAGTCGATCTCTGCCGGGAACCGTATCAAGGAGTTGGGACAATTAAAATCCTATCATAAACTTTACGCCGATTTCTGTAGATTCATTTTTGGGTTCCCATACGGTCCCGATAACAGTTCCGTAATATGTCAAGTTTTGAACGTCCGACTTATCAATATTCCAATACCTTATGAAGGGTTCTATTACATAAAATACCCGATTTGTTTGTTTCTTAATGTTTATAGATCCTCTCACACCATAACCGCTATTCTGTTTACTTTCAACGGTGTTATAGCCAGAGTCAACATCGCTTAAATAGCTTTTTTGCTTCCCTTTCCAAAAATAATCATATTCCAGAATTACACCGGCAGACCAATCTCCATCGATAACATTTACAACTTCGATACCAATCGGACTGTAGTAATAATTTGATTCTCTTAAATATCCTCCAGCGCCTGTTGAACTGATTTTTCCGGACGCATCATCTTCCAAATATCTGTAACCAAGACCTATAAATGGCGTAATGGTGACTGTGCTTGATGCTCTAAAGTCATATCCCGCAAGTCCCCTAATTTCAAATATGATATCATCTATATTATTAATGGTGCCTGAATTTTGGTAGTCTACCAGTCCATAACTGTATCTGCCAGCAACCTTAATCATGACGCCATTGTGATAGGTATAAGCCGCACCAATTCCGATCATCGTTCCTTTTTCTTTCATTACATCCGGTTCTTTATACTCAATGAACGATATTCCCGGTCCTATTTCCCAAGTGTGCAGTTCCGATTTGATAAATGATGCAAAATCGTCAAATTTTCTGGTAATGACTTTGTTATCTTTTGTTAATATGATCAATTTGTTAATATTCATTTCAATGATCGTACCATATATCACACTACCATCTTTAAATCGTACCCCTCGCATTTCCGTTTGTAAAATCTTCTCTGCTACTGGTGCCTGTTTAACTTCCTGTTTTGCATCAACGCCAATATCTTTAATAAAATTGACCACGTCGTCAAACTTACGGGATATTATTTTGCCGTCTTTCGCTTCAATGTGGATATCGTAAATGTTCATTTCAACAACTCTTCCGTATACTATGCTTCCATCTTTAAATTGCACACCTTTAATGTTTTCGGTTTGTGCAAAAGAAAAGGTATAAAAAAATAGAATAAATGTGACTGTTATGGCGCAAGTCCAAACTTTATTGTGGTATGGTCTCATATCCTGTTAACCTCCTTTGGTTGTAAAGTATGAAAAGTAATTTTGGCCTTAAAGAACAAAACCCCGCTCTCTTTTGAGAAACGGGGGTTCAGTATTTAGTCCATAACACCCTCATGTAAGGTTGAATGGTTCAGGAAATTGGCTCTGTTATATTATATTGGTGTTTTTCAGCTATCACGATATGTATTAGAAATCTACTATTAAAGCGAAATTCTAAAGTTTGTTGCTTTCAGGAAGGAAAGACGGCTGCTGACATTATCTACTACTGTTTGTTGGTGAGCTTTCACCAAGAACCGAGGATTACGGATCGAAAGAGAGTAACGCCTCGGATAACCTGAAACAAAAAGCGTCGGCTTTTTGTTTCAGAGCTAATCCGCTTGTTATTTTTAATTTTCATTTGGGAGAATGGAATTATAATTTAATTCAGGAGTAAGTATCCTTGAATTCTAATCTTGGTGTTTATATT
>JAGVPB010000090.1 GCA_020052415.1 Bacteroidales bacterium | reverse complement strand
CGTCTCGCGTGCACGCGAGACGAGACGTCTCTCTTTCCCATTATTATCTATACCAAACTGTCATTCCGATCCGCCAGCCGGCTGAGAGGAATCTTCTACTATTTGCAGGGTACATTATCCATTAGTTGTTTTAATAATCCCACAGTAAATTTTCTCTTTACAATAATTATCACATCCCACAGTAAATTATTCTTTCCAAGCACATCAAAATGAGATTTAGTGCAAATATTATAGGATACATGGAGATGATCAGTTATTTTTGTAAAAGTTAATATTTTGCTATGCTAATCTTTTAACATGGACATCATAGAAAAATCACAAAGTGGTTATGAACAGCTTCGTTCGGAAACAATAGAACGTTTAAAAGAACTTTCCACGATCAACCGGACCACCGCTATTTTGAAAGAAGGAAAATCGGATTACGAAACCCTCCAGCAGATTGCTTATATCCTGCCCGACGGCTGGCAATATCCTGAGTTTACCAAAGCAAGGATCGTTTTTGAAAACCAGGAATTCAGGTCAAACGAATTTTATAAAACCGAATGGGCTCAAAAACAGGAATTTCATACTATTGATAACAAAACCGGAAGCATCGAAATTTATTATACGAAAAACTTTCCGGATGCTGATGAGGGACCCTTTCTTAAAGAGGAGCGCGATCTGATCAATAACCTTTCAAACATTATTACGGGTTATTTAAACAGCATTAAGGGCAAAGCCGTGATGAAAAGATTCGGCTATAAAACGGAGGAGGAATTAACACCTGAGAAAAAAGCGGAATGCGCTATAACCAGTATGCAGTTGCTGCAACGGTTCCTGAATAAAAACAATTATGACCGTGACATTTACCATGATTTGATGCCGTTCAAAGTAAAGGAACTTTTGATCGTCGCAAATTTATATGATGCTTATTGTATTGAAAACGAAGGGCGGTTCACCGAACACATGGTCGGCGAATATACCAGGCTGAATCTTACATCAATGCCAAGGATTACAGGTGTTTCGACAGAAGAAGAGGCTATGGAACAGTTGCATTCAAAACATTTTGACCTGGTCATCATCATGGTAGGCGTTGATAAAAAAATGCCTGTATTAATTTCCGAAAGAATAAAGAAATCGTTTCCCTACATTCCTGTTTTCCTGCTGCTGAATAACAACAGCGATATTTTATATTTTGAACAGGAAAAAAGGCCTCTGTCGTTTGACAGGATATTCGTCTGGAATGGAGAATCAAGAATATTTTTCACAATGGTAAAACATGTGGAAGATAAAATTAACCTTGAAAACGATACGAAAATTGCACTGGTACGGTTTATCCTCGTGGTTGAAGACTCACCCATGTATTATTCAAGGTACCTGCCCCTGCTCTATCAGGCCGTTCTGGAGCAGACAACACGTATCATCAATGATGTAAGCACCGACGACCTGTACAAAGTACTTAAACTGAGGGCACGACCAAAAATTTTACTGGCTACCAACTATGAAGAGGCTATTGACATTTTTAACCGTTACAGCGATTATTTGTTCTGTCTTATCACTGATGTAAAATTCAGCAAAGGCGGACAAATTGAAGAGGCTGCCGGATTTGAGCTGGTTAATTTCCTTCGAAGCAGGAAAAAGGAAATACCCGTTATAATTCAATCGTCAAATGCAGCCCATGCAAGTACAGCCTACAATCTCAAAGCAACCTTTATTGACAAAAACTCTCAGAACCTGGTGCTGGAAATCAAAAGTTTTATTATGCACTATCTTGGTTTCGGAAATTTCACTTATCGCGATGACAGCGGGAAAAAGCTCGTTGAAGTTAAATCTCTCAAAGAATTTGAAAAGCACCTCCGAACCATTCCTAAGGAATCGATCCTTTATCATGCTCAAAAAGATCATTTCTCGATGTGGCTGATGGCAAGGGGAGAAATTCAGGCGGCGAAAATATTACATCCGAGAAAAGCTTATGAGTTTAATGATGCAGAATCCATCAGGGAATACCTGATCAGCGTCATTCAAAGTTTCAGGAATGAGCAAAACCAGGGTAAAGTAATTCCCTATGAAGAATCCGCCATTCTTGACGAAACGAATATTGTTACCTTAAGCGAGGGCGCTATGGGAGGCAAAGGGCGGGGGCTGGCTTTCGTCAATTCACTCATTTATAATTTTGATTTTACAAAGTATATTACTCATATCACTATACGTACTCCAAGAACCGCCTTTATCGGGACTGACGAATTTGAATATTTTCTGAGTCACAATAATTTATTCGATGTGATCAACGAAGATATACCCTACGAAAGGCTTAAAGAAAGATTTTTAACCGGAAAGCTCACACCGACGCTGACAAAGCGTTTGAAGGAACTTTTAAAGCTGATCACCAAGCCGGTTGCGGTCCGGTCCTCCGGCCTTTTTGAAGACAGCCTGATGCAACCCTTTGCCGGGATTTTCGAAACTTACCTGCTTCCAAATATTCATCCTGACATTGAAATACGGCTCCAGCAAATCATGGATGCGATCAAGTTGGTTTATGCTTCAGTCTATTCTAAGGTAGCACGGGGTTATATCAGGGCGGTGAACTACCGGATTGAAGAGGAGAAAATGGCGGTGATCATTCAGGAAGTTGTCGGAAATGAGTTTGAAAAAATGTATTACCCTCATATCAGTGGTGTTGCACAATCGTATAATTACTATCCGTTCGCTCACATGAAGCCCGAAGAAGGATTTGCCGTTGCTGCCTTCGGCCTTGGAAAATATGTGGTTGAAGGCGAAAAAGCATACCGCTTTTCCCCTAAGTATGCCACAACTGAAATTCTTTCACCGAGGGATCAGGTGAAAGGATCACAAACACAGTTTTATGCTGTTGACCTGCGCAAAAAGGATGTCAACCTGCTGGAAGGAGATACCGCCGGACTTATCAAAGCCGATATTTATGAGGCTGAAATGCATGGAACATTGAAGCATTGCGCTTCTGTTTTCGATCAGGACAACAATACCATTACTGCCGGGCTTGATAAACCGGGTCCGAGAGTGGTAAACTTTGCAAATATTTTAAAATACAAATACATTCCGCTCAATGAAACCATCAGCGTTGTCCTTGATATTGTAAAGGAAGCGTTCGGTTCGCCGGTCGAAATTGAATTTGCAGTGGACATGAAAAAGGATGAGCAAAATAAAAGCTCATTTTACCTTCTGCAGATCAAACCTATGATAGGGAGTACACAGGATTACAATATTGATATGCAACAAATAAAAAAAGAAGATATTATATTATATGCAGAAAAAGGTATGGGAAATGGCCTGATTAAGAATATTATGGATATTGTTTATGTAGATAACCAGGTATTTGATAAATCCAGGACTGTTGAAATGGCTGCAGAAATAGATGAAATCAACAAGACTTTCATAAAGGAAGGCAAACAGTATATATTGATTGGACCGGGCCGGTGGGGAACCCGGGACAGATGGATCGGGATACCGGTTGACTGGCCCCAGATTTCAAATGCCAAGGTCATTGTTGAAACCAGCTTTGAAGGTTTTCCTCTGGATGCCTCTTCAGGATCACATTTCTTCCACAATGTCACTTCGGCCAATGTAGGTTATTTTTCAGTGCAGCCGGACAGGTCGGCCAGTTTTATTAATTACGAAATGTTAAACAGTCACAAAGTGATTAAGAAAACCAAATTCTTCAGACATGTTCGGTTCGAAAACCCGGTTATTGTGAGGATGGACGGGAAAAAAAGAATTTCGGTGATCACCAGGGAATGAAATAATGGTATAATGGAATAATGGTATAATGGAATAATGGAATGATGGAATAATGGAATGATGGAATGATGGAAGGATGGAGTGAGGGAATATTGTGCCAAAAGCACTTCTTTGGAGGAACGGTGGAAGAAGGTAGAAATTTATTTATAACATCTATAAATTAAATCGGAGCTGATTTAATTATAATCCATGTTTTCAATTACATATACATTGACAAAACCAATGATTTTTGAATCCGTATAAAATTTATTTATTTGGTTTAAAGGAATAATACATAATATTGTACGAAGAAAATGAGTATTATTTTATAGCATTAATGAAAATTTTAAAATGATGTATGAATTTGTATCATTAAGCCTTAAATGCACACAGTGTGGGGAGTCGTTGATGGATAAAGAGAATCTGGTTGACAATGAACCGAGCATAAGGCTTTATATTGAAAAAGCAGGAAAGAAAGGTGTCATTAATTTAAGCTCAATTTACGGAAGTTACAATTATAAAAGCGATGTTGAAATACCTCCCGGAGAAATTGCGACTTTCTATTGTATTCATTGTAATGCTTTACTTAATTCAAAATCAGAATGCCTGAACTGCGGAGCCGAAATGGTGCCTTTTTACCTTGATATGGGAGGTAAAGTAAGTATCTGTTCACGCAGCGGATGTAAAAATCATCACGTTGAGTTTGAAGATCTGTCCCTGGCTTTGCGTAAGTTGTATCAGGAATACGGATTCAGGGGAAGAAAATACCCACAGGATGAAAGGACAAAAGAAGAAAAAGAAAAGATTTTTGAAAAGAAAATTGACGAACATTCCGAAATCCTCGAGTCCGGCACTTTTCTGCAAAGCTATTGTCCGCACTGCCGCAAAAGTCTCATCGAAAACGATATGCTTAAACTTAAAATCGTCAACGGTGAGGAGGGTTATCTGCTGCTTAGCCCGTATCTGAACAGTTTTACATCTAAATCCACAATATACCTTCCCGAAGATAAACCGGTGACTGATATAAAATGCTATCACTGCAACACCAGCCTGGTAGAACAGGATAAGGGATGTGGTAAATGTGGTTCACCAACTGCAAAGATCAATATCAGCGCTTCAAGCAAATTAATTGATTTTTACATTTGCACTAAAAAAGGCTGCAGATGGCATGGCCTGAGCGAAGAGGACCTCTATTCCATAAAACTGGAAGAAAGTGATGAATGGTAAATGGGTAGGAGGTTTCTGGTTCAAGGTTCAAAGTTCAAGGTTCAAAGTTTAAGGTTTCAGGGTAAAAGAAAATTATAAGTAATTAAAACTTAAATACGGGATATGTTTCAAATCGTTAGAAAACAGGAAATGGCAAGGGGTACGATCATCCGTTTTGATATCAGTGCACCCAAGATCGCAAAGAAAGTCAAAGCTGGCCAGTTCGTGATAATCAGGGTGAACGAAACAGGTGAACGGATACCTCTGACGGTTGCTGATAAAGATGAATTCGCGGGTATAATATCTATAATTTTTCAGGTTGTAGGTAAAACTACGGCATTGATGCGGTCATTAAAGGAAGGTGATCTGTTAAGGGATGTCGTTGGCCCTCTGGGCAGGCCTGCAGAGGTTGAAAAGGTCGGAACCGTTATAATGATTGGCGGCGGAACCGGGGTGGCTATATTGCATCATGTGGCGAAAGCATTTAAACAAGCCGGGAATTATGTGATCGGCATTATGGGCTCAAAAGATAAGGAATTGCTCATCCTCGAAAACGAAATGACCCAGATTTGTGATGAACTGGTGATTACAACCGATGACGGCAGTTACGGAGAAAGGGGCTTTGTAACCCAGCCTCTTCAGAAATACCTTGAAGAAAGGGACGACGTAAAACTTGTATATGCCATTGGTCCCATTATTATGATGAAAAATGTTTGCAAACTTACCGAAAAATATAAAATACAAACAATGGTCAGTCTGAACCCGGTAATGATTGATGGAACCGGAATGTGCGGAGGTTGCCGTGTAAAAGTCAATGATGAAACACGTTTCTGCTGCGTTGATGGACCCGATTTCGACGGTCATAAAGTTGATTTTGAAGAACTCATGAACCGGAATTCTCTTTACCTGAAAGAAGAGAAAGACTCACTGCTGTTTTCGATCAGATAGTATTATTAATTCCATTTGATTTAATATAAAAAATAAGAGCCATGCTCGAACATGACGTTAAATATTTAAAGTTTAAAACTTATTTAAACACTTATTGTCCTCATTGCCACAATAGTTTTAATGTTGAAAAAAAGGATGTCAGGCAAATTGAATTTAAAGCTGTTTTTAATCAAAATGAGGTTGATTTAAAGCTTAGTCCCTACCTTGACGTATTTGATGTTGACCTTTCGGTACCCATTGAAAAAGGTGAAGTCCTGGATGATTTATTATGCCCTACATGCAAAAAAAGCCTGATTGTAAAAGAGATGGCTTGCGGCGAATGCGGATCTCCAGTTGGCGAAGTGATCATTTCTGCAATGTCGAAACTGATACCTTTCTTCGTTTGCATGAAGTACGGTTGTGAATGGCACGGATTGACCAAAGCTGACGAGCGAAGGATCAAGCTGAAAATCCCCCGGCAGGATATGCCTGAACAGGATCAAACGCTGAGAGTTCATAATTTCCAGGAAGTTCCTTATGGTTATACTACAGAACTTGCACTTTTAGAAGCCGGGCGATGCCTGCAATGTAAAAATCCCCAATGTGTTCTGGGTTGTCCGGTGAATGTACCAATCCCCCAATTCATTGCTTTGATAGCAGAAGAGAAGATTGACGAAGCTGCAAAAAAGATAAAAGAAACGAACCTCTTTCCTGCCATCTGCGGGCGGGTTTGCCCTCAGGAAAACCAGTGTGAATCAACCTGCATCATGGGTCACAAAGATAAGCCGGTTGCCATCGGGAGACTCGAACGTTTTGTTGCTGATTATGAACGGAAGATGGACCTGGTACGAGTTCCGATCATAAAGGAAAATACAGGACAAAAAATAGCCATTATCGGGTCTGGTCCAGGTGGTCTAACAGTTGCTGCCGACATGCGTCAATTGGGTTATTCCGTTACCGTTTTTGAAGCTTTGCATGAAACCGGCGGTGTTCTTACTTATGGAATCCCTGAATTCAGGCTGCCAAAGTCAATAGTTCAGTTTGAAATCAACTTCCTTAAGGAGATGGGAGTTCGTATTGAAACCAACCATGTCATCGGTAATATTCATACGATTGATGAGTTGCTCCTGGAATTCGATGCAGCTTTTATAGGCGTGGGTGCCGGACTTCCAACTTTCATGGGAATTGAAGGCGAAAGCCTTGGCCATGTTTTTTCAGCCAATGAATACCTCACACGGATGAACCTTATGAAGGCTTACAGATTCCCTGAATATGATACACCGATGCCCAAAGGATTCAATGTAGCAGTTATCGGTGGGGGAAATGTAGCCATGGACTGTGCTCGAACAGCCAAACGAACCGGAGCTACTGAAGTAACCATAGTTTACCGGCGCTCAAGGCAGGAATTACCTGCCCGTGGCGAAGAAGTTCACCATGCTCAGGAGGAAGGAATTAAATTTAAATTGTTAACCAATCCGATCCGATACATTGGAACCGATTCTAAAACGGTAAAAGCAATGGAGTGCATCAAGATGGAATTGGGCGAACCCGATGCTTCAGGCAGAAGAAGACCGGTACCCATTGAAGGTTCTAACTATATTATGGATGTTGATTTGGTAATTGTGGCTGTCGGAAACGGGCCGAATCCGGTCATCTTCCAGTCAACACCGGATCTGAAACGTAACAAACGAGGTTATATCGAGGCCAACCCTGAAACAATGGAAACTTCGAAGGAATTTGTCTATGCGGGAGGCGATATAGTTACCGGTTCAGCTACAGTTATTGAGGCTATGGGCGCCGGAAGGATTGCTGCAAGGGCGATGCATGCCAAGTTATCTGCCTTGAGAGAAAAAAAGAACAAGCCGAAAAAGGAAACGACTAAACGTTAATTTCGTTTAATCTTTATTGATTTTTTAATGCCCTTATTGGATTTCTTTCATCAAAGAATTTTTTACCGTGTAAATTGAAACTTATAATTTCAATTTATACGGTAATTTTATGAAAAATATTGATCAGACCACATGTAGTCCAAGTGCCAATCTATAAAATTCTGTTTAGAATACCTATAAATTGTTATTCGATTCACACTTTGTTCCAAAACTTTATAATTTTACCCGCTCAACATAAACAGAAAGCGATATGCGTATTGCAAGACTTAGCATTGCTAAAGAGCCGGTATTACAGGGAAGCGAAGACTTGTCGAAACTCGATCACCTTATTGAAAAATACCGGGGGAAAAAAGGAAATATGATCCCTCTTTTACAGGGAACACAGGAAACATACGGCTATATTCCGAGGGCTGCATTTGAAAAACTCGCAAACGAAACAGGCCTCAGCCTGAGTGAAATGTATGGAGTGGCTACTTTCTATGCTCAGTTCCGGCTAAATCCCGTCGGGAAACACATTATAAAGGTTTGTCACGGAACAGCCTGCCATGTTCAAAATGCAAATGCAATCACGGAAGCCATTCAGGAATCATTGAATGTAAAAGACGGAGAAACAACTGAAGACAACTTGTTTACCCTCGAATCGGTTGCCTGCCTCGGCTGCTGCTCACTTGCTCCGGTAATGATGATTGGTGACGAAACCTCAGGAAAATTAACAGGAACGGAAGCAGTAAAAATTATTAAAAATATCAGGATTAAGGAGAGTAATTGATGAAGTGGTTCAAGGTTCATGGTTCAAAGTTTAAGGTTAATGTTCAAGGTTTGGTTTAAGAAAAACAATTATGGCGACCATTCAAAGATTTGAGGATTTGGAAGTTTGGCGAATTGCGAGGGAACTGGCTTTGGATATTTATAACGAAACTTTAATCGCACCATTTTCTAAGGATTTTGAACTAATTGGACAGATAAGAAAATCATCAGGTTCTGCAATGGATAACATATCCGAAGGCTTTGAAAGAGGCGGGAAAAAGGAATTCATACAATTTCTTGGAATAGCCAAAGGTTCTGCAGGAGAAGTAAGATCACAACTTTACCGGGCACTGGATAGAAAACATATTACTCAGGAAAAATTTGATATTCTAATTGAGAAAGTTATCACATTAAGCAAAAAACTTTCAAGATTAATAACATATTTCAAGAATAGTGAATACAAAGGATTCAAGTTTAAGGACCAACCTTAAACTTTGAACCTTAAACTTTGAACTAACGTTCTATGGAAACAAAAGTAATCGTTGGGCTGGGAAGCTGCGGAATTGCGGCAGGAGCGAAAAAAGTGTATGATAAAATCGCTGCTCTTAAAGAGGCTGAAAAGCTCACCTTTGAATTGAAAAAAACAAGTTGCGTGGGTATGTGCTACCGCGAACCTCTTGTGGAGATTATTGATGAGTCGGGTTCATACCTGTATGGCGACATCACGGAAGATAAAGCAGTAGAACTGATCGACAAACACATTAACCAGCACAATCCCGTTAAGGACTATGTAGTTTACACCGATCTTTTTGAAACACCGGAAAAAGAATACGTCACTTCGCAAAACAAAATTGTACTACGCAATTGCGGCTATATTGATCCTGAATCCATCGAGGAGTATGAGGCACGGAATGGTTATCGTGCGATAAAAAAGATAGCCGGATCAGGAATGTCGAGGCTGGATGTGATTCAGACTGTACTCGAATCCGGTATCAGGGGCCGCGGCGGCGGAGGATTTCCGACAGGATTGAAATGGAAATTCGCCAACAACAACAAGGCTCCGGAAAAGTATATCATCTGCAATGCCGATGAAGGCGATCCCGGAGCATTTATGGACCGCTCGGTTCTTGAAGGAGATCCTCATTCGGTTTTGGAAGGGATGATCATAGGTGCGTATGCGATAGAAGCTACCGCAGGTGTAATTTATTGCCGGGCAGAGTATCCCCTTGCTATCAAGAGACTGAACATCGCCATTAAACAGGCACAACAAAAAGGATATCTTGGTAATGACATTCTCGGAATTCAGGGATTCAGTTTTGATATTTATATCAAGGAAGGCGCAGGAGCTTTTGTATGCGGCGAGGAAACAGCACTTATCGCTTCCGTAGAAGGTCAGAGAGGAATGCCACGCAAAAGACCGCCGTTCCCGGCTGCTTCAGGATTATGGCGAAGGCCAACCAACATCAACAATGTGGAAACTTTTGCCAATATCCCCTGGATCATACAACATGGAGGAAAGGAATATGCGAAATTCGGGACGGAGAAAAGCAAGGGAACCAAGGTGTTTGCCCTTGCAGGAAAAATCAAACATTCAGGATTGGTGGAAGTTCCGATGGGAATGAGCATCCGCGATATTATTTTTAAACTCGGCGGAGGGATCAAAAATGATAAGAGGTTTAAAGCAGTTCAGATGGGCGGACCTTCGGGCGGCTGTATTCCTGAATATCTTGCCGATACCACGATTGATTACGATTCTGTAAACGCTACCGGCGCCATTATGGGTTCGGGAGGTATGGTCGTTATGGATGAGACCACCTGTATGATAGATGTTGCCAAGTTCTTCCTGGACTTTACCCAAAAAGAATCCTGTGGTAAATGCACCTTCTGCCGGATCGGTACAAAAAGAATGCTTGAAATTCTCACCCGTATCACTGAAGGCAAAGGTGAGGAAGGAGATATACAGAGACTGGAAGAACTTTCATATCAGATTAAAGACAGTTCGCTATGTGGACTGGGACAGACAGCCCCCAACCCGGTTTTGACCACCATCAGATATTTTAGGGATGAGTATGAGGCGCATATCAATGGTAAAAAATGCCCGGCTAAAGTTTGTAAGCCTTTGCTGACTTATGAAGTAGATTCTGAAAAGTGTACAGGTTGCACGGTTTGCGCAAAGAATTGCCCGTCGAATTGTATTACGGGAGCGCGCAAGGAAGTTCATTTTATTAACCAGGAAGCCTGTATCAAATGCGGTATGTGCTTTACGAAATGCAAGTTTGATGCGATAAGGATTTCTTGAGGAGCTTTTGGCTGTTGGCTTTTGGCAGATGATTCATGGTGAAGGGGAACTAATTTTATAAATAAATTTTATGGGAAACTTTAGGAATTTAAATGTTTGGAAAGAAGGAATAAACTTAGTAAAAGAAGTTTATCGGTTATCAGTTTTACTTCCTGAGGAAGAAAAATTTGGTTTGAAATCACAGATAATCAAAGGTTGATGAGGTTATTGGGTATGTTCATGCAGAACAAAAAATGGTCAATAATTTAATAACGAAAATTAAAGCTAACAGCTAAAGGCCAAAAGCTATTGGCTCTTACAGAAAAGAACAAATTATTTCAAAACAATGATCGAAAATCTGAACATCATTCTCAACAATAAAATTGTAAAGGGAATCAAAGGTGAAACTATCCTGGAACTGGCTCAGCGCAACGGTATCGAAATTCCAACATTATGCCATGATCCGCGGATCGAACCCTTTTCCTCCTGTTATGTATGCGTGGTCGAAATCGAGGGTTTCCGCACGTTGCAACCCTCATGCTCAACAAAGATAGTGGAAGGGATGAAGATTACTACCCACAGCGACAAGGTAAATAAAGCAAGAAAAACTGCTCTTGAACTTCTGGTATCGAACCACTATGCCGATTGCATGGGCCCATGCAAGCAGACATGCCCTGCGGGTGTTGATGTGCAGGGTTATATTTCCTATATCGAAAAAAGGATGTATCATGAGGCCGTTGCATTGATCAAGGAAACTAATCCATTTCCAGCGGTTTGCGGTCGTGTTTGTGTCAGGCCTTGCGAAGTTGCCTGCCGCCGGAATCTTCTTGATGAAGGCGCGCCTGTCGGAATAGATTATCTGAAACGGTTTGCATCAGATATTGACCTGGAGTCGCCCAATAAATGGAAACCTGAAGTAAAAACATCAACAGGAAAAAAAATTGCAGTGATCGGAGCAGGACCTGGTGGAGTATCGTGCGGATTCTTCCTTCAAAAGGAAGGGCATCAGGTAGATATTTATGAATCCGCTCCAAAAGCCGGTGGCTGGCTCCGTTATGGAATTCCTGAATACAGGCTTCCGAATGATATCCTTCAAAAAGAAATAGACAACATTACCGAGCTAGGCGTTAAAATCCATTTCAATAAAAAACTGGGAGGTAATCTCAGCTTTAAAGATTTGAAAAAGAAATACGACGCTTTTATCCTGACCATCGGATCACAGAAAGGAACCCGGATAGGATGTGAAGGCGATGATGCGGAAAATGTGTTTTCAGGTATTGACTTCCTGAAAGAAATGGAAGTCACAGGAAAGAAATATAATTTCAAAGGAAAGAAAGTCGCGGTGATCGGTGGTGGAAATACAGCCATGGACTGCAGCAGGACATCGAAACGTTGCGGCGCTGAAAAAGTTTATGTAATTTATCGTCGGACCGAAAAAGAAATGCCGGCAAATCCGATCGAAATTCATGAGTCGAAGCTGGAAGGTGTGGAATACCTGTTACTGACCAATCCCACACGGGTGAATAAAGATGAAAAAGGCAGGGTGAAATCCGTCACCTGCCTTAAAATGCAGCTTGGCGAACCCGATGCCTCCGGAAGAAGAAGACCCGTACCTGTAGAAGGTTCGGAATATGAAATCGAAGTTGATTTTATCCTTGCGGCAATCGGTCAAAAGACCAGCATTAATTTTCTTGAGGACATCAATGCCAATCTTGCCAATGGTTCACAGCTTAAGCAAAACCGCTGGGGAGATATAGATGCCGATCCAAAAACACTTCAAACCGGCATTCCGAGTGTATTTGCAGCAGGAGACAGTGTGACCGGACCAGCAACATTGATCGAAGCTATCGGGCAGGCAAAAAAAGCATCGCTGAGTTGTCATCAGTTCCTTACCGGGCAATCCATTGAACCTGCTAAGCCCGAATTTTTAAGCAAGCGCGATAATTTCAAAAAGCAGGTCAAAGAGGATTATACCGGAAAATTTGAAAGCCAAAAGAGGGAGGAAATGCCCACCCTCGATGCTAAAAAGCGTTTGAATTTCAGTGAAGTTGAACTGGGTTACGAAAGTGAAGAGGTTGCTGAACATGAAACTCAGCGCTGCCTTGAGTGCGGCTGTGTGGAATATTTTACCTGCGAACTTAAAAAGCACAGCACCGAGTACGAAGCAAAACAGGACAGGTACAAAGGAGATTTCAGAGAATATGAAGTGGATTTCAGACATCCTTTTATTGAGATTGACAGCAACAAGTGCATTCTGTGTTCGCGTTGTGTCAGGATCTGCCGCGAAGTAGTTGGAGCCAATGCCCTGGGTCTGGTAAACCGTGGATTTGAAACCTATATTGCACCAAGTATGGGCGACCGGCTTCAGGACACCTTCTGCGAATCATGCGGGATGTGTATCTCAACCTGTCCGACCGGTGCAATAACGGAGAATTTCTTATTCAAACCCGGCCCGGTAAAACTGGAATCTGTCAACACAATATGTAATTATTGCTCAATCGGATGTTCCATAAATCTTCATCATAAAAATAGTTTTGTAATGAAGACCACAGGAAACAACGGCTTGGTCAACACAGACGGCAATCTTTGCCGCTTCCCGAAATTCGGTTACAATTATCTCAATGATAAAACGAGGATCACAATACCGCTTCAAAAAATCAACGGGCGGTTTGAGGAGATTTCTTTCGAGAAAGCCTTCGACCTGATCCATGAAAAGATAAAATCGGTCAATCCCGACGATAACGTCTTTTTTGCAGGAGCCAGACTCACGAATGAAGAAATGTACCTGATCCAAAAGCTGGCAAGGGCAGGTGCTAAAACCAATAATGTGACCAGCTTTCACTATCTGAACCGTGGTGACGGTTATATCCTGGATTCCGCAGCCAATGTTCCTTTCGAACAGATCAGCGGAGCAGGAAGGATTTACCTCATCGGCTCGGAGATCAACAGGGATAATGCTGTTGCCGGATTTATGATCAGTGATGTGCAGTTCAGGCTCAATATTCCTGTGGAGCTCGTGACGGTTTGTTCCGACAGCCCTATGGAACATAAGGCAGATAAGGTTCTGAAAGTGAAATCCTATTATCATTTTATTAAAGCCGTTAATTACTACCTTGTTGCGAATCATTTTGAAAACGGCTTGTTTATCAGGGATAACACCCTGCGCTATCAGGAGTACAAAGATGCGCTTCTTAAAGAAAACTTCGTTGATCTGGTCGAAAAATCAGGAGTAGAATTTATGGATCACATCATCGAGTTTGCCAAAGAGTTCAACAAGGAAATGAATGCCATCATTGTTTATTCTGAAAAAGAGATTTGCTCGGCAGCGGCATTCGAACTGAAGAACCTGGCAATGATCACCGGGAAACTCGGAAAGACTTCCAACGGTTTGATCTCATTAAAAGAAAAAAACAATTCCCAGGGCTTGTTCGACATGGGTATTTGCCCGAAGCTTGGAGTAGGAGCACAACCCATTCTTACACCCGGCTTGCAGCTGACAATGAAAACAAAATGGGAATTAAAAGAGTTGCCGCAGGAAATTCATGTCAGCCAGTACGATTCGCTTGAAAGCGGAATCCTGAAAAATGTATTTATATTTGGTGAGGATCCGCTGGGGTGTGCGCAGAATAAGGTAAAAGTTGCAGGCTGGTTGTCCATTGCTGAATTCGTCGTAGTTCAGGATTATTTCATGACGGAAACAGCGAAACATTCAGATCTCATACTGCCGGCTTCTTTCCCGGTTGAATCTGGTGGTAGTTTTACGAATACACAAAAAGTGATACAGGAATTTGAAGAAGAGATAAGTCCAAAGGTTGAACTCACATCATTTGAGCAGTTGGGAGCTTTACTTGGAAAGTTTGGTTTGAAAGGTTATGAATCAGTGAAAGATGTGATGATGGAAGCGATTTCTCTGCTTCCATCGGAGAAGGGAGATGATAAGTTACAGTTTAACTATACACAAGGCCAGAATTGTAACCGGATGTTCAATTATGGTTGCGATGTGGTTGTAAAACGGTTTGAGGAACATTTTGAAAATGCATTAAAACGATAAATAATAAAACCGTCATTGCGAACCATTGGGCAAGCATGTGTGTATGAGTGACGCAATCAGAGAGCTAAATGGAATTCATCATCAATTAATAGATTGCTTCGCTCCGGCAACACAGTCCATCGTTAAGGCTCGCAATGACCATAAACAAAAAATACCATGAAAAATTTCGAAAACATTGATGAAATTCTTGATTTCGCTATTAACGAAGAACAACTGGCAGTTGATTTCTATCAGGAACTGTCGGTTATTGCCAAATCCGAAGATATGAAGCAGGTCTTTACCGAATTTGCAGGTGAGGAGATCAAACACAAACAGCGCCTGCTGAAAATCAGGGAAGAAGGCATTTTTACTATGGAAGCTGAAAAGGTTGCGGACCTGAAGATCAGCGATTACATGGTGAATGTAAAACCGACGCCAAACATGACTTATGAGGATGCACTGATCCTTGCAATGAAAAAGGAAAAGGCCGCCTTTAAGCTCTATTCTGCACTGGCGGAGAAAGCCCCGAATGAAGGATTGAAAAATATTTTCCTGGGTCTGGCGATGGAAGAGTCGAAGCATAAGCTCCGCTTCGAGGTGGAATATGATGAGTTTGTGCTGAGGGAGAATTAGTTCAAGAATCTTTTTGAAATTATCACCGTAAATGTAAAACTTTAGTTTACATTAACGGGGATTTTTTAGTTCCCGATTTGTTTCGGGTCTTTTCACACGAAGGATTTATTATTATATAGTTTTATGTGATAGCTATTGAATAATCAGCTTCCGGTTTGTCATTCTATCTCCTGATTTAATCTGTAAAAAATACATTCCTCTTGCCTGGGATGATAAATTGATTTCAAATCTTTCTATGGTTGTTCCTTTATTTTCATAAACCTTCCTGCCGGTTAAATCCATTACTGCAAGTTCAACTGGAACACTCAACGAATATGAATACTCAAGATAAAACATACCACTGGAAGGGTTAGGAGAAATAGATAAAGAGTTCAACAAATTTTTATTAATCCCTGTTTCAATATCCACAACTACCGTCCATTCTTTTACGTCTCCGTTCAGGGCCGTTACCTCGTAGATAACCGGATTGCTGAAATCGTTGGCTGTCACTTCGCTTTCCTGTTCAGTTCCATTAACATAAGCCAATGCGCAGGATGAAATCGCGAATGTAGCTATTAGGTTAACGATGGCTGCTCCTTCCGGGACAACAACAAAGACTGTATCTCCGGTTATTTCTCCAATCGCATCTTCAGGTAAGCCGGGATTATTTTCCTGCCCGAATGAAAAGAACAAGATATCATTCAGATTATCCGGTAATACTGCTACTATCGTGGAAAGAGTTCCGCCAACCATAATTTGATCATGATAGTTAACCGTGTAAGTTGTCGTCATTTCAGGGCTGACTAAAATTGTATCATTGGTGAAAGCTCCCGGTTGCCATTCAAAACTGTAAGGTGGAATCCCATTGGTTACATTCACCCAAAGCTCCATAGTGTCACCGCTGCAAGTTGTAGTATTCGGGCTGATGGCTGTATTCATATTTACATAATCCTGAATAGTAAATTCCCTGGTTTCGTAAGTTGTCAGTCCAAAAAGATTATTTATAACGGTAAGAACGATTGTTTCATCACCTTCAATCACACCATCCAGTACCGGTGTGATGTGCAAAATAGCCGAATCCACTCCATATTCAAAATAAAGAGAATTATCTATGTATTCATAATCTACTCCATTAATAGCCGTACCCCCGATAGTATAAAAGATGGTCCACGGTGCCCAATAAGGAGGAAGTTTAAAAACCAGGTCTGCTTCCACATGTCCTTCCACCATGTTCTCTGTTAATCCGGGAGGATAGAGGATAGTATATACGGCAATATCCCTTCCGGGACTGCTGAAACTGTTTTCCTCTATAAATATGCCTGAATCAGTAAATCCATTCCCTACATCCGCAATCCCTATAAGTAAATGATACTCATTAAATGGAACTACCAGTAACCAGGCTGTTAATACGGTTGTAAATCCATCATACTCCAGTGTCAATCCTCCTGTATTGTCAGCATAATATTCGTTGTTAGTACCGGGACCACCAGGAACGATTCCGGGAGGTGCATAGCCATTATTTACGTTATTCACATTAACGCTTGTATTTGCAGTTCCCGGAACGATGGCTAAATTTTTATTGGTATAATACCCGCCCTGCGGATTTGGACCCGTAATAAAATAGCCAAAAACATCATTGTAACTGAATCCTACATGTTCGCTGTATTCTTCCGAACCGAAAACATAGCTGAACCGGAGGGTATCCATTACAGGAATAAAATCAAATTCCAGCACCGAAGCATCATAAGTAGTACCGGTAGTGATAGAATTGAGTAGGGCATTCCCCGGGGTTCCATTATTTACACTTGCATTTGGCGAAACATTGGGACCGGGTATTACCGCCCCCGATCCGGATGTAAGGTATATGCCGTCATCGAATCCCAGGTTAGTGATTTGTCCGTTACTAAAAATCCCTCTCGAAACCGATGCACCTTGAAATGTTATGTTGTCATAGACGATTCCGACACCCACAATACTCTCTACCATATCTACCGGAGTTACGTTGCTGTTGATTTGTATCTGCCCGTTCAGCGGCTCGCCTGCCATCATCAAAGCAACAATCAAAGCAGGCAATGATCGGATTGATTTCATTTTCTGTAAAATTATCTTATTGAATTACAATTTTCTGGGTCAATGTTCCGTCTTCGGTTTTCAGCCTTACAAAATACATCCCCTTCGGATGGGAAGACATTACAATTTCCGTTTTGGTTGTTACTGCCGGGTTTTCATAAACTATGTTACCCATCAAATCCAGCACTTCTATTTTTACAGGAAGAGATGTTACTTCAGAAAAATCAATCCTGAATATACCATTGGAAGGATTTGGCAGAACAGTATATGTTCCTGCATTGTTTACATTAAAACCCATTTCTATATCTACGACTACCACATATTGTCTCACATCCCCGTTCGGGGCGGTTACCTGATATATTACGGGACTTTCGAAATCATTAGCCGTGATCCCGCTTATTTGTTCTATTCCGTTTACATATCCTGAAGCACAATTCGATATATCAAATGAGGCTATCAGACTGTCGGTTCCCACTTCTTCCGGGATGGCTACTATAACCGTATTACCAATGATTTCACCTATAACGTCCCACGGCAGGTACGGGTTATATTCTTTATAAAAAGAATAAGAAAATAAATAATTCTGGTCATCAGGAAAAACATAAATAGTAGTTGAGTCTGTACCGACTACATTTAATATATCCCAGTAGGTAATCGAATAGGTCGTTGTTTCTTCCTGAGAAACGATGATGGTGTCATTTGTAAAAGAGCCCGGTTGCCAATTATAGGTATAAGGTGGAAAACCATTCTCAACATTCACCCACAGTTCGACCGGCTGCCCGCTGCAAACCGTTGAGCCTGGGCTTATTTCTGAGATCATTCCCACGTAATCCAAAATTGTTAGCTCAACGGTAAATACCGAGTTGCATGCTAATGTGTTTTCAATGATGAGGACGATTGTTTCATCACCTTCAATTAATCCGTCATATATGGGAGTAATATGTATCACTGCTGAATCCTCTCCTTCCTCAAAGGTGATGCAGTTCTCAAGTTCCTCATAATCGGCACCATTGGTTGCAGTCCCTTCAATAGAATAGCAGATGGTCACCGGCGTATATTCAGGATTTGCAAGGTGAAAAACCAAATCGGCTTCCACATGTCCTTCTACCATATCTTCGATTATCCCTGAAGGATACAGGATAACACTGGTATTAATTTCAGAACCTGCGCTGTTGAAACTATTTTCCTCAATTAAAACGCCCGAATCTACAAGGCCATCCGAACCGTCAGCAACACCTAATTTTATATGGTATTCCTCACAGGGGATCACCTCCAGCCATCCCGTCAAAATCAACGAATATCCATCGTATTCAAGGGTAGTACCATTGGTATTGTCTTGATAAAACTCGCAATTCATACAAGGACCAGTGGGAATTATTCCGGAAGGCGCATACCCGTTATTAAGGCTGTTGATCTTAATACTTGTTGTGGTACCTGGTATAAGAGCTATATTTTTATTTTGGTAATTACCTCCCAGGGGATCTGGCCCGGAAACGAAAGCACCGAATACATCATTGTATGAAGACCAGACTTGTTCATTGTATTCTTCCGAACCAAAAATAAAATCAAATTTAATGGTATCAGTATAGGGTATAAAATCAAATTCAAGGATGGAAGCATCATAAGTTGTACACGTAGTAATCTGAGTCAAATTAGAGTCGCCCGGTATTCCATTATTCATACCTGCGAGATCTGTTTGATTGGGTCCCGGAATATTATATCCTGATCCATTAGTCAGAAATATTCCGCTTTCCATGCCCAGGTTGGTTGTTTGCCCGTTACTGAATATTCCTCGCGCAATGTCGGCTCCCTGAAAGGTAACATTGTAATAGATTATTCCATCACCCACTAATTTCTCAACCATTTCCTCAGGAGTTACTTCGGGACCAGTTGCGATTTCGATCTGGCTTAAGGCAAGATTTGATACGAAAGCCAGAGTGAGCGTTATCATACCGTAAACTGTAAACTTTTTCATTTCATAATTCTTTATTGGTTATTTATTGAATGACTATTTTTCTTGTCAAAAATTCATCCCCCGTTTTAACTCGGACATAGTACATCCCCTTAGGCTGATCCGTCAAATCAATTTCCTTTTTTTCGGTGGTTGTTGGTTCACCAAAATAAACCATCCTTCCTGTCAAATCCATCACCTGTATTTCCATCGGCTCAGATATTTGATTTTGTAACTCAATGTAAAACTTGCCGGTTGAAGGATTAGGGTAAATATTAAATGGAGTCATTTTATCTTTGTAAATGAGTCCGGTCATCAGAGTTACATTCAGTGTCGTATCCTCGCAGTTAAAAATCAAATTTTCGAAAATTGTATCATAGCCGGGGTTCGCAACCCAATAAGGATGAAGTCCTCCGGTTATGCAGAAACTTGTTAAACCTAAACTATTGGTATATAAAGTATCATCATCAACACATACGGGAGCCTCTTCAAAATTCGTGTTCCATTGATCTGTAACATGAAATGTAACCTTTGGAAGCCAGGGAATATTAATTTCAATGATTACGGGGGCTAAGCCAACTTCGACAATCCCACTCTCAAGAGTACCGCAACCGGAAAGAATTAAATCCCAGTAATAAATCCCGCTGTAAAGCCCAATGGTTCCGCCAGGTTGTATCGTATCGCCATTGCAAACCACAAAGAGACCGTCAAATGAATTTCCACAACTATAAGTTACCTGAAATTGGACTGGGTATGGCATATACATACAGATGTCTTCCACTAAAAACAATGGTGCATTATTTACTGTAAATTCTCCTGTATATGTCGGGTAGCCTAATTTTGAAATAGTATAACTATGGTCTCCGTTTTGAAGGCAAAACATTGCATTGCCGTTTGCATTTGTTAATTCTATTTCATTCTCCACTGTTACTGTAACCAAAGCCATTGGTACCCCAGAACAGATAACATGAAATGTTACTTCACTGCAAATATCCACGGGTACATACGTCGTATCCGGGACAGTAAAAGTAACCGGTACGCCACCGATTTCGAAACTATAAAAACCGGCAGGCAAATCAAACATACAGTTTCCAGTTACACCTGTAAGACATGTCTCCGCTCCAACAGCGATTACAGCACCCTCAAGCGGCTCACCGCAGCAATTAATAAAAAAGGTGACAGTATAAGATAATGGGATGAGTACAATATTGATTGTCATAGGAGCATTATTGACCATTATATTACCCGAATATGAATTATATACGGGACAAGTGACGGAAAAAGAGTACCATCCATTCGGCAGGCAAATCGTTGCAATTCCGTTTCCATTGGTAATTAAAGTATCTCCATTAATACTAATTGTTGCTGAATCACAAACAAAAACATGGAATGTAATATCCCAGCAATGTTCCATCTCAACTTCAATTTGCAACGGAGCGCCGGTTACCGTAAATATTCCTTCTTCATCCGCATAACCCGTTTTTGTCATTGTGTAAGAATAATCGCCATCCGGCAAATTAAACAGTGCAATGCCTGACGAATTGGTGGCTATCGAATCATTTCCCACAGTGACCATTGCGTCTTCAAGATCGTTTCCATCAGCAGTTACATGAAATGTCACTCCGTACCAGGGATTCAATGTCTCCTCAATTGTAATAGCCGAGCCTGCCACAGTGAATGAACCGGTTTCAGGCATATAGTTTTCTTTTGATATTGAATAATTATAAGTACCGTTAGTAAGGCTAAATGCAGCCAATCCTGCACCATCAGTCAAAACAGAAAGGGTATCTACGGAAACCAGCGCTCCTTCCACAGGAATCCCTGTATTATCGGTCACATGAAATAGTATGCCAAATTCGTAATATGGCCCGATATACCCGTCAATTAAGGTCAATAGGAATTCATACCCGTAATCATCTGCCATGTTGGTTGGAAAATAATTCATTGATGTCCAAATAATATTTGGATCCTCTGAAACTCCTTCGTTGTAAGCAAATTGAATATCAAAGAATTTAATTCCAGGAAATGCCTCATTATAACAGGGTGAACAAATAATTGCTATTGTATTCCAACCCGGTTCAGGAT
>JAGVPB010000067.1 GCA_020052415.1 Bacteroidales bacterium | reverse complement strand
TTATGGTTCCGACACTACCATTCAAAACCATGAAGGACTCACCAAATTAGCCGACTTCCTCTCCAACTTCTGCGAAATCAAACTCGAAAACTGGCCTACCGCTATTGCATGGTTCGAGGATGTGATACTGAATCCCGAGACGATGGAAGATTCCATTTTTGCCATCATTGATCTGG
The DNA here is from genome assembly GCA_020052415.1 of Bacteroidales bacterium. Classification (GTDB taxonomy): domain Bacteria; phylum Bacteroidota; class Bacteroidia; order Bacteroidales; family JAADJA01; genus JAADJA01. Next base: position 31,375 of record JAGVPB010000067.1, on the reverse strand, counting down.
GCTATACTTATTTCCTTATGGAGAACGGAGGGCTGAAATCATCCTATACCGGCAACCTCATTGAGCATAAGCCGGTTTCGGTAGAGCAATTCGAAATTAAAAGAGATTTCCTTCTTTCGTTGCTACCGGGCGACCAATTGAGCGAAACCATGAAGCAAAGTATAGGCACCCTCAATTCAGGCGAACTACTGCAAAATGTGCCTAATCCTTTCAATGGTACTACCCAAATCTGGTACAAGATTGATGAAGAGGCTACGGTTACTTTAAAGGTTTTTGACTACACCGGCAAACTGATCAAATCCTACGATCAGGGTACGATGGATAAAGGATCATTCTTTGTTGAATTCTCGTCAGATGGTTTGAGTGCAGGAATTTATTTCTACTGCCTCGAAGTGAACGGGCAGGTAAGCGATTCGAAGAAAATGACATTAATAAGATAAAGTTCATGTCAGATTTATTATTAAGGCTGCCTTAAAAAGGGTGGCCTTTTATTTTTCCTCTTTTCATTACTTTTACACTTTTAAAATAATCACATATCAATATGTACCCTATGAACCAACTCATACTCGGCGACAACCTCGAAGTCATCAGGTTAATCGTGAACGGAACGATTGAAATGGGATAGGTTTAAATGTTTTATTTTCCGTTTATGTGTAAATCGAATTTTTCATGTAAGTTTGAAACTTTATATTTCTGTTATGCGGTATAGTTTTACAATGCTTGCTTTGATTTTATTGCCCCTGTTACTGTCCGGCCAGCCGGCAATACCAGACGATGGCCCGGTTTTTAAAGATTCCATAGTTCCACGCATTGATATTTTAATCAACCCCGATACCTTGCAATGGATTTATGAAAATGTGGAAAGCACCACCGAGTTCCATGCAGTTTTTATTTTCAACAATAGTGAATTAATTGATACGGTTGAAAATGTCGGATTCAGGCTTAGGGGAAATACTTCACTTTATTCGGCAAAAAAATCATTTAAAATTTCGTTTAATGCTTTTGAACCCGGTGGTAAATGGAATGGCCTTGAAAAGCTGAACCTGAACGGCGAACATAACGATCCTTCGGTGGTTCGCTCAAAACTTTGCTGGGATCTTCTGCATGATTCCGGGATTCCGGCTTCGCGTTCGAACCATGTAAGGGTTTACATCAACGGAAATTATTATGGACTTTATATCAATGTGGAGCATGTGGATGAACAATTTGTTGATTCCCGTTTCGGAAACAACGATGGAAACCTTTATAAATGCCTGTGGCCCGCTGATCTCGATTACCTCGGTTCGAACCCGGAAGCATATAAAATCACGGCCGGCGACAGAAGAGTTTATGAATTGAAGACCAATACTCAGCAGGACGATTACACCGATCTTGCTCACTTCATTGACGTCCTGAACAATACTCCTGACGAGGACTTCCGGTGCGAAATGGAAAAGGTTTTCAATATTCATGACTATCTTAAAATAATAGCCATTGATATCTTTACCGGCAACTGGGATGGACACATTTACAATAAAAATAATTTTTACCTCTACCATAATACCGAAACCGGAAAATTTGAATACATCCCTTATGACCTCGATAATACTTACGGCATTGACTGGATGGGTAAAGACTGGGGAACCCGCGATATTTATGACTGGGAGCAGCACGGAGGCGAGGTCAGGCCGCTTTACACCCGGATCATGGATAACCAGGCGCTCAAAGACCAGTATTCATTTTATGTAAACAAGTTAACCACAGGGCTGACCCCGGAAGAAGTATGCTTTCCCAAAATTGATTCGATCCGGAACAAGATTGCCCCCTTTATTCTTAACGATCCGTATTATCCGCTGGATTATGGATTTACTTACACAGATTTTTTAAATTCCTTCAGTCAGGCTTTGGGCGGCCATGTGGCTTACGGAATTAAACCTTACATCCATTCAAGAGACAGCAGCAATTTAAGCCAGGCCGATCTCAACAATATGAATCCTGTAATTAAGTTTATCAGCCATTCCGCTTTGATTCCGAACCAGGATTTTTGGGTCAGGGCATATATTGAGGATGAGGATGCTTCACCGGAAGTCAGGTTGAACTATACGATCAACAATGGAAATCCGGTGTATGTTTTTATGTATGATGACGGCGGACATGAAGATGATGAGGCCGGTGATAAAGTTTATGGCGGCCTTATCACCAACATCACCAATACCATTCATTTGGAATACCAGGTTTTTGCGGTTGATAATTATGGATACTCTTCCGTTCTTCCCTGCGAACCGGTAATCCTGGAATTGATCCCGTCAGAACAGCCGGACCTGTTTATCAATGAGTTCCTGGCCGATAACGATTCCGCTTTCGCTGATGAATATGGCGAATTCGACGACTGGATCGAATTGTTCAATGCCGATGCCGATCCCGTTTGGCTTGGCGATAAATATCTTTCGGACAACTTTGCTAATTTTGATAAATGGCTGATGCCGGACATCACATTGCAACCCGGCGAATTTATTCTTTTCTGGGCGGACAATGACCCCGAACAGGGTGCAAACCACACCAATTTCAATCTGGAAAAGAACGGTGAGGAAATCGCAATTTTTGATTCTCCGGCAACGGGTTACAAGGTGATAGACAGCATTACTTTCGGAACCCAATCCGAAAATGTTTCCTATGGCCGAAACCCTGACGGCGGGCCGGTATGGCAGTTTTTTTCACAGCCAACTCCCAATGCCGGAAATCTGACCGGTTCAGTTTCCGATGACTATTATTCTGAAAACCAACTAAAGATTTTTCCTAATCCGGTAACCTCAGATAGGGTTTATTTCAGCAGACCGATCAAAGTAAGGATATTCGATTTGCCAGGAGTGGAAATATTGCACAAAGACAGTTGCAGTTTTATTGATGTTACTGCCCTTGATAAAGGATTATATCTTTTAGTTACGGACGACGGATTTACTATAAAACTTATAATTCAATAACCATGAAATTAAAGATTTTTTATTCACTTTTATTACTTGGTTTTATCACTGCCTGTGAGCAAAAGGAAATTGAATTTCCTGCTACCTCTCAGATTATCGCACTGGCATCTCCTGTACAACTAAATACATCACAGACGGAAGTAAACCTTGAAGATTATTTTACGAATACTGCATTGATTGATTCGGTAAGTATTCCCGAGGGATTAAAAGGGATTTTCTCCGCAGATAAAAAAGTTATAGCGCTAACCAAACAATCAGACGAACTCCCGTTTTTTTCGGTAATCAGGGTATGGTCAGAGGGATTTCCCTATTCCATCCTGGTTAAAAAATCAAAAAAGATTAATTATACTCTTACTTTTAATCCGGGCGATAAAACCTATAAAGATGTGAGGTTAAAAGGTGAAATGAACAACTGGAATCCTCAGGCAAGTCATTTTGAATTAATAGATGGGATTTGGTCAACAAACCTTGAACTCTTCCCCGGCAAGTATCAATATTTGTTTGTGGTTGACGGCTCGGAAATACGAGATCCCAATAATCCTGATACCATAGATAACAACATGGGCGGATTTAATTCCTTGTTGACAGTAGGTGAGAATGTTTCAGACCGCACTCCCTTCCTGAACACTAAAAAGTATTCGGATAAAACAGTGACCATCGCTATTCAAAATACTGCCGGGAATGTAATCGTTTTTTGGCAGAATTACCGGATTGAGGATGATGAAGTAATTTTTACGGAGGATGAGCTGACCTTTGAAATACCTGATGAAGCTGAAAAAATGAAAAGGTCCTGGATCAGGATTTGGGCTGAAAATGAATCTGGTACTTCCAATGATCTTTTGATCCCATTGAATAAAGGACAGGTTGTAAACAGTGCAGGTGAACTGACTCGTGAAGACTGGGAAGCTACTGTTTTCTATTTCCTCATGATAGACAGGTTCAATAATGGTTCGGAGGATAATGATTTTCCGGTTAAAGACCCCCAAATCCTGCCGAAGGTGAACTATTACGGGGGCGATATCGCCGGTGTTACACAAAAAATCAAAGATGGTTACTTTGAAAACCTGGGAATAAATACGATCTGGTTATCCCCCATCAGTCAGAATCCTCTTGATGCTTATGGCTACTGGCCAAAGCCGGAAACTAAATTCTCCGGATACCACGGGTACTGGCCGGTTTCATCCTCCAAAGTGGACTTCCGTTACGGAACAGAAACCCAGCTAAATGAACTCCTAGCAATCGCTCATGAACATAATATTAATATCATTCTAGACTATGTCGCTCATCATGTCCATGAATTGCATCCCGCCTATAAGCTGCATCCCGAATGGGCTACAGATTTGTATCTTCCTGATGGAAGCATGAATACCGAACGCTGGGATGAATACAGGCTGACGACATGGTTCGATAAATTTTTACCCACACTCGATTTGTCCAAACCTGAAATAGTAAATGTAATGTCGGATTCAGCGCTTTTCTGGATGACGCATTATGACATTGACGGATTCAGGCATGATGCAACCAAGCATATTCCTGAACTTTTCTGGAGAGTTCTTACGAAAAAGCTGAAATACAGTGTTGCCGTTGAAAAAAACAAGCGAATCTACCAGGTCGGTGAAACTTATGGAAGCCGCGAACTTATCGCAAGCTATGTGAATTCGGGAATGATGGATGCGCAGTTCGATTTTGCCGTTTATGACCAGGCCGCTGCGGTTTTCGCGCGGGATAATGAATCTTTTGAAAAACTGGCGGGTTCGTTTCAGCAGAGCCTGGATTATTACGGATACCATAACCTCATGGGATACATCACCGGAAATCAGGATAAGCCGAGGTTTATTTCGCTTGCGGGAGGTGATCTCAAATTTAATGAAGATTCCAAAATGGCTGGCTGGACAAGAGAAATAGGCGTCGGCGATCCCACAGGATATAAAAAATTGCAGTGTTTTACCGCATTCAATATGACCATTCCGGGAATTCCAACGATTTATTATGGCGAAGAATTCGGGATGCCCGGAGCCAACGACCCGGATAACCGTAGGATGATGAAGTTTGATCAGCTTTCGCAGGATGAGTTGAATACCAAAGAAATCACTGAGAAACTGGTCCATTTGCGCAGGGATAAACTGTCACTGACTTTTGGAGATTATAAATTGCTTTTAGCGGATCAAAGCTCTTATGTGTTTTCAAGAACCTACTTTGATAAAATTGCCGTGGTTTTCTTTAATAAAAGTTCTGAACCAAAGGAAATTGCTGTTAATTTGCCGGAAAGGTTTACTGAAACCGAACTTGTCCCCAATTTTAATTCTGCATTGAAAAAGGAAGGTAAAAAAGTAACAGTCACAGTAGCTCCTAATTCATTTGAGGTATTGACGAATTAATTTACTTATGGCAGGAAATACTTTCGGACAAATATTCAGACTGACGACTTTCGGCGAGTCGCATGGCAAAGCCATTGGCGGCATTATTGACGGTTGCCCTGCCGGACTTGAGATTGACCTGGATTTTGTTCAACATGAACTTGACCGGCGGCGACCCGGACAATCCACATTAACGTCTCCCCGTCAGGAAGAGGATAAAGTGGAATTTCTTTCGGGAATCTTTGTAGGAAAATCCACTGGCGTACCCATAGCTTTTATCATCCGAAACAAAGATCAAAGACCGGAAGATTATAATGAGATCGCAAATATCTATCGCCCGTCGCATGCTGATTTCACTTATGATCAGAAATATGGCCGTCGCGATTACAGGGGAGGGGGAAGGTCGTCATCCAGAGAAACTGCTTCATGGGTGGTGGGCGGAGCCATCTCGAAACTGCTGTTGAAAATGGAAAACATCATCATTACGGCTTATGTTGATCAGGTCGGAACCATTTTTCTTGAAAAAAACTATCATGAACTTGACCTGAGCAATACCGAATCTTCTCTCGTCCGATGTCCCGACCCGAAATCAAGCCGGGAAATGGAAAAATATATCGAAGAATTAAAAAAGAAAGGCGATACCGCCGGAGGTGTTATCCGGTGTGTTATTACGGGTATTCCCGCCGGATTAGGTGAGCCGGTTTTCGATAAACTCCATGCCGAACTCGGTAAAGCAATGCTGGGGATCAATGCTGTAAAGGGTTTTGAGTATGGATCAGGATTTAAAGCTGCCGGCATGAAAGGGTCGGAACACAATGATATTTTTAAAACTGAAGCTGGCAGGATCACAACTGTGACCAATTATAGCGGGGGCATACAGGGGGGAATTTCAAATGGGCAGGACATTTATTTCCGGGTCGCGTTCAAACCGGTAGCTACACTGATGTCCAGCCAGGAGACCGTTGACAAAGAGGGTAATCCCGTCACCATTACCGGCAAAGGAAGACACGATGTTTGTGTCGTCCCGCGTGCAGTCCCTATTGTTGAAGCCATGGCTGCATTGGTGATTGCAGATCATTTATTGCTGGCAAAGGTTTCCAAATTGTAAGTTTTCATCCAGTGACTTTGAGTCATAGGATGAATATACTTTCCGGATTAAACCCTATTTTTGTAAGGCAAAACAACAATCGTTGAATAAAACAAATCTTTATATATCATGAAAACAATCTTAAAAATACTCGGAATCCTGATCGTGCTGATCCTTGCGCTGGCAATCCTTTTACCTATTCTTTTCAAGGGTAAAATTATTACTGTTGTAAAACAGGAAATCAATAAAAGCATCGCGGCAAAAGTGGATTTCGGCGACATCGGCTTGTCCCTTTTCAGAAGCTTTCCCGATTTCAGCCTCAGGATAAATGATCTGTCGGTAGTCGGTATAAACGAATTTGAAAAGGATACACTGGCCGATATTGACCGGATCGAACTTACCCTCGACCTGATGAGTGTGGTTTCAGGCAGCAATTACGAAATAAAAAAGATTGTGATCCTGCGACCCGACATAAATATCAGGGTTTTGGCGGATGGGAAGACCAATTATGACATCGCTCTTGAGGAAGAGGAAAAACCTGAAACAACTTCTGCAGAAGAGGAAGCGCCCTTTAAACTCACTTTAAAGCTTGTTGAAATCGAGGACGGCAATGTTGTTTATGATGATGCTTCACTGCCAACCAAGGCTGTTCTTAAAGGTTTGAACCACAGTTTATCCGGGAATATGGTCGGCGATTTCACTACTTTGGAAACTCAAACCACAATTGATAAGTTTGATCTTGGCTACGACGGAGTTCGTTATTTTTCAAATGCTAAAGTGGATTATAAGGCCGGCATTGATGCCGACCTGAAGAACGAGGTTTATACCCTTCGCGAAAATGAATTAAAGCTGAATGAGCTGTTCCTGACATTTGCTGGTTCCTTTGCCTTTGTGGGTGAGGATTACAAGCTCGATTTCACCTTTAATGCACCAAAGACGGAATTTAAGAACTTCCTTTCCGTAGTCCCGGCGATCTACGCAAAAGATTTTGCATCCGTTGAAACCAAAGGCAACCTGAAGCTGGATGGTATGGTAAAGGGTGTTTATACCGAAACGAGCCTGCCGGCGTTCAATCTAAATCTTGTTGTTTCGGATGCCATGTTCAAATATCCCGACCTGCCCAAAGCGGTCACCGGCATCAGCATCAGGACTGCAATCACAAACCCGGGTGGCGACGCAGACAATACCATTATTGACATTTCGGACTTTAAAATGCAATTGGGCAACGATCCTGTTGAAATGAAAATGCTGATCAAAACCCCGGTTTCCGATCCGGATATAGACGGAAATATTAAAGGAAATTTTAACCTTGCAGGTGTTTCGGAATATTACCCTCTTGAAAAAGGCGAAGAACTTACAGGTTCCTTTATTTTCGATATCGTTCTGAAAGGAAAATTGTCTGCGGTTGAAAACGAGCAATATGAGAACTTCACTGCTCTCGGTTCATTACAGGTAAAGGATTTCAGATACACCAGCAGCATGGTAAATGAGCCTGTGGAAATTGCCCTTGCCCGGCTCGACTTTTCCCCGGCTTACCTTGACCTCGTATCGTTCCAGTCAAAGATCGGGAAAAATGATTTCAACGCACAGGGTAAGCTTACGAATTATCTTGCCTATGCTTTCAAAGATGAGGTTCTGAAAGGAAACCTGAAAACGACCTCGCATTATTTTGATGTTTCTTCCCTATTGCCTGAAGAAACCGAAACAGAAACTCCCCAGGAAACCTCTGCCGACAGCACAGAAATGACCGTAGTGGAAATTCCCGGCAATATTGACTTTGAAATGGTAGCCGCTTTCGACAGGCTGATCTACGACAACATCATCATGGACAACGTGAAAGGCATGATGAAGATAAAGGATAAAAAGCTGGAACTGACCAACCTCAGCATGAACCTGCTGAAAGGTGAAATGACAATGAATGGCGTTTACAGCACTGTTGATCCGGAAAAGCCCGGATTTGATTTCGCATTGAACATCAAAAACTTTGAAATACAGGAAACTTATAAAACGCTGGAAATAATGAGCACTTATGCACCCATTGCCCAAAAGACGAGCGGTTCGTTTTCAGCAAAGATGAATCTTAAATCAAATCTCGATAAAGAGATGATGCCCGTTTATGAGTCAATGAACGGTGGGGGTGAACTCTCAACCAGCAGCATAAAAATCAGCAATGTCAATACCCTTAACAAAATTGCCGATGCTTTGAAAATGGAAAATCTGCGAAGTCTTGATATCGCGAAGATCCTGGTTCAGTTTAAGTTTATTGATGGTAAAATCGTGGTAGAACCGTTCGATATGAAAGTCTCCGATTTTACTTCAAACCTTGGCGGATGGACGGCATTCGACCAGACCATTGACTATGTGATGAACCTGAATGTTCCGAGAGGCAAACTGGGTTCGGCAGCAAACAGTGTCCTCGATGGATTGGTAAGCCAGGCAAACTCAAAAGGCGCAAATTTCAGTCTGGGAGAAACCGTTTCTCTTGATGTGCTTATCGGCGGCACTCTGACTGATCCTACGATTAAAACCGGCTTGAAGGAAACCGGTAAAAACCTGGTTGCAGACATTAAGGAACAGGTGAAAGAAGAGATCGAAAAGAAAGTAGAAGAAGTGAAAGAAGATGTAAAAGCCAGGGCACAGAAGCTCATTGACGATGCCGACAAGTCGGCTCAGAAGCTGATTTCCGAAGCTGAAAAGCAGGCGGCAAACATCCGTAATACTGCTGCCGATGGAGCTAAGAAGCTGAGGGATGAAGCCGATATTCAGGCCAAAAAGGTGGAAGCCGAAGGCAAAAAGAAAGGAATGTTAGCCGAAGCTGCGGCAAAAGAAACCGCCAAAGGGATCAGAAAAGAAGGAGATAAAAAAGCCACTACTCTGACCACTGAAGCTGACAAGCAGGCAAACGGCGTCGTAAATAAAGCCAGGCAGGAAGCCGATGCAATTAAGAAAAAAGCACAGGAAGAGGCGGATAAGTTGATGGGAAAATAGGGAGATTGGGAGATAGGGAGATAGGGAGATAGGGGGATTGGTTAATTGGGTTAATTGGGTTAATTGGGTTAATTGGGAAATTGGGAAAAGAATTCGAACAATACCTTTTACCAGTTTTGGCAGCAGAATAATTATACGGTTGAATTGATTGGGTAAGCAAGGCACAAGTCAACAACGCATAGGGTAACATTCCAAGACTTGCGCCAGTTGATAAAATTCTTGAACCTATTGATTTTAATGATAATATTTAATGAATAAAAGACAGAACCAAAAATTGATAAAAAACAAAAAAACATTAGCGATAATATTAATAGTTTTTATTATATCTTTTATTATTTTAAGGTTTTTCGTTGATCGTTTCAATTTTACTCTAATTACAATAGTTTACTTTTTTATTGGTTTATTTTTTGTTTTATACTTGAAATTTATTGATAAGGAATAACATAACAAGCGACCAGACCTCTGTTCGGCTTAGGTTCTACTTAAGACGAACATATCTGCTAAGACTCTGCCTGTGATTTAAGCCAGGGTCGGCACACACACTGGCACATTTTATTTCAAATTCCAAATAAATTACAAATGCCAAACAGCCCCCGCCTGAATGACGAAGTCGGGTAGGATAGTGCAAAGTACGAAGTTTCGAACCTGCTTCCACTTTACAATTTTTCATTTTATGTTTTATGTTTTTACTTTCTTTTCTAATCTTTAAAATTCTTACTTTTGACTCATGAACACTGACTACCTTGGCGGGACAGACCGAATGTGGTCATGCGGGGATTAATTGTAATCCATCAAATACAATCACAATAAAAATTTTGTATTAAACAATTTGTTTTAAACATTTTGTTCAATAATTCAGACTTATGAAAGAAAAAGGTAACTTCAACCTAAGATTCAATTTTCCGGTTTCCTCTATTTCCCTTATACCCCCTATTCCCCTTATATCCCTTTTACCCCTTATCCTTTTCATTTTAATAATAATAACCCCAGTCCGTTCCCAATCCCTCTCCGACCCCTGCCCAGATTATAAAAGTTCCCGTGCCGACAAGGCTTATGACAAAGCCATTCGTACTTACAGCCAGCGGGAGTATTCCGAGTGTATCGGATTGATGAAGGATGTTCTTGAAATCGAACCGGATTATGTGGATGCTTACTTTGTAATCGGGCTGATTTATATCAAAGAAAACAGGATGAACCTGAAAGCGGCTAAGGAAAATTTTTTAAAGGTGATTTCAATCTGCCCTTCTTATGATGTTTATGCATATTACCACCTTGCCCGGATTGCTTATGGAGCTCAGGAATATCAGTCAGCCTTCGACTACATTACACTTTTCCTCGAAGATGTGGATAAGATTAAATCGGATGAAGATTATGATGAAGCCATCAGGATAAAAGATTTTGCTCGATTCTATGCCGATATGCTCAGTCATCCGGTGCCGTTCGAACCAAAACCGGTTCCGGGAATCTCTACAGAATTTGATGAATATTTGTCCATCATTTCACCGGATAATGAAATGGCTCTTTTTACCCGCAAAATGAAATTTCTTCCGACAAAAGATGATCTCACTTCCCAAACTGTTTACAAGGAAAAATTTATATACAGCTTAAGGAAGGAGGATGAATTTGACCGGGGAATGCTGATGCCACCGCCTTTTAATAAATATGATAATGAAGGAGGAGCCACGCTCACTATCAATAACCGGATGTTATACTATACGCTTTGTAAATTCACTTCCGGGAAAAGCTATTATAACTGTGATATTTGTTCGTCCGAAAATATCGGCGGGACATGGACGGTAATCGAAAGCCTTGGCGACAAAGTGAACAGTGAAAATACATGGGAATCGCAGCCGACCATTACATCTGACGGGAAAACCCTTTATTTTGTGAGCGATCGTGAAGGCGGCATTGGCGGTTACGACATTTACAAAACAGTAAAAGAAACAAACGGAGAATGGGGTTATCCTGTAAACCTTGGAGCAGCGATCAATACACCCGGAAATGAAAAATCACCTTTTATTCACACCGACAGCCAGACCCTGTATTTTTCTTCTGATGGATTGATGGGACTTGGTGGGTATGATATTTTCTATGCAAAGCTAAATTCCGACGGAACATGGACAACGCCCAAAAATATCGGTTATCCGATCAATTCCTTTGACGATGACGTTGGATTCTTTGTCAGTACCGACGGCCATTACGGCTATTTTGCCTCGAATAAATTCGAAGGCTTTGGCGGATGGGATCTTTATTCTTTCGAATTGTATGAGGAGGCACGACCCGAAAAAGTATTGATTGTAAAAGGAAAGATCAGCAATATAAAAATAAAGGATTTTAAAGACACACGTGTCGAGATTAAAAATATCGAGACAAAAAAGATCACTGAGTTTGAAGTGGATACTGTGACCGGCGAGTATTTTGGGGCGGTTCTTTTACGCAATGATTATATCATGACTGTCAGGAAAAAAGGTTATGTTCAGGAAACAAAATATATTTCAAAGATTGATCCCCGCAATACCAAACCACTTTCGGTAATTACCCAGCTCGAACCGATCGAAATAGGCAAATCGTACCGCCTTAATGATGTGTATTTCGATTTTAGTTCTGTGGAGTTAAAACAAGAATCGGTAGTGGTGATTGAACAATTTTACCAGTTTCTGTCTGAAAATCCTGGTATGAAAGTCTCAATCCAGGGACATACCGATGATATCGGAGGAGATCAGGATAATCTAAAACTGTCTGAGCAAAGAGCGCAGGCGGTTTATGAAGAACTTATTAAGCTTGGAATTAATATTGACCGTCTCGATTATAAAGGATATGGTGAATCCCGGCCAATAGATACAAATGATACAGAAGACGGCCGTGCAAAAAACAGAAGGACGGTTTTTGTTATCATTGAAAAGTAGGCTGGGCTTAAAGTTCCGGGTTCAGGGTTCCGGGTTCAAAGACTGCTCATTTGCCGACTTGTACAATTTAGCCAGGATTTGCTTTCCTCTTGATTTTACTGCCATGCCTGATCTCGGTAACTGCTCCTCGATGGATGAAACAAGTTCTGTTTTGATTTCAGGGTAAAGCTGCGATATTTTGAAAAGTATCTCCATCGAATAGACTTTAATGGCGGGTTTTTCTGCAGGATTCATCAGCCAGTCGAAGCAGGTCGAAACCAGCATTCCCAGCGTTTCGTCATCATGATCGAAAGAGCGTTCAATCAGGATTTTGGCCATACCGCGCTTCAATCCTTCGTTTTTCAGGTTCGGGAGCCTGAGAATAATTTCCCTTAGATAAGGCCTGATCAGTTCAGGATGGTTATGACTTGCGAGCTGGATGACTCTGGCAGCCCGCATTGCAAACAGGTTTTTATCCTCGAACGCAAAATCAAGCATTTTTTTGAAAATCTCAGGATTGTTACCGATCACACTGACCGCCATATCTGCCGTTCGTCGTGAGCTGTCGAAAAGCAATTCTTCCAGGTCCATCAGACCATTGAATTAAAAATTGAAACGATAATCTCTTTACAATCTAAAATCTGATATCAAATATCAAATTTCTAATATCAAGTATCAAATTTCAAACATCTAATTTCTAATATCATCCTTACCCTCCGAATTCCATCAGGTAAGCTTTGATAAATTCATCAAGATTACCATCCATAACGGCCTGCACATTTCCCGTTTCAACGCCGGTCCTGTGATCCTTAACCATTTTATATGGATGCATCACATAGCTTCTGATCTGAGAACCCCATTCGATCTTCTTTTTATTGCCTTCTATTTCAGCCTGGGCTTCCCTTTTCTTGCGAAGCTCTATTTCATACAATTGTGAACGAAGCATCTGGAGCGCTTTATCACGGTTCTGACCCTGGGAGCGCGTAACCTGGCATTCAATGATGATGCCGGAAGGAGCATGCTTCAGTCTGACAGCGGTCTCCACCTTATTTACATTCTGACCTCCCGGCCCGCTCGACCGATAGGTATCCCAGCTAATATCAGACGGACTGATTTCGATTTGGATGGTTTCGTCAACAACCGGATAAACATAAACAGAAGCAAAAGATGTATGCCTTTTATTTGCAGCATCGAAAGGCGAAAGTCTCACAAGGCGATGGACGCCATTTTCCCCTTTCAGGTAGCCAAACGCATATTCGCCGTCAATCTCAATTGAAACCGATTTTATTCCGGCGACATCACCCGGTTGAATATCCAGTTCTTTCACCTGGCAATTGTTTTGTTCGCCCCATCGGATATACATACGCATCAGCATAATTGCCCAGTCCTGGCTTTCTGTTCCGCCGGCTCCTGCATTGATCTGAAGAATGGCGCTCAGCTTATCCTCTTCGCCACTCAGCATCCGCATGAATTCAAGGTCTTCGATGAGTTTTAAAGAACTCTGAAAATGTTTATCGAGTTCTTCTTCTGTTGCCTCCCCGGCTTCAAAAAATTCGAATAATACAAATAAGTCATCAAATCCGGCCTGGGTGGCTTCGAAGCGTTTGGTCACATTCTTTTTTTCTTTTATTGATTTAAGGATTTCTTCGGCTTTTTTGGGACTTTTCCAGAAATCCTCTTTTTGGGTAATTTCTTCTTCTTCTTTTATTAATTGCAGCTTTTTATCAACGTCAAAGAAACCTCCTCAAGGTTTCAAGCCTCTCACGCAATTCACGAATTTGTTCTTTTAGTACCATCTTTGTTCTTAAATAAAAAAAATAAAATCTTTTAGCTTACTATTAACCAGGTTGTTGGAATTGAAACCTGAAACCTTAAACCTGAAACCTTGAACTTGTCTCATTCCCTGTATTTCAGTACATCCCACACCAGGTTAGGTTCAAATCCCCTACCGATGGCAAAATTAGCAAGTTTTCCGATCTTACGGTTATAATCCTTTTCCTTGATTTCGGTACTTTTCTTCGAAATGAGTGTGCGCAAGGTTGCAAGATATTCTTCCTGTTCAATGTCATTCAGTCCTTCGAGTATAAATAGTTCCGGTATGCCGTTTTGTAACAATGCACTGTAAATCTTATTTTTACCCCATTTATTGATCCTGAATTTGCCACCTGCAAAGATGCGGGCATACCGTTCCTCGTTCAGAAAATCTTCCTTTATCAGTTTTGAGACTATACTTTCAGCCACCTCCTCCTGTAGATGGTAGGGTTTCAATTTTGTTCTAACATCAGTAATGCACCTTTCCTGGAAAGCACAGTACTGCCGCATTTTCACCATTACCCATTCCGGTATTTCATGCGAATGTTCTTTATGGGCCATAAATAAAATGAGTTTACAGCAAATTTAGTAATTCTATAATACAAAACTTCAGATAAAAGTTTTAAAAATCAGTTTAGCCGATAAACCGTATAATTTTATTGTAAATTATTTTATATGCTGAATAATTTATATGTTTATGCGCAAATTCAAGGAAATAATTTTCACATAATGAAATGGTTTATACAATTTATTTTCGCTGCAATGGTTCCGGTTGCAATTGAGGCACAATCAGGAATTACTCTTCCGGGTTCTGATCTTTCAGAGGATTTTAAGATGCCGGAGGCAAAGGATTCAACGTCGGTGAAGCTAACGGTTTTTCTGGAAGGCCCGTTTTATTCAGGTAAAATGAAAAGCGAGCTCAGCAAGGCAGGTTTGATGCCACTGAATCAACCCTTCAATACTCCGCCATGGAATTATTCAGGTGATGAAGCGGTAGATTCTATTCCGGATTCCAACATCGTGGATTGGGTGCTGGTTGACATCCGGTCGGCCGACAGTGCAGGAGCCGCTACTCAGTCAACAATTATTGCCAGAAAAGCAGGCTTCCTGATGAACGATGGTCTGATTTACAACATTGACGGAATAACCTTGCTTAGCTTCGACACCGTATTTAGCTGATGTGCTTTTGCCGCAGTCTGGCACAGGAATCATCCGGCCGTATTATCGGCTCATTCATTAACTTTCCTGAATGGGGCTTACAAATACGACTTTTCAACCGATTCGAGCCAGTTCTACGGAGGAACAGCAGGTTGTAAAATGTTATCTCCCGGCGTGTGGGGGCTGCCTGCCGGTGACATTAATGCTGATGGAATGATTGATGAACAGGATAAATCCTTATGGAATTTACAAGCCGGGTTTAAAAATTATACATCATCAGATATTAACCTGGATGGACAAGTTGAAAATCGTGATATCAATGAGTTCTGGATTCAAAATTTCTCTTACAGCAGTCAGGTGCCTGAGTAATTATTTAAAAGCGGCTATTCCGAATGGGTATTTAACTTCTATTTTCCTAATTTTGCCCGATTAATCATTCGAAATGAAAAAAATATTCACTTTTATACTGACACTCCTTGCTTTTAATTTGTCTGCACAAAGCTTTCATCTTCAGATAACCGTAAAAAATATTCCGGCAAAAGAAGTATATCTGGCAAATTTTTATGGAGAAAGAAATAATATTATTGATACCGCCATACCGGACAAGGATGGGAAATTCGATTTTATTTTAAAACAGGATGATTACCCCGGATTGTACCGGATTTTTCTCGATAAAAAAATATTTTTCGATTTGATATATAACAATGAAGATATCAGTGTGATTACAGATTACGAATTTCCGTATGATTCCTTAAAAGTCATTTCTTCAAAAGAGAATAATATTTACTATGATTTCTTAAGAACCGGTAATGACTACCGGAGAAAATTTGATTTGCTGGCACCTCTGAATAATTATTATCCCCAGAATGATACGTTTTACCATTCGGTCAGAATAAAATATATTGCGGTTCAATCTGAGTTTTTGAAGTATGTTGATAATATTATTGCGGTAAACCCGGATTCATGGGCTACAAAGATCATCAGGCAAAAAAAGCCACTATTCTATGAACCTTTGCTCGATGAACCGGGACGCAGGCTATATGCCACCGAACACTATTTTGACAATATTGACTTCACTGATGTTGAACTTATACGCAGCGACATTTTTACTTCAGTCGCCATCGAATATATGTCGTTATACAGCAATCCGAACCTTTCACAGGCTGAGCTTGAGGATGAGTTCATTATAGCTGTGGATAAAATTATGGCTGAAGCTTTGGAAAACAGCATTGTTTATGAATTTATAGTGGACTATCTTGTAAAGGGTTTCGAGCGGTTTCACTTTGATAAAGTCCTTGATTATATCGCCGAACATTATTCGCCACAAAGCTGTGAAAACGAAGAGCGCAAAACCGACCTGCAAACCCGGCTTGAAAAATATGCCGAATTATCGGAAGGTAAGCCCGCACCGGAATTCACCCTTCAGGATAATGATGGGAAAATTATAAATCTTACAAAGATTACATCGCAATTTACACTCGTCCTTTTCTGGGCGAGTTGGTGTCCTCATTGTGGTGAAACCCTGCCGGAAATTGATAAAATTTATCAGAAAACAGAAAGAGCTAAAATGGAAATAGTTGCTATCTCTCTCGATAAGGAGAAATCAGAGTGGGACAAAGCGTTGGCTGAGAAAAATTATTCCTGGTTAAACTGCTGTGATTTTAAAGGATGGGATAGCAAATCCGCAGTTGATTACAATGTATATGCTACGCCCACCATGTTTTTGCTCGACAAGGACAAGAAGATAGTTTCCAAGCCAATCACCCTGGCTGAATTGAAGAATGATCTGGTTAAAGCAGGAATTACAGAGACAGTCCAATAAACTCAAAACGTGTTCCTATCGTTCGATGATATTTCTTATCTCTTTTGAAGATGCCATGAAGTTTCTTGTGAACTACGTGAGCAAATCAACAACCCATTGATTTGGAAATACCAGAAATCCTGAATCTTCATAAATCGGGATAAGATGCGAAATTACTATTAATTCAAAATGTTACAGTAAATATTTCAAAGGATTCTGATTGAAATCCATACAATTATTTATTTGGTATTAAATATTGATTTACTTTTGTAGAAATATTAATATTTTAAAATTTTACGATCTAACAAGTATTTTATGAACATTTATTTAGGAAATCTTCCATATAACATCAATGAGGATGAACTTATGGAGCTCTTTGAAGAGTATGGAACAGTAAGTTCGGTTAAAGTTATAACCGACAAATTCTCCGGAAAAAGTAAAGGATTTGGTTTTGTTGAAATGGCCGATGACGCTGAAGCTAAGAAAGCAATTGAAGAATTGAACGGTACAGAGGTTAAAGGACGTAACATCAGTGTGAACCAGGCCAGGGAAAAAACTGAAGACAGAGGCGGTAGCCGTGGTGGTGACAGAGGTGGTGACAGAGGAAGAAATTTTAGAAGGTAGTTCGATAGAGTTGATTTTGGTTTAAAAAACCAGGAAGAACTAACTGACTTCTTTATAAGATCCGAAAACTTAAAAAGCCCGTGAATGGGCTTTTTTTTATTGGGATGTAGTACATTATTTTTTAAACATTTTTAAGCAATTCTGCAACAAGTTCCGGTACACCTTTAACAGCAGTGTTTTTCCGAATTTGCAGATTTGATATTCCACCCACCATGAATGCCTTTGGGTCAATATAATATTTTGGGCGGTCGGGTCTTACATGAACTATGAGACTGGCAGCCGGATAAACCACCAGAGATGTTCCAATAATAATGAAAATATCAGCCCCGGATGCGATTTTTATTGCAGGTACTATTATCGGAACCGACTCTCCAAACCAGACAATGTGCGGACGCAGTTGTGATCCTTTCTCACATTTGTCACCGGGCTTCATTTCCCAATGGTCCAGGTCATAAACCAGATTTGGATCGCAGGTGCTCCGGGCTTTTTTTAATTCTCCGTGCAGGTGTAATACATTCTTTGAACCTGCTCTCTCATGAAGATCATCCACATTCTGAGTAATGATTTGAACATCAAATTTATCTTCGAGACTTACCAGCGCCAAATGGCCAGCATTTGGCTTCGCCTCCCAGGCAGTCTTTCTTCTCCAGTTGTAAAATTCAAGAACCAATGCCGGGTCCTTGTTCCATGCTTCAGGCGTTGCCAAATCCTCGAAACGATATTTCTTCCAAAGCCCATCACCATCCCTGAAAGTCTGTAACCCGCTTTCAGCGCTTATTCCTGCACCCGTGAGAATCACAATTCTTTTCATCGAAAATAAAAAAAAAGAGGCTGTCTTAAAAGTCAGGAACCTGGGTCACATTGAGACTTCGGCGTGAGCTCAGTCGAACGCGTGTCGAAATGTGCATTAGTTTGAAATCAATCATACTTCGACAGGCTCAGTATGACTGTGGAACCCGAATATGACTAATTAGACAGCCTTCAAATATTTTGAAACATAATTCCTGACTAAAATAGTTTCATGTCATCCAGGACTTTCATAACAGACCTCACCGACTCAGCGGACTCCACGAGCAACTTCTTTTCAGCTTTATTCAGCTGAAGCTCAAAAATCCCTTCAATACCGTTCTTACCCAATTTAACCGGAACTCCCATATAAATGTCTTTCAGTCCATACTCGCCTTTCAACATAGCACAGCATGGGAAAATTCTTTTCTGGTCATCCACAATGGCTTCCACCATTTGTGCGGCTGCAGCACCCGGAGCATACCAGGCTGAAGTGCCCATCAGGTTCACAAGCTCACCTCCGCCAAGTCGTGTGCGTTCTACAATTTTATCAATCTCATCCTTACCCAAAAGCTCATCTATTGGAATACCATTCACAGAAGTATAACGTGGAAGCGGAACCATCTGATCGCCATGCCCGCCAAGAGAAAGGGAAAGAATATCTTTGGGAGAAACATTGAGCGCTTCTGCTATAAAGGCGCGGTACCGGCCTGTATCGAGAATTCCCGCCATGCCAAAAACTTTATGCGAAGGCTTGTTGGAAGCAAGATAAGCGCAATAGGTCATCACGTCCAAAGGATTCGAAACGATAATGATGATGGCTTCAGGTGAATATTTGATTACCTTCTCGGTAACTTCCTTGACAATATTCGCATTAGTCTTGATCAGATCATCCCTCGACATCCCCGGTTTCCGGGGAATACCGGAAGTAATTACCACAATACCCGAACCTTTGGTCCTTAAATAATTGTTTGTGACTCCCACCACGCGGGTATTAAAGTTATTGATGGAGGATGTCTGCCAAATGTCCAATGCCTTACCCTCTGCCAAACCTTCTTTTACATCTACCAAAACAAGTTCCCTGGCCAGATCCTTGTGTGCGATCACGTTTGCAACTGTGGCACCTACATTCCCGGCACCGATTACCGTTATTTTATCCATGATATGATCTTTTTTGTTTTTAGATTTAATTGTCATTTTCTCATTTGAAGTCACAAAATTAAGTAAATGATCTTATTAACAAAATTAAATACTTTAGATGTTTGAGAATATTGACGGCTGGTGAATTGGTTGAATTGGTTGAATTGGTTGAACTCAGAACACAGAACTGGGAACACGGAACTCTGAACCCTGTACTAAGAACTGTGAACAGCTAACATCAATCCTACTTCGAATACTTCGCTTTCCAGGACTTATAGTAACTCTTCTTGGCTTCCTTAATGATGTTGGCAACAGCGCCTGCCCAATAGTTTCTCACTCCAAAACCCGCCGGTTTGGCTTTGATCCTTTCCCACACGAGCACATCCTTCGTCCCCATATTTATAGCCACCACATGGAACCAGCCTTCCGGGGTGTTTTTATCCAGCGCCTCGGCAATAAAAACAAGTCCGATTCCACTTTTACCACCGGTATTGTATGTACTGACGAATGATTTGATATTATCTTCCGTATAATTAGGAGCAGAGGAAGCCTGCATATCATTGGTGTTGGTTTCGGCATTTATCTTCGCGATCATTTCGATATCATTTTCAAGCTTGTCGAGCTTAAACATCCCTTTGATATCGTACTTTTCAGGTTCGCTCAAAATCAGGTTGTTCCATGCCGGAAAATACTGGTTCTTGATCTGGTATGCATCCACTGCACCGGCTTCACCGAATTGGGTAAAATCGCCAATGATCTTCACATGCGAAAAATCAAGGCCTAACCAATAAAAACTTTGACTACCCGGGTTAAATACATCGGATGAGGACTGACCAAAAGTTAATCCGGTCATTAAAAAGCAAGCTGCAATAATTACTATTCTTTTCATGATTGTTTATGTTTTTTAAGGCAACAAAAATATTCTTTTCATTGTTCATTCATGCAGGGTAAATAAAAAAATCCGGTGCAGACAATAAATGGTGCAATCGAAAATAATTAGAATCGTGCTGGTAACTTATTTTGAGTATTTACCTTTGAGCTCTTTATATTTCTTTTCAAATTGTAAAATAATTTCATACACCGAGCCTGCCCAGTAATTTCTGAATCCGGCTCCACCGGGTTCCCCATGCATTCTTTCTGAAATTAATACTTCGTTGTTTGTCATGTCAATAGCAACAACATGAAAAACCCCTTCTTTTTTCGGTTTATCAATAAATTCAGCAATAAAAACAATACCGATTCCGGTTTTACTCTGGGAATTGTATGATTTGACAAAAGATGCGATATCGCTTAATGAATAATCCGGTGCATATTCGGCTCTCATCACTGCTGTATTGGTTTCTGCATTATGTTTTGTAATCGTTTCTATATCAATTTTTAAGTCATCGAGCCTGAGCATTTTCTTAACACGATATTTGTCCGGTTCGTCCAGTATGAGCTTATTCCATGCCTGAAAATATTGATTTTTAATGATGTCTGGATCTGTTTCGCATTTTATCCTCAGATGCGAATAATCAATCCCAAGCCACACAAATGATACTTTATCGGGCATAAAAACATCTCTTGGACCCAGGCTTCCCGATGATACCGGGTTTTTAACTTTTTCAGGCTCCTCAGCTTTTTTTAGTGGCCTTGCAAATACTACTACTGAAAATTCTTCGTCAAGAACAACATTATCCGCCTGCACATCCCAAATAATCTTTTTCCCCTGACCACCGGTAATTCCGCTTTCGGCATCTCCTGAAAATGTGATCGGACTGATCTCTTTTCCTGATGAAGTAACGATCTTAATCCAGATATCGAAGGTTTCACCGGTTTTCGCCTTCACTATGTCGTAGGTAATGATAAGTTTCGAACCCTCGGCATAAAAGTTAATGTTTTCAACTTTTGCATTGGACTGAGAGCGAGCCGATGGCAGGTGGAAAAGATAAAATACTGCTAACATCACTAAAATGTAATCTATCAAATATTTTTTCATGGTCAAAATCATGTAAAGAATGAATCAAATTTCGGAATAAAACTACGAATAATTTTAGTCTGAATGCATCTATCTAAAAGGGATTTTAAGCTTTTAATGAAGCTACCTAATAAAACCATGTTGAAGGACTTAATAATTTCATTCAAAATTGAATGCTCCTTTTAAATCCTTTAACTTTCATATTTATGAACTTAGAACACTTTTCGAGATAGTTCTTTTTTCACCTTTTGCCCGAAAACTATTTCCTGATCCGTCTTCACATTTATAATATAATCCCCTACTAATAAATCCAGCATATCTAAAATGGTTCTTTTTTTTTCTATCGTTTGCCTTGAAACGATATTTCCTTGGATATCTTTTATTTCTATTATGCTTGATTTCATTTTTGAAGGTACAGAGATAATTACTTCTTTCTTAGTTCGAGAAATGAAAAGTTTCACATTACTTTCATTACCCGCATTTTCTAATTCAGGAAACGGAATGCCATTTTCATTAAATATCGCTAATCCACCATAATTTGTCCCTATCCACTTTGATCCGTTGTCATCACTGTTGATTGAGACAACGTCATCATAAGGCAGACCCTTCATTATGGATAGGTATTTTGTCCAAATTTTCCCGTCAAATTTTGCTAAACCTCCTCGAGCAGTCCCGATCCATTTAATTCCATTGCTGTCATTGAAAATAGTATTCACTAAAGGAAATGGTAATCCCGAATTATAAGTATTGTAAACTTCCCAGTTAGAACCGTCAAATTTAATTAAACCCTTGCCTCTGCTTCCAATCCATAATATCCCTTCTTCATCTGTTGAAATTGTTGAAAGATTGTTTTGAGGCAATCCCGAATTCAGAGTATTATACGTTAACCAGTTTATCCCATCAAATTTTGATAATCCTTCTTTCGTCCCAATCCATTTAATTCTCTTTTCATCCACAAAAATTGTATTAATATTATTATTTGGTAATCCCGAATTCAGAGTATTAAAATTGGTCCAGGTTGTTCCATCAAACCTAGATAATCCATTCATTGTACCAATCCAAATTGTATCACTTCCCTCAATTGCGATTGAATAAATATTGTTGCAAAGTAAGCCTGAATTTTCGGAATTGAATATGTTCCAGCTAGCCCCGTCAAATTTTACTAATCCGCCTGTTGTTCCAATCCACAAGTTTCCGTGAATGTCAAACGTCATGCATATTATTGTTTTATAAGGCAAATGCGAATTTAAAGAGTCAAAAACCGTCCAGGTAATCCCATTTAATCTTGCTAATCCACTTGTTGTACCAATCCAGAACTTATCGGTACTATCCTTAACAATGGATGTGACATTGTTATCCGGTAACCCAGAATTTGAAGTGTTGCAGAATGACCATTCCTTGCCATTATATTTCAATAAACCACCAGCTAACATACCGATCCACTTAATTCCGCTATCATCAATGAATATTACCGAAACTTCGCCTCTTATTAAGAGTAAATTTGAGCTATCATAAGTTGTCCATTCCTCCCCATAAAGTGTTGAAATACCACCGTCAGTACCAACCCACGTTACATCATTTTCATCAACTGCAATTGAACTAATATTGCTACTGGCAATATCAGAATTTGACCTATTATATATTGTCCAATTTATACCATCAAATTTTGCTAATCCGTCCTCAGTTCCAATCCAAATATTGCCAATTTTATCTATGGTGATACAATTAACCACATTACTGGGTAATTGTGAATTTGCAGTATTATAAGTGATCCATTTATCTCCATCAAATTTGACCAATCCCTCTTCCGTTCCAATCCATCTATTTCCCAGACGATCAATTTTTAATGACTTGATGTCGTTATCGGGCAATCCAGAATTTATTGTGTTATAAGTGGTCCAATTTATCTTGTCATATTTTGTAATTCCTATTTCAGTCCCAATCCAAATAAATCCATTTGTATCTATTGCAAGGGATCTAATCTTGTTACCTGTGAGACCTGAATTCTCCGTGTTGTAAGTTATACAGCTATAACCATTAAATCTTGATAAGCCATAATAACTTCCAATCCATTTCACACCATCACGGTCAGTGGCAATTGATAATATCCAGTTTATTGGCAGACCAGAATTTGATACGTTATAGAAAATTGAAGTACCAGTAGTTTTGTTATATTTCACCAAACCTCCCTTTGTACCGATCCATAAAAAATTCCCTTCCTCAGAAATGCAGTTGATATCTTTACCGGAAGTGTAATTCACCCACTGTGGATTTTGACCAGAACCCAACCACCTAAGGCATATCAATACCACTGGGATCAAGATTAGTTTTTTCATCATCAAAGTTTGCAAATAAAGACGAAACCTAAATTCGGAATAAAACTACGAATAGTTTTGGTTTAAAAGCTAATAACTATGGCAATATTTTTCTAGGCCGGGTATAAGTTAGTTTTCAGCTTTTACTTCTCCCTTGTTCGATGATCAGCGATAAATTACGACAAAGAAGTCTGTAGTCCTCATTTATTTCCAGGCTCTTCATCTTTGCATAAGTTTCATCCGGGAGCTGATCAGGAGGAACGCCCTTTATAAAAAGGCCGGTTTCCTGTTCCGAGAATTCGGCCCGGTCTTTATACCAGTTCTTCACTTCACTGTTTTCGGAGCAGGCTGTCTGGCATCGCATACAACCGATCAGGCAGTGGTGCCATAATGGGTTGATCCAGTCAGGAAAATCATTCGCTGATTCATTATGGTAGGTTAGGCAGCGTTCGGCATAAAGCAGGAAACGGTCTTTGGTAATAGCCGCGGTCGGGCAATGCCGGATACATGCTACACAAGTCTGGCATCGGTCTAACTGTTTAGGCTCCCGCCATGGATCAGTATCGCAGGGCAAGTCAGATAATACTGCTACGAGTTGTATGAAACTACCCATTCCTGGTACATAGCAGATGTTGTTTCGTCCGTACTCAGCCAATCCGCTGCAAACGGCGAGCGTTTTTAGTGGCAACCGAGGTTTGGAAATACTATAACCCTCATGCCTGAGCCATTTTGCCAGTAATGCCTGTACATATTCAGTCCTTGGTGTGTAGCTAATGTATATCGGCGGCACAATCACCGGTATGCGATTGCCTTGCCAGTTGAAAACAATCCGCATCTGGGGTGTGGGTATAGCCACGACGATGATTGAGTTGGCACCGGAGAGGTCCGAAGGCGGATCAAACGAGAAGAAACCGAGTTGTTTCCGGTACAGTGTTTTTTCAATAAGTCCATCCTCGTAACGACCGATAATGGCATTACGCAGTTCAGCAAGGTGACTGATTGAAACGATACTACCTTTCCAACCCTGTTCTTCAATCATGTTAAATAATCGTTCGGCCAGTGGTTTCATGTGAAGTTTACTGCTTTTTTTGACCGAATCATTAGAAAAAGAATAAGATTGATGGTGCGAATAAGAATTTTGATTTCATGGATTATAGATTAAAATTAAGATTTCGTAGAATTCGACATGAATATTATTTCGGAATAAAACTACAAATAATTTTAATTACTGAGACAAAACTCCAGGCATTATTTTAACTTTGAAGGTAAAGATCAATCATAGTCAGTATTTTAATCATCATTGATTTACAGTTTGCAAATTATTACTTTTGCCTCTCAGTTCCCTTTATATTTATAACTTTAAAAATAAATTATGGAAAAAACTTACAAATTCTGCCAAAGCTGCGGCATGCCTCTCAAAAAAGATCCCGAACACGGAGGCACCGAAGCTGACGGCTCCAAAAGCCCGCGATATTGCGGCTATTGCTATACTGATGGCAAATTCAAAAGCCCGTATATGACTGCCGGCGAGATGAAAACGCTTGTCAAGGGAAAGCTGAAAGAGATGGGATTCCCCGGCTTCACTCTTTGGTTCTTCACCATGAACATCCCCAAACTCGAACGCTGGAAGAAAAATTAATTTTAAAAATCCGTTCAATAAAAATTCGCTCTTTATGAAAAAAATGTACCCATCTATCCTTGCTGTTGCTTTATTTGCAGTGCTGATCGGTTGCCATCATGAGCCTGTTAATTACCTCAACGAAACCAAAGAGGCCAAAGATGCCCGTATGGCATGGTGGCGCGATGCCCGTTTCGGGATGTTTATCCACTGGGGATTATACGCGGTTCCTGCCGGAGAATGGAAGGGTGAAACCAACCACGGAGAATGGATCAGGACTACCGCCGAGATACCAATTGATGAATACGACAAATTTCGGGAGCAGTTCAATCCTGTGAATTATGATGCGAAGAAATGGGTAAAAATGGCTAAAGATGCCGGAATGAAGTACATTGTGATCACTTCCAAGCACCACGACGGTTTTTGCCTTTTCGATTCAAGGGAAACCAATTTCGATGTGATGTCAACTCCGTTCAAAAGGGATATTCTGAAAGAACTTTCGGATGCCTGCCGCCAAGAAGGCATTAAGATGTGCTGGTATCATTCCATCATGGACTGGCATCATCCAGATTATTTGCCGCGAAGAGGCTGGGAAACGGACCGACCGGCAGAAGGCGCTGATCTCAACAGGTATATCGCTCACATGAAAGCTCAGCTAAAAGAGCTGACCCAAAATTATGGGAATATTGGAGTCCTGTGGTTTGACGGTGAATGGGAAGAAACCTGGACGCACGACTATGGTGTTGACCTTTACAATTATGTCAGGAATCTTCAGCCCGACATCATCATCAACAACCGCGTGGACAACGGCAGGTCGGGAATGGCAGGCATGACCCGCGAGGGAGGCTATGCCGGCGATTTCGGTACACCGGAGCAGGAAATACCCGCAACCGGTATGCCGGGTACGGATTGGGAAACCTGCATGACCATGAACGATCACTGGGGTTACAACAAATACGATGACAACTGGAAATCCACAAAGGATCTTATCCAAAAGCTTGCAGACATAACTTCGAAGGGCGGCAATTTCCTTCTGAATGTCGGTCCGAAAGCTGACGGAACCTTCCCGGAAGAAAGCATCAATCGGCTGAAGGAAATCGGTGAATGGATGGACAAAAATAGCGAAGCCATTTACGAAACCAGCGCCAGCCCGTTCGCAAAGCTCGACTGGGGGCGTTGTACACAAAAGCAAACCGATACCGGAACACGCCTTTACCTTCATGTTTTCGACTGGCCGGCAGATGCTGTCCTAAAAGTTCCGGGTATTTTCAATGAGCCGGAATCTGCATATTTGATGGGTGAGCCCGGTAAACCACTTTTGGTTCAGCGAAATGAAGATGCACTCTGGATTACAGTTCCCGCTGCAGCCCTTGATAGCTTTAATTCAGTTGTTGTACTTAATATCAAAGGACAGCCCGACATCAGTTTTCCACCGGTAATCCAATCCGACTACAGGATTTTTATTGACTTTATTGAACCTTCTATTACATCTTCGAACAGCAATTTTGAAATCAGATTTACAACCGATTGCAGAATGCCGTCAGTGGAATCACCTGTGTTTACAAACAAGGTTACTTTAACCGAAACCACAAGGCTTGCGGCGCGATGCTTCAGGAACGGGAAACCCGCAAGTGACAGCGTTTGTACACTTTTCACAAAAGTAAAACCGATTCCTGCCGTCCAGACCGGTGAATTGAGGCCCGGAATCATTTACAGCTATTATGAAGGCGACTGGGATTCATTGCCTGATTTTTCAATGCTTACTGCAGTGAAGACCGGGATGACGAGTAATTTCAATCTTTCTGAAAAAATCAAAGGGGATCATTACGGATTTTCATTTGAGGGATTTATTCAAATTCCTGAGGATGGAATCTGGGAATTCATGACCGACTCCGACGACGGCAGCCGCTTATATATTGATGGTCAGCTTGTCGCGGATAACGATGGCCTTCATGGAATGGAACAGAAAGGAGGAGCCATTGCGCTTTCCAAAGGATTCCATAAAATAAAAGTAATTTTCTTCGAAAAAGGCGGGCAGGATGAACTGAAGGTATATTGGAAGGGCCCCGGGATTTCGGAAGAACTTATAGCTGAAAAGGTGCTGTATTCCAATAAGTAAAATTTGGATGAAAAAAGAGGCCTTATCCACCATTGGTTTTTTACAAATAGGATTAATAATAATTTCCTTTCATAAACATCGTGGTATCCGGGATATGGCTAGCCTGTCTGGATTTTTTGCGATAATATTATAATTAAATAATAAATTTCTTATTTTTATAAGTACAGTTATAATTACCAGGTAGAGGAAAGACCAAACCTGAACCATTTTTACCACTACGAACTGGACGCACATTATCTGAAATTCAGTTTTATGCCGAGATATCAGCCCGTGTTTAAAAAAGTAAGGCCATACATTAATGCTGGTATTACCACCTCCATTCCGGTTTGGGGATATAACAAAGATTATAAAGAAACCCTTTTCTGGGATCAGGTAACACGGGAGGAACGCCAGGGATTTGTTCCGCTAGTGGGCCTGGATGCAGGAATTGGGCTTTATTACAAAAAATTCAATTTTGAAGTGCGCTTTTCACCCCTCTCCGGGTATCGGTTATTCCTGATGATTTCGTACAGGCTCAAAGCCAGTGATGCGCCGCCAAAGGAATTGATGTGATATCGGTTATAATATCCAAATAATTTCGGAAAATTCCGCCAATGCTGCAAAATGCAGTCAATGTTTGCCATTCACTATAACCTCATCCGCAAATACCCACGCCTTACTCCCTTTGCCTACGTGCCATTCGGGGCAGGTTTTTATATTTACGGCTATTACCCGGATATATCTTGCTTTCAGATTTTCAAAACCGGCGCTGAACTTTTCTATGATTGCATCGTTTTTCCCCAACGGAGTTGTCGTTTTGATTTCACTTTCAGCTACCAGGATATGGTTGTTGTCAAATATTTGAAACACCACCTTTTCCGGCATGAAAATCCATGAACCTGCCTGCTGGTAAAAAGATGCCTCAACAGAAGAAATAGGTAAATCTTCATTCAAATCAATTTCTAAATCCATGTCGGTGCCTTCAAATCCAATCCAATAGCCATCTTTGAAATTTTCTGAACCTTTCAGCCCATCGGTGAGGGAGGCAGCACCGCTTGCAAAATAGTTTTTGGATGGTGGATCCTTCAGCGTCCCGGTTTTTCCAATGGCATTATGAAATACGATCTCTTTTACAGTAAAGGCTTCCATGAGGTTGCCCGATTCGAAAAGTCCCGCTTTGATTACTACGGAATTTGAAAAAGCAAGAGGTTTTTTATATACCGGCGAATTAGCAGAAGGATCGGTGCCATCAGCTGTATAGTGTATAGGAATATCCGGCTGCTCTGATGTGAGTGTCACTTTGTAAATCCCGTTTTCCAATACAGGCTGGATATCCACCTTCCATGAACCTTTGGAATAATTGACTTTCAATGCGTCGAAGCGTTTAAAATGTATATTAAGCCGCTTCCTGAAGTCGGTCCAGTCTCTTTGGTCAGCCGGACTCCAAACCACTTCTGCCAGTGCAGTCATTCTGGGCACCGACATGTATTCCGCATGAGAAGGAGTTTTTATATATTCAGTCCAAACATTTCCCTGCGCTCCAAGAATAAATTTTGCATTTTCCTCCGAAAGCCCTTCCGGAACGGGTTCGAACGAATAAACCTTTTTAAGGGAGGTAAAACCGCCAATCGCTTCAGGTTCAAAATCCGGGTTCGCCTGGTAATAATCAAAATAACAATGCGAAGTTGGACACATGATCACTTTATGACCCTGTTCCGCCGCCTCTATCCCGCCTTTAAACCCGCGCCAGGACATTACCGTAGCATCCGGAGCAAGCCCGCCTTCCAGTATCTCATCCCAGCCGATCAGCTTTTTGCCTTTACTGTTCAGAAAATTTTCAACCCGCCGGATAAAGTAGCTCTGAAGCTCATTCTCGTCTTTTAACTTTTCTTTTCTGATTCTCTGCTGGCATAACGTGCATTCGAGCCATCGGGTCTTATCTGCCTCATCACCGCCAATGTGAATATACAGAGATGGAAACAGCGCAATCACTTCCTCCAGTACATCTTCGATAAATCCAAATGTCTCTTCCTTTCCGGCACACAGGATATCCGCATTTGGCCAATAGCTCCCAGGCTGCACATAAAGTTTTTTACCCGTACATGACAGTTCCGGGTAGGCTGCAAACACCTCGCTTGTATGTCCCGGCATTTCAATTTCAGGGATGATATTTATGTATCGTTCTTCAGCGTATTTTATGATCTCCCTGACCTCCTCCTGCGAATAGAATCCGCCGTAAGTCGCTTTTTCGCCTGGACCCGGTGGTGTCACTTTACGCCACGGCATGTTTTCCCTGTCCACATGCCAGCCTGCAATCTCAGTAAGTAAGGGGTATTTTTTTATTTCAATCCTCCAGCCATTATCATCCGTCAGGTGCCAGTGAAATACATTCATTTTGTGCATGGCAATCAGGTCAATGTAGCGTTTGATGAACTCAACCGGAAAAAAATGGCGGGAAACGTCGAGGTGCATTCCTCTCCATTCGAATCGTGGCCTGTCCCATATTTTGCAGCAGGGCACTTTCCATTCCTTTCTTTCTGTTTTTTGCGATTCAAAAACTTCCGGTGGTAAAAGCTGCAGCAATGTCTGTACTCCATAAAACAATCCTTCCGGTTCGTTGGCTTTGATCTCGATTTTGCTGCGTGTTACCTCAAGAGTGTATCCTTCCCAACCTAATTCTTCATCGGCGGCATATTCGAACCGGATCACATTTTTTTCTTCAAAAGGTTCACACAACTCCGGCACCGGCACTCCCGCAGATTTAAAAACAGATTGAAGGTAAGCTGCAGTACTGCCGTCTTTGCCGTGCATGGGTTTTGCAATACGGGTTTTACCGGTGATTGTAAAAAATCCTTTTTCCTGCACGACTTTTACAGGTTTGGGGATGATGTTTAATGATTTTGATTTCTTATCCATTTGATTGCATGAAACAAGACCAATCAGGAAACTGGTAAAAATCAGGATGGTAATTTTTTTCATTATGAAATCTGTTGTTGATAAGGCAAAAGTAAGGAAACATAAAATATCCTGAGTAGTTACAATTAATTTAAGAATGAAATAATTGGTGTTGTAAATATTTGATATTTTTGGGCATAGTTTAAAAATGTAAACATGACAAAAAGCATTTACCAGGTTCAGATAGCCTTAGCAGGCTCCGAACCCAAAATATGGAGAAGAGTTTTAATCCCTTCCAACCTGTTATTGTCGGATTTTCATTATATCATTCAAATTGTTATGGGTTGGACCAATTCACATTTGCATCAATTTATTAAAAATAAGATGTACTATTCAATTGAAATGCCTGATGATGATTTTTGGGATGATGATCATAACATTGACTATATACAAAAGAAAACCAGGATATCTGATTTACTCACCAAAGAAAAAGAAAAGATCATTTATGAATATGATTTCGGTGACGGTTGGCATCACGATATTATTCTTGAAAAGATACTTCCAGTGGATTCGAAAATCCGCTATCCGGTTTGCATCGAAGGCAAAATGCACTGTCCGCCGGAAGATTGCGGAGGAGTGTGGGGATATGCTAATATGCTTGACATTCTTAAGCAACCCACCCACGAAGAATATGAAGAATACCTTGAATGGCTTGGCGATGAATTCGTTCCGGAATATTTTGATAAAAATGAAGTAAACAAAATACTCAAGGGAATGAAATATTGAATAATTTTGCTTTAGTGGATATTTCAGTCATATTGACCCCCCGTTTCGGTCATGTTGACCCCCCTGGGGTGATTGGTTCAAAGAACGTGATGAGGTGACAATATTACA
>JAGVPB010000064.1 GCA_020052415.1 Bacteroidales bacterium | reverse complement strand
TGCCAAAAAACATTAACGAAGGAGGAAGATATGACCGCCGCAAAGAAGATAGCACAAAAGAGACTAACATTGCTACAACTTGCTGAAAGACTTCGTAACGTATCAGAGGCATGCCGTCATCACGGAATTTCCCGGAGCCAGTTTTACGAGTACAAACGGGCATTCCAGGAAAGAGGGCTTGATGGGCTTGTAGATAGGCCGCCTATTCCAAAGAGCTTTCCCAATGAGACACTGCCGGAAGTAAAAGAGAGAATCATAGCTGTTTCTCTTGCCCATCCGGTTTGGGGTCCCGTTCGGGTTTCCGATCAACTCCGTTTGGAGGCTGTTGCGGTAAGTCCAGGCACAATCCGGAACATATGGATCAAGGAGGATTTGGAAACCAGATACAAACGCCTGCTTCGCATGGAGGAGGAAAAGAACGGCCTGGATATAGATCTTACCGAGGAGCAGATAAGACTTCTGGAGAAGGCCAATCCCTGTTTTCGAGAACGAAAGGTGGAGAGTCCTTATCCTGGCTATCTTCTTTCCCAGGATACATTCATGGTTGGTACGATCAAAGGAGTGGGCCGGATATACCTTCAAGCTGTGGTTGACACCTATGGCTCCTTTGCCTTTGGCAAACTCTATACCTCGAAACTTCCTGAGACAGCGGCAGATGTTCTCTATGATCGGGTATTGCCTTTCTATGAATCCCAAGGCATTGCAGTAGAAAATATACTTACTGATAATGGCCGTGAATATTGCGGCAGACCGATGATTCATCCCTATCAGATATTCCTAGAGTTGAATGATATTGAACATAGAAGGACAAAAGTAGCCAGACCAAGAACCAATGGATTCGTAGAACGGTTCAACAGGACTGTCCTTGATGAGTTCTTCAGGGAAACCTTTCATGACAAGTTCTATGCTTCGGTGGAGGAACTCCAGAAAGATCTTGATCAGTGGCTCCATTGTTACAATCATGAGAGACCGCATCGGGGTTATCGCAATATGGGCAGAAGGCCAATAGAAACCATAGAAATGGGTAAAATTATCAAAGAACAATTAACTACTGAACAAGCGGCTTAAACATTATCCCGGAGAAAGACTGACTGTCAGGGAAGTGCTTGACTTTTACACGTAATATATTGCGGAAAAATAGATTGTATCCTGTAAAACTAATGTAAATTTATATTGTGGTTGTCAAATGAATAATTGTCATAGTGAAAAGCAAAATACGGAAAGAAACAGATTTATGAAACTCGTTGTCGCTGTCCCTATTTATTCTATCATTTTTTTTCAGATTTGGTTATTACATCAATAATCTGAAATTGATAGGTACTCACAGCTTTAAGTCTTTTATCATCGAAAATGACATAATTATTGCCGTCCGAGATTGAACTTTTATAAATAATTCCGTGAAAACCTATATGCTTGAATGATTCACAAAGGTATTGACTTGGGAGATATTCTAAATTTGCCTCTCGTGGTATTATTGGTTTTGACAACTCATTCCCAAGTAATGTAAGAAATGGCATGTTTTCGTAAATTAGTTCTAATTCATCTTCATCATTTAATTCAAAAGGACTAATTGTGTTCTTGGGATCTCGCAAATCTACCAGTTCGAGATTCCTTTTCATCTGAAATTCAGCTACTGTGACAAATTCACCTTTATGACCTCGAATTTCTGAAATTGCAGTCTCAATTGTTGATGCCAAATAAAGGTAGGGTATTCCAATTGGATTAGCACGGCCATTTGGCGTGTTTTTTTCTGGCGGTTTTCTCATTTTTGAAAGAGGATATGGCTTATCTGTAATATTAATCCTCGCTCTGTAGAATTTCTGTGAACCCTCATTGAGAATTAAGCCAATATACTTGCCAAAAGGTTCAAGATGGCTTCTATCCGGTGCATTATTTGGGAAAAATCTGTTTTTATGCTTTAATTCCTCTCTAAACTTTCCCCATTGCTCTACATTTTTTTTATCTTTTAAAAATTTAGGGTTATATTTAACTTTGAATAAATCGCTATTACATGAAATTGCTTTTAGTAACTTTTGTTGAATTCGATTTGTTGTAACTGCAAAAACATTCCAATCATTTTGAATAAGCTCGTTAATTGCGACTCCGGTTCGGTCTTTCTCATACAAATCTAAAAGAGGTTCAAACCGGTCAAATAATTCATCCGGCTTTATTAGTGTAACATTATTTGTTTTACAAAATGAACATTCCCCTTTTTTGTTGCTAAGAGCACGAATATGATTTTGTAAAAAATTATCTGAAAAACAATTAGGACAACAATACA
The DNA here is from genome assembly GCA_020052415.1 of Bacteroidales bacterium. Taxonomy (GTDB): domain Bacteria; phylum Bacteroidota; class Bacteroidia; order Bacteroidales; family JAADJA01; genus JAADJA01. Next base: position 2,308 of record JAGVPB010000064.1, on the reverse strand, counting down.
TATCAACTCGCTCTACTTATGTATTTAGCAATCAATTCGATATGATGTTGCATGGACAATTTTTTAACATACCCAAGCCCGGGATAGTGTCTCTTTTTAAATAGCTCAAGATACTCAGAGCAAGCATTAGATTTGTAAATGAGGGATTTTGGTCTCTTAATTTCTTCCACTAATTTTTTTAGAGCTTCTAAAAACTTTCCGCCAGGGTCAGTTGGAGAATCAGTTTGGTCAGAAATAAAATGATATATAGACATATCATCATCAGTATCAAGATATGTCAAGTGAATGGCAACAGCATAAGCTGGCCCACCAGTTTTCGTATAGTCATCGCCGACAATTAGATAGTCGCCGAATCCATCCATCCCTTCATCGGGATAGGTTATATGCAAATCGGAAAAATGCTCGCTTGGTGGATAATGTGCATTTTTCTTCTGAAGTTTAAATCCATTTCTTATTAAAACCCTGTCAATCCCATCTTGCTTTAAATGTCGTTGATAAAGTTTCCCAGCAAATCCATCAATAAAAACATGGGTTTTTATGTTTTTAAATCCTTCAATTTCAGCCGAAAGTTTTTTGCCGTTAGTATACCCGTAATGCAGAATTGAAAAGTTGAAATTGCGGTGATTTTTCAATAACGAAACTAAGTTGGAAATGTTTGACTCTGCATGAAGCATATAGCCAATTGATATATTTTGAAAATTTTTTAAACCATCTTCAATGAGTTCTTTCAAGATGCTTGAAGTCTTTACAGGTTCCTGTCCGGCTCTGGGGTTCACAATAAGGGTACAATTAACATTTTTTTCATTTATAACTTCCATTGCACGTGTTAACGCTGTAAAGTCGCTTTTCACCGGTTCGATAATTGGATGTATGCTATTCTTTGCTAAAAACTCAGCATTTTCTCTGAGTAATATCAGTTCAAATTGCTTTCCTCTTAAATATGGGTAATACATTTTATTTCCTCCTAAATTGCATTAGGAATGATAAGTAGAGAATTGATGTTATTATCAAACAGGTTCAATAGTTTTTGCATTTTAGTTTTTTCATTACAAATACTCATTGCATATGCAGAAACGGATGATGGCGCTTTATCAATAAAATCTTTTAATCTCTTTGAATTATTTCGCCCTTTAAGGATTTTAATTGTTAAATCGTGTGCGTAAACAAGCGGGATTTTACAAAACAATTTTTTGCATTCTCTACATATCTGAGTGTTTGCTACATCAGGTGTAGTCCCATAATACTCTTTAATAATTCTCATGTATTCAGTTTTTCGGAGAGAATCGAATAATATGTTCAGATTTATATTTTCTTTATTTGATTTTGGTTCGCGTATTGTTGAAATGGTGTTTCTGTTAGTAAGTACCAGAATTCCGGCTTTATCAGGTAAAATGGAGTCTAATTTTTTGGACTGTGAAGGTGAGGTTATGACATTTATATAATCAAATATCTCAAAATATGCCTGTATCTGTTTTTCAAGACGGGCAAAAGAGTCGTATTGAGATTTTATTTCATAAACGGTAGAGGCTCCATTTAATAATACAACATCAGCTTTACTTCTGCCGACCCTGAATTCCGTCAGCATTTGCGAAGTGTTTAAAGAATGCTTATTAAGTAAAATTTTACTTGCGATAACATTTTTATAAATATATTCATTTCGGTAGTTTTTGAAAAGAAGATTATAGACCCAGTCAAAAAACTCACCGAGTGTTGTTGCCGGATCAATCCTATCAAACAATCCACTATTTTTACACACCTCGGACAAATAGGGAGAATAACCTTTTTGCGCAAGACTATCCAGAACTATAGGAGAAAAAACTCGCCCTAAAGCAGGTAAGTATCTTTGATCTATTTCTATATTACACATTTTCTTCATACCAACTAATATAACCTATATTTCCGTATTGTAGTTATTCCAAAAAAATTTCACTATAGTTCTTGCTCGGCATATTCTTAAACTTCTATTTCTTACACATAACAACCAATTCTCCAGTTCTGGTTAACAGCTTTATTTATTATTACCCTCCGCCTTTTCCTGTTTTGACTTTAGACCGAAGCAATCCAGGATTTTCACCTTGATATCGTCGGCAATATCGGGATGCTCCTTTAAGAACAGTTTGGAATTCTCTCTTCCCTGCCCGATACGCTCTCCCCCGTATGAATACCATGACCCACTTTTTTCTACCAGATTATAGGAAGTAGCTACATCCAAAAGATCGCCCTCCCTGGATATTCCTTCTCCATATATTATGTCAAATTCAACCTCTTTAAAAGGCGGGGCCACCTTGTTCTTTACAACCCTTACCTT
>JAGVPB010000085.1 GCA_020052415.1 Bacteroidales bacterium | reverse complement strand
AATCAATGTCATTGTCAGCAATATAAGTTTAATATTAAATAACGCCCTAGCAGTTGCAATTAAAGCGCCTAATCCTGATGAAACACCTACCATTTCTGCTACTAGAATTGCCATCCAAGCAGCAAAAAAGTTTATCCGTAAAATGATAAAAACAGAAGGTAATATTGCAGGTAATATTATCCTTGTTTTCAATTGCAATTGACTTGCACCGAGATTTCTTGCCATATCAATGTATTTCTTGTCTACATTTTTAACTGCATTTGTGGTTGCAATCGTTAATAGAAAAACAACTCCAATAAAAACGATAAAAACTGCAGAAGCATTTCCAATACCAATAAGTACAATAGCTAAAGGAATCCAGGCAATTGGAGAAAGAGGTGCAAGGAAGGTTAATAAAGGTGAAAGTAGTTTATCAACAATTTTAACCGACCCGATTATTATTCCAAGTGGAATTGAAATTGATAGTCCTAAAAAAAGACCAGTAAGTACTCTCCATGTACTTGACCAAATAGCAAATACAACATACGTCTGAGGAGAATATTGGGCATATTCTAATTTTGATAGTTGAAAATTTTTGTAATCAAGAATTTCAGGTAAAAAAATATGGGGGGGTGGTAAAGTAGATTTATTTATCAAGCCAAATATACTCGATATTTCCCAAAGTCCGGCAAAAATAGATAATGAAGCTATAAACCATAAAATAGACTGAACAATATTGCTTGATTTATTCTGGTTTTTCATATTCTTAGAGTTTTGATTTAAACTTCAATTTCTTATACAATTCTGGATTTTCATGGATTACTTCTTCTAAAAAGCTAAAATTCATTAATTGAGGGTCAGGCTCTATTTTTAAATAACCTAGTTCTTTCAAATCTTTGAACCTATCCAAAATAAAGCTTTTCATATCCCTGATATCAATTCCGGGAGGTTGAGATTTGGCAGATTCTATTAAATCTTCTTTATCTGTTTTGTAATATTTACCAACTACTTTATTTATTGCAGCATCTAAACTATCTTCGATATTTAATTGCGATTGCATCATCGCATATATTACTGCTTTTACCATTTCTGGATGGTCTTTTATTATTTTTTCACTAGCTGTCAATACGCAATCTGGATGGTCACCACCCCAAACATCCTGGCCAGACGCTAAACGGTTCGCTCCAAACTCCCGTACTGCCTTGGTAATATAAGGTTCTACATGTGTCATTGCATCAATTTTACCACTAGCGAAACTTTGTATAATTTCAAAACCATCATTAAAATAAACAATTTCAACATCATCATACGAGAGCCCAAACATTTTTAATAAATTATATAAAAGCATTTCTAAAGTGTCTGCCCTGAAAGTACCTATCTTTTTACCTTTTAGTTGTTTTACTGTTTTAATATTTTTTGAGGAAACCAAATACAGCCCGTTTATACCACTTCCAGAAACGATTCTGATGGGTGCTCCATTAGCATAGGCAGTAATAACATTAGTGAATGGTGTCACAGAAAAATCCACTGTACCGCTCGTTAAAGCTGCTGCATGATCTGACCAATTGGGAATGTTAATTAACTGAATTCTCGTATTATCTCTTTCCGAATAATGATTTTCATAAGAAATGAACATAGGTAGATTGCATAGACCAACAGAATGAGTGCATTTGGCTACTTGAAACTTTATCTGATCAGTTTTATCTAACGAGGTTTCTTTGTTTTCGGATTTTTGATTACTAGTGCAATTTGTTAGAAATAATAAAACAATAAAAATTGCAATAGATCCTTTGTTATAAGTTTTCATTACAAATTATATTTTAGGATTACATTAAAAAATTCATTTAACATTTTATCAATTTATGAAGCAAAGTTAGTTTTTTTTTAAAGTTTTTCAATTTTTTTTATAACTATGTTACCTGACCACCTGATAATTTCAGGTTTGTTTTATAAAAGAGGAAGCGTCTCACAACTACTTTTATTCATTTCCCAGTTCGGCTTAGGCTCTGCCTAAGTCGAATATATCCTTTGTCCCCCGTAGCTTCAGCGTAAGGGGGCCAATGCAACAATTTAACAATTTAACAACCCTCCGTCTTCTCTGTGCATTCCCCCTCTCCTCTGGGAGAGAGCCTTTCCCGCCAACGGCAGGAGGTCAGGGGTGAGGTAAAAAAACCGGCAGGGAACCACCCCCGCCGGCTTAAAAAGTAAGGCGATTTAAGGAAGGAAAAGAATAAACCTAATTATTAACCAAAACCAATTAAGGAAAGACACCTTACTTTCATCTCCTTAATCCCTTCATTTACCTTTGCAATTCTAAACTCATCTTTTTACCAGTGTAATTTACGATAATGCCTCGGTAATTTATGAAACTGCAAATGTAATCTTTGTAACTCTAATTGTCAACTATGAAATTCGATTTGTAATTTATGGAATTAGCTTTGCTATTTATGGAATTCGTATAGTAATTTATGGAACTCACATAGTAATTTATGAAATTCACGTTGTAATTTTAGTAATTCGTGTTGTATTCCTTGCAAATCGAATTGTCGTCCACGTTTATTCAGTTGTCATCTATATATTTCCCGGCTTTCTTACCTTTATCGCTGCTATCCTCTTATAAACCGGGCTGCTTGCCCCTAATACACTCTTTGCGTATGCCTTCACCGTCCCTACCAGTTCCGACATTCCAAATATCGGTTAGTAAAGTTCTTCATTCCTTTCCACTTTTTTCTGTTGCAGCGACGTCAATGTAGTATTCACACTTGTGTTCTTAAGGCCCAGTTCCTTTACATAATTTTCAAGTGAAGTAACCTGTATCTCAGTTTCATTCGGGCTATACTTTGGTTCACCTTTTATCAATGCCACTAATGTTTCAAAGTTAGCCTTCTTTAAGTCGAAACTTTGTTGACTTACACTAATAGTTTTCCCTTCCGGGTTTGTCGGGTCTTCAGGTTCCTTGCTGCCCGTCCTTCTCCCCTGGATTTTGTTCACCATTCCGCGGGCATCTTTTATGATGTCCTTACCAGCACCGCATCCAGCCAGTGCATTGATGATCTTTGTTGACTTCGAATTCATCACCTTATATTCCGCATCTCTTGCGTTTACTGCGTTTTTATAAGGAGCTAATCCGTCCGTTACAGCTTGCATTTTTTGCCCGCAAACTGTTTGTTTTGCCAATAGGGCAGCAAGCGTTATATCCGGGTTCGCTGGATTATACAATGCTCCCATTTGTGTTGCTTCGGTTATTAATACTCCGAAATTCGCAAAATTCTTTGCGTGTCCTGTTTCTGAATTTGATGCCATCTTAATTAAATTTTAAAGGTTTATAAATTTTGTGCAACAAACATAAAATATAAAAATTAATTTACAAAAATTTTTATCAAAAAAATTGGTAATTGTTATACAACACTTACTTCATATCTTTGTATTGAATTTTAAGATCAAATGATAAAAGCAGTAATCATTGACGACGAAGAGGAAAGCAGAAACACCATTAACAATATTCTCACCCAATATTGCGACTATGTAAATATTGTAGGGCAGGCCGATGGTGTGATCAAAGGCAAAGAACTTATCCTCTCCAGACAGCCGGACATTGTTTTCCTCGATATCCAGATGGCCGACGGAACGGGCTTCGACCTGCTTGAGCAATTGCCCAAAGTGGAATTCCGGGTCATCTTCGTTACCGCTTATGATCAGTATGCCCTCAAAGCCATTAAATACAGCGCTCTCGATTATATTCTGAAACCTATTGATCCCCGGCAACTGATAGACGCCGTGAATAAATTTAAAGTCCTCGAGAGCAATTTCCATATCATGGCCGAACAGATTAAGACTCTCTTCGGTTTTAAAAGCGGATTTGAAAAAATTGCCCTCCCCACCTCCGAAGGGTTAAGGTTCGTGAAAGTTGACAACATCATCCGGTGCGAATCGGATAATAATTATACCAACTTTTTCCTGAAGACCGGAGAAAAAATACTGGTAACGAAAACGCTCAAAGACTTTGAAGAAACACTATCGGATTCCAATTTCATAAGAGTACACCAGTCGCATCTGATTAATCTGACTTATGTAGAGCGCTACATTAAAGGTGAAGGTGGTTCAGTGGTTATGAGTGACGGCTCAGAAGTGGAGGTTTCACGCCGCCGTAAGGAGAATTTCCTGGATAAAATGGCAAGAAATTAAGTTGGGTTCCATGTTCAAAGTTTCAAGTTTCAGGTTTTCCGCCTTCTCCGGGGTTTCGGCGGACAGCCATGTTCCAGGTGTCAGGTTCATAGCGAGCAACTCAGAACACGGAACTCAGAACTTCATTCACGGAATATCCCGTCTAACGAACTGCCGCCGGCTTATAAAATAGCATATAATGATCAGGCCTGTGAGAACCGAACAATTGAGATAGAAATTGCCCTTTCCGAACATAAGCTTTTGTGGCTCATAGTAAGCAAATATGTTAAAATAAGAAGTAAATTTTATCGTGTCCCAAAGCTGGCTCAGAAAATATAAAAGATAAAATACAAGGGTCAGAACCGAAGAAATATTTGAAGCTTTTAATCCTGTGGGTTTGTACGCGGCAAATAGCAGGGTATAGCTCATCACCAAAACAAACAACAGCCACAGATTTATACCGATTTTAAGCAAATTGATAAGCAACGCAGAGTTTACATGATGATAGATTGCAGCGGCAGAAATTGATCCGATGAGTGCAGTTATAATGATAATCATCAAAATCATGCAACCCGAAATCCAAAGCGTTGATAAAAGCGCCTGACGCCTGAAAGGATGAGCCAGTAAAAGCTCCAGCGTTCCCGACTCTATCTCACGGGTAATATGCGCTACAGGGATATTAATAGCATTGATAGCAAGCAATGTGAGTACCAGGGGATGATTGAATCCGAATGCAGCAGCGCCGTCGAGTGACAGCGTATTAAAAAAATTGTCGCTGAAATAAATTTTTAGCTTCTCCGGGAACTGGTTAAGAAGGGTGCTTAATATGGCAGGTACATCAAAGGTAGTGATGAGGTAAAGGATTAAAAACTGCAGTAAAGTAATAAACGCCATGCTGAATATGGCGAAGCTTCTGTGGTTCCTCCAGATAAACCTGAAATAGGTTGTCTTATTCTTCATGTTTACCGTTGTAATAGTTCATAAAAATTTCGTGCAGATCAGGTTCAGGCAATACAATGTCGGCAACCGGTAAAGATGAAAGGTGTTTTATAAGAACTGAAATATCGCCGTCAACTTCAAATTCCAATGTCAGCCCGTCTTTACGCAATAACCGTGCACCTGGAATGTTAATGTTTTCAACCGGTGATTTTAGATTAAGTATGAGTTTTCGTTTCATCCTCTTCCTCAGGTTTACGATGGATTCATCTTTAACTATTTCGCCTTTCCTTATGATTGCAACACGATGACAAATCCTTTCAATCTCCGACAAATTGTGGGAGGAAAGAAATACTGTTCCACCTTCCTTTTGATACTCCTTCAGCAAGTCATAAAATTCATATTGCATCAGCGGATCAAGTCCGATGGTAGGTTCGTCGAGAATAAGCAGTTCCGGCGAATGTATGAAGGCCTGTATGATCCCTAACTTTTGAAGAGTTCCGTGTGATAGCTGCCGGATTTTTCTCTTCATGTCGAAAGATGAAATGCCCAGGCGTTCAGGAAGTTTTTTATCACCGGAAACGGAATTGTTCCTCAGTCCGGCAAGGAATTTCAGGAATTCATTCCCCGTCAGGTTTCCATAAGCTGAAAAATTTCCCGGAAGGTAACCGCACCTTTTCCTTATCGCGTGAGAATTGTCAAGCAAATTCAAACCGAAGATTTCAATTTTACCATCCGACGGGCGAAGCAAATCGAGTAAGAGCCGGATAGTGGTTGTTTTACCGCTTCCATTGGGTCCCAGAAACCCGAAAATCTCACCTTTACCGACATCAAAGGAAATATCTTTTACACCGGTAACCTTACCATAATATTTGGTAACATTTTGAGCAGAGATTAAAGAGTGATTTTCCATCGGATCAAAATAAATCATTACTCAGTTTTCAATATCAGAAGTTCATTTTAGGGTATCTGTGATCCGGTTCCCAGGCTTGGAAGCCAATAATCGTTTTTATCCTTGTTATTAATCTGACCATCCATATTCATATCGCTCTTCAAATAACCTTTCTTACCAGCTTGTAAATTCCAAAATGTAGTTTTATCAAGGGTATTGATCAGCCCGCTGGCATCGGCATCACCGGCAATCATTCCCCACTTGCCCGTTGTCAGCAGTTTGTGGCCGAGTGCTCCCCCATGGGCCTGGCTCTCCCCGGATGTGAAATCGTACGAATAAATCCCGCTGACTTTAACCAATGCATTTTCCGAAATAACCGGAATATGGTTCCTGTGATAAACTGCTACGAATAACTGATTGCTGATGGTATTTGTGAAGTGAGGCAGGGAAACACCATCAAGCTCTACTATTGAACCTGAGTTCAGGAGAAATGCGGCTCTTGTTTCAATAACTGTCGCTTCCGTTGCAGTGCCTATATTCGCTGCATCCCTGAGTTCAACCAATACCCAGTCAGCTATGTTTGAATTTGGCACGGAAATAACTTCTTCTGAACCGTTATAGCTCCAGGGAGAAATATTATATGGCTGGGCTGTGGGGAAGTCAGTCAGGCTGATTAAACCAGCATTCATATCTGTACCATTAAAAGGACCTTCAAGATAAACCTTCAGGTTCAGGTCGAATGCCGGTGAAACCAGGTTTTGTCCTGTCCCATTAGTACCCGGTGATCCCTTATCTCCCGTTGATCCCGAATAGGAAGGCTCACGAAGGGTTGCTGTTGTCCAGTTACTGAAAACATTATTATCGGATGAAGGAGTGCCTGTGAAAACCATCGAAGCCCCGTTAGGATCAGACCAGGTAGGTCCGCCATCGTAAACCACCCTGTCAATTTCAACATTTGACGGATCGAGCAAAACGACTTCATCTCCGCTATTGCCGAGGAAAAAGGTCGAATACTGGTAATTGCAGGTATATCCTCCGTTTGCAGCCGAACTGGAATTGATTCCCAAAACCGCAAATCCTCCGGCAGGAACAATCAGGGAGCCCGATATCACATGAATATCCGTTCCATCGTCTTTGATAGTCCAGCCGTTCATGTTTACCGGGCTTGCTGTAGGATTATACACCTCGAACCATTCACCGGCTCCATCAAGCACTGCGGAAGGATTTTGCATGATCTCAGTAACCATCAGTGTCCCCGTAAAAGGTTCCGAAACGGTAATATACCCGGTTTTAAACATGGTATTGTTTCCGGAGGCATTGGTTGCCATGAGTTGTACGTCATAAATGCCTGCCGTATTGTAAGTGATAACCGGATTTTGCAAAATTGAAGAAGATGGTAATCCGCCGGTGAATATCCAGGACCAGGAGGTTGGATTGTTGGTAGAAAGATCGGTAAAACTGACACTTTCACCTGCAGTTATTTCTGTAAAGTTAACAGTAAAATCCGCTACCGGCGGATAAACACATTCAGTGTATCCTGGAGTTGCAAATATCGGAATCCCGCCTCCATTATTTACTACAAAATGCTGCGAAGCCTGCCAGTTTGAACCAATTGCATTATCGGCGTTTGGATCACACAACATCACAGAAGGCCCTGTCCCGTCTGGCGCTGTCGGCCAGGGAGCTGCATCGTCAAAAAAAACCGAATCTACGGTATTTCCAGCATTGTCTTTCAACAGGAGGAGTTCACCATCGTTGTTCAAACCGCCGGTCCATTGCAAAGCCCCGACTCCAAAAGTGTTCATCATGGCTGTAGGATTATATGCAATCAGCAGGTATTCCGAAGGATTCAAAGATATGCTTCCGAATGTGTAATCAACGGCGGAGCTTAATGTATATCCGGTAAGATTGGCCGTGTTCAAACCGTTGTTATAAATTTCGATAAACTCAAGTGAGTCCGTACCGGTTTCAGGAGGATTGTAATAAATCTCGGTGATCACAAGGTTGGAATGAGTAGTATCAACTGTTGCAGCAACCGTCAGGTCGCAAATTACCGGCAGATGGTCCGACATATAATATAACGCCTGAATAACAGAATCGGGGACATTCGGGTTTACCGGAGGATCAATCAGGGCATCATTCAAATGCAGTCCGTCATTGCCAAAAGCCTTGCATGAATTACTTACATACTGAACCGCATTGGTACCGGTCAGTACATCATCCGTAAATATAATAAAATCGAAACGGTCGTCCATGCCCCCGATTGATCCGCCTCCAAAATCTGCGGTCCGTGTGCTCTGGGTATGAATTAAGCTATATGTGCCGGAGGCATGCCAGTTACCGGCAGGCAAAGGATCATTCAGCACATAAGTCGTATTATCAATGAGCGCCTGGTATGCGGGTTCGAAACTTGTATAAAGATTTAAATCTCCGCCAAAGAATACATTTTCAGCATTGGTTATGCTGTTCAGGTGGTCAAGGAACTGGTTGACCTCGGCAAGACGATCCTGCTCGAAGCCCTGGCTTGCCTTTAAATGCGCGATATAGAAGTAGAAAAAAATGGTGTCGTTTGTCGTGGCAAGGTCAATGGATTTGTAATACAGGACATATTCATTGATGTCTCTCAGGCTGGTATAAATTACATCCTGTGAATGCAAAGCAAGCTTTTCACTATTGTAATACAATAGGTTTTCTGAATAGTCGCCGGTATAATAAACTGCTTTCTGATAATGGGTGGTTCCATAAACATTCAGTGCCTGGTTTAGTAATGTAGTAGCCCCGGTTGATGATTTTAATTCTGTAACTGCAATCACATCCGCCTGCAAATATTGATTTACCGTCCTGAAATAGACTTCCCTTCCGGGATCGCTGTTAGGATAATCGAGGAGATTGTAGTACATAACTTTCAGGTTGTCGGCCTGGGCAAACGATAAAAAACTTAATAGTAATAACAGTGAAACCAGTAATGTTCTTCGCAAAGGGTATCTCAATTTTTCTGCAAAGTTAACATTAAGGCTCCTAAGAGGCAATATCAGATATAAGAAATTAAATATTAAAGCAATCTTAAGATAAATTTAATTATACCCAAAAGGCAGTTGTATAATTTTGCATCTTCTTCTTCTCTAATCCACTGTGTATGCTGCCGCTGTAGATCCCTTGCGACGGCAGTTCCTTTTATGGGTTCTTGTTTTCCTGATTTTTAGATTTTGAGGAAACCTCAACAATATCAAGTATATTTTGTTAAAATCCATAAACTGTAAATTATTGAAAATTTCAATTAGCTATGAAACTTACTCATAATTCACTCTAAAAACTTTACTATGAAAAACAAAATCCTTACAAATCTTATAATTTCTTTTATCCTGTCAGGTATAATGACAGCTTGTAACGATGAAGATAAAGTCATCAATGCCGAGCTTAACCAGTATTCACGTTCAGTTCCTAACGTTACGGCATTTAACGGCGCTACTTGCCTTGTTTGCATTGATGTTTCGAGCATTGGTGGCAGTGAGAACCTCAAATGGGCTGTAAGTGCAAATGGCAATCCTGCAATTCCCCAGTGGACGACCGCTTCCATTGAGTCCGCAATGATAACGGAGATCAATACAAAAATTGCAGCCTGTCCGGCAGGTTCAAATGTAAAGCTCCAGTTCCTTTACCATCTCGACCCGAAAATGCTCTATCACCGGGATACATCAATAATCAAACAATCATTTTCCTGGAACCAGTATTTATCGGTTGAAACAGTTTTACGGCAGCTTGCGCAAGCCGGGAACAACCGCATTACAAAGGTTTATCTCACTTCCTGTGAGAGCCAGTCGCGAACTTCAACAGTTGATGCAGCTTTCAGTCTTCCGGGTGTTACTCATGTGGTGACGGTTGATGACATTATCGAACTGCAGTGCGGTTCTATTGCAGGTGCCAGTTATCCGACTTTCATTCCTCAACCTGTTAATGTCATCGTATGGGAAAAGGAAGGGAATAAGCAGGTTGCTAAAATCCCTGAGAATAAGGTGTCGGAAAAGCAAAAATTTGATATTAATACAAATACCGTTGTTAACAGATAGGTCGGTTCATTATTAATTAAACAGTTACAAATAAGCCGGGTTTCGCAACCCGGCTTATTGAAATAATAATCATTCGAAATTCAGGCATTTAAATGCCTGAGGGAGGAAAAATTCTGATAAATTGAAACCTCACAATCCCTTTGCCAACAGCCTCACTATTTGATTTTCAGTATTACCAGTTATCTCAGCCATAAGGTATTCGGTCAAGTCAAACTCATTCCTTAATAAGTTTGTTTCGGTATATTTTATTTGATTGATCGGTGACAAGAAGAAAATAAGTTCCGGCTGAAAGATTAGAAAGCCTGATTGTTTTCTGTTTGTCTGCTTCCATGGGTTGGGATTCAGACGAAAATACAATTTTACCGTTAATATCAATTACTTTCATCTCACTGATTTGTGAATCAGTATGTGTTGCAAGGCCGATTGTAATATTATCCTTAAATGGATTGGGAGAAATTAAGATATCCCCGGCTGATTCAATATCAGCAATCCCAACAGTAGCACCAACTGTAAACGATCCGGCCATACCAGGAGCATGAGGTGTACACCAATAGTTATAAGTACCTGTTACCGTTGGAATGTACTCGAATTGCTGGAACTCAATGTTTATGGGCTGGTCCCATGTAGCTGCCCCTCCGGGAATTGTAGTGGAAGTAGTAGTATGGTTACCACTTACCCAAATCCATTTTACTGTATCCCCAATTTTAACATCGGGAAGATTGTTAGGGCTGAATGAGAAATTTTGAACATCTACCGTCCATATCGTTGCCTGGCTATTTGTGAAAAGAATTGAGCAAAGAAGTAAGGCGACAGCCGTAAGTAAATTTGTAGTCTTTTTCATTGTTGTTAAATTTAATTATACACATTTAACCATATAAACAACACAAAATCGCAAAAGTTTAAAATTCTATCACGACTTGTTGACTGCTGTTACCACTGATATGACTACGCTACTGTATTTTGGTTCTGATTTCAGAGTTCACGGTTCATCTCGCCTGCGGCGAGACGGATTCTGACTTCTGTGTTGGTTCATCCAATTTCAATCAATTTCAATAAATATCAACCAATTTCTACCTATCTCCCCTTCACACTGGCTTCAGTATGATTCCCCTGTTTTTCCTCCCATTTATTCTGACTCTAAGCGGTAAATCAAATTTAATATGCCTGATGAACTGATTTTCAAAAAATGCTTTACAATTGTTGAGGTATTCAAGATCATAAAATCCATCCTTAATAAACGGGTTAATTGTAAAATATCCAACCCTGAATGAGGTCAGGTTCTGGAAAAAATGTGTCCCCTGGCTCGGATCTATCCTGTAATTTTCCATTCCGGATTCAACAATCACACGTGCTGCTGAAATTTGAGGCCACTTAACCGGTATTCCCAACCAGGGATCGGTCGAACCCCACCTTCCCGGTCCTACAAGAATGTAGTTCTTTTTTTCCTTTAAAAAAATGTCATTCAACTTACCAACCTCTTCGGCAATTTCCTTATTTTTTGACGGATCGAATGAATCAGGCCTGATATAAATAAAATCATGGATGTTCTCGAGTATCCCATTCCCTAAGGCCGAATTGGAACTAATAATGGTCTGTTCAACCTTAAAATCATCCAGTTCTACATCAATGGTTTCCTTATTATCAACAATAGGCCTGATCTGAAGCAAATTAAAAATCATAGTTTCTTCGCTGTCGTTCCGGTTAAGATTTACGGCAAACTCTATTTCGACCGGTTTATTCATATCCTTCTGACCTATTTTCAATGTGGTATCAATAATTTCAGCCAGAGGAAATACATTGTGCTGAAGAATATTCGAAAAGGTAATAATCCTCTTCCCTTCGCTTAATAATCCTTCCCTGATGACATGATTGTTAAAATCGTAGGTTGAGGCAATATGGTTCAGAGAGCCATCAGTTTCAGCTTCCCTGATTTTTAACCTGAGAAGGTTGGCGCCATCATCAACCGTGGCTTTAAAACTCGAAGATTCGAGATTAAGGGCATAAAATATCTGCTGTGTTTCGCGTAATGCCATTTCAGGAGTACTCAATTGTAATATTTTCTTCGGGTACTTTGGTGAAAACCGCAACGTTAATCCGCCATCTACAATATATTTTCCCAGCCCGAGGGCGATATTTGCAATTCCATCCTCCGGTTTTTCAGGTTCTATCGGATAAAAATTAATGGACCGGGCGACACCTGAAATGGAGGGATAAAAATGACTACCGTACCTTTCACCGCAGACCTCCTGAAGTGCGATGGCCATCTTTTCCTCGTCAATAACATTAAGTGTTGCCGTCATGTATGCCTTACTATCCTTATAAAAAGCAGAGGCATAGACACTTTTAATAGCATCGGAAAGCATTTCAATCATCAGCCTCTCATCATTCTCCACAAACGGGATCATATAAGTTGAATAAATACCGGCAAAAGGCTGGTAGTGCGAGTCTTCGAGCAGGCTTGAGGAACGGACCGCAACGGGATTATTTATTACCGAAATAAATGTGTACAGATCTTCGTGGATACGGAAAGGAAGCCGGGCTTTGATAAAACGATCAAGGATTTCTTCATCTGTAAGTGAACCGGAAATAGCTACCTTATAAAGGTTGTTTTCTTCCATGAATTCGTCGAAAACATCTGTACATAACACCACAGTGCGGGGAATGGTAACGATTACATCCTTGTATTTATCAAGGATTTTATTCCGCATGATCAAGGAATCGAGGAAGGCAAGCCCTCTTGCTTTTCCACCTATTGATCCGTCGCCAATCCGTGTAAAAGTGAAATATTCATCAAAGCTTTCCCTGTAAAATTCTGCAATTATCCCGCGTGCCTTATTCATCCTGAAACTGGCTATGGCATCAAACATGAATTTTCTCACTTCGTCGAGATCCTTAAAATCCTCTATTCTTAAATCCCTGATAAGATCAGCCAGCGGGAAAAGCGCCCTTGCCCTGAACCATTTCGAAAAATGATTTCTGGTAATATGGTACTCCAGGGAGTAGTCGGGTATCCTGAACAGGATATCCTGGAAGGACTTTAAATCGGCACACCGCATTACCTCCTTACCGCTCTCAGGATCCACAAAAACAAAGTCGCCAAAGGCAAAATATTCAAAAATAAAGTTTCTTAACTCTAATGAGAGCGTCTTTGAATGTTTATTGATAAAACCAACTTTCACTTTTTTTGCAAGCTCCTCACTTTTTGCATCAGATGACTGAAGAAGTAGAGGGATAAACCGGTCATCATTTTTTATTTTGTTGCAAAGTGTTATTCCCGCCTCAGAATCTGTTTTACCCTCACGCTGGTAGCTAAGGTCGGTAATAACACCAAGCATATTGTTTTTATATTTCTCGTAAAGTTCAACAGCTTCTTCAAATGTAGTAGCGAGTAAAATCTTTGGCCTCCCGCGTAAACGCAGCATTTTCTGATGTTCGTTCAACCCTTCGGTCATAAATTTAAGCGACTGCTTAAAAATGATCTTATAAATATTGGGCAAATAACTCGAATAAAACCGTATGGAATCCTCAACCAAAAGAATGGTCTGAACGCCGACCTCCTTAACATCATGCTCAACATTCATTTTATCCTCGATCAGTTTAATGATAGCCATGAGGATATCTGCATTACCTAGCCAGCTGAAAATATAATCAATAACACTCAAATCTTCATGACTGACTTTAAAAGATATTTTTCGGGAGAATGGCGTCAGCACTACAATTGGTTTATTCGGATACCGGCTTTTTATCCTTTTAGCCAGTCCGAATGTATCCGTTTCCTCGGCACTAAGCATAGTAATGATCAGGTCTATTTTTTCTTCTTCAAATTTCTCAAAAGCCTCTTCCTCCGAGCTTGCAAGAATAAATTGCGGCGGATAACGCAAATTGAGTGACACGTATTCATTAAAAATCTGCTCATCTATCCTGCCGTCGTCCTCAAGCATAAAAGCATCATAAGCGCTCGAAATCAGTAATACATGATAGATGCGTTTCTTCATCAGTTTATTGAAGGATGTATCACTGAAATAGTACTTCGGTGCTCTAAGTGGATTTTGCCTGTATTGTGTACTCTTAATCCTGTTTCTCAATAGATCAGTTTACTTTGAATTTGTAATTCAGTTTGGAAAAATCTTCATTGGCATCAACAATTTTTTGCTTTAAGTCATCTTTAAATTTCAATAGTTTCCGGGATAATTCATCATCAGATAGAGCAAGAATCCGGATCGCTAGGATTGCAGCATTCAGGGCTCCGTTAATACCAACAGTTGCAACAGGAATCCCCGGAGGCATCTGAACTATTGACAATAACGAATCCATTCCATCAAGAGTTGAATTAACAGGAACACCGATGACCGGTAACGGTGTCGTTGCGGCAATAACACCCGGCAGATGAGCGGCCATTCCCGCAGCTGCAATAATAATCTTAATCCCTCTCCCTTGAGCACTTCTGGCAAATTCCTCCACTTTTTCAGGTGTACGGTGAGCAGAAAGAGCATGCATTTCAAACGGGATTTCAAACTCATCAAGAAATTTCGCAGCGGCTTCCATAACCTTAAGATCAGAGGTGCTGCCCATGATAATACTTACAATTGGATTCATATTTTCTGATAAATTATTGATCAGTTGTGACAAAATTACACAAATAAAAATCTATGGCGTTATCTTATTATCTTTGCGAATAATACATTCGAAATTTTTAATTACGGATTAAAACATGAAATACAATGGATTCCATAAGGGTTCACGATAAAGTCTTTATTAAGTTTATTCATTCGGAACAGATCGAAATTGCTGTTAATAAAATTGCTGACCGCATCAACCAGGACCATGCAGGGAAAAATCCCTTATTCCTGATCGTTTTGAACGGAGCTTTTATGTTTGCTGCCGATCTGTTAAAGAAAGTAAAGATTCCATGTCAGATTTCATTTGTCAAATTATCTTCCTATATCGGAACAAGAACAACATCAGCGGTGCGGGAACTGATCGGACTCGATGAAGTCCTGACAAACAGGACAGTGGTGATAGTGGAAGATATCATTGATACCGGAATTACAATGGGAGTAACCATTGATAAACTGAAAAAACTGGAGGCAGCCGAAGTGTTTATTGCAACATTGTTGTTCAAGCCGGATTCCTTCCGGATGAACTATGATATTGACTATATCGGATTAAAAATTCCAAATGATTTTATAGTTGGCTATGGCCTTGATTACAACGGACATGGACGTAATTACCCTGATATCTATAAAATTATTGACGGATAGTTAATTAAATTATACTTGTCTGAAAATATAAGCTTACCAGATGTCCAGTCCAAATTTTGTTGATTATGTAAAAATAAATTGCCGCTCAGGATCGGGTGGTGCCGGATCATCGCATTTTTTCCGGAGTCGTTCTAATCCCCGTGGAGGTCCTGATGGCGGCGATGGCGGCCGGGGCGGACATATCATTCTTAAAGGGAATCAGCAGCTATGGACTTTGCTTCATCTGAAATATACAAAGCATGTTAAAGCCGAACATGGTGGTGGTGGTTCAGGAAGTTTAAGGACCGGAGCTAATGGCAAAGATGTAATCCTTGAAGTTCCTCTTGGGACTGTGGCTAAAAATGCAGAAACCGAAGAATTTCAGTGTGAGATCACTGAACATGGCCAAACTCATATCCTTGTGAGCGGCGGCAGGGGAGGTTTAGGCAATGATCATTTCAAATCCCCCACTAACAGGGCTCCCCGATATGCACAGCCTGGCGAGCCAGGTAAAGAAGAATGGCATATCCTGGAATTAAAGTTATTAGCTGATGTCGGCCTTGTGGGTTTTCCAAATGCCGGTAAATCAACATTATTGTCAGTTTTATCTGCGGCTAAACCTGAAATTGCAGATTATCCCTTTACTACTTTGACCCCAAATCTTGGAATAGTCAGTTACTATGATGAAAAATCTTTTGTAATGGCTGATATTCCGGGCATCATAGAAGGGGCTCATGAAGGGAAAGGACTGGGGTTGAGATTTTTAAGACATATCGAGAGGAACTCTATTTTGCTATTTACCGTACCTGCCGATAGCAAGGATATCATAAAAGAATATTCCATACTGCTTAATGAACTTGACAAGTACAATCCAGAACTCCTTGATAAAGCAAGGGTGCTTGCAATTACCAAATCGGATTTGCTTGATGATGAATTAAAAAACGAATTGGAAAAAGAACTTCCCGATCTTCCTTTTGTTTTTATTTCATCATTTTCTATGTCGGGAATGAATAAGTTAAAGGATATGATCTGGTATGAATTAAATGCATCCTGACAGATGATTGAAACTCTTAAACATTGGGATACTGATCTCTTCCTGTTCCTGAATGGAATCAACAACACATTCTTGGATTTTGTCATGTACTGGGCAAGCGAAAAAATGATTTGGATTCCGGTTTATATTCTGTTTATATATCTTATAATCAAACATTATAAAAAGGAAACCTGGATTATTATTCCAGTCGCTTTAATCATGATTTTGATTTCTGATCAGTTATCGGTGCTCATTAAAAACCTGGTCCTTCGTTCCAGGCCGTGCCATGAACCTGAATTGCAGTACTTAATTCATCTGGTAAAAAACAAATGCGGTGGCGAGTATGGTTTTGTATCCTCTCATGCAGTTAATCATTTGCCCTGGCTGCATTTCTTTCCATTATATTTCAAAAAAAAATAGCTTTTATTTTACCCGCGTTAATTCTGTGGGCAACTTTAATTTCCTACAGCAGGGTTTATTTAGGTGTTCACTATCCGGGTGATGTAATTTGCGGTGGTATTATTGGCATTTTTCTGGGTTTTACACTCGGGAAATTGACTTTTTACATTATTGCAAAAAATAGGAATAAATTGGGAATTCATAAGAACTGAGTTTAAGGTTCTGAGTTCTATTGCCAACTGCATACTGCTGATTGTGTTCAGAGTTCCTGGTTCTGAGTTTGCCGACTGCTCTCACCCTTGGCGTGACCGACTGCTACTTCTACTGCCACTACCATCCCCGGCTATCCTAATACCCATAAACCCTGCCTTCCAATTTTTCAATTACTACTTTAAATACCTCAACTTCTCTCACTGACGGATCATTAAATTTGAAATTTCTTTCGCTATATTGCTTCATTATATAAGTTAAAGCATTACGTTTGGCTTCCATATCGTCAATAAATTCAACCTTGCCATGAGCCAGGACGCTTCTGAACTTCATACTATAACTACAAGCCATATTTTCGCTCTGCCATCTAAGCTCATGATCTGTACTGAAAGATACACAAACTCTGTTGTTCGATTTTAGAATAGTTATTTTTTTACCTTTTTTTGCCCCGTGCAGGTAAATATAACCCTCGCTGTATCCGAAGTTCATCGGTACAATGTAGGGCGCATTGTTTTCATCAATCATTGCAATATTGCAAAAAGTACACTTTTTTAAAATTTCCTCAAGTTCAGCAATATTGCTTATAACCTCCCTTTTCATTTCAAATTTCGTTCATTGTTTGCCGCAGCTGGTTCGAGATAATAAATCACAAATCAATACTGAAAATCGCACTACCCAATGCTTTTAGGTCATGGATCAATTAATATGCAATTACTAATTCTTTATTGAACCGTTTATCGTGTTAAGAATAAATGTGTTCGAAGAGTCGTCATAAAACTCAGTTTTTCCACGCAACAATTTACCATCTACATCTTCGTAAGTATCTCCCCACTTAAATAAGGAACTATTGCCAACCGTCAAACCTCCTTTATAGGTAAACATTATTTCATATAAAACATCGCCGTCATTTACATCAATTCCAGTAAAATTCGGATCATCCCAAACAGCAACCATCTGGCTTCCGTTGTCATTAAACAGCCAGGCATCTTCCCTATAAGGCATGTTTTTATGAATATTTTTTATCCCTGTTAAAGGCGCTTCCCATGTACCTTTCCAGCTTAAGAGGGTATGGTCAAAATCGATAAAAATCTGAAATACCGCAAGTTTGCCACCAGATTTTTTTACCATTTTTACCGGAACCGAAACATCGTCTCCGGGTTTAAGTCCCGAAACATTAATATCGCCGACTGCAACAGTAATACTGTTATTCTGAGCTATAGCAGAAATTACAATAATCGTAAGCAAACTACACAATACAATAATTTTTTTCATAAGATTAGTTTTTAATTTTTCCAAAATTACAACATAAACTTCTCTACCAGGATAATTAAAACAAAAAAGCTTTATCCGTCTCGCGTTCCGCGAGACGGATAAAGCTTTTT
>JAGVPB010000069.1 GCA_020052415.1 Bacteroidales bacterium | reverse complement strand
TCTGCTGTAAATTTTCGTCTTTTTGCTTTCATTTTTCCACTGTTAAAATTACTCTTTTTTTATCCTTAACCAGTGGTCGGAATTTTGGGGAGTATTATACAATATCTGATTTTACCGATTGGGTAAGCTTTGAAATCAGGTCGAGTTTGCTTAATGGACTCAAATTATCAAGCAGCCGAATATAACCGTCAATAATAGAATTATTTATGTCAATTGTTTTCACTTTGTTTAATTATATTATCTACATAGTTATTAAAACGCAAACAAATTTAGATATTAATTTTCTGATTCTATAGTTGTCCACTTAACTCAGAACAGCCAACCGGGCGCTGGTGGTGGGAGGTGAGGGGTATGAAAGAATGCGGGCTGCATGTAAAATAATATCGAAATCTCATGTAATATAAAGATTACTACTGGTATTAATAGCTTATTTTCTTAAATGGGATTCAATCTCTGACAATAGCTTATCAGTAGGTTCGATTAATCCTAAAACATCCTCCTTTGTATGATCTACAAAATCATCATAATCACCGGTTAATCTTTTATCAAAAATAACGGAATAGAATCTTCCGTTTTCATTTGAAATCAATCCGGTTTTAATAAAATGCAAACCCAACATCTGTCTGACCCCTGCATGAGTCTTTGGATTGATTTCGTACCTGATCAATAATGCATTTACAGCATAATAACAAGAATAATATAACCTGTTAACCGCAGTATTCCACAACTTATTTTCAATAAGAATTTCTATCTCATTAAATGTTTCACGAGCTTTTTTTAAGCGGTAAGACACCAATTCCTCTCTATCATTAGTTTTCATAAAACAGTCCCTTCTCTAGTAATATTCTCATAAAAAGGAGTAATTCTGTGTTTTGTTTCCCAGTCATTTTTTGATAATATTAAAGGACTAATGATTTGACCGGTTTCAAATTCAATATCATACAAAGGGTATTTAATTCTTTTTTCATCATTCCACGTAATCCTTTCCTGATCTAAAAGAATAAGCAAATCAATGTCAGATCCGGGATTCTGATCTCCTCTTGCAAAGGAACCATAGAGAATCACAATCGCATCTGGCTCATTTGCGACTATCGTTTTTTTAATCTGTAATAATATTTGATTTTTATCAATCATGGTTCAAAAGTAAAATAAAAATAATTGAAAACGATAGTTACTTCACAAACCTCTTTGCCTCCTCCACATAATACATCGCCTTGCAACCCGGACAAATAAAATAGTATTCAAAATAATAGGATTGTCCTTGCTTAACAGGCTTATTTTCAGGCCTGAACTTTTTTATAACCGGTGAAGAGCATTTCCTGCAAAGATCCCCTTCCTGTTTAATTTTACTGCCGGTTGAAGCCGCCGGTAATTCTTCAACTTCCATCATATCCGTTTGTGTCGGTTCGTTTTCATAAACCAAATCCGGAGGCAAATCCATTAATTTAGTTGCTGCTATGGCAAGTAGATCGCATCGTTCGTTCTCCATAATTCCTGAATGTCCCTTCACCCAGTTAAATTCAACCTGGTGTTTTCCGGTCAGTTCAAGCAATTGCTGCCATAGATCGGGATTCTTCACTTTTTTCCAGCGTTTCTTAATCCATTTCTGAACCCAGCCCTGGGTCATCGCCTTCACCACATACTCCGAATCGCTGTAGAGCCTTACCTTACAAGGCTCCTTCAAAGCCCTCAAAGCTTCAATTACAGCGGTTAGTTCCATCCGGTTGTTGGTTGTGAGCCGGAAGCCGCCAGAAATTTCTTTCCGGTGCTTCCCGAAGATCAGAACTGCGCTGTATCCGCCGGTCCCGGGATTCGGGTCGCAACCGCCGTCGGTATAAATAATAACTTCTTTTAATTGATCCATAACGATGTTACCCTCGCATTTTCAATTTTCTTACAAATCAAAAGTAAAGAATTTAGAAAATGAATTAACGATAAGGTTTTTTGCATTGATAATCTATTTTTTCTCAAATTTGCAATGACAAAATTAATCCGAAAATTCGGTTATCAATTTAAAGCTTACAAGGATGAATCCAAACCCTGATCAGCAACTTAAATTTGCTTATGAATTCGTAGAACAAACCGGACGAAATATTTTTCTGACCGGTAAAGCAGGCACGGGTAAAACAACTTTTCTGAAGTCACTTAAAGACAACATTTCAAAAAGAATGATTGTTGTGGCTCCGACGGGTGTAGCGGCTATCAACGCCGGCGGTGTGACCATCCATTCATTTTTCCAGTTGCCATTCGGTCCCCAGATTCCCACTGACGTTATAAAGGAAAATCAAACAGAGCCGGAAACGACAGCTCAAGGCAGGAATATCCACAGGTTCAATCGTACCAAAATAAATATTATAAAAAGCCTCGACCTGATTGTAATTGACGAGGTAAGCATGGTTCGGGCAGATCTGCTTGATGGAATTGACGAAGTGCTTCGCAGATATAAAAACCGCAATAAACCTTTTGGCGGTGTTCAGCTTTTAATGATCGGTGATCTTCTGCAGCTTGCACCCGTGGTAAAGGAGGATGAATGGCAAATCCTACGGCCATATTATGAAACAATGTTCTTTTTTGGAAGCAGGGCGCTTCTGAAAACGGATTATATCAGCATTGAACTCAGGCATATTTTTCGTCAAAGCGACCAGTCTTTTATTGAAATGCTCGGTAAAATCCGCGATAACAAAGCCGACGACCGTGTTTTGGAAACCCTGAATCAACGCTACATTCCCGGTTTCGAAAAGGGAAGCAAAGAAGGGTATATCACCCTTACGACCCATAATTATCAGGCACAGGAAATCAACGAACGTGAATTGCGGAAACTTCCGGGCAGAACCCATACCTATAAGGCAACAACAGAAGGAGAATTCCCGGAATACGCCTACCCGACCGATTTTAAACTGGTATTGAAAGAAGGCGCTCAGGTTATGTTCATTAAAAATGACCCGTTACCTGAAAAGCGGTATTTTAATGGTAAGATAGGGACAATTGTCAATATTGATGATGATTCCATTGTCGTTCTTTGTCCCGGATATAGTGAAAAAATCACCGTTGAAAAACTGGAATGGCAGAATGTGAAATACTCGATCAATGAAAGTACCAAAGAAATAGTTGAAAACACTACAGGAAGTTTTATCCAATACCCGCTTAAGCTTGCCTGGGCAATTACCATTCACAAGAGCCAGGGACTTACATTTGATAAAGCCATTGTGGATGCCAATGCGGCCTTTGCTTTCGGTCAGGTTTATGTGGCATTGAGCCGCTGCCGGACCCTCGAAGGACTGGTATTGAGTTCTCCCATTGCCGCAAGGTGTATAAAAAGTGATGCCACTGTTTCTCAATTTGTCTTTAATATCGAACAAAATCAGCCCGATGAAAGGCATCTGACAGATTCCAAACTTGCTTATCAGCAGCATTTGCTAAAAGAATTGTTCGATTATAATATCATTCAGAGCCGTATTTATTATTGCCTGAAAATCTGCCGGGAAAATAAGGGCAGCCTGCCGGATCATTTTCCAGAAAAGTTTTCTTCCATTGCAAATTCGGTTAAAAACGATATCCTGATCATTGCAGAAAAGTTTGACAAACAGGTGAATCAATATCTCGGCCAAAACAGCAACATTGAAGATAATCTTCAGCTTCAGGAAAGGATTAAAAAAGCCTGTAATTACTTTGCCGAAAAAACCCGCAATCATATCATAGATGAACTTTCGGTTCTTACGGTTGAAACGGACAACAAGGTTGTAAGGAAGCAGCTGGAGGAAACAATTTCAAAGCTTGAAAAAGATTTGAATATCAAAATTGCCTGTTTGACTACAAGTTTGGAAGGTTTTACGGTTAAAAAATACCTTGAAGCAAGAGCCAAAGCATCCATTGAAGAACCGGAAAAATCATTTGAAAGGAAAGATCGAGATAAAATCTTCACAGGTATGATCGCTCATCCTGAACTTTATGCTTTGTTAAAAAAGTGGCGCATGACAAAGGCAATGGAATTGGGAATGGGTTATCACCGTGTCCTGTCTCAGAAAAGTATGGCCAAACTGGCAAACAGCCTTCCAACTACGCTTGTTCAATTGTTTTCAGTAAAAGGTGTCGGGCAAATGAAACTTGAAAAATTCGGAGAAGAAATTCTGGACATTATTATTGCCTACTGTACCGAAAAGCAGTTACCGGTTGCGGCACCCGTGTTAAAGTTTTCAAAAAAAGCAGACCAGGTGCGGATGGATTCAAAAAGGATCAGCTTTGAGCTATTTGAATCCGGGAAATTGATCCCAGAAATTGCTGCTGAACGCGGCATGGCTGTCAGCACCATCGAAGGGCACCTCGCGTGGTTTGTCGGTAACGGAGAATTGGCCGTGGATAAACTTATATCACCTGAAAAGTTAAAAATCATCACCGAATATTTCAGTCACTATGATCCTTCTAACCTTACCCGTGCAAAAGTCATGCTTGGTGATGATGTATCTTATTCTGATTTAAGGTTAGTGGTGATGCATCAGAAATCTAAAGATCGCTCAAAAGCATAGCAATTCTTAGCGAATACACATTTTTATGCAGCACCGGCTTATGTAATTGAAGTCACGCGCACTTCTTCGGGATATTTACTAACAATATCCTCATATTCTCTGGTTATCATTTCCCAGTTTTTGTTACCTGTTTTTATTGAGATATCGAGAGATTTTAATTTGCCGGCACATTCATTAGCCCTGCTCCCGCGGTCACTGAAACGGAAACCCTGATTTGCACCGACGCAAACCGTTGTTGCAAAACCAAATGTCGCCGCTATCACACATGAAATCTTCCATCCGGATGGCCCCTCGCCGATGATCGGGCCGCGAGCCGCAGTTACAGCAGATACCAGTGTTGTTGCAGCCGAGGTGAGGATGGAAATGATCAACAGCCAGGTACTCATTTTACGGATGCGGATTGCATTTCTTTCAGCGTTGGTAAGGCTTGCATGAATATCATTTTTCAATGCTTCGTGGTCAATTGTAATTTTATCGTCCATCTTTTATTTTGTCAGTTAAACCAATTTTGTTTTAAGTCAATTAATAAAAACAAATAACAATTCTAATTGGTTTGTGATTGGACGATGAATTTTTAAAAAAAGGTATATTTTAAGTAATGCGAAAATCCTTAAAATGGATTGGGAATGACTGTTTATCAGGAAAAGACGATGTATTTCAGGTTAGAAGTCAAGCTTCCATATAGAAAAAGAAAAATCAATCTATAATTGTATTCCAACCGTATTTATCCTCAATTTCACCTTCCTGTATCCCTTTTAAAGTGTTGTATAGTTTGGTTGAAACAGGACCCGCATTTCCATTACAACAGTAGGTGTATTCTTTTCCGGATTCGCGGTCAACGATTTTTTTAATAGGCGAAATTACAGCAGCAGTACCGCAGGCACCGACTTCATCAAAATCAGCCAGTTCCTCAACAAGCACAGCTCTCAATTCTATTTTTAATCCCATATCTTCTGCAAGCGTTCGTAAACTCATATTGGTAATGGATGGAAGTACCGTTTTGGAATTGGGTGTCACATATATCTTGCCTTTAATGCCAAAGAAATTAGCGGGTCCGGCCTCATCTATATATTTGTTTTCTTTTGAATCCACAAAAAGTACGGTAGAAAAACCTTCCTGCTTGGCACGGGCAGCGGGTTTTAGGCTGGCGGCATAATTTCCGCCGACTTTTATGTGCCCTGTACCTTGAGGTGCACAACGATCATAATCACGGACGATCTGAACATCTACAGGACTGAATCCTTCCTTGAAATATGGACCAACAGGTCCGGCAAAGATCATAAACAGATATTCACTTGCAGGCTTAACTCCAACCTGCGGGCCTGAGCCAATAGTCAATGGCCTCAAATAAAGCGATGCTCCCATTCCCGGAGGCGGGATGAATTTTTCATTCAGTTTTATGACCTTAATCATCATTGCTTTAAACAGATCAACCGGAGGCGGAGCCATCATTACTCCTTCGCATGACCTCTGCATCCGTTTGGCATTTTCTTCCCACCGGAATACTCTGATCTTACCATCCTTTCCCCTGAAAACCTTCATCCCTTCGAAACATTCCTGACCGTAATGAAGAGTTGTTGCTGCCATGTGAATGTTGATGTACTCCGATGAGGAGGTCTCAATTTCTCCCCACACACCATTTCTAAAATAACATCTTACATTGTAATCAGTCTTGAAATAACCAAACGGTAGTTCTCCCCAATTAATATTTTCCATAAATTGTAATTATTTTATATCAATAATTTTGAAAATATTTGCCGGGCTAATTTAAATTAAAATTTAATTTTATCGGAAATTTTATGAAAAAAAATTTCAGACCGGATAATAGAATGAGAAATCAAATTGTTTTAGTATTAAATTAGCTTGCCCTATACTTATATAAATGGATAAACACAGATTAAAGGAATTAGCTTCCAATCCGAACCATATCGTTGGGATTAGCAGGTATTGCGACCGATGGTGTGAACGCTGCCCTTTCACTTCCAGATGCCTGCTTTATGCTATGGAGAAGGATGATCTTCTGACCAATGATACGGAAGCGAAGGATATGCAGAATGAAAAATTCTGGAAAAGCATATCGGATAATTTTAAACTTGCCAGGGAAATGCTAAAAGAGGATGCTAAAAAGTTTGATATTGATATTGACAACCTGCCCGACGATCCGGAACTTAATAAAATGATGGAAGAACGGCATGAATTTGCTCACAATCATCCTCTTTCAAAAAAGGCAAATCATTATCTGATGACCGTGCATAAGTGGCTTAAAGAGAGTAAGGACTTGTTTGAAATGAAGGCAGATGAAATTCAGCATAAAATGCTCATAGACCTTAAAAGCGAAGATCCACGGAAAGATGTGGCACTCATTGAGGATAGTGTGGACATTATTTCATGGTACTTTATGCAAATCAATGTGAAACTGGTCAGGGCTTTTTCCAGTAAGTATATGGATGAAGCAGAGGGTTGGGATGATGAGGGTGAGCCTAAAGATTCCGACGGCTCGGCAAAGGTATCACTGATAGGTATTGACAGGTCCATTGCGGCCTGGAGCATTCTGTTAAATCAGTTTCCTGAGCAGGAAAATACCATCCTTGATATGCTGGTACAACTGGAAGTTTTAAGGAAAGGTATAGAAAAGGAATTCCCCGATGCCCGAAGTTTTGTAAGGCCGGGATTTGATGATGGATCCAGGTAATATTTGTGGTTGATCAGAAAGGTTTCTGGTTACTGGTTACTGGTTACTGGTTACTTGTAACTGGTTTATTAAACAGAACTCAGAACCCGAAACTCAGAACCCGGAACTTCGAACTTCAAACTCCGAACTTTGAATTAACTTATTTCTCCCGAACCCAGCAACTCATCCTCTTTGTACCAGGCTGCAAACTGTCCCGGTGTTATTCCCCGTTGTAGCTTTGCGAAAACGATATATAAGCCCTCTTCCTTTCTGCTTATCACAGCTTCCTGTAATTCCTGGCGATATCGTATTCTGACAAGGTAATGATCTGTTTGTCCTGGTAAAAGTTCAGCATCAGGGCGAAGCCAGTGAATATCGGCATTTTTGATGAACAATCCGGGTCTGTACAATCCGGGATGGTTTTTCCCCTGTCCGACATAGACGATGTTCTTTTTGATATCCGTCGAAATAATAAAAAGTGGTTCCGGTGTCCCGCCGACATCCAATCCTTTTCGCTGACCGATTGTGAAATAGCAGGCTCCCATGTGTTCGCCAACCACCTTTCCGTCTTCCGGTTGATAAACTCTTTCAGAACTAAGAATTTTCAGTTTTTCATTTTCATCCTTTTCCAGTTTTGCCTTTTTGCGAATATCAATGATCCGATCTTCAGGTATTTCAATGATGCTGCCTTTTTTGGGTGCCAGCTTTTGCTGAAGAAAAGTCGGAAGGTCCACCTTACCAACAAAGCAAATACCCTGGGAATCTTTTTTATGAGCGGATGCGAGTTTAAGTTTTTTTGCGATTTCCCTCACTTCCGGTTTCATCAAATGGCCGATTGGAAAGAGTGCATCACGAATCTGATCCTGCGAAAGCTGGCAAAGGAAATAACTCTGATCCTTATTGGGATCGGTTCCGGCAAGTAGCCTGTAAATCTTTTTTCCTTTAATTTCAATTTCTTCTTTACGGCAATAGTGACCGGTGGCAAAAAAATCAGCCCCGATTTCCCTCGCCTTTTCAATAAAAATGTCAAATTTGATTTCCCTGTTGCAAAGCACATCCGGATTCGGGGTTCTTCCATCCTGATATTCCCGAAACATATAGCTCACCACTTTTTCCATGTAATCTTTGCTCGAGTCAACCACATGCAGCTTAATGCCAAGCTTTTTTGCCACCAGCTTCGCAATGATGAGGTCTTCTTCCCACGAACAATCGCCTGAAAGAGTGACGCTGCTGTCCTTCCAGTTGATCATAAACAGCGCTTCCACTTCATATCCCTGTTGTTGTAAAAGATATGCCGCCACGCTGGAATCCACTCCACCCGATAAACCGATGATGACTTTTTGTTTCACAAATGATAAAAAAGTACAATTTTGCAATTGAATTGCAAAATTGTACTTTTTTCTATTATCAATAACGCAATCCTAAAATCAAACGCTAACCTACCCAAGTCTCTTGTACAAGCCATATACGCTGTTGACTTGTTTACCCTCCGGTAAATTCTCTCCCTTAATTCAAATGCTCGATCTTCATCAGCTTGCTTTGATTGTTATTGGCTGCCCGTCCTATCAGCACTGTTGGTGAAATCCAGTCAAGATTGGCGGGACAAATGGTCAAATCGTCGTCTCTTACATTGAATAGCTTCCCCTTGGTCATGTTGCCGTCTTTATCCAGTTTACAAACAGTAAGGTAACCTCCGGCGCCATCCATATGCTTATACGGCGCTTTATCAGGAGCAAGATTCAGGTTCTTAAGATTGTCCAGATAGAAAAAGTAACTTTCGCCGTCATGCCAGTAATATTTAAAGGACATACCGCCCTGTCCTAATTTACCTTCCTGGTTCTTTGGTATTTTACGTGCCCAGGCCATTTCTCCGTCGGCTCCGATTTTCATCACATAAATATCTCCATACAGGTATTTGTAATAGGTATTTACTGAGTTGCCGGTAGTAACGGTTTTCATAATTACAAGATATTGTTCGCCTACGAATATGTAACTCCCGTCATCAGCAAGAAACACCTTTCGCAGGTAAACTCCCGGCGCTTCTGCTTCATCCTTTTTTTCCTGCCGGTCTATTTTATTCTGAGCCGATGTTTTTTCAAATTCCCTTAATATTTCCGTCGGGAACTCATAATAGCCCTTCTGAACGTTGTACAGGGAGTCGTTGTGATCAATCTTTACGATAAAGGCTCCGTCGGAGTTTAACTGCCGCAACGCCGAAATATTTGAGGATTTGAACACTGTCCTGTAAAATCCCGCGCACACCATTTCACCGGCAAAATTTTCCGTCAGGTACAAGTCATTGATAAATTTATCATCCAGCTTTATTTTTATTTGTTTCGGCTCTTCATAGCCCTGCCCGAATTTCATGACTTCATAGTGATAATTGGGTTCGTCGCCAGCCTTTTCGACCCTGCTCCCTTTATAAACTTTACTCAGAAGATAGGCAGTACCTTTTGAATCCACGGCAAAGTCATTGTTATCCATCATTTTTTCAGTGTAGGGCATTCTGAATTCATTGCCCCAGATCAGTTTCAGATCCCGGTCAAAAACAAAAAATCCGAGCTTGTCATGACTTTTTGAATCATCCTTTATATCCGTTTGTTTCCGGTATGATACCAGCAATTTTGACGAATCGATCGAAAAATTAAATTGGTATTTATTTGCAGTACTGAACTTGTAGAATCCCGTGGCAATGGTTGCGCCTGCAATCTTATCCGCAACGATGAGTTCCTGCGGATCATCGGCAAAAGTTCCGCTTTCCAGGTTAATTTTGTCGGCAAACAAATGCTCCTCCTGGGCTTCCTTATCCCAGGTGGAATAGAACATGTAAAAGTAATTTCCGAACCAGGTAAATAAGTCCGGAACGAAATGGTCAGGCATATGGCCAATGTCCAAACTCAACAGGTTGGTCGGCGACAATTTATCCGTGCTGAACCGTTGAATGAGGACATCTGCTTTACGGTTGAGGCTGATTTGCAGTATGCCGTCTTTCATATTACCGACGTATCCCAGGTCGTTATACTTTTTCGAAAATTCGTGGGGAGTACCCCATTTTACGCTGAATTCGTCAGTAGGGCCGGCTGTTTGCACAAATCCCATTAAAGGAAGGAACATCAAAACGATCAATAAACCTCTGTTTTTCATAGAATTAATTTTAAATTGATAAATTTTTCTTGTGAACTATAAATCCGGAAAATCTTTATGGCGACATCATCGGTGTTTTGTCTTTGCTTCAAAAATAAAACATTCTTTTTAAATGTCAAGTTAAAATGACAAATAATTTGAGGACAAAGTAAAATGGAGTTGTTCGATAGGAACTTTGTGGAATTATCCACGGGGTGACTTTACGGTCCGGAATATAAGTAACCCCGTGAATGTTAACAAATGCTGTTTTCAAACTTTGTATTTTTAACCTGGGCTGTTTGGTATTTGTAATTTATTTTGTTTTTACCATAGAATGCGCCAGCGAGGGATTTGATTTTTAACAGGCTGGAGCCTGGGGGATAGGAGCGACTAAGGCAGAGCGTTAGCCGAACCTTTAGATTTGCCTAAAAGCTAAATACATACTTAAATTCTGGCTCATAAACTTCTTTGTAACCCATTGCTTTAATTGTTTTATCCTCTGGCTTACGCTTTACAAACATTTCTATTTCTTCTTTTAATCTTTGTTCACACTCATAAGAATTAACAATAAGAAAATTATCTGCATCCTCTCCAAGTTTTGCAGCCGTATGATGAATGATAGCTAATTCAGAAATAGCGTCATAAATATCATAATGATTGATTCTATCAGATAATTGCTTAACTGCTTCTATCAGAATATTTTTATCCTGTTTAATAACCCCCTGTGCTGCAATATCCTCTATGAGCATTCCACTATAATCCATAATCACTTTATTTTTTCTACTACTTTTTTTACTGCCTCACTCCCTTTTATTTCATATCCTTTACTTTTTAAGTATTCTACTTCTTTGCCAAAGGTTGTTAGTTTTTTCTGTCCCGTTTTGGTTACCTCATACAAATTTTTTACTTCTGTTGGGTTGGACACAAATCTAATAACATCGCTTCTTTCAATGGCTTTATCTAAAAATTCAACATTCTTTTCCCACGAATATTCGGCTTTCCCAAGATTTAAAAAGTTCAATCCTTTTTCAGCAAACGCTCCGCTTTCTTTTAATTTTTCTATTGCTCCTGGAAATCTGCCTAACACTGTCGTTGTCTTCTCCGCCTTTACTGCAATATCTCCACCAAATCCAGCAAATTTTATCGTCTTTGAAATAATACTACTTGCTTTTTCAACGGCTTGTGCGGTTTTCGTTCCTGCACGAACTGCTAACCCTGCTCCCGTAACAAACGGAACCACAGCTGCGGTTACATCTGCTGAAAGTGCTGCAATGGAAACAGGTTCAACTTTTCCTTTGGTTACATAATCGTAAGTGATTTCACCTATATCGTAAGCAATGAAAACAATATCTGCAATCACATCCCAGATGTCGCCTTTTTTGTCAATGTTTCCAATGGGATTATCTCCCAACACAACATAAGGAGACCATTGCGGTATTTGTTTCCATTCAGGGTCGGGATTCCAACGCTGAACGGTTCTTGGGTCGTATTCTATAAACTCGGCTGTGTAGTGATTTCCGCTGCCCGCTATCTCATCCGTCTTTTGCCATCCTTGAAAGCCAAAGCGGTACTCGGCGGGGTTGTATTTGCGTCCGGGCATGAGCATGCCAAAGGGGTAGTAATCCTGGGAGGTTTCAATAACGGCTTCAAAAACAGACAGGTCGTGTACGAACAACTTTTGGTCGTTTACGGTGGTAAGCACGTTGCCGGGAAGTTCGCTGTTCATGAGCCAAAAGTAAGAATTTTAAAGAATAGAAAGTGAAAGTAAAAACACAAAACAAAAAATGAAAAAGTAAAAAGTGGTTGTACATTTATTCACGGGGTGACTATATGGTCCGGTATATAAGTCACCCCGTGAATGTTAACAAATGCAGTTTTCAAACTTTGTACTTTTAACTTGCGCTATTTGGTATTTGTAATTTATATGGTTTTACAGACTTTCTTACACGGATGCCGGCAGATTATCGCATAATGTTTAAAGCATTTCACATCAGAGCCTTTCAAGCCATTTGGCAAAAAAGACATCGTAAACAAAGTATTTATTTTCCTTTTTAAAGATCATATTTTTTGTCAGGAGTGAATCGATTCCTCGTTTAATGGTTGCCATGTTGGTTAAATAATGTTTTTTAAGAAAGACAGAAGATGTCACTTTTCCAATACCATCCTCCTTTGCAAGAGCAATAAGCAAATTCCACTGCTGCTTTGTGAGTAAATCACGATACTCCGAGTAATACAGTTCATTCTCATTCAGAATTTCGGCATACATTCGTTTCACCTCCCCGGAATCAATTTTCCTGATACCGGATCCATAAAGTTTATTGCATAAAAACTGGGTATAAAAGGTATGACGTTTTGTTAATTCCAGAATATCAGAGATGGCCTCGTCACTTATGGAAATTGCTGCGCTTTCAAAATTATTTTTTATGTAGATGGAATATTCGTTTGCAGGAATTTCCTCCAGGTGCATCAGCTCCGTACTTTGGTAGAAAGGTCGTTTCGTACTCATAAACATGCTGGTCAAAAGCTGTTTATCACTACCCGAAAATATAAAATTAACATTGTTCAACTTCTGGATATTTGTCCTGAGCAGAGCCTCGATATTCTTTTCCGGGTAAAAGGCAATTTGCTGAAATTCATCAATGGCAATAACGATAGGATTTTCCTGGCTTCTTTTCTCCAAAAATCCGAAAACCTCCTCCAGTGTCCTGATTCCGGATTGTTCATTCTGAATGTTAAATGAGAAGGTTGGTGCACCGGTCAGGCCGTCGAATGAAATTGTTGGCCTCACATGCTTAATGAAATCGCCGGTCATTCTCTTTATTTTCTCAGAATACGATTCCTTTTCCCTGAGCAGGCTTGTTCCGAATTTGTTAATGAATGCTGCCAATGAATCGGTATAATAAATATCAAAATACACGGTGTCGGTTTTTGTCGTCTTGCCGAGTTTCTGAAAAACATGATGGATAAGCCCGGTCTTACCCATTTTCCGGATGGATGAGACTGTCAGGTTTCTTTGATTCTCAACGGCATTTATGATTCTTTCCGACTCGGAATCCCTGTCGCAAAAATATTCAGGTCCGGCATAATCTTTAAGAAAAAACGGATTCATTTTTTATGTTTTCAGGCAAAATTACCATAAATAAATTTATTAAACAAAATGTTTTAAACAAATTGTTTAATACAAAATGTTTATTGTGAGTTTATCAGATGGT
>JAGVPB010000060.1 GCA_020052415.1 Bacteroidales bacterium | reverse complement strand
TTTAAGGTTTCAAGTTGCTGGTTAACGGGGTGACAGCTACCTATCTTCAATTAAAATTGATATATAAAAGAGACCTCATGAGATGTGGGGTCTTTTTTTACTGTAAAAATGGGAAATAGGAGTATAGGGGGAATACATGGAAATAGGAAGAAATTAATTGATATTTATTGAAATTGCAGCAAACACAGAAACCCTGAACACGGAACTCAAAAACCCTGAACTTCATCTCGCCGACGGCGAGACGAATTACTATTTCCTTCCCGGATATACTTTCAATGCTTCCTGAAGACAGTTCATAGAGCTTTTTAAGTCCTCAACTTTCAAAACATAGCTAATTCTGACTTCATCAAGGCCCCGTCCTTGGGTAGCATAAAAACCGGTTGCCGGAGCCAGCATTACTGTTTGGTTCTGATAACTGAAATCTTCAAGCAGCCATTTACAGAACCTGTCGGAATCATCAATCGGAAGGCGTGCGACAACATAAAAAGCACCTGAAGGATTCGGACAAAAAGCTCCCGGCATTTGGTTAATGAAATCTACAACTACATTGCGCCGAGCGACATACTCTTTTAAAACATTCACAAAATACTCATCAGGAGTATCAATGGCTGCTTCCGCCGCTACCTGTCCCAGGGTTGGAGGACTCAGCCTGGCCTGGGCAAACTTTAGGGCAGTGGCCATGAGTTCTTTGTTTTTCGAAATCATTGCGCCAATTCGTATTCCGCATGCGCTGTAACGCTTCGAAACCGAATCAATGAGAACAACATTTTCATCCAGGCCTTCAAGATGCATAACTGAAAAATGCTTTTTCCCATCATAACAAAATTCCCTGTAAACCTCATCGGCGAATAGAAAGAGATCATGCTTCAAAACGATTGCCTTTAATGTTTCCAGTTCCTCTCTTGAATAAAGGTAGCCGGTTGGATTATTGGGATTACAAATAATTATTGCTTTGGTTCGTGGCGTGATTGCTTTTTCAAAATCTGCTATGGGTGGAAGTGCAAAGCCTGTTTCAATCTTCGAAGGAATGGGTATAACCTTGATGCCGGCATTGACGGCAAAACCATTATAATTTGCATAAAATGGCTCGGGAATAATTATTTCATCACCCGGATCCATGCACGAATTCATTGCAAATAAAATAGCTTCTGATCCTCCGGCTCCGATTATAATATCATCGGCTGTGATATGAATGTCGAACCGGGCATAATAATCAACCAGTTTTTTCCGGTAGGATAAAATTCCTGCCGAATGACTGTACTCAACAACTTTCTGGTCAAAATTCCTGACGGCATCCAGTGCAATTTTTGGTGTTGCAATATCGGGCTGGCCAATATTCAAATGAAAAACTTTAATTCCCCTTTTTTTCGCGGCATCTGCATAAGGAACAAGCTTGCGGATGGGTGAAGCAGGCATCATCCTGCCTTTTTTTGATATAACCGGCATTTTAATTTTATTTTAACGGAGTTATTACTATTCTGTTTTTGAAGTATATCCGGTCATTTAAATAAATCCCTGAATACTTGCATTCGTCAGAAAGCTGCAAATTTATAGCAATTAAAAAGGAAAATCAAAATATATTTGGGGAATATACATATAAAAAAAGAAGGCTAAGGAAAGAACAAGAAAATCTTATTCCAACCTTAGCCTTCAGCTAA
Organism: Bacteroidales bacterium; assembly: GCA_020052415.1. Lineage (GTDB taxonomy): Bacteria > Bacteroidota > Bacteroidia > Bacteroidales > JAADJA01 > JAADJA01. Next base: position 49,056 of record JAGVPB010000060.1, on the reverse strand, counting down.
TTAAATATTTATTATTTATTTACTGGAGCACCTTCTTTATTTAAGTCTTTTTCAGGCATTTTCTCAGTTGCCATTCCACGAACATTTCCTTTAATTTTCAAAGTAACAGTAGCCTCTTTGGCATTTGAATATACGGTAATAGTTTTACTGATTACCCCAACCCTCTTGGTATCATAATGAACTTTGATGGCTTCAGATTGTCCTGGTAAAATGGGTTGTCTTGGCCAGGTTGGAATTGTACAACCGCACGATGAGCGTACATTCGACAGGATCAATGGTTCTTTACCGTCATTGGTGAATTTGAATTCACAATCACCGTTGCCATTCTGTTCAATTGTGCCATAATCATGTTCCAGCTTATCAAATTTAATAACCGGAGCATTGGGATTGTTGGCCTGAGCATTAGCTTCAGCTTGTTGCTTTTCCATTTCCATCTGCTTCTTGTCCAATTCCTTTTTCTGCGCATCAGTTGATTTATCAGATGTTGAAACCTGGGCATTTAATGCAAAAGTTGCAAAAACGACTACTGCAATTGAAAGAACTAATTTTTTCATACAAAATAATTTTTTAATTTTATTGATATTTAAAATAATCGCACAAATGTATTTATTAATTCAAACCCACCTTATGGCTTAACATTTTTTTACATTTGTAAATGAAATGTAAATTATGCTGTTTTCAAATTTCTACTTTTAAAACAAAAATTATGTAGCAGTGTTGAAGGAAATTGATAAATTCTTTTTTCTACTTTTACAAAAAAAAAAAATCAACATCGCTATGCAAAAACAATATTGGATTTTCGCATCAGTTTTATTTCTGATGATTGTGTTTGTTTCGTGTTCCAATTCATCCAAAGTGAACGATTCAAAAAAAGCGGAAAATGAAATGTCCGGGAAGAAAGATGCAGCCGGGCCACCAACAATTATCTATAAAACTTCATCGGATTACTATGATAAAGTAGCAGTAACTCTTTCCGAGGATAAAAAAGATATTGTTAATTATCCGGGTATCAAAGATGTTTATTACAAAGGAGAACTGGCCTATCCCACAAAACTGAATGATGGTTATTTACTCGACAACAGGGGCATTGACCCCACTTCTGCCTTTCTTAATATTACCTATGAGGCCTATAGCAAGCTTGAAAAAACACCATCGAAAGAAGAGCTGTACAATATGATACTCGATAAAGATCCCTTCACCGAAATGTATAGTTGCGGCAGTAAGTACAAATTCAAAGACATAATCACAGAATTAAATGCGGCGATTGATGGAAAGGACTTTGGTAAATTTACCAAACTAAAATAGACCTTACCTTTTCTGATTTATAATTGGCAATTGAACCAATGAAGTCACTTCCGTAGAGTTCAGAAAGATTGATCTATTTATATATATCTTTGTGCAAAGTTTTGACAGTTCAAAATAAAAACAAGAACAGTGGATATTAACTTTAATGAACTGGACGGCAAACGGTTTTATTACAGTTTTATAGCAGGGTCCCAGAAAATTTTCGATCAATACAAAGGCATTAACAAGATTAATGTTTTCCCGGTAGCCGATGGAGACACAGGCACCAACCTTGCATCCACCCTCCGTTCTGTTATTGACACATCAATCCCGACTGACAATATTAAGGTGACAGCGGTTGCCCTTGCGGATGCTGCTTTGGTTGGAGCAAGGGGAAATTCCGGAATTATTTTCGCACAGTTTCTTTATGGATTCAGCAACGAAATTCAGGACGAGAAGAACCTTACGGTAGATGATTTTGCTGAACTGATCAAAAAAGCTGTTAAATATGCTTATGAGGCCATTGCCAATCCTGTCGAAGGTACCATGATTTCAGTAATGCGCGATTGGGCCGATTACGTTTACATCCTTAAGGATAAGATCAAAGACTTTAACCAGCTGATCATTCAGTCATACTCAAAAGCGGAACAGGCCTTAAGAGAAACCCCAACCAAGCTTGAAATCCTGGCTAAAAATCATGTGGTTGATGCCGGAGCCAAAGGATTCGTGGTTTTCCTGGAAGGGATGATTGACTTTTTTCAGCATGGCGAACTTAAACGATTGGCAACTACAAGAAATGTAATCAAGGTAAAGGAATTTGAAGAGGTGGTTCATGAAGAGGGCGAAATAAAATTCAGGTATTGCACCGAAGCATTAATTTCTCTTGAATCAAAGAATGAGGATAGCAAAAATATTTTAAAGGAGCGCATTAATTCTTTTGGTGATTCACTCGTGGTTGCCGGTTCGCCAAAAAAACTGAGAATCCATATTCATACCGATAAACCAGCCGAACTTTTTTCGGTGATCAAAGACCTGGGAAACATCACGTACAAAAAAGTGGATGATATGGTGATGCAAAGCAATATTGTCCATCACCGCAAATGGGATACAGGCATCGTGACCGATTCAACCTGCGACCTTCCGCAGGAGATCATCGAGCGTTACCAAATTCATGTGGTTCCTTTGACAGTTCATTTTGAGAAAGATTTTTATCTGGACACAGTAACCATAACTCCTGAACAGTTTTATAAGCTTCTGGGTGACTCCGAAACCAATCCTACAACGGCTCAACCGACCTATAAAGATTTTACTAATAAATATAACTACCTTTCAAGCTACTATGAATCCATCATTGGCATTCACATCAGCGAAAAGATGAGCGGCACTTTTTCGAACAGCCGTAAAGCTGCCTATGCTATACAGGAGCGGCAGGAGAAGGATATTGCTGTTTTCAGTTCAAATAAAGTATCGGTTGCGCTTGGACTCCAGATTCTTCGTACCGCGGAGGCCATTGAAAACGGCAGAAGTTTTCATGAGATTATTAAAGACATTAAAGATTGGGTCAGTAAAACCCTTCTGTTTGTTAATGCCCCAACCCTGAAATACCTTATCAGGGGAGGAAGGGTAAGTGTTCTTAAAGGCTTTATCGGTAAACTTTTAAAAGTTCAGCCGATTATAAAAGTGAACGAGGAAGGAAAAGCAGAAGTTTATGGCAAACCAACCTCCACTCTTCAAGGTATGAAGATGGTGCTTGATGAAACCATCCGGCTCATTGATGGGAAAAAGCTTTGGGGCTATGCAATTGCGCATGCTCAAAACCAGGAAGGAGCTGACTGGTATGCCACCGAGATGGAAAGCATTACCGGGATGAAACCTAAATTTATGAGCGCTGCCTCGCCGGTACTCGGAACGCATGTGGGCCCGGGAGTAGTAGGATTGGCCGTGTTGCTGGAGTAAGTTGAAAGTTTCAGGTTTTATATAAGGTAAGGTTGAAACTGATTCCCGAACTATAATTGTTATTCAGTTTCTAAGTTTATAATGTTGCCTTAATCAAGATAAACTGAAACCCGATGTTTTTTTTTCAACTTAAGTCAATTAATAAATTATTTTGATTTAATTTTGTTGTGTAATCTTGTATAAGGTTTATATAACAAAATGGAAAAATACCTAACAATAAAGCAGGTTGCAGAAAAATTAAAAGTAAGCTCTGAAACACTGAGGAGATGGGATAAAAGCGGGAAATTTAAAAGTCGTCGACATCCTATAAATAATTACAGAGTTTATTCAGAGTTTCAGGTTGAAAACCTGGTAGAGGAACTTCAATTAGAGATTCAATACTCGCCTGTTTTTGAGAAAAAAACCGAATTACTTCCTTTTTATACTACAGCTTATGGTAAGCTATACAATTATGATATAATAGAATTTTTAAAACATATTGAATCTGATTCTATTGACCTTATATTTGCTGATCCTCCGTATAATATTAAAAAAGCTGAATGGGACACATTTTCTTCCCAGAAAGCTTATGTTGAGTGGAGCATGGAATGGATTACCGAAGCCCATAGAGTTCTTAAAAATACAGGTTCATTATACATTTGCGGCTTTTCTGAAATTCTTGCAGATATAAAATGGTCTGCTGCGCATTTATTTAAGGGCTGTAAATGGTTGATCTGGTTTTACCGGAATAAAGCTAATCTTGGAAATGATTGGGGCAGATCGCATGAAAGTATTTTACATTTCAGAAAATCCAAGACCTATATTTTTAACAGCGATGAGGTGCGAATACCCTATAACCAGCATACATTAAAATATCCAAAACGTACTCAGGCTGAAAGTTCTCAATATTCAAACGGGAAACAAACAGATTATTTGTGGGAACCGAATCCTATCGGAGCTAAACCAAAGGATGTACTTGAAATTCCTACAATTTCAAATGGTGCTTGGGAAAAATATCCCCATGAAACTCAAAAACCTATTGAATTACTGAGAAGAATAATCCTTTCATCTTCAAATCCTGATAGCATTATACTGGATCCTTTTGGCGGCTCTGGTTCAACTTATGCAGTCGCTGAAGCTTATAAACGAAAATGGATAGGCACTGAGCTGGAATTAGAATATTGCAAAATTATAAAAGAGCGGTTGTCGGATGAAATTCATATTGCTCGGATTCTATCCGGTAAAGATGAAATAGCATCTCAGAAAAGAAGGAAATCACTTCGCGGTTAATAAGATGCCGATGTCGTGTGTAATCAATTCGGAAAAAGGTTTCAAATAATTTGAATAAGGAGCTTTCCTTGCGGTTGGGGGCAAATCAAAATAATATATTCCTTCCAACTGCGTAAGAAACTTGGAGTAAACCATAAATAATCCAGTTACCAAAGTAAAACTAATATTATTGTCCTTTTTTCTTTGAACATCGTTCAGGAATATACCGATGACCTTTTGCTGATGTTTAACAAATCGTTCCAATAAAATTTTATCTATAAACATTTTACCCATTCTATCCTTTGATGTAGTCTTTGCTGAAACCACTATTTCATTTAAGTCAAGTGAAGATGAGGAAGATTCAACTTCATTATAAGGGGATAATATCAAGTCATTTTCACATTTATAAATCTTGGTTCCTTCTTCAGTTTCATAAGGTATTTGAAGTACCATTTTCTTATTAGCAATACCAATCTCAGTAAAAATAACTTTAATCAATTCTTCAAATCTGTTCCCAACATGTTTCCGTGCACTATTTTGTTCCACCAATAAATCTAAACCAACGCCAATGGCTTGTTGAATTGTATAAAATGTTTTATCAATTATTTTTTTCTCATCAACTGAAAATATTAATTCTTTTTGTTTGATTCTGGAGATAATAGTGGTTAAGTTATTAAAAGATAATAAAAAACTGTCTGGCTCATCAATGAAAAGAATTTTATTTATGGGCCTTGTAATTTTTTTTGTTCCTGCTATTTCAGAAACATAAATTCTATATTCACCTTTGTCTTCAAAACTACTTAAAACATTTGGAAAGTGACTTAAAAGACGAATGGTAATATCAAAGAACTCATCAAGAGTATGCTTTGGTTTTTGCAAATCTTTGTCTAATGTTATCATTTACTGAAATATCCGATTTAACGCAAAGATGTATAAAAAAGCTTTACATACCTAAAATAAATTTCGTGTTGGTTCAAGCCATATTTAATTTTTTTGTATTGATGCAAAATATAATTACGAATTGCTTTTTTTGCTCACAATACATGGTTGATTCTTTCCCCTTTTTCTTATTTTAGCCGCCTGTAAATTACATGATGGGAACTAAAGGAACATGAGATGATTAACCGGCAATTAATTGACCCCAAAAGTATTGTTGTCGTCGGAGGTTCTAACGATGTTACCAAACCCGGCGGCAAAGTGCTGAAAAACCTTATTGATGGAAATTACCAGGGAGAGTTGTATGTTACCAACCTCAAGGAAAATTTAGTCCAGGGGATCAAAAGTTACCAGCATACCCAAGAACTGCCTGATGTGGAAATGGCAATCATTGCCATTGCAGCCAAATTTACTTTGGAAGTGGTGAAAATCCTCACAGAGCAGAAAAATACCAAAGCATTCATTATCCTGTCAGCCGGATTCAGCGAAGTGAGTGAAGAGGGAAGGATCATTGAAGAAAAAGTGGTAAACCAGATTAACAAATACGATGCAGCGCTTATCGGCCCCAATTGCATTGGCATCCTTACCCCTGCTTTTCACGGAGTTTTCACTCAGCCTATTCCAAAACTCGACCCAAACGGATGCGACCTTCTATCGGCTTCCGGAGCAACCGCCTGCTATTTTATGGAATCGGGCATTCATAAAGGATTATCGTTTTCCAAAATTATTTCCACAGGTAATTCTGCCCAAATGGGGATAGAGGAAATGATCAAATATATGGATGAAACCTCGCCTCCGGAACATACCTCTCTCGTAAAATTACTCTATTTCGAAAACATTGATAATCCCGGGATATTATTAAAACATGCAAGTTCCCTTATCAGGAAAGGCTGTAAAATAGCGGCCATTAAGGCAGGAAGTTCTGAAGCCGGTTTAAGGGCGGCGTCGTCGCATACCGGCGCACTGGCTACACCGGATATTGCTGTTGATGCTTTATTCCGTAAAGCGGGAATTATAAGGTGTTACATCAGGGAAGAACTGGTCGCCGTCGCTTCGGTCTTCCTACATCCTGAATTAAAAGGTAAAAATATTGCCATCATAACACATGCAGGAGGGCCAGCAGTGATGCTAACTGATGCTTTATCCAACGGGGGTCTGAATGTACCGCCGATTAATGGGAAATACGCTGATGAATTAAAAGCCAGGCTTTTTCCAGGTTCATCTGTAAACAATCCGATAGATTTCCTTGCTACGGGGACAGCCGAACAACTCGGGACAATTATAGACTACGTAAATGAAAAATTCGATCATATTGATGCAATGGTCGTTATTTTCGGTACTCCGGGACTTGTTCCCATCAACGATGTATATAATCTCCTTGACGAGAAAATGAAAACTTCGCCCAAGCCTATTTTTCCGGTTTTGCCTTCGATTATTACGGCCAGGAAAGAAGTGGATGAGTTTTTAAGTAAAGGAAGGATCAATTTTCCGGATGAGGTTCACCTGGGATCTGCTCTGGCAAAGGTTTATTTTACACCAGAGCCACAGCCGGAAGAGGTCGAAGTTCCCGAAATTGACAATGAGGCAATACGAAAGGTCGTAGATGAGGCGAAGGAAGGGTATTTATCACCTTTCGAAATAGGGGAACTATTTGATGCAGCAGGAATTCCGAGAGCAAAAGAAACAGTTGTTACAAGTGCAGATGAAATTAAAAAAGCAGCTCAGAAAACAGGCTATCCACTGGTGATGAAAGTAGTCGGTCCTCTTCATAAATCGGATGTCGGTGGAGTGGTTCTGAATGTGAGGGATGAAATTTCCTTAACCAGTGAATTTACCAGAATGATGAGGATTCCGGAAACCAAAGGTATCCTCCTCCAACCGATGTTATCGGGCATTGAGCTCTTTATCGGCGTGAAAAGGGAACCCAAATTCGGTCATCTTGTTTTTTGCGGACTCGGCGGCATTTTCATTGAGGTTCTTAAAGATGTTCAATCTGCTCTTGCTCCTGTTAGCAAAGAAGAGGCGCTGGATATGATCAGCAGGTTAAAAGGAAAGAAAATTCTTGAAGGCATAAGGGGTCAGAAGGGTATAAACCTTGAGTCTTTCACAGAAATTATTACAAGAGTATCGGCGATGGTTATTGCAGCACCTGAGATTGCAGAAATGGATATCAATCCGTTATTGGGCTCGGAAAACAAAATTATTGCAGTGGATGCGAGAATTAATATCTCGAAAAAATTGTAATCTGAAACTTTTACTTTTGTATCATTGTCTCATGAAATAAATAAATCAGGATAAGAAAATGGCAAATATTGCATTTGGAAGTAAATACTTTATTTTTTCGAAATTCAGTTCAATCCCAAAAACTTCTAAGATTGAAACAGACAGAACAAACCTTCAGAAGGAATTTGATGAACTCATCGGATATATTGGTTCGCAGGAGCTAAAAGATTTCAATGAGCTTGGGAAATATCTTGAATCAAAGGAATGTATTGACACCATTACTTCGATTCAAAACACTAAAAACAAGGAAAACGAAAAAATAAAATCGTACGAAACAAGAAAAAAGTCTAAACCGTTCAAAGACTATTTTAAATTCAGGGATTCGGCAAAACTCAGGGAATATCTTGCTTTTGCAAATTCAAGGGAATTGAAGGATTTTGAAGAGCTTGAGAAAGTGGTGACTTCCAAAAAGTTTGAAGACGAAAAGAAGAATTTCGAAAATCAGAAAGCCGGTGAGGAAAAGAAAATTGCTGAATTCAATCAGCTAAAGAAATCGAAGCCTGTCAGGAATTATTTCAGGTTTAAAGATTCGGAAAAGTTAAAAACCTTTAACCATACAACCACATCAGTTGAACTAAAAAAGTTAGAAGATCTCGAAAAGTTAGTTGGTTCAAAGGAATTCCAGAAAGCTAAAAGCACAGCGGACCCCAAAACATTTAAAGAATCGGCAGAAGGTAAAAAACTGGCAGAATATGACCATTTGAAAAAATCAGGCATTATAAAAAAATATTATAAATTCAGGGATTCCAGCGCCTACAAGGAATATATGTCTTTTGAGAAATCGTCTGAACTCAAAAAATACTATGAGCTTGAAAGCTACAGCAATTCGAAGGAACATAAAGATAAGCTTGATTCTTCAACAAAAGAGTTAGCAAAGCTCAATGAACAGCTCCATTCCTACCTGAATAAAAAGAAATCAAAATCCATTAGAGACTTTTATAAATTCGGAAATTCTTCAAGCTACAAAACATTTGTCGCATTTGAGAAATCAAAAGAACTTGCGGATTATCTCGCCAATGAGAAATACCTCAAGTCGGATGAGCACAAGAACCTGATGAAATCGCTCGAAGCAAAGGAGACCACTGAAAAGGAAAAACGTTCAAAATATGACAATTACAAAAACTCAAAGAAGTTCAAATGGTACCTGGCAATTAAAGATTCCAATAAGTTCGATGAGATCAAAAAAGTAAAACTTGTTTTTGAAGATGACTTTAAAGAAAATAAACTTGACAGAAACAAATGGATGACTCGTTATTACTGGGGCGACAAACTCATCAATGACGCTTATGCGTTCGAGACCGAAAAGGCTTTCCCGACAGACGGTAAAAATATTGAATTAAGGGATGGTATATTAAAGATTGTTACACGTTCCGAAAAAACAGAAGGAAAGATGTGGAAACAACCTTTTGGTTTTATTCCTCAGGAATTTAGTTATACTTCGGGGCTTATCAGCACTGCCAAATCGCACAGGCAAAAATTTGGTAAAATTGAGGCTAAGATAAAAGTGAATTATTCAAAGCCTGTTCATTATCATTTCTGGATGGCATCAGAGATGAACCTGCCGCACGTGGACATCATGAAATTAAGCGACAAGAAATCCAAAGTAGATATGGCGAATCTCTATGGAAATATTTCCGACAAAAAAGCGCCGGAAAAGAAAACCGGAGAATTTTCCGGCCTTGATGTCAGCCAGGATTATTTTATTTACACACTCGAATGGACGAAAAATAAGCTCACCTGGAAAATCAATGACGTGGTTGTAAATGAACAGACACAAGGCGTTCCGCAGGAAGAAATGTACCTGGTATTCAGTTCCGGAATAAGTGGAAATGCTGCTCATGCTCAGTTGCCGGTTTCGATGGATATCGCCTGGGTAAGATGCTTCAGCTATCAATAAAATTTAACTTTATTGAGGGTGTTCGATTTATTTCAAAACAGGTTATCAGATTAAAATGGTTATCAAAATTATCCTTATTTCCCTTTATGCATTGATGATCCTGGTGATCGGGTACATTGGAATGCGAAGGACAAAATCTTTCAAAGACTTTTTTCACGGTGGTGCTAATATTGGTCCCTGGATGAGCGCCTTTTCTTATGGGACAGCCTATTTTTCAGCAGTTGTTTTCATCGGCTTTGCCGGAAAAGTCGGATGGGGATTCGGATATTCCGGAATGTGGATTGGTATTTTTAACGGATTGGTCGGTGTCCTCGGAGTTTGGGCATTGCTTGGGTGGAGAATTAAAAAAATCTCAGTTGAATATAAGGTGGACACGATGAGTGAATACCTTGAAAAGAGGTACAACTCACCTTTCCTAAAGCTCTTTGCCTCAATCGCGATCTTTGTTTTCCTTGTTCCCTATTCGGCAGCAGTATTCATTGGCCTATCCTATCTTTTCACTTATTCCTTCCCGGGTATCCAGTATTGGCACACCGTAGTATTTATGGGCGTTTTTACCGCACTGTACCTGGTTATGGGCGGATACAAATCTATGGCTATTGTGGATGTAATTTTTGGAATGATCATGACCGCCGGAGTGATCATTCTTGTAGCCGTTACAGTTAATAAAGGAGGCGGCTTCCAAAACATTACGGAGGGACTTAATCAGATCAATCCAGGTTTGACTGCCGTAATCGGTCCTCCCGGTTGGTGGCCATTATTTTCACTGATCATACTAACGAGTGTGGCGCCTTTTGCGATGCCGCAACTGGTACAGAAATTTTATGCGATCCGCGACAGACGCTCGGTTTATATCGGGATGATCGCATCAACATTGTTTTCATTACTGATTGGGATCGTAGCATATTATATTGGTTCTACTTCCCGTTTCTTTCTGAACCCTGAAAATTCTCCTAACGCTTTTTTAGCTGATGGAAATCCTAATGTAGATGCCCTGATGCCTGTCATGCTCACGACAGTCATTCCCAATTCATTATCTATAGTCGTTCTGCTACTGATCCTTGCAGCTTCAATGTCCACACTTGCCTCACTCATCCTGATTTCAAGTTCATCACTTTCCAAAGATTTTTATGCAGGATTTATTAACAGGAATCTCAGCGATAAAAGGCTCACTTTGCTGATGCGGGTTTCCAACGCATTTTTTGTTCTCTTATCGGTGATCATTGCCTTAATAAAGCCGGAAACCATAGTCACAATTCTCGGAATATCCTGGGGCGCCATCGGATCGGCATTTCTCGGCCCGTTCGTGTGGGGATTATTTATGAAAAAAGCGAATAAGGCAGGGGCAATAGCTTCAATGGTTCTTGGCCTGGCTGCCTGTATTATTCTTTATGTGGTTGGAATCCCTTCTCCTGAAGCAGGTACGATTGGTATGGGAGTTTCGCTCGTTTTAAATCCCGTAGTTTCTTTTTTAGTTCCGGTTAAAACTTCAATCCAAAATTAACATACACAAAAGGCAGGGCATCTACTGAATAATACCTGAAATTTACAGATGTAGTAAAAGGTTTTGCCGGTTCATACTGAAAACCGGCTATATAATAGTTGATTTCAGAACGATTGCCTGGTTTACCAAATGTTAAATGATCGAACCTTGCAAGAGCCTGAAAATGATTATTCAGAACCAGAGAACCATAAACTGAGAGTCCGTAAAAATCATACTGATCGATATATCCAAAGTTAAAAACATAAGCATATTCGCCTCCTATCCTGAATTTGTCGTTTTTATAACCAGCAAATCCTGCAATACTTGCTTTCGCGGCATCTGATCCGGTATCGGGTGATGGGCCATAATCCGCATATAATTTAAAAGTCAGGTTTTTGGTTGGATAAAACTGAATATTATCCGAAAAAATGAAGTTACCATACTCATCCTGGTGGCGAAACGGGCCTTCTCCATTAACAACCGAGAACTGGTTCAGTAACTTATCCTTCAGGGTATAATCCAGTTGAACTCCAAAATCAGCCGGATTCCCGAGCCTGAACTTTTCCAGGTAAGTCACGTCTATATAACGGTATCCCCAGAATTTATCCTGAAATGTGAGGTACTCTGTATTCAGCAACTGCCCGACCCGTAGGGTGAAGACCTTATTAATGTTCCATGAAATTTCAGCCATCTTTAGGTAGGCAGTATATTTGCTTCCTTCAAAATAATAATATTTTACACGGTTGCCATCAACATCAATCAACGAATCGAGATGAGTAGTTCGGGTAACATCAAACATGATCCTGCCACTTACCTTTCCCGAAAATTCATGGAAGTACCCCAGAATTCCCTGGTTAAATACAAAGGCTGTCTGTGGTTTGTAAGAATCTTTAAAACAATAGTAAAATCCTGAATAAATCTGGCCGAAAGCATAACTTGATTGTTCTTTTGTAATGTCCTGTGCTGTATTCTGAGGGATCGAAATTAGGGGAACAATAATAAAAAGCGCTGCTATGAATCCGTATTTCATTGTTGTAAGTTTAAGATGAACAAATATAAACCAACAATCCCAACCCATGCAAACATTCAACAGAATCTTTCAACAGAAGAATGAACAATAATTTTAATTAAAAAAATTCAGCCCCCTGCTTTGTATATTCAAAATTTATATATTTGGTGACTTGTAAAAATGAAAAAAATTCAACCTTTTAAGATTTAAAGTATGAAGGAAACACCAGTCAGTTCAGCAATTGTCAGCAGAAGATTAGAAGAGAGCGGTATCGTAAGCGTTGGCCGCGCTTCCATAAGGGAAATAAAGAAATTAATTGATGGAATCGAAAAAGACTCCGGTGAAAAGTTCATCAGGATGGAAATGGGGATACCCGGTCTTCCGCCTTCTCAGATTGCCATAGAAGCTGAAATTGATGCACTTCACCGGGGAATGGCAGCCATTTACCCTGACATCTATGGAATTCCTTCATTAAAAAAAGAAATTTCCAGGTTTTGCAAGCTTTTTCTCAATATTGATATAAATGAAGAAGGCTGTCTGCCAACAGTCGGGTCAATGATGGGAGCATTCGCTTCTTTTCTGACCATCAACAGGATGTTTGCTGACAGAGACGGAACCTTATTTCTTGATCCCGGATTTCCCGTTCATAAGCAGCAATGCCGCATTTTAGGACAAAAGCATTATGCATTTGATGTGTATAATTACCGTGGCGATAAACTCCGCGATAAGATGGAATCTTACATGGCAGGTGGTAAAGTTTCGTCCATTTTATATTCAAACCCTAATAATCCATCCTGGATTTGTTTTACTGAAAAAGAATTAAAAATAATTGCTGAATTAGCTGATAAGTACAACGTCATTGTTATTGAAGACCTGGCTTATTTCGGGATGGATTTCCGTAAAGATTATTCAAAACCGGGACAACCGCCCTACCAGCCTTCTGTTTCGCATTATACTGATAAATATGTTTTGCTTATTTCAAGTTCCAAGGCATTCAGCTATGCGGGCCAGCGTGTGGGAATGATGGCCATTTCGAACCATGTATTTCAAACCATCGCTCCCGATTTAAAGAGGTTCTATGCCTTTGATCAGGTTGGAAAAGCAATGATATTCGGATCGGTTTATGCCATCAGTTCCGGAACAGCCCATACACCTCAGTTTGCCCTTGCAGCCATACTTAAAGCAGTTAACGACGGCACTTACAATTTTGTTGAGGTGGTGAAAGAATACGGAGAAAAAGCGAAGATTATGAAAAAAACGTTTATTGACAACGGATTTAAAATTGTTTATGATAAAGACGAAGATAATCCCATTGCCGATGGATTTTACTTTACTTTCTCTTATCCAGGGTTTACCGGTGATGAACTATTAAAAGAATTACTTTCTTATGGCATTAGCGCCATATCCCTTGAGATTACCGGCAGCGAAAGGCTGGAAGGGATCAGGGCATGTGTTTCCTTAATACAACGTGATCAATTCCCGGTACTTGAAACCCGGCTGAAGACATTCCAGGAAAATCATCCGGTCAGATAGAAATTTTTCCTTTTTATAATTTATTCATTCTTTTTTTAAAGGTAATTGATCCTCGTTTCATATGGAGTACTGCAATTATGATTACTATTTCAGGCGGTTTAACGATGAAATAAATAATGTATGGAAATCTTTTGGTTATTGCCTTTCTGATTTCCCTGTATTTGGGCGCATATATCAGAGGATTATGGCGGAATATCCTTATTTCATTTGAAAAAGCTAAATAGAATTCATCGCCCAATCCGGGAACTTGTTTTTCATACCAGGCGATGGTATTAAGCAAATCCTCAAGAGCTTCCTTCCGAAATTCTACTTTAAAAGTCATAAAACCTTTCTGACCTTTTTATCAACTTCCTCCCAGTGCACATTGTCTTTCGGATTATTTTTATAGGACTCAAGGCGGTCATTTAAAATTGCCTTATGCTCATCGCTGATATCAGCCTCTTCGGCTTCTCCCGAAATGCTGTCCCAAATGGTTTGAACCAGATGGAGGCGTTCTTCCACACTTAGTTTTAATATTTCTTTGATTTCTGTCATTTGATGAATTTTTTACAAAATTAACGAAACTCTGTTATGATCTTATATCAAATGTTGAGTCCACCCTGAAAAGTTATCATAAGTCATTGCGAACGTGGTGAAGCAATTCGTATCATTTGATAATGAACAGATTGCTTCTCCCGCCTGGAGCGGGATTGCAATGACGTTTAACAATACTTTTCGGAGTGGTCTCAAAGTTCAAGGTTTAAGGTTGGTTCCGGAAAATCCCGTGGCATCTTTCCAGACACGACAGACCCCTGTGGAAAATTCCGGGGTGGATGTACGTCCTAATAAATCAATCATTTAGATAATAATGCCAACATTTTCAATGTGTACATACTATGATCTATTGAACCGGTTCTTTTCCCTTCAGGTAATCGTAAAAATTTTTGTAAATATTGAAAAAAGTATTCTAACTTTACAACAGCAAAATTAAACAACAATTAAGTGAACAATACATTCCTGATGGACTACAATGAAAGTGAGAACACGGAAGGAAGCTATGAGGTGGAGGTGGTAGAGTGAAAGCTTTTAAGCCATATCGCCAAATAAAAATAACCTGTATTTTTCTGTTATTCTGGTCAATAAGCCAAAGCCAGGAATGGTCTCAACCTGTAGTTATCAATCCCTGGCAATCCCAGCTCTATTCCGCTTATCTTGATTTCTGTGTCGATAATAATGGGATAATTCATTGTGTATGGAGCACGCAACATGGGCAAATTTTTTACCGAATTTGGTATTCTAAGTCAGAAGATGATGGCGAAACCTGGACGACGCCTTATAATGTTTCTCAAAATAATGACAAACGGATGTCGTACCCGCATATTGTCAGCGATAGTGAAGGAACAATTCATCTGACATATGATGATGATATGTTTGACCCGCATATTATTTACAAATTCAATGATGGAATCAACTGGGATACCTGGTCTGATCCTGATACAATTGATCTGGATAATGGCCATCGTAATTTATTAGTCGCAGATAATAATAACCGTCTATACTGTTTCTGGCACTGGGCATCGGGAACAGTGTATTATCGGTATTTGGATGTTGGAAATAATGAATGGAGCGAAGTATTTAATCCGTGCGACAGTGCAATGTTTTTAAAAATTATTGTAGGCGGGGATAATTCACTAAATATCATGGGAGATTTTAACCCAATGTTATCCTATTCGAGGATTACTTATTTTAAATTTAATAATGACGCCTGGAGTATTCCGGAAATAATTGGTTCAAATACTATTCTTCCTAATAATGACATGGTTTTAGATAATCAGTTATTTCCACATTTTGTTTGGTGTCAGCATGTTCCTGGAGTGGCTTACGATAACGACAGCATAATGTACCGCTACAAAACATCAGAAGGTTGGTCTGTTCCTGAATTGATTAATTGTTATGGCAACTTTCCGGCAATTGTGATTGATAATTTTAACCGAAAATATATTATTCAAGTAGAAAACATCAATGAAAGTTTTTACCTGAAAGAATATAAAAAAATAAACGATGAATGGGAAGTAAGTACAATTGATGAAAACAATTATACCTTCTATCATAACCGATTACTCTGTAAAAACGGATACATTTATTTTATCAATGTTCATGTTGATACGGTTATTGGACCATCCGGATATACCAAGTTGATTTTCAGAAAAAAAGAAATTTTGACTTCACTACAGGAAAATGATGAACAATCAGGTCAGTTGCTGCAAAATGTGCCCAACCCTTTCACATACACCACAACAATCGAATACACCCTTGAAGAGGATGCTTTTGTTTCACTAATCATTTTTGATTTCACGGGCAAGAAAATTAAAAGTTTGAATCTTGGCTCGATAAATCACGGATCGCACCTCACAACATTTTATTCGTCGGAATTGCGGACAGGAATTTATTTATATGCCCTCGAAATAAACGGGAGGTTAAGTCAAATGAAGAAGATGATTAAAACAGAGTAATTAAAGGATTACTCTACAGCCTTCGTGCAATTATTTTTTGTCATTATTGGTACCCTTTCCAAAAAAAATTCTTTTTCCTTTGTTTCCCATGATTTTTTTCTAATTTCGTCCGGTTGTTATTCTGCTCACAGTACGGGTCATAAAAGTTCTTAACTTGTTACTGCAGCTTAAAACAACAAGCGGAATGAGGACGTAAGAACTTACGATATATTAAACATTATGGCTTTAAAAGGAGAAATAGTCGTTGACATTGAAAAGTGCAAAGGTTGTGAAGTATGCCTCGCACATTGCCCTACCGAAACCATTGCAATGGTAGATGCAGTGAACGGCAAAGGGTATCATTATATGCAGGACATTCACGGCAAATGTACCGGCTGCACCAATTGTGCAGTTGTTTGCCCTGATGGTGTGATCACTGTTTATAGAGTAAAAGTATAGTTTTCGTAAAAAATACTATGACAATATGGGAAAAGAGCTCAAATTAATGAAAGGGAATGAAGCCTTTGCCGAAGCAGCAATACGGGCTGGAGTGGACGGTTATTTTGGTTATCCGATCACGCCGCAATCAGAGGTAATGGAATATCTTACCGCCGAAAAACCTCATGAGCGGACGGGAATGATCGTTCTTCAGGCAGAAAGCGAAGTGGCCTCAATCAATATGTTGTATGGCGGTGCTGCCTGTGGTAAAAAAGTAATGACATCATCATCCAGCCCGGGCATTAGTCTCATGCAGGAGGGTATTTCATACATGGCCGGAGCCGAACTGCCATGTGTTTTACTTAATGTTGTCCGTGGTGGGCCTGGTTTAGGAACTATCCAGCCTTCACAGGCCGATTATTTTCAATCCACAAAAGGCGGCGGACATGGAGATTACCACACAATAGTACTCGCTCCTTCATCGGTGCAGGAAATGTATGATTATGTGGAGCTTGGATATGAACTTGCTTTTAAGTACCGGACGCCGGTGATGGTTCAATCCGATGGCGCAATAGGGCAAATGATGGAGAAAGTACAGACCGGTGATCAGAAAATACGATTAACCGAAGAAGAAATCATAAGGAATTGTCCATGGGCAACCACCGGTAAAACTCCCAACCGTGAAAGAAACATCATTACTTCCCTCAACCTGGATTCACTGGTTCAGGAAAAACATAACATTAAACTGCAAAAAAAATACAGAGAAATAGAAGCAGTTGAAGTACGATTTGAAAAGATACAATGCGATGATGCGGAATTTCTTTTTGTCGCATATGGAACAAGTGCAAGGATTTGCCTGAAGTCCATACAGATTTTAAGGGCTAAAGGTATTAAAGTCGGTTTATTCAGACCCATCACACTTTATCCTTTCCCGAAAGAACCGCTTTATAAAATGGTAAAAAATGTCAAAGGAATTTTAAGTGTTGAAATGAGCGCAGGACAAATGATCGAAGACATCAAGCTTGCCGTCGAATGCAAAGTCCCGGTTTATCATTTTGGCAGGATGGGAGGCATAATCCCATCACCTACTGAAGTAGCAGATTTTTTGGAACATCAATTCATCAAAGGTTAAAACTATGGCAGATACAATCACAAAGGCTGAGATAATCAATCCCGAAAACCTGGTTTATAAAAAAACCAGCATGATGACCAATAACGTATTGAGTTATTGTCCGGGCTGTGGCCATGGAACGGCACACCGGATCATAATGGAGGTTATAGATGAAATGGGATTACAAGCGAAGACAATTGGTGTTGCTCCGGTTGGATGTTCCGTTCTAGCTTATGATTTCATGAACATTGATATGCAGCAGGCAGCACACGGCCGGGCACCGGCACTGGCAACTGCTATTAAAAGACTCCATCCCGAAAAGACCGTCTTTACTTATCAGGGTGATGGCGACCTGGCGGCCATCGGAACTGCTGAAACAATACATGCAGCCAACCGCGGAGAAAATTTTACAATATTTTTTATAAATAATGGGATTTACGGTATGACCGGCGGACAAATGGCCCCGACAACACTGGAAGGAATGAAATCATCAACCACTCCCTACGGACGGGAATGGCAGAGGATGGGGCATCCTTTAAAAATGACCGAGCTGATTGCTCAGTTACCCGGAACTTATTATGTTACCCGTCAGGCAGTGCATACTCCGGTAAGTGTGAGAAAAGCAAAAAAAGCCGTTCGGACAGCCATCGAATTGCAGCAGCAAAACAAGGGTCTGACCTTTGTTGAAATCGTTTCGAACTGTAATTCAGGTTGGAAAATGACCCCGGTCCAGGCAAACCAGTGGATGGTAGATAATATGTTCCCGTTTTATCCGCTTGGAGATATAAAGGTTGACGGAGAGCTTGTTAAAAAGTAATAATTCAATTGTAAAAAATCTAACAAATCATATTTGTCATGACTGAAGAAATTATCATAGCCGGTTTTGGTGGACAGGGTGTTCTTTCAATGGGTAAAATCCTGGCATATTCAGGAATAATGCAGGACCAGGAAGTCAGCTGGATGCCTTCTTATGGCCCGGAGATGCGGGGTGGAACAGCAAATGTTACAGTAATTTTGAGCGACGAGAGGATCAGTTCACCCATCCTGAATCTCTTTGATACCGCAATCATTTTAAATCAGCAATCAATGGACAAATTCGAATCCATGGTAAAGCCTGGTGGTACTTTGCTTTATGATCCCAACGGTATTACGCATCACCCTTCACGCAAAGACATCAATATTTATAGAATTGAAGCCAGTAAAGAAGCTGCAAACCTAGGACTGAGAAAAATATTCAACATGATCGTTCTTGGCGGTTATTTGAAAGTGAAACCTGTGGTCGGGTTTGATAATGTAATACGCGGAATAAAAAAATCATTGCCGGAGCGATATCATCATTTGATTCCGGAAAATGAGAAGGCCATAAGCCGGGGACTTGAAATTGTTGAGGTAGTTCAGACGGTTTAAAACTTATTAATGAAAGATCAAAGCCTTTGATGTAAAACACTTTCGGGGCTTTTTCGTTTTATATATGTTGTGGATTTATTGATTTAAGTCAATAAAATTTGTATCTTCGGGACAGAAATTTGTTTTAATTATTTGAACATGTCATTATGAACATTAATTATCGTTGCCCGCACTGCCATGGATACCTGGCACTTAATGATTCTGTATTTTTTTCGGTGCGAACACCTGATCAAAAGGTTGGAATAATTTCTCTTCATTCTGATCTGGGTGATTACAATGTAAATAAAAATCCGGAATTCGAATACCGTGAAGGTGATGCTCTTGACTTTTATTGCCCTATTTGTCATACTGCACTATCTTCTGGATTTCATCAAAATTTAGCGAAGATCATCATGGTTGATGAAGAAAACCGTGAATTCGAAATTCTGTTTTCCCGGGTGGCTGGTGAAAAAAGTACATTTAAAATTATCGGCGAAACCATGGAAATTTTCGGTGATGATTCAGCCGAATACCTTGATTATATCAATTTGTCCATGAACTTTTAATTGATTATATCAGGGATAATGAAGCACTGATTATTCAGTTACTCATATTTATTGATTTTCTAAATATCATGAAGAGATTTATCACAATTGCTGTATATTTACTTTTACCGGCATTATTAATCAGTTGCTATAATTCTCAAATGAAGATTGTTGAGCCTTCACAGCAGGAGATGGTAAAAATTAAATCTGCCGGTGATTCAATATCTGTAATCATCACCAATACATTAAAAAAAGAACTAAAGGCAGCGATAGAAGAAGGTGGATTTCTGAATGCAATAACTGTCTGCAACCAGATAGCACAACCCCTCACAGAAACAACCGGGAATAACTTTAACCTGAAAATCAAACGGACATCGTTCAAATACCGGAATCCACTGAATGCACCCGACAGTATTGAAACACTCGCACTGGAATATTTCAATCAAATGATTTCTGAAGACAGGGAAATTCCGGATTATTATGTCCAGAAGGTAATTGAAAATAATAAATCTTACTTCTGTTATTATAAACCTGTTAAGGTTGAACAACTATGCCTCGGCTGTCACGGTATGCCTGAAAATATGGATACTTCTGTTGTAAATCAGTTGGCGAAACTATATCCGGAGGACCGGGCTATCGGCTATTCTGCCGGGGATTTCAGGGGACTGATCAGCGTGACAATCCCGGAATAATATAGTGAAGTGTAAAACTAAGAACCTCATTGTACTGCCCCCGGTTGAGCCGGTAAGTCGCTCCCGATGAGTGATCCCTCACTTTTATTAATGAATTTGAGTACCTGACGTTCACCCTTAAGTTTTCAAAAATGGTATAGTAAGCTCCAAAATTAAAGCTAAGGTCAGTTTTATCGAATTCTCCGCCACTGGGAGGGTTTCCGGGATTGCCTTCTTCATAACTGTAAATTAGAACTCCCAGCGAAAGGCCCGCTTCCAGGGTTCCCCTTTCATGAAAATCGTATTTATAATGTAACGGGAGTTCAACATAATTAAGCCTTAAAAGATAAAAATCGTAATTATTTGTTGAATCCGGATTTTCACGGCTTCCTTTTTGGATAAAATCGAGCTCCATTTGGAAAGATGATCGCGGGCTGAAATACCGGTTCACAAAAACACCGGCATATATTCCTGCATGGTTTGGACCCCATTTCCCATCACCTGAAATTTCCGAAGCGCTCAATCCACCGAGAACACCTCCATTGAATTTCTGAGCAAAAATTGCAGAGCTTGTTAGTAATAAGAAAATTAAAATAATATAAGCAACACCCTTCATAAAATGTTTTGTTAAATTTTGCAAATGTAATAAATGGTTTTCGGAATAATTTGATGCCAGGGTAAAATTGCATTACTCAATAAAGGCGATTATTTCTTATATACTTCTCTTCGATGTTTGATTCTTATAATTTCAATTATCAGTATATATTTTGTATTGAGTAAATTATCCCATAGTTCCCTGACCGGATTCTCCACAATTCAATTTTTCCTTTTATTTTTTTAACACCCTGTGGTCCGGGATTTAATGAAAGTGCTTCAATTTTCCTTATTATTCTTGCTATTTAAGTGAGGTACGGAGTTCAATCTCCTTAAGTGCAGAAGATGTAAAAACAATGGTGTACATTATAGTTTACCTTTGCCCAGAAGTGTTTTTATAACTTTTTCGAAAGGTATTCTGGGTTCATTTATCCTGCTATACGCAACAAGAATATCTTCAATATCCTCGTATGATGAGCCAAATGTTTCAAGGTCAATGATGACAGCTTTTTTTTTCCCTTTTTCATCAACAATATAATCAATGCCATCCATTATTTTTGTGTTTTATATTGAAGCAAAGGTGAGAAAAAATCCAGAGCTAAATAGATTCTTTTGAAAAATACTCGTAAACAATCTTTCCCTTCACATTGCCTATGGTCTTTTGTAAATCCTCAAGGCTCGCTTTCTCAATACTTTTCACCGATTTAAATTTCCATAAAAGTTTTTGAGCGTTGGTATAACCGATTCCTTCTATTTCGGTGAGAACCGTTTTCACAGTTGCCTTTTCCCTTCTCCTGCGGTGATGAGTAATTCCGAAGCGGTGTGCTTCATCCCTTATGTGCTGGATTACCTTTAATGTCTCTGATTTCTTATCAAGGTACATGGGCAGCGAATCGCCTGGATAATAGATTTCCTCAAGCTTTTTAGCAATGCCGATGATGGAGATCTTACCTCTTAGCTCAAGTTTTTCAAGGCTTTTCAGTGCCGAGCTCAGTTGCCCTTTACCTCCGTCAACAATAATTAGTTGCGGTAGTTCCTGGTTTTCATCCAGCAAACGCTTATATCTCCGGTAAATGATCTCTTCCATCGAAGCAAAATCATTCGGTCCGGCAACGGTTTTAATATTAAAGTGGCGGTATTCCTTTTTATCGGGCTTTCCGCTTTTAAAACAGACCATCGCTGCTACAGGTTCGGTTCCCTGAAGATTCGAATTATCAAAACATTCAATATGCCTGGGTTCCTTACTCATTCTCAGGTCCTTTTTCATCTGAGCCATGATCCTGTTGACATGCCGGTCAGGATCAACCAGCTCGGCCTGCTTTTCTTTTTCCAGCTTATAATATTTGCAATTTCTTTCGGAAAGTTCAAGCAAATGCTTTTTGTCAGCAATTCTCGGGACAGTAAAAGTCACTCCGGGAATGTTCATTTCAACCCGAAAGGGTAAAATCACCTCAGGTGCATTGCTTTCAAAACGCTGGCGGAGATCAAGAATTGCAATTCTTAAAAGCTCATCCTCCGGTTCATCAAGCTTTTTCTTTATCTCCACAGTATGCGATTGAACAATAGCGCCTTTGACTACTTTCATGAAATTAACATAAGCGAAGTCAGCGTCTGAAAGAATGGAAAAGACATCTGCATTTTCAATTTTCGGATTTACAACTGTTGACTTGCTTTGATAGCGCTGAAGAAGCTCCAGCTTTTCCTTTACCGTCTGAGCCTTTTCAAATTCGAGATGATCGGAATAGTGTTTCATAAGCTCCTTTAACTGTCCGATAACCGAATTGATATTTCCCTTGATGATTTGTTTGATCTCAGTCAGAGACGATTCGTAGTCAGCCCTGGTTTGCAAAGCTTCACAAGGTCCTTTGCAGTTGCCGAGATGGTATTCGAGGCAGACTTTAAATTTCTTTTTACTGATGTTTTCTTCGGTGAGACTAAGATTGCAGGTCCGTAATTGATACAGTTGCCTGACCAGGTCGAGCAGCGTATTCATCATCCTGACCGAAGCATAAGGCCCG
Source organism: Bacteroidales bacterium (assembly GCA_020052415.1). Classification (GTDB taxonomy): domain Bacteria; phylum Bacteroidota; class Bacteroidia; order Bacteroidales; family JAADJA01; genus JAADJA01. Next base: position 26,193 of record JAGVPB010000060.1, on the reverse strand, counting down.
AAATAGACCGATCCGTCGCGGATAACATTACGCGTTGGGAAAATCCTGGGGAATGGTTCATTTTTAATACAAATCCAGGGGTATGTCTTGTCGTCTTTCAGCATCACGTTGTAGCGCGGCTGATATTTCTTTATCAGGTTGTTTTCAAGCAACAGCGCATCAAGTTCGGTATCCACGACGACATGCTTGATTTGAGCGATTTTCTTAACGAGTACTTTGAGCTTCCCGCTCATCGTTTCCTCCTTGTTGAAATAGCTTGCCACCCGTTTTTTCAGGTTCTTGGCTTTGCCCACATAGATGATATTCCCGTCAGCATCAAAATACTGGTAAATACCTGGCTTGCCGGGGAGCGATCTGATTACCGGTTCGAGTTGGCTGTAGTGTTTGTTTTTCGCCATCAAGAATGAATGAATTCGTGATACATAAGCAAAGAAACCTTTCCTTTTTCCTTTTAACTTTTAACTTTTTCCTTTATACTTTTTACTTTTATCTTTTATTTCATTCCTTTCTTCAAAAACGCATCCCATCCCTGTGCCGTTATCGGAACCACCGAGCCCGACTTGCTGATCAGGTTATGGCCTTCATTTTTTTCAGTTAGATGACCTATCACAGAGATTCCCTGTATTCCTTTCGCCTTTTCATAATCAGCCTGCGAAATGGTAAACAGCAGCTCATAATCCTCACCACCATTCATCACACAGGTTGTCGGATCAATACCAAATTCCCTTGCAACCGTAATAGTTGTAATATCAATTGGCAGCTTATCTTCAAAAATATTACAACCCAGTCCTGATTTAATGCAGATATGCAAAATTTCAGAAGCCAGCCCATCAGAGATATCAATCATCGCCGTCGGCTTTATGCCCACACCCTTCAGCAACTTTAAAATATCTGTCCGCGCTTCCGGCTTAAGCTGCCTGCCCAGAATATAATCATGTCCTTCAAGGTCGGGCTGCATTTTCGGATCGGCTTTAAAAGCGTGTTTTTCTCTTTCAAGGAGCATCAGCCCCATATATGCAGCGCCAAGATCACCGGAAACAAAAATAAGATCACCCTTTTGAGCTGTGTTCCTGTAAACAATATCTTCGGCTTTTGCTTCTCCGATAGCAGTTGCAGATAAGAACAAGCCCGAAGGACTACTGACGGTGTCACCTCCCACAAGATCAACTTTATAGGTCTTGCATGCAAGATAGATCCCTTTATAAATTTCTTCCATAGCTTCTACAGAAAAGCGATTGGATGCCCCAATACCAATGAGTAACTGCTTTGGCGAACCATTCATTGCAACGATATCTGAAAAGTTGACGACGGCTGTTTTATAGCCCAGGTGTTTTAAGGGCACATAGGTTAAATCGAAATGGATCCCTTCGATCAACAGGTCGGTGGTAACCAGAGTCTGCTTATCTCCATAATTCAAAACTGCCGAATCGTCTCCCACACCTTTAATCGAAGAAGGATTATTAAGCTTGATGTTATTGGTGAGATAATTAATCAGTCCGAATTCACCAAGTTCGGATAATTCTGTTCTATGTGGTAAATTATCTATCATTAGGAATGTGAATTTAAAATAAAATGCAAAATTACTAAAATGGTCAGGAGTAAAATTAGAGGTACTATCTGTATAAATCTAAAAATTCCTCATTTGATAATCCGAGATGACGTAAATGTTGTTTAGCGATGAAGATTGGTATGGTCCTAAAATGTGATTGAAAAGTGATGGGCCCGCTTAAATCATTTCTTGTCCAATGTTCATGACCTCCTGATGTCCGTATTTATTTGCATCCGATTTGAATCAAAAACATTCTATACTTTCTCGTTTCAATTTTTTTCAGTGTTGCCATATCAGGCCATTGCCGGAATACCTACTTCGCGCGTTGTTCTTGAAAAGTTTTTATTTCGAACAATATCAGAAAGGTACTCCCTGTTTTGAAACAATTGATCCAAATATGGCAGTTTAAAGATTCTGTTGTTCTTTCTACCCTTAACTTCCCATTCAAGTTTTTTTAGCTCTTCAATTAATGTATTATTATTGGTCGTATATCTTAGAAATTCTTTAAGTGATACCTCAAACGATTTTTTGGCTTTCTCCTCATCTACGCCATATCCGCTCAAATCAAGTGCAGGAGAATAACAAATTCTTGTCCCTTCCTCCTCAAAGGAAATGATATCTAACCGGACTTTCACAATGAATTTTTCATTGCCGAAATCACCAGCGAAAAAATAACCTTTGCTCATAGCTTAGTCATCTTTATTGAATATAAAATATAAAGCGTACAAAAATAAAGTTCTTTCACTGATTAAAATTATTCAATTAATAAATTATAATTTTCAGGAATCAATTCGGAGTTTAAATTTTTAATCAGATTATAATTAAATTCCAGAAGAACTAAATTACAATGTACATGGCTCAAAATATAACAAATTGTTGTCTTTGTTGTTTTACAAATGAGGTGAAAGATAATTTAAAGGATGATAATTCATACTTTTGCACCGCTTACTTAATCCCGGCACGGGGTTGAAAGGAGCCTCTAAAAATGGAAAAAGACAACAACAATATAATACAGGAAGTAACCCGCAACGATTACAAGTACGGGTTTGTGACAAATATTGAAATGGAAACTGCCCCCAAAGGGCTGAATGAGGATATAATCCGATATATTTCGAACAAAAAAAACGAACCCGACTTCATGCTTCAGTTCAGGCTGAAAGCTTATGAACGCTGGAAAAACATGATACAGCCCAACTGGGCTCATCTCAAGGTCCCGCCCATTGATTATAATGAAATCATTTATTATGCGGCACCAAAGAAGAAAAAGGAGTTGGGAAGCCTCGATGAAGTGGATCCTGAATTGCTGGCTACCTTTAGCAAACTTGGCATTTCACTCGAAGAACAAAAAAGACTCAGCGGTGTAGCAGTGGACGCTGTTTTTGACAGTGTATCTGTTAAAACAACGTTTAGTGAAACCCTTCAAAAGCACGGGATCATCTTTTGCTCTTTCAGTGAGGCGGTTCAAAAACATCCGGACCTTGTAAAGCAATACATGGGATCGGTTGTGCCGCCGGGAGATAACTTCTTTGCTGCATTGAATACGGCTGTTTTTACAGATGGATCATTTTGCTATATCCCTAAGGGTGTTCGATGCCCGGTGGAACTTTCCACTTATTTCAGGATCAATAGCGCCGGAACCGGCCAGTTTGAGCGAACCCTGATCATTGCCGACGAAGGCAGCTATGTCAGCTATATGGAGGGATGTACAGCGCCTCAGCGGGATGAGAACCAGCTTCATGCGGCTGTGGTTGAAATTGTAGCGCTCAAGGATGCGCAGGTAAAATATTCTACGGTTCAGAACTGGTATCCGGGTGATAAAAATGGTAAGGGTGGAGTTTATAACTTCGTAACCAAACGGGGAATGTGTAAAGGTAACAATTCGAAAATCTCATGGACACAGGTTGAGACCGGTTCTGCCATTACCTGGAAGTATCCAAGCTGTGTTTTGCTTGGCGATAATTCGGTGGGTGAATTTTATTCGGTGGCAGTTACAAACCATCATCAGCAAGCCGACACAGGTTCGAAAATGACCCATATCGGTAAGAACACACGAAGCACAATTATTTCGAAAGGGATTTCGTCGGGAGTTGGCAACAACAGTTACCGCGGACTGGTTAAGATTTTGCGAAGAGCTGAAAACTCAAGGAATTTCTCACAGTGCGATTCTCTTTTGCTCGGCGACAAATGTGGGGCCCATACATTTCCTTACATTGATGCACAAAACAGTACCTCGATAGTGGAGCATGAGGCAACAACATCAAAGATTTCGGACGATCAGCTTTTTTATTGCAAGCAAAGAGGGATCAGTACTGAAAATGCCATCGGTCTTATCGTGAACGGATATGCAAGGGAAGTGTTGAAACAACTGCCGATGGAGTTTGCCGTGGAGGCGCAGAAATTGCTGACAATAAGTTTGGAAGGAAGTGTGGGGTAAGACCAATGTATGATATTAGATTATAGATTTATGATATTAGATTTATTTTTTATTATGTTATAATCATTATTAAATTAAATATGAATAGTCATGAAATGGAAGATCGCTTAATCAGGTTTGCAGCTTTAGTAATTGAAATTTGTGAATCCTTGCCAAATTCACCTGCAGGTAAGATATTATCAGGTCAACTGGTAAAATCAGCAACGTCATCAGCTTTGAATTATGGTGAGGCACGTGGTGCGGAATCAAAAAAAGACTTCATTCATAAAATGGGCATTGTTTTAAAAGAATTAAGAGAAACTTTGGTAGGATTAAAAATTATCCGATTGACCAACCTTTCGTCAAAAAAGGTCATTGTTGATTCGGGGCTAACAGAAAATAATGAATTGGTTTCGATTTTCGTTGCAAGTAAGAAAACTGCTCAAACCAAATCATAAATCTAATATCATACATCATATTTCTTAAATCACTTTTTATGCTAAAAATAAAAAACCTTCACGTTTCGATTGAGGGAAAAGAAATTCTGATAGGTCTGAATTTAGAAATCAATGCTGGTGAGGTTCACGCGATCATGGGTCCGAATGGAACGGGCAAAAGTACACTGGCCTCTGTAATTACTGGTAAGGAAGGCTATGAAGTAACTGAAGGTGAAGTAATTTATATGGGTCATGATCTGCTAACTCTTTCGACCGAAGAACGCGCGCTTGAAGGTATTTTCCTGGGATTTCAATACCCGGTTGAGATTCCCGGGGTCAGCATGATTAATTTTCTGAGAACAGCCATCAATGAGCACAGGAAATATAAAGGACTTGACCCCATCGGGGCAAGTGAATTTCTTGCAAAAATGGAAGAGAAGCGCAAGCTGCTTGAAATTCATGATAAACTTACAACCCGTTCGGTTAATGAAGGATTTTCAGGTGGCGAGAAAAAAAGGAATGAAATTTTCCAGATGGCAATGCTCGAACCGAAACTCGCCATTCTCGACGAAACCGATTCTGGCCTCGACATTGATGCGCTTAAGGTAGTTGCAAAAGGAGTGAATTCCCTGAAAACAAAAGATAACGCCACTCTTGTCATTACTCATTATCAGCGGTTGCTGGATTATATCATACCCGATTTCGTTCACGTTTTGAATAACGGCAAAATAATTAAATCGGGCGGTAAGGAATTAGCATTCGAGCTGGAAGAAAAAGGATATGAATGGTTGAAAGAAGTTTGAAGTTTGGAGTTCGGAGTTTGAAGTTCGGAGTTAATTTTTATTGATTAAAAGCAAAATGGAAACTGTACTGAAGGAAAAAATATCGGAGCTATTTGTTAAAAACAAATTTAAAATTTTCAATAACGATCCTGATGAGGTTAAAGCATTAAGAGAAACTGCTTTTGCTGATTTTCTCAGGCTTGACTTTCCAACAATTAAATGGGAAGCCTGGAAGAATACCGACCTGAAGAAAGTACTCGACCGTGATTATAATTTCTATTTTGAACCCGCTAAGGAACATATTGATATTGAAAAAGTTTTTCAATGTGAAGTTCCGGATTTTGATACACATATCATCTCGTTGTACAATGGCTGGTATGTTTATCGCGACAAACCGCTTACAAAATTGCCCGACGGAACCATTTTAGGGAGTTTTGCAAGGGCTATGGAAGAATATCCCGAAATCATCCTAAAACATTACAATCAATACGCAAAAGAAAACAAGAATGGTTTGAATTCTCTTAATACCGCTTACGCGCAGGATGGAATATTCATTTACGTACCGGATGGGGTTGAGACTTACAAAACAATCCAAATGGTCAATATTCTGAACAAAGAGGATAACTTATTTGTACAAAACAGAAACCTTGTGATTGTTGGCAAAAACAGTAAATTAACCCTTGTCCATTGCGATGATTCGCATAATCATAAGTCCAGTTTTACAAATACAGTTACCGAAGTATTCATGGATGAGGGTGCAAAGGTGGATCACTACAAGCTTCAGAATCTTAATAACATTACTTCGCTTATCAATTCTACATTCTTTTATCAGTCGGCTAACAGCAACCTCACCAGCTTTGCCATTTCACTTAACGGAGGGCTAATCCGGAATGATATCCGCATCACTCTGGATGGCGAAGGATCCAATGCGGATATAAACGGATTGTACCTCGTTGATAAAGAACAACACGTAGATAACCAGGTCTTTGTTGATCATGCCAAACCGGGTTGTACATCAAATGAATTGTTTAAAGGAATTTTAGATGATCAGTCCACAGCGGTTTTTAACGGGCATATCCTGGTTCGGAAAGATGCGCAAAAAACCAATGCCTACCAGAAAAACCGTAATGTTCTCCTTTCTGACAAAGCGACTGTAAATGCCAAACCTTTTCTTGAGATCTATGCAGATGATGTGAAATGCAGCCACGGAGCCACTGTCGGGCAACTGGATGATGAGGCAATGTTTTATATCAAATCGAGGGGTATAAGTGAATATAATGCGAAACTATTACTTATGTATGCATTTGCAGCAGAGGTCATCAATAAAATTACGATTGTCCCACTAAAAGACAGGATTGATGATCTTGTGAAAAAAAGACTTCGCGGTGAACTTGCCATTTGCGACCAATGTGTTTTGCATTGCAGGAACCAGGAAAAGATATACGATTTTAACATTGATATGAGTAAAATATAATTCCGGTGGCAGTGAACTTTGATGTTAATAATATCCGGAAAGATTTTCCTTCGCTTCATCAATCCATATATGGAAAACCGCTTGTTTATCTTGATAATGCAGCTACCTCGCAAAAACCAAAAGTAGTTATAGGTGCTATTTCGGAATATTATTCTACCATCAACAGCAATGTTCACAGGGGGGTTCATTATCTGAGCCAAAAAGCAACGGATGCGTTTGAAGATGCACGAAATCATATCTGTCAGTATCTTAACGCCCGTTATTCACATGAAATCATTATCACCAAAGGTGCCACTGATGCCATAAACCTGGTGGCAAATTCATTTGGAAAAAAGTTCCTGAAAAAAGGTGATGAGGTGATCATCTCGGCGCTTGAACATCATGCCAATATTGTACCCTGGCAAATGATCTGTATAGAAAAACAAGCAAAGCTAAGGATCATTCCTGTTAATGACAGTGGGGAACTTCGCCTTGCCGAGCTGGAATCAATGATGAACGAAAGAACCAGAATCATATCCGTCACTCATATATCCAACTCACTGGGTGTTATTCTTCCGGTAAAAGAAATCATAAAAATGGCCCACAATAAAGGCATTCCGGTTATGATTGACGGAGCACAGGGTATCGTCCATAAAAAAGTTGATGTTAAAGACCTCGACTGTGATTTTTATTGTTTCTCCAGTCATAAATTTTACGGACCGATGGGGGTAGGCATTTTGTATGGCAAGGAAGAAATACTCAACGAAATTCCTCCCTATCAAACGGGTGGTGAAATGATCAAGACAGTGACATTTGAAAAAACAACTTTTAATGATCTCCCCTTTAAGTTTGAAACCGGAACTCCAAATGTGGCTGATATGATCGGATTTGATAAAGCTCTTCACTACATTGAATCTATCGGAATGGAAAATATTGAAGCTTATGAAAAAGAACTCTTTAATTATGCTTCAGAACGCCTTGTAACTATTCCGGGAATTACGGTTTATGGGGATAAATGTGAACGGATTGGAGTGATTTCATTTAACCTGAAAGGCATACATCCCTATGATGCAGGAACAATAATTGATAAGTTGGGGATAGCGCTGAGGACTGGTAATCATTGCGCCCAGCCTGTGATGGACAGATTTAATATCCCGGGTACGCTCCGGGCTTCATTTGCGTTTTATAATACAAAAGGAGAGGCAGATGTTCTGATGGGAGCAATTCATAAAGTTCAGGAAATGCTGGGATGATGGGGGGCTGTTAGTAGAGAGTATTTAGTAGGAGTTTGAAGTTTGAAGTTTGGAGTTTGGAGTTTGAAAATTGAAGTTGAGCGAAATAAATTAGAATAAAAGATGAGTATTCAGGAACAGGCGCAAAAAATCATTGATGAGTTCGCAATTTTTGAAGACTGGATGGATAAGTATAATTACCTGATTGAGATGGGAAAATCGCTTCCGGTGATTGATGAAAAATACAAAACCGATCAGTATCTGATCTCCGGCTGTCAGTCAAAAGTATGGCTGTCGGCAGAAATGCAAGATGGGGTAATTGTTTTTAAAGCCGACAGTGATGCCGTCATTACCAAGGGAATTGTAAACCTGCTGATACGAGTTCTTTCAAATCAAAGGCCGGACGACATACTGAATTCTAACCTGAACTTTATTGATCAGGTCGGGTTAAAGGAACACCTCTCCCCTACCCGTTCGAACGGTTTGGTTTCAATGATCAAACAAATGAAATTGTACGCACTTGTTTTTAAGACGAAGATGGAGGTAAATGGTTAGTACTGAGTATTTAGTATTTAGTCATGAGAAAGGAGACTTGAGAAAGGATACTTGAGATTTTAGATTTTAGATTTTAGATATTAGATATTAGATGTCTCAAGCTCAGGACAGAGAACAGAGAACAGAGAACCCTGAACTTTGAACCCGAAACTCCCTGCTCCGTGCTCCTTGGTCCATGCTTCCTGAAACATTAAACTTGAAACTTTGAACTAATTTTTATGTCAAACGAAATAACAAAAGGAATCCTCGGCGATGCCGTCATCGAAACGCTTAAGGATGTTTATGACCCTGAGATACCGGTGAATATTTATGAACTGGGCCTGATTTATGAAGTAAAGATAGATGATGATTATAATGTTGATATTCTGATGACACTTACCTCTCCGAATTGCCCTGTTGCTGAATCCCTTCCGGTTGAAGTGAAGGAGCGTGTCGGTAATATTGAAGGACTGAACCAGGTTCGTGTGGAGCTAACATTTGAACCACCCTGGGATAAAGACATGATGTCGGAAGCAGCGATGCTTGAGCTCGGTTTACTTTAAGCCTGATGCTGCCTGCCGGAACAATTAATCTGAGGTTTAGGGTTTTGGTTCTTCATTTGAAAAGATTGGTTAATCCAGGAATGTCGCTTTAAAAAAATATACTTTTGCATAAAAAATAAATTATGTCTCCAGAAGCCGGGACTTTATTATCCACTATTAATTCTCCTGCTGATTTAAGAAAACTCAGCGAGGATGAATTGCCCCGGCTGTGTGATGAAATCCGGCGGTTTATCATTGAAGTGATCTCGGTAAATCCGGGTCACTTGTCAGCAAGTCTTGGGACGGTAGAGCTGACTGTAGCCATTCATTATGTTTTCGAAACACCTGCGGATAAACTGATATGGGATGTCGGTCACCAGGCTTATGCACATAAGATCATTACAGGCAGGAAAGACAGATTTTACACACTTCGTAAATTTGACGGAATAAGCGGCTTCCCAAAAATGTCGGAAAGCGAATATGATGCTTTTGGAACCGGACACTCTTCTACTTCCATTTCCGCCGCTTTTGGAATGGCTGTCGCTTCATCCTTATTGAAAAACACCGGGAAGCAACATATTGCCGTCATCGGTGACGGCTCAATGACAGGCGGTATGGCAATGGAAGCCATGAACAATGCCGGTGTTTCAAAAGCCAACCTGCTTGTTATCCTTAATGATAATAATATTGCTATTGACAAAAATGTAGGAGCACTCAAAGAATACCTTCTCGATATTGCCACATCAAGATCATATAACCGGTTTAAAGATTTGGTTTGGAAAATAATGGGTGGTGATACGAGTTATGGCGCCAATTCCCGTTCAATCATCAAGCAGGTCGGGAATGCAGTAAAATCAACTATCTTAAAAAAGAGCAATCTTTTTGAAGCTTTTAAATTCAGGTACTTTGGCCCTACTGACGGACATGATGTGATCCATCTCGTTAAAATCCTCCGCGATCTTAAGCGGATTCCGGGTCCCAAAATATTGCACACCATTACCGTAAAGGGCAAAGGCTTGCCGAATGCCGAAAAGGAACCTACTACCTACCATTCGCCGGGAGTATTCGATAAAAACACGGGAGAGATCATTAATACCGAATGTGCTGAAAAATTGTCCCCAAAATTCCAGAACGTTTTTGGCAAAACAATCATTGAATTAGCCGAAAAAAATGAACGCATTGTAGGCATCACTCCGGCTATGGCTTCAGGATGTTCGCTTAACATGATGATGCAGGTTATGCCGGACAGGGCTTTCGACGTTGGTATTTCAGAACAACATGCCGTTACATTCGCTGCCGGCCTGGCGACACAGGGGATGATCCCCTTCTGTAATATTTATTCAACTTTTATGCAACGTGCACTTGACCAGGTAATACACGATGTAGCCCTTCAAAAACTACATGTTGTATTTTGCCTCGACCGCGGAGGTTTGGTAGGTGAAGATGGTGCGACCCATCATGGCGCATTCGACCTGGCCTATATGAGAATGATCCCTGATATTGTAATTGCTGCGCCCCTGAACGAACTGGAACTCCGCAACATGATGTACACTGCACAATTAGAAAGTTCAGGTACATTTTCAATCAGGTATCCGAGAGGCAGAGGCTTCCTCACCGAATGGAAGCTGCCTTTCACAGCCATTGAAATTGGCAAGGCAGAAAAGATCAGGGATGGAAGTGATATAGCGATCCTTTCTATTGGTATTACAGGAAATTTTGCACTGGAAGCCGCACAAAAACTTTATAATGATGGTATAAAAACTGCCGTTTATAACATGCGTTTCCTGAAACCGCTTGATGAATCTGCATTACATGATGTTTTCCAAAATTTTAAAAATGTTATTACAATTGAAGACGGAACCATTGTCGGGGGTTTAGGCAGCGCCGTCCTCGAATTTAAAAATGACCATAATTATTCTGCCAAAGTCATAAGGCTTGGCATTCCCGATAAATTTGTGGGGCAGGGATCTCCAGTGGAATTATACCGCTTTTATGGTTATGATGCGGAAGGGATATATAATACTGCAAAAAAAACTTGTGAAATTATCAATTGATATTACCCTCCCAATATCCTCACCAAATCATTATTGATATAAAAAACTTCCTTACCTTCCTGCTTTGCTGTCACTATTCCTAACCGGCATAATTCGGCCATATATTTTGTAAGAGTTGTCCGACTGGTGCGTCCAATCACTTCACTGAGAGTTTTCTGTTTGATGTATGGCTGATAAAACAGTGCTTCATTCAACTCTTTATTGTACCACTTCAGCTCTTTTTTCCCATAATCCATTGTGGCAGACATCTGGTCATAAATGGAATCAATCAGAATATTGGTACTTTTTGCAGTGTTTTCCACTGCTTTCATCATAAATATCAACCAGTTTTTCCAGTGCTTTTTTTGTGTAACGGCCCCAATGCAATAGTAATACTCGTTTTTATTTTCAATGATATACTTGCTCAGATATAAAACTGGATAGGTAAGTAATCCCTGATTTACAAGGTAAAGAATATTTAAAATTCTGCCTGCCCTGCCATTACCGTCAGAAAAAGGATGAATAGCTTCGAACTGATAATGGGAAATGGCCATTTTCAGCAACGGATCACCCGGATAATGTTGATTGTCGTTAATATACGTAATCAAGTTTGCCAATTTCACCTCAATAACTTCCGGACCCCTGGGCGGTGTGTAAACAATCTCTCCCGGATTCAGGTCGCTTTGCCCTTTCCTGATAACCACCTGTGATTGCGGTGGTCTGATCCCCTGTTTGGTATTTTTTATTTTTTGATAAATTTTAATAACGGACTCCTGACTTATTTCTCTTTTATCTATAATGTTGCTATAACCAGACCATAACGCTTCACGGTACCTTAAAACTTCTTTTGTTTCGGGGCTTGCATTTTCTTCTCTAACCGAATCGGAAATAGCTCTGTATAATTCATCATCGGTTGTAAAAATATTTTCAATTTCCGAACTTCTTTTTGCTTCCTGAAGTGAAATTGTGTTTAAAAGCATATTAGGATTTGGGAGTCTTAGAATATTCCTTCGAAGTTCTGCAAGGTTTCTTGAGGCATAGCCCCAGTTCAGTAATACTTCTGGATCGTTTAAGTCAAATTCCGGTGGTAGCAACGGTAAATGATTGAAAGGTTTATGCCGGTCAAAAGGATCTGATGTTCTCACGTCCATTTTTTCGTATTTTTTGAACACGTTGCAAATATATATTCATTTATTGAACTAATTTATATAATGTGTTCATTTATTCCAAAAAAATGGACACATGACTTCTTTATGTTCATATTTTAAAATTGTTTTTGCAATTTGTAATTAATTAATACATTTACCCCCTCATTCAAAATTCAGGTCGTATGAAAAAAAAATTACTCCTTTGGTCATTGTGTTTATTTGCATTTATATCATTTTCTCAAGTGGTCCCTAGAGAAAATGTTTTAATAGAAATCGGTACCGCTACCTGGTGAACTTACTGTCCATACGCAGCACAGGCAGCTGACGATTTGATAACAAACGGATATGATGTGGCAGTACTTGAACATCATGTTTCATCTTCCTACAGCGGTTTTACAAACTCCTATTCACAGGCAAGAATTAGTTATTATGGGATAAGCAGTATCCCTAATTCCTATTTCGACGGCATTACAAATGTACTTGGCGGTTCTTCCGGAACGTACAGTCAGTTTTTAACAAAGTACAACCAGCGCATTGTCGTTTCATCGCATTTTACCATCCAGTTGAACGGAACTCATACGGGTTTGAATTATGATGTAATTGCAACCATTGAAAAGGTCGGAACTTATACAGGCGCAAATCCTGTTTTCCAGTTTGCGATTACCGAATCGAACCTGAGTTACAGTGGCGATGTATTTAACCACGTAACCCGGCTGTTGGCGCCGAATGCCAACGGAACCAGTGTGAATTTCACATCAGGACCGGTTCAGACGGTAACCCTCGATTTTAATGTCGGGGCGAGCTGGAACCTTGCAAACTGCGAAATTGTCGCCTTCCTCCAGAACAATTCAACCAAGGAAGTACTGCAGACGGTTAAGCTTCCTATCAACGACTTACAGGGAATGGCAGCAGACGCATCGCTTCTCGGTGTGAATAATCTGCCCATCGAAGCCTGTTCAGGATTTGCTAATCCTGTTGTCCAGTTGAAGAATTTATCAAACATCAATGTTACCAATGCGGTAATCAAATACAGTCTTAATAATGGAATACTGGCCAATTACAACTGGTCCGGTAGTCTCAGCACAAACCAGGTTCAGAATATTTCACTGCCTCAAATGACTTACACCGTTGAGCCTGTCAATGACTTCGTTGCATATTTGTACAGCACCAATGGCATGGCTGACCTTAATCCATCAAATGACACAACGGAAGGTTCGTTTATTGAGGCTTCCACCTACAACATTAAGGTCAATCTTGAAATCATGACGGATAACAATCCGAACCAGACTACCTGGCAGTTTAAGAATTCTGCCGGAACAGTTGTGGCATCGGGAGGGCCTTACTCCGGTCAGCCAAATACGCTGATACAACAGGTAATTAATTTCAACGAGACAAATTGTTACAGGTTTGTGATCAACGACTCAGGAGGTGATGGGATTTGCTGTGCTTCCGGAAATGGTTATTATGAACTAACCGATATTGACGGTGATATCATTCAGCATGGTGGAAACTTCAGCACCATCGAAACAACTGAATTCTATATTACAGGCATTACACTTAATGCAACCGTATTTCTCGAAGGCCCTTTTGATGACTGGACATTTGAAATGAATGCCGGCCTGTTCCAAAAAGGCCTTATTCCCCTGACCCAACCTTTTAATCTCCCACCATGGAATTATAATGGAACTGAGAGTGTTCCTGCAATTCCCAATCCTAACATCGTAGATTGGATACTTGTAGAATGCCGGGAAACACAGGGAGATGCTTCTACCGCCACTGAACAAACGATTGTCGCACGACAGGCTGCTTTCGTGCATAGATATGGTTACGTTGTTGGGACTGACGGAGTAAGTCCTTTGAGGTTCGATATTAATGTAACGGACGACCTGTATCTCGTAATCTGGCACCGGAATCATGTCGGTATCATGAGCAACCAGCCGGTTACTGCATCCGGAGGAATTTACAGCTATGATTTTTCAACTGATGTAACTCAGATCTATGGCGGAACAGCAGGTTGTAAAGACATCATGAATACGGGCGTTTGGGGAATGGCAACCGGAGACATGAATGCCGACGGACAAATTGATAGCCTGGATAAAAACACAGTTTGGACGCCCCAGGCAGGGTCAGGAAGTTATTTGTCAGGAGATATTAACCTTGACGGACAAACGGATAATAATGATAAAAATGAACTGTTCCCTGAGAATTTTAATAATGTAAATTGCCAGGTTCCGAAAGAATTTAAGTAAGCTTTCGACAAAATCTTATTGGGTTAACGGTTAATTCACAAATACAAGCAACCTGTTATCTGATTATTTATTTTTAAACTGACATCAGGGTATTGTTGCTTGTCGCATGTTGCTTATTGTATGAAAAGTACAATAACCAGCAACCAGTGATCAGTAAAAAGATATAAAGAAGTCGGTCTCGCCAAAGGCGAGAGCAGTCGGCCAAGGGACATGTGAACTCTGAACACAGAACCCGGAACACAGAACCAGCAGCCAGCAACCAGAAACCAGTAACCAGAAACCACTCAGATTTCCGGATTTCGATTGTTTTTTTTCTTCATTTATATGCAGGGTATTTCTATTTATTATATTTGCCCACTGTTAAACTAAGTTATAATGAAGAAACTTTTCATCACTGTACTTGCAATTGCTTTGTTCACCAATCCTGCAAAATCTGATGAAGGTATGTGGATACCTTTATTCCTTGGCGAACTTAATGAAGCGGAAATGGCAGCTATGGGAATGAGGATTACTGCAGAAGACATTTACAGCGAAAATCATTCAAGTCTTAAAGATGCAATTGTCATTTTTGGCGGCGGTTGTACTGCAGAAGTGATTTCCGGGGAAGGTCTCATTCTTACAAACCATCATTGCGGTTTCGGCAGGATTCAATCCCATTCTTCGCTGGAACATGATTACCTTACCAATGGCTTCTGGGCAATGGACAAATCAGAAGAGCTTACAAACCCGGGTCTCAAAGTCACGTTTCTCATCCGGATGGAAGAAGTAACAGAACAAGTTCTTGAAGGCGTTGAACTAAATATGAACGAGTCTGACAGAAGTGCCAAAATAGAGGAAAACATCATAAAAATAAAGGAGGACGCTGTTAAAGATACCCGGTACAATGCATTGGTGAAATCATTTTTTTGTCAGAACCGTTATTTCCTTTTTATTAATGAGGTTTTTGAGGATGTCCGCCTTGTCGGCGCTCCTCCTTCCAGCATCGGAAAATTTGGCGGTGATACCGACAACTGGATGTGGCCGCGGCATACAGGTGATTTTTCTTTGTTCAGGATTTATGCCGATTCAGCAAACAACCCGGCAAAATATTCAGTTCATAATATTCCGTATAAACCCAAAAAACATCTTACCATTTCAACCAGGGGCGTTAAGCAGGATGATTTTACTTTTATCTTCGGATATCCCGGCAGTACAACGGAATATATTCCTTCCTTTGGAGTTGATTTACAGGTTAATTATATCAATCCGGTCAGGATTGCACTTCAGGGTAAACGAATTGATATTTACAAGCAGGCAATGAATGATAGCCCTGAAATCCGCATTCAATATGCTGCCAAGCTTGCCGGCATCGCTAATGGCTGGAAAAAATCCATCGGTGAAAACAGGGGGATCATGCGATTGAAAACCATTGACAAAAAGGAGGCTTTTGAACTGGAATTTCAGGAGTGGGCAGGCACTTCGGAAGAAAGGCGCCTGAAGTATAGGACATTGCTCGATGAGTTTAAAAAGATTTATAACGAGTTAAGCCCAGTTTACAGGAATTCTATTTTCCTCGGAGAATCTGTTTTTGGGATTGAACTGATAAAATATGCAAGAACTTATCGCGACATGGTCAATGCAAGCAAAGACAAAAACGCGGGCGTTGAGAAAATTCAGGCATTGGCAAGTGATTTAAAAAAAGCTTCCGATACTTTTTATAAAAACTACCAGGTCGCAGTTGATAAAGATGTATTTATTGCACTTATGACGGCTCTGTTTTCTGATAAGGATCAATCTGAACTGCCGGCGGTATTGACCCGTTTGTATAACAACTGCGATCAGGATGTGGAAAAAATGTGTGAAAAGATTTACAGCAGATCGGTTTTTACATCAAAGGAAAAACTAATTCCTCTGCTTGATAATTACAAAAGGCCGGACTATAAAATCCTTGAAAAGGACATTGCTTTCAAAATCGCAGTTGAAACAGGAATATTTGCTAATTCCCGGTATGTAAGTGTGATCTCTGCGAATTCTCTTAAACTTGACAGCCTGATGCGAATATATATGGCTGCTCAGATTGAAATGCAACCCATGAAGAATTTTTACCCTGACGCCAATTTCACACTTCGAATTTCCTATGGAAATGTCAGTGGCTTTAATCCGTCAGATGCGGTCGCATATAATTATTTTACAACACTTGAAGGCATCATGGAGAAAGAAGATCCTGATATTTTCGACTACGTAGTTGACGAAAAACTTAAGGAACTTTACCTGAATAAAGATTACGGAAATTATGCCGACCAGGATGGAACCATGCATGTTTGCTTTACTGCGACAAATCATACCTCCGGCGGAAACTCAGGGAGTCCTGTTCTCGACGCAGACGGCAACCTGATCGGATTGAACTTCGACCGTTGCTGGGAAGGAACAATGAGCGATATTGACTACGATATTTCACAATGCCGCAATATTGGCCTCGACATAAGGTATTGCCTGTTTATCATAGATAAATTTGCCGGAGCCGGGCATCTTATAGATGAAATGACAATAGTTGCAGACTGATTTTAAAGAATGGAATATTGGAATGATGAAAGATTTGAATAATGGAAGGATGGAATAATGGAAGACTGGAAGATTGGAAAATTGGAATAATGGATTATTGGAATATTGGAATATTACCTGATATTAATAATTGCAATGTATGATCAGAATTTATCATAATCCCAGGTGCCGGAAATCGCGCGAAGGATTAAAATATCTGGTTGAAAAAGGTTTGGAGTTTGAATGTATTGAATATTTAAAAAACCCAATAACTGAAAAAGAATTGAGGACTATTATTGCGAAAATGAATATCCGGCCGCTGGAATTGGTGCGAACGAAGGAAGCAATTTATAAGAAGCAATTCAGGGGTAAAAATTTTACGGATGATGAGTGGATAAAAATCATCATTCAGTATCCTGCATTGTTAAAGCGGCCCGTAGTCGTTAAGGATTATAAGGCCGTAGTGGCTGTTCCGCCTGAAATAATGGATGTACTGTTCACGAAAAGAATTCAGCTTTCTGAAATTAAAAGCTGAGAAAAAATAAGGTCAATAATTAAATAATTGAAAAAATGGATTACAGAATTGAAAAAGACACGATGGGAACCATAGAAGTTCCTGCCGACAAGTATTGGGGCGCACAAACCCAGCGTTCAAAAATGAATTTCCTTATTGGAGAACCGGCGTCAATGCCTATTGAGATCATCCGTGCATTCGCCTATTTGAAAAAAGCTGCCGCCCTTGCCAACAATGAGCTTGGTGTTCTGAATGATGAAAAAACAAAGCTCATCGGGTTGGTTTGTGATGAAATTCTTGATGGTAAGCTGGATGATAATTTCCCTCTGGTCATCTGGCAAACAGGCTCCGGGACTCAATCCAACATGAACCTGAATGAAGTGATCGCCAACAGAGCGCATGTCATTAACGGCGGCAAACTTGATGACAGTAAGAAAACCATACATCCGAACGATGATGTCAATAAATCGCAATCGTCGAATGACACCTTCCCGACGGCTATGCACATTGCTGCATATAAAATGTTGGTTGAAACCACAATTCCCGGAGTTGAAATGTTGCGGAAAACGCTGGCTTCAAAAGCAGAAGCTTTTAAAGACATAGTAAAAACCGGAAGGACTCACCTGATGGACGCCACACCTTTAACACTCGGCCAGGAATTTTCCGGTTATGTTTCCCAGCTCGATCACGGACTAAAAGCCCTTAAATCAACTCTTGATCATTTGCAAGAACTCGCTCTCGGAGGTACTGCTGTTGGAACCGGCATCAATACACCGAAAGGATATGCAGTTAAAGTTGCTGAGAAGATTGCCCGGCTTACCGGCCATCCGTTCCGCACTGCGGAAAATAAATTTGAGTCCTTATCGGCTCATGACGCTATAGTTGAAGCTTCGGGAGCATTGAAGACTTTAGCCGTGAGCCTCATGCACATTGCCAATAATACCCGCATGATGGCGTCAGGCCCGAGGTGCGGTATCGGTGAGATCATTTTCCCGGAAAACGAGCCGGGCTCATCCATCATGCCCGGAAAGGTCAATCCCACACAGGCCGAAGCGCTATCCATGGTTTGCGCCCAGGTCATTGGAAATGATGCAGCCATTACTATTGGCGGAATGCAGGGCCATTACCAGTTGAACGTGTTCAAACCCGTCATGATCTATAACCTCTTACAGGCTGCGAGATTGCTGGGCGATGCCTCTGTTTCGTACAATGACAACTGCGCGGTCGGCATCGAAGCCAACCTGCCGTTCATAAAGAAAAACCTTGAAAATTCCCTCATGCTGGTAACGGCTCTGAATACTCATATCGGCTATGAAAAAGCTGCTGAGATCGCCAAGAAAGCGCACAAGGAAGGTTTAACCTTACGGGAAGCCGCCACAGGCCTGGGTTATGTAACAGATGACGAATTCAACAACTGGGTTGATCCCCGGAAGATGATTTGAGGTTGAAGAAGTGTCTAAATTGATTAAAGTGACTAAAATGACTAAAATGATAAAATGGCTAAAACAACTTAATTGATATGTATGCGGATTTATAATTTGCAGGGATTTTTTTTGGCATTTTAGTCAATCTATTTGAAAGAAACTTTATTCAGGTAAAAAACAACCCTTTTGTCATTACCCACTAAAGTGTTGTTCCTGATATTCTGAAAACCATAAGCGATAAAATAATTATCATACCACAATTCCATGCTGCTCTTTGAATCGCCGATAATCTTATCATTGATATAAGTTGATTCCAGGGGATAGTATTCAAGGCCTTCAACAATCTGAGCGCCTTTGATGATCTTCGCCCCTATTTTACCTTCACGGTTGTAAGCCAGTATAATTTCATCACCGGCAAAATATATATTCACCCGGTTCTCAAGGTCAAAGGTGAGAATGTTGAATATTTCGAGGCCGTTGTCCCAAAGCTTTATACCGTCCTTTGTAAAGCATGATATAAAAGCATTAAAATATTTGTACCCGTCAAACACCGAATACGAAACCGGGACAGGCCTGCCGTAATAATCATAATAAGTGCTGGTAACCGTGTGGTATTCCTCGTAATAAGCCTCAGAAACAAAATAATACAGGCTGTCTTTCTTAACAATGTCATGCAACAGAAGGTCAAAATCAAGTGAATACTTGTCGGGATTATCATCCTTTCTTTCAGCCTTCTTCAGAGCCTGAACATATTCTTTGCTCTTCAAATAGCCTGTCATATTTTCCATTTCGAGAAAATTGAAATACCGGCTTTCCCCCTGTTGATTTCCATTGATCTTTATAGAATAAAATCCACTCGATTCATTATGGAAATAGCTCTTTTTATCAATGGTCCCTCCCTTCACAAAATCGTACGTTCCAAGTACCAGCCTCTCATTTTCATTAATGGTAATTATATTCCCGGAGTTTAACTTTTTATTTTCACCGGGCCTGATAATGGTGGACTGTATATTGTTTCCGGCTGTGTCAAATTCTTCAAGGATCAGATGGTATTCCGATTTTGTTGTAAACATATTAATGACTCCGGTAAACGAATTTTTGAGGGTGTCAATATAAAGGCTTTCAAACCTGGAACTATTTTCCGTCAGTTCAAAAATTGTTTTGGTTTCTTTGGTATTTTCATCCAGGACTATGATTGCTGTTTGTTCTTCACCTATATCAATACCTGCGATGATATGATGATGAAAAACATCAAAATCAACGATCTTTGAATTTTCAGGGAGTTCGCCGCTGTATAATTCGTAACGGGTATTGGCAATATCAATTTTAAGAACCTGGAAATTCGACACTTCCTTTTTCTTTTTTTCAATGTCGTGAAATATAAGGTAAAGATTTCCATCCTTAAATAGTTTCTTCCTCAGGTCAACATTTTTAAAAACAGGAATTTCCTTTTTCCAGGTCTCCTGCATAAAAATATTATAACTGACAAAAGTCCAGAATTTATAATCGTCCTGGGTGAGGGTCGTTTGATAAAAAATGATAAATCCGAGATCGCCACAGGCAATGACTCTGTACATGGCTTCATCCGATTTTGCTTCAATTTCAATGCGCAGAGGCGGATCACTCTGGCTCCTCCCTGTCAGTGAGACCAGCATAATAAGAAAAAATGTTATTAAAAATTTTGAAGACAATATCATACTTATCCCGAAATAAAACGTTCTGAATTACTATTCATAACTATTTGCAAATATAAAAAGTTTATATTGACATAAAAAAAGTCCCCTGATTTCAGAGGACTATTTTTGTTATATGAATCAATGGTATAACATATCTTGCCACAAAGTCACTAAGTCTCTAAGATACACTAAGTTGTTTTTAGTTTTCAAACTTCTTTGTGATCCTTTGTGTCTTTGAGTCTTTGTGGCGTGTTTTCAATGATTTAATATTTCAATTCTCGATTCGAATTAATTATTTAACTCTTTATCATTAATTCAGAATCAGCTTCTTTGCTATGGTGCGGCCGCTTTCCCGGTCATAAAACAGGATAAAGTAAACGCCATTGTTCAAATCTGATAAATCCAGTCCGGCAACGGATAAATTCCAGTCATATTCACTTAAAACCTTTCCGGTTGCAGTAATAATTTTCACCGAATTGAATTTCCCTTCGGGTTTTGAAATATTCACTATACCATTTGACGGATTTGGATAGATTTTCAGGAAATCAGCTACTGAAATCTCATCGTCGGAGCTTAAATCCTCTTCACCCTTGATCTCGATATTGTCCACTTCCCAGGTTGCAGATTCACTAGAAGTAGAGGTAAATTTAAAGGCAACGTAAACTGCCTGGCCGTTGTACGAAGCAAGATCAACTTCACCCGATTCTGCCCATTCCCAGCTTCCCGGCGACATGGTATAGGGTAGGCCAGTCCAGGTTGCAGAATTCGGATCGCTCACTCCATCGTAATCGGAGGATACCATCAGTTCAAGATCGTTACCTGTGTAATTCTTCGCATTCATAAATGTAATAACCTCATTTATATAATTATCAAGGTCAAGTGCAGGAGAGATCAGCCAGTCTTCATTTTCAAAAGCTGATCCGGAAAAACCACTCATTCTTGCACAAGGTGTGCTCCCAACTCCGAAGGTATTGTCCCTGTCCCAAACCTGATCTCCAATTACAGAAATAGTCGTCCAGTTACCCCAGCTATCATCAAAGTTTTCAGCTTCAATAATCACAATTACGGGTGCAACGGTGGTAGCTTCCACTGTTGGGGCAGTGCCGTCATTCTTAAAATCAATATTTGCCCCGCCGTTTGTATAGGGATAGATAGAGAAATAATAAATCGTATTTGGAGTAAGGCCGCCAAAGGATGCAGCTTCAATTCCAAAGGCAACGTTGAGTGCACCTGAGCCGTCGCTTAAATCCGTGTCGTCAGCAACAGGTGTTCCGTCGGCAGGTACGGGAAGCGATGCAGCTAATCCTGCAAAAACGATATAGTTCTCTGGTAGCTGAGTTCCTGTGGCGTCTGTCCAGGTAAGAGCAACAGAGCTGCTGGCAGCGTTGGCGTCAAAGCTTGTCGGATAATTTGTGGGTTCGGGAGTGAGCGTAGTAGTGGCATTTGCCGTTGGAGCAGAGCCATCAGTCTTATAGTCGGTATTATTACCTGAATTGGTATAGGGGTAAATCACAAAATAATAAATTTCACCGGGTTCGAGTCCGGGGAAGGTAGCTTCTTCCAGTCCGAAAGCAACATTTAATGCACCGGAGCCATCACTCAGATCAAGATCATCGGCGACAGGTGTACCATCAACAGGCAATGGTAATCCAGAGCTTGTTCCAGCGAAAATAATGTATTGATCGGGAAGCTGTGTTCCAACAGCATCCGTCCAGGTAACAAGGATGGTAGTTCCTGTTGCATCGGCTGAAAAACTTGTCGGGTAATTGGAAGGCTCCGGGTAAATGGTAGCTTCTTCCTCTCCGATGATCTCAATGTCATCAACTTCCCATGTAGCGGAAGCTGTACTTGTACTGGTAAAAAAGAAAGCTACGTAAACGGCTGTCCCATTATAAACAGAAAGATCGAGCTCACCTGAAAAAGTCCAGGCAAATCCTCCGGCCGACATGGTGAACGGTATGTCGGTCCAGGTTGCAGAGTTGGGATCGCCGCCACCGTCATAATTGGTCGAAACCCTGAATTTCATATCGTTTCCGGTATAATTCTTGGCATTCTGGAAAGTTATTATTTCATTGATGTAGTTGTTAAAGTTCATGGAAGGCGAGATCAGCCAGTCTTCATTATCAAATGCCTGTCCTGAATAGCCGCTCATACTTGCACACGGGGTATTTCCGACTCCGAAAGTATTATCCCTGTCCCAAACCTGGTCGCCAATTACACTGATCGTTGTCCAGTTGCCCCAGGAAACATCGAAATTTTCCGCCTCAATAGTAACCACAACAACATTGGCAGTAGTTTCTTCTGCTGTAGGCGCAGTACCGTCGGTTTTGTAATTTGTATTGACACCGCTGTTAGTGTATGGGTAGATCGAGAAATAATATGTGGTTGCGGGCTGAAGGTTACCGAAAAATGCTTCCTCCGTTCCATAAAGAATATTGAGAACACCGGATCCATCAGAAAGATCAGGGTCATTTGAAACAGGCGTTCCGTCAACAGGAACAGGAAGCGAGGGACTAATTCCTCCAAAAATGATATATTTATCCGGTAACTGGGTTCCGACAGCATCAGTCCAGGTGAGGGTAATATCGGTTCCGGCTACTGCAGCGGCAAAACCAGTCGGGTAATTGGAAGGTTCCGGATCAGGTATGGCACTTTCTTCACCGGTTATCACAATATCATCCACTTCCCAGGTTGCTGATTCTGTGGTATTGCAGGTATAATGGAAAGCGATGTAAACCGTTTCAGCATTGTAGGTTGAAACATCAATTGCACCGGAATAAGTCCATGCCCATGATCCGGGGCACAGGATATACGTTAACGATTCCCATGTTCCTGTATATGGATCATCACCACCATCCCAATCTGTAGAAATCAAACACTCCAGATCCGGCCCGGTATAGTTTTTTGCATTATAAAACTCAAGGATTTCACTTTCATAATCATTGAAGTTCATTGCCGGTGAAATCAGCCAGTCGTCATTATCGAGAGGGCCGCCTGAATAACCGCTTATCCTTGCACATGGCGTGCTGTTTATTCCAAAGGTATTATTACGATCCCACAGCTCGTCGCCCACCACACTGATGGTTGTCCAGTTTCCCCATGAGAGGTCAAAATTTTCAGATTCAATGGTAGTAATGCTGGATGTGGTGGCATTGGCTGAAGGCGCTGTTCCGTCAGTCTTATAATCAATCAACGAAGCGCTGTTGGAATAAGGATAGATCGTAAAATAATAGGGTGTGCTTCCCTCAAGATTTGCAAAAGTTGCAGTTTGAGTCCCATAAGTTACATTAAGGGCGCCGCTTCCATCGGAAAGATCAATGTCGTTGGGTACAGGTGTTCCGTCAACAGGAACCGGGAGAGAAGAATTTGTTCCTGCCATAATGATATAACCGGAGGGTAATTGTGCGCCTGTTGCATCCAGCCAGTCAAGGTTGATGGATAATCCCGCAACGCTTGCAGTAAAACCGGTAGGATAGTTAGTTGGTTCAGGATAAATGGTAATATCTCCCGTGAACTCAAAATCGTCATAATAAACTGCACCGTAAGGTTCGCCATTTTCCTGATAGGCCCTTACTTCAAACCTGAATTCATCAGCGCTTGCCGGAGCCGTAAGGATCACATTAAAATGTTGCCAGGCAGCATTATCGCTCGAATAGGTTGATGGACGCAATTCTTCCTGGTTTTC
The DNA here is from genome assembly GCA_020052415.1 of Bacteroidales bacterium. GTDB lineage: Bacteria > Bacteroidota > Bacteroidia > Bacteroidales > JAADJA01 > JAADJA01. The sequence goes on along the minus strand of JAGVPB010000060.1, from coordinate 2,002 downwards.
GGGCAAGGTTGTTCCTCCCGAAAGCCAGTAGGACCAGATTCTGGTTCTTGCCTGAGGATCATTATCAAGGTACCAGTAACTGATAGTGTATTCCTGGCCCTCCTCTATTCCGGCAACCACCTGGTTGAATTTCTTGGTAGTGGCGGCGGCAGTATGTTTTGCTGAAGAACTCCCGCCATGAATTATGGTGGTTTCCTGTGTAATGTTTTCCACTAATGTCCATCCGTCGGGGACTCCTGCTGTCCAGGATTCCAGGTCTCCGTTTACAACGAGATTCTGGGACATTACAAGGCTGAAATTAACGAACACGAATGTTCCAATCAATAGTATTACTTTTTTCATAAAAGAGTATTTTTAAATATTTATCAAAATCAATTAAGAAGTAAAATTACAAGATATTTACAGGGATACAAATATTATTTTTTAACAATCAGGCCCATCATCAAAGCTGAATATTTTTCACGAACATCCATGCTAATATCTGCCAATGCAGTTCAGGTCATCGAAGGCTATCTTTAAGCGTTCCATCGTACTTTTTTCACCTTCACGCAGCCACTTTCTCGGATCATAAAACTTTTTATTGGGCTTGTCCTCACCTTCCGGATTGCCGATCTGTCCCTGCAGGTAACCGTGGTTTTTAGCTTCGTATTTTCGTATGCCATCCCACATTGCCCATTGCGTATCGGTGTCAATATTCATTTTTATCACACCATAGGTAATTGCTTCCCTGATCTCTTCACGGCTCGAACCGGAGCCTCCATGAAATACAAAATTAACAGGCTTATCAGCAGTATTGAATTTCTTTTGAATGTAGTCCTGTGAATTTTTCAAAATAACGGGTTGCAGTTTCACATTACCCGGTTTATAAACTCCATGAACATTTCCAAAAGAGGCAGCGACGGTAAAACTATTGGAAACTGAAGACAATTGTTCGAAAGCATAAGCTACGTCTTCGGGCTGGGTATATAATCTTGAGCTGTCAATGCTGGTATTGTCAACTCCATCTTCTTCGCCGCCTGTAACACCCAATTCAATTTCAAGGGTCATCCCGATCCTGCTCATTCTATCGAGGTACTTTTTACAGGTATCAATATTTTCTTTTATCGGTTCTTCTGAAAGATCAAGCATGTGAGAGCTGAATAAGGGGTTACCGTGCTTATTGTAGTGTATTTCTCCCTTTTCCAGTAGCCCGTCAATCCAGGGCAGGAGTTTCCTTGCAGCGTGATCCGTATGAATAATGACAGGTATTCCATAAAGTTCAGCCAGGTGTTGAATGTGAATGGCGCCGGAAACGGCACCCGTTATAGCTGCTTTTTCATTGCCGTTTGACAATCCTGCTCCTGCATAAAACGCTGCCCCTCCATTGGAAAACTGAATAATGACAGGTGAATTGACAAGTTTTGCAGCTTCCATAACAGCATTCACAGAATTGGTTCCAACTACATTTACAGCAGGAATTGCAAATTCATTTTCTTTAGCGAAAGCAAGAACTTTCTGAAGGTTATCGCCGGCTAAAACACCGGGTTTTATAAAATCTGAAATTTTTTGTGACATGATAAAAACCTTAAAATTAAATTCAAGTTAAATTTATAAAGGGTTGCAAAATTACTGAAATTGAAATTATCTGAAATTAATTTGCTGTTAATTTGTTGACAATTGTGAATAATTCAGGTTAAAATGTTTTTACTTTTGCAACCGCATAGTTTATTGAAATAAAAGGACATCAGGATTTTGCTTCAATCTTAAATCTTAAATCTTAAATCATAAATCGGAAATCCTAAATCCTAAATCAGTTTGGTCCCGTAGTTCAACTGGATAGAATCCCAGATTCCGGTTCTGGGGGTGGGGGTTCGAGCCCTCCCGGGATCACAAAAATCCGCCCTTTAGCGGGTTTTGTGATTTTGGAGGGCGAGAAGTTTATCCCGACTGAAGCGCAAGCGGAACGTCGGGAAGCCCTCCCGGGATCACACCAAAAACCCCGAAGTCATTATATGCTTTAAGG
>JAGVPB010000042.1 GCA_020052415.1 Bacteroidales bacterium | reverse complement strand
ACATGATGGACTATAACATAAATCTACACGGCATTAACCAAAGTAAGAAATTCCGTTACGTCCTAACGGACTAAACAGAATTTCACTTTGGTATAAAATTACTGTAAGACCTTTAAGAGTTCCTCAGGATCTCCGCATCCGCGAGTGCAATGTCATTAAGTTAAGAAGAATTTGTAACCTAATGCCGAGGCTGTCTCAAAAGTCAAAAAAGACGGTCACATTGAGCTTGTCGAAAGGTGTATCATTCTGTAAATCAATCATGTTTCGACGGGCTAAAGATGATCATTGAGGTAAAAAATGACTTTTGAGACAGCCTCTATTTTCCTTAACATTATTTGAATTCCTGTAATAATGTCAGCCTTTCAGGCTTTAATCCCGAAGGGATGATATTATTATAGAAAATGATTTCAATTATTTAATCTAAACCCCGAAGGGGTGATATTGAACTTTAACAGATTGCTTAACTTAATGACATTGCCCGCGAGTGTTCCGCAGGATCACTCGTGGGATAAAACCCGCTTGCCACAATTAGCTGATAGCAGTCAGGCAGGTAAGCAAAGTTTTCATCATAAGCCGGACAGGTATAACTTAGCAGCTTACTTGTTTTTATTCCAAATCATCCCGAGGTTGATTCCACAATAGAACGAAGGTAAAATGAGAACAGAATAATGATATGTTCTGGGATCGTTGGAATAGTGGTCGTCATCTGACCAATCATAATAATGCCAGGATTCCAGAATTTTCTTATTGTAATAGGAATACTTGGCGCCAACACCGAAAAACCATCCTAACATAACCGGACTGTCGTACATGATACTTTGCTTTCCGATAAGGAAATGAAATGCGACCATATACCGGTTCATGTCGAGTATGGCTTCATACGTGCCGTCCCAGTTGTTAACGTATTTAATATTGTTTAAAAAGGAATATTTAAACATGAACTGAGGAGAAATATAAAATTTGTTTGCAGCAAAATTGTTTTTCCCGAAATACCTTTTATAGCTTATACGTGTGAGGATATTAGCCGAAGGCTGAACATCATCAATATTGCTCTCGTTACCCCACCAGTAACTAAGATCAACATTTGAGTAAAACACATGATCCTTCAGCGATGTCCCGATTAAAAATTCAATACCGTTTTTCTCATCGAAATTGGTTTCATAAGCAATGTTGAATTCCCCGACGTTTGCCAGGTTAAGCGGATAAGTTTTGATGGCATGAAAGAGCTTTAAACTGTCCTGTTGCGATAAAACCATATTCACAATCAGGAATAATGGAAGGAGGATTATAATATGTATTCTCACTGAGTTTTAATTTAATGCGTACAAATATAATAGTTTTATTTTCGGACTTTTTAATTTCAATACGTGGAAAGAATAAGCAAAGTTTCCCCAATTGGGCTCAGTCCCCAGACTACATCTATCCTGAACAATAATTTTAAACTATTTAGAGACTTTTAAAAAATCGTAACTACTCAGCACCCATATATGCCATTTTTACCACAGCCCGCACATCGTTCACTCCGTCACTTTTTCGTGGGGTACTATACTAATGTGACTGGTGGATTAGGTCTTTAGACCGACAAAGAAAGGACGACTGTAAAAAAACCGTCCTTTCATTATTTTGGGTTCCAAACTTTGATTGACAGCGTATGCCGCTACTTAATAACGACCTTCCTTATCAACTTCCCTTTTCCATCGGTGATCTCAATAAAATACAATCCCGGATTCCACTTGTTTACATTGATTTTAGTGATATTTTGATTGATTGTGCCTTTTGAGATTAATTGTCCTTCTGTTGAAATCACTGTGTAAGATAATTCTTTATAGGTTTCATCCGAAATCGTGATTTGTATCTCTCCACTTGAAGGATTCGGAAAAACAGTAATATCAATGTCCACGAAAGAATCATCAACGCCTGTACCTACTGCTTCTTTCCAAACACCACTGCCCATTGTCCCGGCAAATATTTGATCGAATGAAATTGCTGCAAGTGCAAGTATTGGTTTATTCAGTCCCGTTTCTATCCATGTTCCGGGATCGCTATAACCAAAAACCCCAACCGGAGTTGCGGCAAAAAGAAACCCATATTGGTAAGCAATAGATTTTATTTCGATATTGGATAATCCCTCACCAAATTCTGACCAGGTTTCACCATTGTCTGTTGAATTGTAAACTCCGCCGCCAACGCCAAATACAGGAGTTGTGCCGGCAAAAATATTTCCTCCAACACAGAGCAATGCCGATACATCGGTAGTTGTCAAGCCATTGTTGGTAAGTTCCCAACTGTCGCCATTGTTGGTTGAGCGATAAATGCCTGTGCCACCCCCTGCAGTACCGGCAAAAATATGTCCCTGGTCATTAACTGCAAGGCTCCAGAGGTAGGTGCAGGTAAGACCATTATTCACCTGCTGCCAGGTATCGCCATTATCAGTCGATCTGAAAACACCGTCCCCATAACTTGCTGCAAAGATCATATTACCTGAACTAACCAATGCCCTGATATCAAAAGGAGATATGCCTTCAAATACATTTTCCCAGCTATCTCCGTTATTCGTTGATCTGTAAATTCCCCCTGTATTGTTGATCATATCTGTTCCGGCAAAGATTGCATCAAAGTTTGCGGTAAGCGAAGTAATATATTTACAGTTAATTCCATTGTTGACTTCATTCCAACTTTCACCGAAATTATCGGAACGAAAAATACCGGTACCATAAGCGCCTGCAAAAATCATCTCACCGTAATCAAGGATCGCTCTGACTTCTGTTGCAATCAGCATATTGATTTTACGGGTCCAGTTATTTCCGTTGTCGGTGCTCACCCAAAATCCTCCGCCAAAGTAGGCTCCGGCAAACATCTGTCCGTTATCTCCTGCGGCTAAAGAAATAATGAATGGCATGGTAAGACCGTTGTTAACCTGAACCCAGATTTCACCATCATTATCTGTCCGGAAGATACCGTCGCCATAGGTGCCGGCAAACAACTGGTCATCCTTGCCTCCCAGAGCATTCACACCATTTGAACTGGTAAATCCGTTACTAACGCAAATCCAGGTATCACCATTATCATCCGATCTGAATACTCCGCCTCCGAAATCAGTTCCGGCATAGATCTTCCCATCAGCGGCCACAAAAAGAGAAAGGACGTATGGAACGGTCAGCCCGTTGTTCACCGGTGTCCAGTTTTCACCATTGTCTGGCGACCTGAAGACTCCGCCATAACCTCCTGCAAAAACATACTGGTTGGCTTTGTATGTGAGTGCTGTGATGTAGGTTGTGGTAAGTCCGTTATTTTTGAGCGCCCATGTTTCACCATCATCGAATGAACGATAGATTCCCCCACCCTCGAAGGTTCCTGCAAAAATATATCCCTGTGGATTTGCAGTGAGTGAGACCACATAGGGCCAGTCAATTCCATTATTCAACTGTGTCCAGTTATTGCCTGCATCCACCGATTTGAATACCCCTCCGCCAAGTGTGCCGGCATAAACATTGTCGTCTGCATCAGTTGTGATCGCCCAGACATCCATAGAGGTTAACCCCTCGTTTACTGCTGTCCAGGTTTCGGCATTATCCTCTGATTTGAAAACACCGCCGTTTCTGGTTCCGATAAAAATTCTGTTATCGGAATCAGTGGTCATGCATCTCACATCGCCGCCGAAAGGACCGTTAGTTTGCTCCCATGCCAGCAGTGAATAAAATATCACCATAAAGAATACCGTGATTAAAAGTTGCTTTTTCATAATTTATAGATTTAATTCAAGATAGATCGACAAATATAAGGATTTCTCTGCAGAAGAATTCTAGCTGCCGGAATCTGTTCATGATAAAAGCTTCTAGTTGGTTCGCCTAAAAATTCCTCCTCGCTATTTAAAACCCGGCGGGTAAGCAGAGCCGCGAAAATAAAATTACAAATAAATGATCGTTGATCAGGAGGTACATGATAAACAAAACCACAATCTGTATGTTAGTATTGCCTGAAGTCAGCAAACTTGTTGCAGCGATGGGTTTGAACTTATGCCCGGCTTATTTTATAAATACGCATCATTTACGGTGCGCTGGCCTTAAAATCCCTGCCAGTCCGGTCAGGCGGGCGCGATGCAGTGATTAGTCTGCAGGGAAGGTTTGGAGGTGGTGGAAAATATAGTTAAAATGAAAATCAAATAAAAAATTTCAAAACAATAAAACTAATCATGAGAAATAAACTGAAATTCTTACTATTTCTTTTCTTTTTATCTTTTATATCATTTGCATATAGTCAGACGGATTTAAAGCTACAACCGGGCATTGACAGATGGAAAATAAAAGTTTCTGCCGAAAACTTCACCACCAATGATGATGCGAAACCGGTTTCTTTAAAAAAACTATTAGAGCTTCCGCTGCTCGATAAAAAATATAGTACCCATGATTACTCAGAAGTGCTGATCCCGGTAAAAACGGGAACCTTAAAAGAAGGAGATATAATTTCGACGAAAGGATATTTACATCTTGTGGCATTGGAAAACTCATATTCTGACCACAGAGACGGAGATTACCATATTCAGTTAACCCTTAGCCCCGTATGGGGTGACTCTTGTTTTATTGTTGAAATTCCGTACGAAAATTTTGTTTCAAATCCTGAATTGAAATCATTAAGTAAGAAAAACAGGAATTTTATAAAAACAAAACTCCTGAAAGATGAAAATAAAGAACCTTCCACAAGAGGTAATGTAATGCAGCATCCCGTGTATGTTAAGGTGACAGGCCAGCTATTTTATGATGCCATACATGCAGGCCAGATGCGCAATCCCGATCATTCAAAAAGGAAATACAGGGGTAAAAAAAGCAGCAGCAAAACGCCGATGCATTCATACACAGCCTGGGAAATTCACCCGGTAACCAATATTGAATTTGCTCCAAAGCCTAAGTAAATTCAATTAGTTCAGGCAGGTTACTCTGGATTGTTTTTCGGTGGTATTTAAGTATATATCAATGAATTTTATATTCCCAGGCATTGTATTTGAAAAAGTTATTATCTATTTTTGCCCTAAACAAAAAAAAAATATCGCATGATACACATTGAACTTACACCCAAACAGGCAGAAGAATTAAAAAACCATTACATCCTCGAATTGGAAAAACTTAATCATCGTTCTGCAGAGATCATTGGAATTTTAAGCAAACTGGCTCACGAACCCATGGTCAGTGAAAAACCACCTGTCACTACTTATACCCCTCCTCCCGTCGTACAGGTTGAGGAGATAAAACCTGCCCAACAGGCAGATGCCAATATTAAAAGAAGAGGGCGCCCGACGAATAATCCTGACTGGCATAATTATATTCCTCAAATCCTCAGGGAACAGGATAAGCCTATGACAAAGGATCAAATATTTAAGTCCTATCAAAAGCAATATCATGTTAACCTGTCGGGTTCGAAATCTGCAAAATCGTTACTCACCCAAACCCTTCAGCGATTGAGGGTAAAATATAATTTATTGACGAGCACCAAGCAAAAAGGCCATAAAGGCAATTTTTACAGCCTTACAAAGCCCGGTGATACTTCCGCTGTAGATACAGCACCCAAAGAAGTAGCCAGTACAGATGAACCCAGTAAAACTTTGCCGGCAAATACAAAATATAACTGGCCTCAGTTTATCACTGACACATTGAGTAAAACCAAAAGAATATTATCCTTAAAAGACATTACACATTACGCAATGGTTCATTATTCTATAGATGAGCATGATAAAAAAGTAACTTACGGAAAAATATCACCTGTATTGAGTCAATTGTCAAAGAATAAGGATAAAATCAGGCCGGTGAGGAAAGAAGGAATCTCCCGTAAGTATTATGGTTTAACGGAGTGGTTCAATAGTAAGGGCGAATTAATAACACTCTACAAATAAATACTCATAAACCACAAAGACTTTTGCATGGAATGTGGGGCATGTGAAAAGATTTGCCCTGAAGGTGCCATCAGCGTAAGGTCAGGAGTTGGCTGTGCAGCGGGTATTATTAATGGATTAATACGTGGAACTGAACCCTCCTGTGATTGCTCTTCATCTTCCTCTAAATCCTGTTGCTGATCACGGCGAATTCTAACAAAAGAGGATTTGCAGTCATTTTACCGGTTAATCAGGCAGGCTCAAGGTCAGATACCTGAGCATAACAAATAAAACCACATTACTGCGATATGATAAATGATGAAAATAATCCATACCTGTCAGGCAAGCTCACTTTCGAACCTTTAACGATCAACAACTGGAACAAATTTGAAGAGCTTTTCGGTAAAAAGGGAGCCTGCGGGAATTGCTGGTGCATGTATTACAGGCTTAAAAGGCAGGACTTCCAGAAAGGAAAAACGAATGACGGTAATAAAAGTGCGATGAAGGAAATTGTCAGGAAAGGCCAGCCAACAGGTCTCATTGGATTTGATAAAGGACAGGCCATTGCCTGGTGCGCTTTTGCCCCTCGCGAAGATTTTATCAAACTTGAAAATTCCCGTGTTCACAAACGTATTGACGACAAAGCGGTTTGGTCAATTCCCTGCTTCTTTATAAATAAAAATTTCAGGCGGCAAGGGATTTCTGTGGAGCTTTTAAAAGGAGTCATTAATTATGCCCGTGCAAATGGAATAAAAATAATTGAAGCCTATCCGGCAATTCCAACAAAGGAAAAACTTCCGGACTCTTTTGCATGGATAGGATTATTCAAATCATTTGAACGTGCCGGGTTTGAAATCGCCGACAGAAAATCAAAAAACAGGCCCATGGTCAGATATTATCTGGATAAAATGCCTGTTAAATAAATTAGTATTTATGGGAAAAAAACAGGCCCGGAATCTCCGGACCTGTTTTACTCTAATATTAATTTTAAACCGTCAGATAGACGAAAAATAATTCATTAGTTGGGAACCTTTGAAGTTTTGCCATTGTCGGGAACCCATACATTATTTTTATCAGGATTGTTGACATGGCCGTTCATATTGAAGTCACCGGCCTTGTAACCTCTGGTACCGGCGTTTGGCAACCAAACGGCGGTTTTATCTAGAATTGTTACAGCCTTATCTGCGTTTCCATCAGCACCATACATCCCGTATTTTCCACCGGCAAGTAGCTTATGTGCGTCAGCTCCATAGGCCTGACCGGCTGCAGTTGTGAAATCATAGGAGAATGTACCGCCAACATTAACCAGTGCATTCGCCGACATCACACCGAGATGATTGCGATGCCATATAACGACAAATAACTGGTTGTTAATAGTATTGCTGAAAAACAGATCGCTGGCTCCATCCATTGCGACCACTCTGCCATCATTAAGTACAAACGCTGCCTGACGGGCTATCGCAGTTGCACCGGTTGCGTTGGCAGCACTGGTTGCATCCCTCAGTTCAACAAGCACCCAGTCAATAACGTTTACATTTGGTATGGCTCCCACATTTTCAGCTCCGGGGTAATTCCAGGGAGCAACATTGTAGGGTTGAGCTAATGGCAGGTAACCCCCTGCATTTAGAAATGGTGTCATGGTTGCTCCATTATAAGGGCCTTCAAGCAGGGCAGTAACATCAAGTATAATGTGTAACGGGCTGGCCATCGGGGATTCCAGGTCACCGACTGCAAATGCAGAAAGTGCCGTAATTCCTGTACGGGTTACAAAATAGGGATTCGCTCCGCCGGCAGCACCTGCAGGTTGCGGATCCCAGGCACCGGCAGTATAATGACCGATACCGCAGTTAGTTCTGTCAAAGGTTACTCCTTCAATCGCGGCACTCCAGTATGGAGTTACCGACAGGTTGGAACCGCCGGCTGCATTTTCCGTGATTACCCAGGTCATATTCACACAATCATTAATCTGAGGAATGGTTGGTCCGATTGTACCGTTCTGACGTACGTCGGCAAACACATTCACACCGAAATTGTCAACAACACCCGAATTTTTCAGTACAACAGGCACAAAAGAAGCCGCCGTACCTACCGGAAACTGTGTATCGGAATTACCCACCTGCCGCAGCAGTTTGCCCGTTCCTGCAGCTACTATATAACCCAGAGAAGAAGCGCCGTTTATTGCAGCAGCGCCTTCCATAACCAGATTAAAATTACCAAGGGTAAGGGATTTGTTTACATGCGTCAGGGTGGAAGAAACAGATGTTTCCACACCAAGAGCTGCATGGTTTAGCAGGTTTAAATTGCTGAACCATGTTTTCGTGGTTCCGGCAATATTCTGAACAACAGCACCCACAAGGTGAACAGTTCCTGTAGTCCCTTGCAGAAGATTTCCGGCCACTGCATCATTAGTCCAGTTGCCGGAAATAATTACATTCCCTGAGTTGGTCATGCTTCCATCGGAAGTATTCCGGAAATTTCCGGCGATCACGAGAGCGGTACCGGCATTGATCCTGATATCTGCTCCCTGGTTTACCAGGTATTGGGCATAAGTTTGACCCAATGTTGCTGTGATCATAATTAGTAACATGGAATATTTTATTTTCATTTTCTTAAATTTTAAAATTTGAAAAATTATAAGGCTCCATAATATGGATTTTTAACAGTAATTTATCATTTTTCAGGTGGATTTTCCTCAGCCGCTTCTTTTTCTTCATTCAATACTGCAGAAGATTTATCGCTGGTATAGCAGGGTCCCAGGGTCGCTTTGAACAAATTACCCTCTCTGGCATTAAAGCCGGTTGTCAATGTAATATAGTTTGCCGACCGATATGAAACATCTGTTCCAAACCCTCCGGTAATTATTCTTGAAGAAGTCACGCTGTTACTTGCATGATACTGTTGGAAACCTGTATAATTAGGGTTGCTTGGATCATTTGCAACGGTAAGGAAATAGTCTGACGGACAGCCGGTAAAGAGATCCGATGTCCATAATCCTCTTCCATAAGTTCCGGCACGTATCAATCCGGCAGCTTCATTGATTTCGAGATCGAATACACGCACTGTCGGGAGTCCGTTTTGGAAAGGAATCCAGGTGCCGATATTATCATCGCGGTAAAAAACACCTATATCGGTTCCAACATAAATCCCGTCAGAAGAGTCAAAATCATAAGCAATGCAATTAACCGGTACGTTTGGTAAGTTCCCGGAAACATTTGACCAGCTGTCGCCTCCGTTAGTGGATTCATAAACTTTTTGACCGCTGGTGTAGCCACCATAGGTAACAAAAACATTCAACGAATTTGTATTGTCAACTGCAATGAAAGTAATTGTATTTGCGGGTAATCCTGCACTTTTATTAAGCCATGTTGCCGCTGCATCATCGGACCGGTAAAATGTACTGCCGTTGGAAGCATAGATCCTGCTTGTATTGCTCACTCCTATAGCCATAGCTCCTCTGCCGTCAGCGCCGGTATTGGTCCATGAAGCTCCTCCATTGGTGGATTTATATACATCGGAATAACCTGCATAGATGGTCGTAGCCGTTGAGGGGTTCATGATCAATGGTGTAACCCATGCTCCTGATGAAGGGGAAACATTGCTGAATGTAGTTCCTCCATTGGAAGTTTTCTCGATATATCCGTATTGGCGTGTAGTATAAAAAATAAGCTGGTTTGAATGATCTACCATTGCATCCATTCCGTCAGCACCTCTTACATGTGTAAATCCGGTTCCGCCGCTCCATTTGTTCGAACCGTTGTCCTGTGTTCCGCCAACCAAAAGGCTGCTGTTGGCTTCAGTCCCTTCGATCCTGTACCATTGCGTACAGGCAATACCGGTTGAAAGGTCGGTCCAGTCGGTTCCAAAATTGGTTGATCTGTAGATTCCACCATCACTGCCGCAATACAGATTGTTGTTCAACGGATTGATTTCAAGCGCATGAATATCGGCATGGGTGTATCCGATGGTATTTCCTGCTTCATACCAGTGTGAGGAGATAGTCCAGTTTGTTCCCCCGTTGACCGAAACCCAGCAATTGATACCACCTGTGAGCAGATCCTGTGCATCTGTTCTTGAAACGGCAACAGCGAGGTCATAAGTCGTCTGGTGATCGTTGTCATTTCCGGCGGCATCGTAGCCAAGTAAATTAGGTGTTGTCGCTCTTACTGCAAAGTTCAAACCGCTGTCTGTTGATCTGTAAACCCCTTTGAAAGCGCCTACGGCCGTTGTGGGTCCGCAAAACAAATAAACATAAGCCGTATTGTTAGGCGTTACACCAATTGCAATTCTTGTTGATCCTGCGGGCATGCCGGAAACAATTTGAGTCCAGGTGTCGCCTGTATTAGTAGATCTCCAGAATTGTGAACCGATTGAACAATACATGGTTGCCGGTGTACCCGGTTTAAATTCCATGTCGTAAATATTTCCGGCTTTAACATTTGTCCAGCTGGTTCCGGAATTGGTAGTCTTATAAATACCCAATGTCGTTGCGGCAAAAAGTGTACTTGATGTGGTGGGATGCATCATGAGTTTGAAACCACGGTTAAAATCCGTTACACCCCAGCTTAATCCTGTTGGATACCAGGTAGTGCCGCCATTAGTAGTTTTGAGAACCCCGATAGATTGAGTATCGCCACCGTCACCGTCTCCCGTAAGGATATAAATGATGTTGGTGTTGTTGTAATCAATTGCAATTCCTGAAACACCAAGAGAAGGCATACCGTCTGTCAGTGATGTCCATGTTGTTCCGCCATCTGTGGTTCTCCAAAGTCCGCCTGAAGGCATACCAATATAAAATGTGTTTGCCAGGGTGGGATGAAACGCAATGCAATTTACTCTGCCAATACCTCCATTCCAGCCAGCGCCAAGAGTGTGGCTTGTGGGTGCAAGAAATTCCCAGTATCCAAAGCCTGATTCTGTTTGATCACCGCTTTTGCCCTGATTGTATGCAGTATAATATTCGTCCTTTGCCTGCATATTCATAGCTGTTGTATTCGCCATAGTACCGTTGGGCATCAGCCTTCTTTCTGTAAGCCACTCCCAGCGTTTGAACTGCTTGTAGCTGCCCTGGGTTTTATCCTGGCCGGCAAAATATTCTTCAGCCTTTTGCTGAATCTCAGAAAACTGTATGCCTGCCGGATTCTTCATGAGTTGTAAATATTCCGGCTCCTGTCCGGTCAAACGACCCGTTAAGAGCACCATTACAATCAAAAGAAAACTTATAATATGTTTTTTCATCGTATCAATAATTAAATTTTATTAATGTCATTGGGACAGATTTTATTTAATTCGTCATTAAATTCTTCTGTTCACCGTCAAAGAACAATTATTTACCTGAAGGTTTTGCCTCCGGCTGGGTGTTTTCACCATTCATCCTGCTGTATTCTGTAACTTTATCTGCTTTTGCTCCTTTAGCCTGAGTCTGGGGTCCATTCATTGTCCTATAGTCAATGATTTCACCCTTTTTACCTGCCTCCGGCTGAAGAGTTTTCGGATCAACAGCATTTACAGACCTGGTAGATTTGGGATCAATAATGGGTTCCCTGGCTTCCAGTTCGGGTATGGATTCCGGTTTCATGATTGGAACGTAACTACTTTCAGAAGGAATTTGGGAAGGGTCCATTTTAGGATCGGGTGGAAGTGGCTCGGTAATTTTTACCGGATTTACACTTTCTGCCATCATCATCTGCTGCCTGTCAGCGTCTGAAATTTTCGGATCATCCCAGGGTTTTAAAGGTTCAGCAACGGTGATATCTTTTTTCTCACCGGTGATCTCCTTTTTTTCCTGAGCGACCAATATCGAGCTGCAAGTCAGAAGAAAAAGCAATATATATGTTATCTTTTTCATTCGTTTTATAATTTACTGATGATTGATAATTATTTCCTGTTAATTGCTCTTTTTAATGAGGAATTTTCCTTTTTCAGGTTTTCCATTTCCTGTTGAAGTCCTTTGATTTGTCTATCCTGCTCAATTGTGTAAAGGGTTAACTCTTCAACTTTTTCAAGTATCCTTTGCTGCATATCGGCAAGTTCAAATCCGTTTTCTTCAACGGTTTTTGCAGAGGGTAATCCCGGAAGATGATTATTTTTATTAATGCTTTGTTCAAGTTCTTCGAGGCTCATCAGATTATATTTTTCATCAAAAACGTAGTCCGGCCAGCTTGCTGCGTCCTGTACCAATACTTCTTCACAGGCAATTTTCCCGTTAACCGATACGGCATAACCGGTTGCAGCAGTGGTTGTAGCTACACGCAAGTCTGTACTGATATAGGTTGACCCTGAGAAATATCCAGCCCAGCTTGCTGTTGTACCTGAGGCATATCCATAAACTCCTATTGCCGAACCACCGGAATTGTATCCATAACCATAAACACCATACCGGGTACCGGCTGTACCTGTGCAATAGCCGTAAACACCGATAACACTACCGGTATAATCAGTTCCGTTACCAAAGCCGTAAACACCCCTGTAACCGCCTGTTGCATAAAGACCAAATCCATAGCCGGGTGTCGGGACGGAAGTGCCCTCAATTGCATAAGTATCAAAAGAAAGGTTATGAGTTGTCCGGGATGAAAGTACAGGAGAGTAATAATCACTTCCCGCCGAATTCGCTTCAACTTCAACCCTGCCCTTAAAGTAGCCTGCATAATTATTTCCGGTGGAGTTACTGGCTGAAGAATATATCCCGTAGTTGGTAACTGTGCCCAAACCATCAGTAGCAAACACGCCTCCATAGTTAATATCATTATCATCATTATTCCAACCGGCGACAGCGCCACCATTGGCTCCATTGTTAGGTTTTATACCCAGTACGCCTGCATTATAAATACTGATTGGAAATCCCATATCATTGGGAGTCAATGCACCAAGCATACCTTCAGCATATATGTTGGCGCCGTTTTGATCAGTACCTCTTACAGCACCTTTTCCAAAGTTATAGTTTTGAACATACAATCCATGGGATTCGGATGTGTTACCTCCGATGGCAACCCTTCCCGCATCATAATATATATCCGATCCATTCAATAACCAGAAGTCAGAACTTGCCCTGCCCACTTTTTGCCAGGCAGCGCCATCATAATAATAGAATCCGGGATCAACATCTGTTTGGTATATGAGCAACCCGGTAGCCGGTGCAGCCGGCCGTAGTGCAAAGGCCATCCTGGGAGCCAGGAACCCTAAACCTGTTGCTTTTACATCCAGCATTGCGGAGGCATTCGGTGCACTATTGTCAGTGTTGATTGCCACCTGTGAATATGCAATACTTGTTGTCATTGCAATAACAAATAAAATCATTAACCATTTTCTTCCTGAAAATGGAACTCTGAATCTGCTAATTGTACATTTTGATTTCATAGTCATGTTTTTTTAATGTTTAATTTTTAGTTATTTACAAAAATAATTAAATATAAAATTATTTAAAAATAATTTTTGTTAATGAAATGTTAAAGGTTATTCAGTGCAACAAGTTAAACAGGCAGGCATGCAGCAGTGAAATAACCAATTATTATGGTTAGTAAAAAGTGCTTACATAAAAATATGAATTTTGTTTCAACTGAAAATTAGTTATTGCAGGATTTATCTTCGAACCGGAATATTCTTTAAGGTTTCGACGATGAAATCCCAGAATTTCTGAATGGTTGCAATGTTGACTTTTTCGTCCGGAGAATGCGGAAAACGGATGGTCGGCCCGAAGGAAACCATGTCCCAGTTTGTATAAGTTGCCCCGAGAATACCACATTCAAGACCGGCATGGATAACCTTTACTTCGGGTACTTTTCCGAATCTTTTGCTGTACACCTCCTTCATGGTTTCAAGGATAGGTGAATTCACATTCGGTTTCCATCCCGGATAGGCACCATGGGTTCTGGTTTCAGCCCGGTAATTCTGAAAAACTTTCGTAATCTCATTTGCTGCCTTATCTCTTTCTTTATCCACAGCGCTTCGAGTGAGAATCGAAACATTGATGCCGCCGTTTTCGGATTTGATGATGGCAAGGTTGGATGATGTTTCAACCACGCCGGGCATATTTTTATCCCAGGCAAGAGCGCCGTTCGGGCATTCTGCAACGGCATTCACAAGATTATAAAAGGTCAGTGAGTCAAATACGGTCGCCGGTGTAGGAGTTTTTTCCGCTGTTATTTTTAAATCTGGATCTATTGTAGCTAAGGATTTCCTTGATTCTGATTCAAATTCACTGATATACCTGAGGAGTGGTTGTTCGGCTGAAACAGGGATACAGATGGTTGCGAATGCTTCCCTTGGAATGGCATTTCTAAGGCTCCCGGCATCCATTGCTGATAAAGTGGCACCGTATCTTTCATAGGAATTTAAAAGAATTTTATTCAGTATTAAACAGGCGTTTCCTTTTCCCAGGTGGATATCCAAACCTGAATGTCCGCCCTTTAAACCTGTAACACTGATTTTGTAACCGATCATGCCATTTTGAACTTTTTCAGGTTTGCCTGTAAATTTCACTGAAACATCCACGCCACCCGCACAGCCAATATAGAGTTCACCCTCATCTTCGGAATCGAGATTCAGTAGTATTTCACCTTTGAGTAATCCGGGCTTTAAATTTTCAGCTCCGGTCATACCGGTTTCTTCATCAATTGTAAACAAAGCTTCCACCGGTCCGTGTACCAAATCCATCGATTCGAGGACAGCCATTGTCGCAGCCACACCCATTCCGTTATCAGAACCCAGCGTTGTACCTTTGGCTTTTACCCATTCACCATCAATCCAGGCGTCAATAGGATCTTTTTCGAAATCGTGCAGAGTAGCACTGTTTTTTTGAGGAACCATGTCAAGATGTCCCTGCAGAATCACTCCCTTCCGGTTCTCCATGCCCTTGGTTGCGGGTTTACGTATGATCACATTTCCGACTTCGTCAACAATGGTTTCCAGACCAAGTTGCTCGCCGAATTTCTTCATATAATCTATAATCCTTCCTTCTTTTTTTGAAGGGCGGGGAATCTGGGTTAGGTTATAAAAATGTTTCCATACATTTTTGGGTTCTAATTTTAAAATTTCCTGGCTCATATTGTAGTGTTTTTAAATTGTAAATTTCAGTATAATTGAAGGCCTAAAAATACTACTTTTTAATATACCAGCTGCCGTACACCGTAAGATTTGGATTAATTTATCTTCAAATTAATATAAAGGGGAGCAATATGTACCTGATAATAATATTGTTTCAAAGAATTAAAACCTGTAATTTTCTTTTTCCGGTACTTTTTAAAGGCAGGGAATCTAATGTAAAAACGACCGGTGCTATATACCGAAATTCAATTGTTTTGCCGGATGTATCTGTTTGGAAATCAAAAGCACAGTTTTGGCACTTTTATGATTTCTAACAATTAAAGTTATTAGCTCTTGGTAGGAATAAACACTTTACCCCTTGCTTCGAGTCTGGCCAGGTAGCGGTCACGCGCTTTTACCGGGTCCGCACCCGGGACAATATAAATTCTTGTCCTCGCATCAATTACTATTTCCTGCATCTTCGAAAGATCAGGCGACTTAAAGACAAATTGTTTCTTGTCGTAAATGCTGTTAGTTTTTTTTATCATTTCAATAGAAATTAAAATTATAATATTAAATGTAATTCTATAAAAGCAGCAGTTTAAACCGCTCCTACAGCAATGTTAATAATCGTTTTACCTTTATTTATGTATCGGAAATGTTAAGAAGCTATTCTCAGTCGCGACAGGCAATAATGACTGAGATGTAATTTTAAAAACCTGTCAGATTAATTTAGCTTTTTAGCTAAAGCACATGAAAAAGGAAAAGTACTGTTACACAATAACGCAAAATTCACATAAAAGTATAAAAGTAATCTAAATATCTTATATCCGACAAAGAATTGAACAATTGGTTAAAACTTTCTTCGGCAAAGGATTATTCTTTATAAAATGAAAGTTATAAAAGAGTTGTGTACTTCATGGTTCTGCGGGTCGAATACTGCTGTAAATTAACTTTATACTGCGATCTTACAAATTGATGTATCTTTGTTTACTTCAAAAACACAAAATGGAAATATCAAAAGATCTCAGGATAGCCCTGCTTATTGACGCAGAAAATGTACCTCATTCAAGTCTGAAGGGAATGCTCGAAGAACTGGCAAAATATGGCACCCCTACCTTTAAAAGGATCTATGCCGACTGGACCAAACCTGCAGTTACCGGGTGGAAATCGGTCCTTTTGGAAAATGCCATCACACCCATTCAGCAATACAGTTATACAACAGGTAAAAATTCATCGGATAATGCCATGATCATAGATGCGATGGACATACTTTATACCGGCAAAGTGGATGGATTCTGCATCGTTTCAAGCGACAGCGATTTCACCCGGCTTGCCACACGTCTTCGCGAAGCCGGCATGAAGGTCATTGGCATGGGAGAAAAGAAAACCCCATCAGCCTTTATTTCCTCCTGCGAAAAGTTTATATATATTGAAATATTAAAGCCAAAACCGGCTACTGTAAAAGCAACCAATGACATTAGAGGTAAAAAGATAACCCCGTCCCTCACTGATACCCTGAATAAAATTGACAATGAAATTATTAAATCTATCACAACTTCCATAAATGACCTTGCTGACGAAGATGGCTGGGCTTTTTTAGGAGAACTGGGTAATTTAATATTGAAAAAGCATCCTGATTTCGATCCCAGAAATTATGGATTTAATAAAATGCTGCCCTTGATTAAAAGTTTAAAGAAATTCCAGGTTGATGAACGAAAATCCGGTAACAGCAATATTAAGCTTGTTTATGTGAGAATAAAATAACCAGGTTTTTCAATTTTCTTTAATCAATCCATCAACCAACCAATTGGCAACCGCCTGACGGTTTTCCTTCAGGATAAAACGTTTCTGATCGGCGCTGTTGCGGATATTTCCCAGCTCGATAAAAACAGATACAGGTACAGTTTTCCTGAGCATGTGCAGGTTTCGGGGCTTAACAGATCCCTGGTAGCCCCTGCTTTTCTGGTGGTGGTTATACTTTTCTTCAATAGTATTTTTCAGAGCAATAGCCAGTTCTTTGCCTTCATTACTTGCGGCTTTGTAATAAAAAAACATGTCAACCCTCTGTCCGCTACCGCGTGAATCGAGGTGCAGGTTTATAACTCTTTGCTTTTTTACTCCCTGTTTTTTATTAACCTGGTAAAGTTCATTGATCACCGAGCAGGCCAGGTCAAGGCGGGAAACCTGGTTTAGCGGAATTCTCTTATTTCTGTAGAATACCTCGTCATTATCCGGCTCAAGAATGGCAGCATCCCGTATCCCGTCATTTTTATCCCGGTTAATTACATAAACGGTAGCGCCATGTTCAAGCAGGTTCTGCGTCATCCTGAGTGCAATGTCGTAGGCATATTCATCTTCGCAAAGAGTGTGTCCGTTGTATTTCCCCATTGCTCCCGGATCAGGCCCTCCATGGCCGGCAACAATGTAATAAACACAGCCGGTAAGTCTGTTATCCCTGATCCTTATGTTCTTATGAGCTTCACCTAAAATTGGACACACCATTGTACCGGTTGAACCGGTCGTTGAAGGCATACTGCAGTTCATATAATCATACGGGACCCAAAGAATATTATCTTTCCGGTAGTCCACTTTGCGTAAACCTTTTTTCAGCATAGCTTCATTGTATGCCTGGATTTTTTTTGCAAGCGTCAGGTCTTTGTTCCCAATTGTGCTGCGTATGCTGACAGAATTATAATTATAAACTAAAACCGGAAGCTTATATACTTTGTCTCTGATGAGATTCAGATCTTCCGGCAGTTTGTTGATTTCCCTGAAATAATCAAGATTGCATTTGGATAGTATTAATTCGTATTTGATAAAAAGGAGGTAGGTAGCGTCGCCTGAACGGGCTTTAATTTCAACATGAACCAAACCGCCTGCAAAAAGCTGCGAACTGGCTATGATAAGTGCGACGATTATTTTGACTGTAATTCTCATCTTTTCAGGTAATGCTTCCCTTCTCTATATACTATAAGATTTGGACACAAGGTCGCTTTCATAGAATCCCAGTAAGCCTTGATTTCGAAATTAATTATATTCATAAAAAACAAATTCTACCCAAAAATATCATTTATCAGTGCTCAAATAATGTATGTTGAAAATAAGATATTAAATAAATTATTAACATTGGTTTCATGTCCACGAATTACACGAATTCCACGAATCTACCGATTCAACTAATTCAACCGATTCAACCAATTCAACCACTTCAAACAATCAACTGAAATAAATCCTAAATTATCCAATCCATAGCCCTATCTTTGCAAAAATTTAAAATCATAATATGAATAAAGGAACAGTAAAATTCTTTAATGAAGCGAAAGGTTTCGGATTTATTAAAGACAACAGCAACAACAAGGAATACTTCGTACACGAATCGGGACTGGTTGATTTTATAAAGGAAGCCGATGAAGTATCTTTCGACCTTAAAGAAGGTAAAAAAGGATTAAATGCAGTAAATGTAAAACGCGCTTAGCGATTAATCATACAAGTCATTTAAAAAAATTTTGTCCCTCGTCTTCCGGCGGGGGATTTTTTTTATCTGCCGGTATTCTTATACAACTCCTTTTCCGTCCTTTCAATTTTGATTGTCCTTTTTATCTGTTGCAAACCAGAATTGTTTGTAAATGAACAATCTGCAAATCCACAGGTTTATATAACCAATTGAAAGAAAGTTATGGATTCAGAGGACAAAACCCAGCTAAATAAAGGAGACAGCAAGGCGACCATCAAGTGGCAAAATAAACTTGCGCCGTGGCTGATTGCTATGCCGACCCTGCTGGTTATAATTTTCATTGTCCTTGCCACCCAGCAGGTGATTCAGTTCAATAAACTTCTCGAGGTAAGACGTGGTGAAACAATGGTGGAGGCTATCAATGCTCAAACCGATAAGACGGTTAAAGATAATCTTGAGTATGTAAAATGGATCACCCTTGCCATGATGGAAGAAGAAAGCTATAACAAGCGATACAACCAGGCCGGATTTCTCATTATGTCGAGGATATTTACCAAATACCTGGGCTTCTTTACCGGAATGGTGCTTGCAATCGTGGGAGCCGTTTTCATCATTGGTAAAATAAAGGAAGACACCACTCAGCTCGAAGGATCAATTGCCGATCAATCCAAACTTAAGCTTGTATCATCATCACCGGGAATTATTTTCGGGGTTCTGGGTACGATCCTCATGCTTTCTACCATTCTGCAGCACACCGAAGTACAGGTTCGTGATGCCCCCCTTTACTTAAAAATGCCTTTTGAACAGGCGACTAATAAAACTACTCACATTAACCAGCTCAACACCGATGAAATCAACGAAATGTTTACCGATACACTCAGCGAGGAAGGGCAATAAGTTCGATACTATTTTCCAGGGAATGTTCTTCCTGATGATCATCAGTCCAATGATCCTTGCTTCACAAATCAATATTGATTACAATCACTTTACCCGGCTTTATAATTCGGGAGAATATCAGAAGTTGTACGATGAAGCCGTTGCCATCAGGAAAAAACCCTATGGCAAAATATGGAAAATAGATTACTTCATTTCAAAAGCGCTCTGTGCTTCCGGGTATTCTGATGAGGCTAAGAAAGCCTTTAATTATACACTGTCGGCATATAAGGGTAATCTGGATACGAAGCAATTCGATTTTCTGATGAATGAGCGTGATGCGTGTCTTACGTCGGTAAGCTCATCATCAATTCCGCCAACTGTCATTTCAAATATGATATCGGTCAATACCTTTGCGTCTGTCAGTGGCAAAATGGGGTATGTCGTTAATTGCCATTCTGAAGCCGGAGCCTTTGATGCTGATACCGCCTTCAATGCCGAAGAACTTGAGGGACGGTTGTTTGATCTGAGGGATTCTGTTAAGGCAGTAGGCTATTACCGAAGTTTGCTGGGATCAGGCTATAACATACGTTCAGGAGGCCGGTACATTTTTATCGTTCCCAAAACTAAAGTTTTACTTGATGTTTCTAAAGTAACTCAAAACCTCGAGAATGCCTATAATTTTTATGCGGAAAATTATGAAATTCGTAAGCCGGATAAGCTCATCGCCGTATATTTATTGGGAAACGAGGAAACGCTGAAGCTTGTCGCAAAAAAAGTACACGGTATGAACCTTCCTGCACGGAACATCGGATATTCATGCCTCGCCGACCTTAGCCTGTTAGGAACCTCATCTCTCTATACCATCGGGACCATCTATCATGAACTGTTTCACCTCATGGTTCGAACCGATGTGGGCGACATTCCCGGCTGGCTGGATGAAGGAGTGGCATGCCTGTATGAAACCTCCGAATGGGAAAATGGTATTTTGAAAGGAAAGGTATTCCAGTGGCGCACTGAAATCTTCAAAGGTCTCATGCTTCCCCGGCTCCATTCATTACTCGAAAATAACTGGGATGAATTTTCCATCGCTCCCGGGGTGAGTGCTTGTGATGTAGCATTGAATTACGCCCTTGCCAAACACTTTGCCATTTACCTCCAGGAAAAAGATATGCTTCGGAAGGTTGTCACAGCCTTCAAAGAAAGGAAAAATGTACTGGTGGATATCAGCTTTAGAAACGAAACTGACATTGAACTCCTGGAAAAAGCTCTGAATAAATCCCTGAAGGATATCCAGGCGGATTTCGACGAATGGATGGATAATACTTACCATACCACTGTCAACCGGACCGATGGCGAGGCTTCCCTCCTTATTGACAAAACATATTTCAGCGAAAACCGTGATTATTTTGAAAGTAAAAAACAATTGCTGACTGAGGAGCTTGTAAAAGTTTCCGGAACCGGGTTTCTTCCCGACTGGTATATTGATAAACTCAACTCTTATCTAATGGAAGCAAAGTACAGTTTTAATCAATAGAGGTTTGGGGAAATTACTGGTTACTGGTTACTTGTAACTGGTTACTTGTTACTGGAAAATTTAATGCTGAGATGTCATTCACGGGGATTATATAGCTTTGTGCTGGTTTACCATTCATAGTGACTCAGTAGTGAGCAGCTTTAAGTATTTCACTGATGAACAAAGAAAGACTCCGTTTAATTGAGGATAAGGGGAAAAAAGCCCATTGGCGGAAATGGGGTCCCTATCTTACCGAAAGGCAATGGGGCACTGTGCGTGAAGACTACAGCAGCAACGGCGATGCCTGGAACCACATCACCCATGAAATGGCCCGCAGCTTCGCTTATCGCTGGGGAGAGGACGGCATAGCCGGTATTTCGGACAACCACCAGTTCCTGTGCTTGGCACCCGCATTCTGGAACGGCAAGGACGGGATAATCAAAGAGCGTTTGTTCGGACTGAATAATCATGAAGGGAATCACGGAGAAGATGTAAAGGAATTGTATTATTATCCTGACAATACGCCTACCCATTCTTATATGAAGTTCCTGTATAAATATCCCCAGGCAGAATTTCCGTATGATCAGCTTGCCGAAGTGAACAGGAACCGTGACAGGACTCAGCCGGAATATGAGATCACGGATACCGGGATTTTTAACGATAATGCCTATTTCGATATTTTCATCGAATATGCCAAAGCCGGCACGCATGATATACTCGTAAGGATAACTGCCTTTAACAGGTCAGCCCATGAAGCTGATTTTCACCTGATACCGCAGGCATGGTTCAGAAACATCTGGACCTGGTCGGGCGTTAATGAAAAGCCAGTGATCAGCAGTTCTGAAAGCTCGTTTCTTGAAATAAGACATAAGGATTTAGGTGTCTATTTTTTATACTTCGAAGGGAATCCGGAGATTCTGTTTTGCGAAAATGAAACCAATATCAGCAGGCTTTATGGACAGGATAGAGGCCATTTGACTTTCAAGGACGGAATAAATGATTTTATTATTGAGAAGCAATCAAATTCATTAAATAAAAATAAATCCGGAACTAAAGCCGCTCTTCATTATGAAACGAAAATCATTGGCGGGGGAAATGCCTGCTTCCTGTTCAGGCTGACAAATAGTGAGAATCCTGATCCCTTTAAGAATTCGAAAACGATATTTAAAGCACGAATTAAGGAGGCGGACGATTTTTATGCGGAGATACAGAAGAACATAACTTCTGAAGAGCTAAAAAGAATACAGCGGCAGGCTTTTGCAGGCATGCTTTGGGGAAAGCAGTTCTATTATTACGATATACAACAATGGCTCAAAGGCGACCCTGTTATGCACTCTCCACCGCTGGAACGCAGGAAGGGAAGGAATTCCGAATGGTTTCACCTGTACAATTCCGATATTATTTCGATGCCCGATAAATGGGAGTATCCCTGGTATGCCGTATGGGATCTTGCTTTCCACACCATACCTTTTGCCGTTATAGATCCTGAGTTTGCGAAAAAACAGCTTGTCCTTCTTACCCGCGAATGGTATATGCATCCTAACGGCCAGCTTCCGGCTTATGAGTGGAACTTCAGCGATGTAAATCCGCCGGTTCATGCATGGGCGGCTTGGAGGGTGTTCAAGATTGATGAAAAGATAACCGGCAAAGCCGATGTTCAGTTTCTCGAAAGAGTTTACCATAAGCTGCTTCTTAATTTTACCTGGTGGGTAAACAAAAAGGACGAGGAAGGAAGAAATATTTTCCAGGGCGGGTTCCTGGGAATGGACAATATAGGATTATTCGACAGGAATGAAAAGCTCCCTTCAGGCGGAATGTTAAACCAATCGGATGGTACGAGCTGGATGGCGATGTTTGCCCTGAACATGATGCGCATTAGCCTCGAGCTTGCAAAGACAAATGCCAGCTATCAGGATATGGCCTCCAAGTTCTTTGAGCATTTCCTGCATATTGCGGGCGCAATGACAAGGGCAGCGAGGGAAGGCATCGGCCTGTGGGACGAGGATGACGGTTTTTATTACGATGTGCTCGATACTTTTTATACTCAGCCTTTAAAAATAAAAATAAGGTCTATGGTAGGACTGATACCACTTTTCGCTGTTGAAGTCCTCGAACCCGGCCTGATGGCACAAATGCCTGAATTTGAAAAGCGGATGAACTGGTTCCTGAATAACCAGCCGGAGCTTGCTTCACTGGTTTCGCGATGGAATGAGCCTGGAGTTGGCGAGCGCAGGCTTTTGTCGCTTCTTCGCGGCAGCAGGATGAAGAAATTATTGAAGCGCATGCTCGATGAAAATGAATTCCTTTCACCTTACGGGATAAGGTCCCTGTCAAAATATTACAAGGATAATCCGTACTCTTTCAATATAGATGGTGAGCATTTCAGGGTGAAATACGCTCCGGCAGAATCGGAAACAAAAATGTTCGGGGGCAACTCCAACTGGCGGGGTCCGGTATGGTTTCCCGTCAATTTTCTGATCATCGAATCGCTTCAGCGGTTCCATCATTACTATGGTGATGATTTCAGGATCGAATGCCCTACCGGCTCAGGCAATTTTACTTCGATAAAAAAAGTGTCGGAAGAAATTTCAAAGCGGCTGGTTTCTATCTTTCAAACAGACCAAAAAAACAAAAGGCCTGTAAACGGAGACGAAAACCTTTTCTACAGTGATCCCTTTTTTAAAGACTATATTCTGTTTTACGAATACTTTAACGGCGACAACGGCAAAGGTCTTGGCGCCTCGCACCAGACCGGATGGACCGGGCTGGTAGCAAAACTCATCCAGCCAAGGAAAGCCTGACCCTTATCATTACCTGATTTTATCCCTGCGGAATTTAATCCCGTTAATAATAAACCAGGCCTGTGTTATTTCGCCATTTTCACTTGGGACAAACTCGAAAACCTTGTCCTGTCCGTCGGAATAAAAGAATTTTGTTTCCGACTCGGGGATCAATTCAAGGTCCGGATAGCCCTCTGTTCTGCGGTAGAGTTTGCCGTCTCTTATAAAGATTTCAATGGTCCATTTGTCATCGTAAATGTTCCCGGTCCACACACCGGTATATCTTTTTAATATTTCAGGATTAAGTTTATATGATTCGTGTTTGTAAGGTAATATAAAATCAGCGCCGAACATAATTGCAGAAAGGGCTTCAGCAATCCTGTCAGGATTCTCTTCATTGTTTTGTAAAACCGCGACAAAACAGTTATCATTAATAAATCTGTATATTGTGGAATGAAAGCCTGAAGTTCCCCCCCGTGTAAATATTCGCCTGTGGGTCGCAAAGGTATCTGCAAAAAGGCCATAACCTAAATGATACCAGAATGGATCCATTACTCCTCCCATAGTATTCGCCGGGTCGGCATTATTTTTTGCCTGAGCAATGGAAAAACCATAAGGAAAATACATCTTCGCTTTGGATGCCTCGCCTAATATTGAATTGCCATAGAGCGCCCTGTCCCATTTGTACATATCTTCTACCGTCGAATACATGGAACCGCATCCAAACATTAAGTCGGAGCGATAGGCTTCATTAAAAGCATTTTCAATTCCATGGGGTGTGAACTTGTATCCGCCTGCTCTGTTAAGCAGTACCGTATCATATCTTACAATTCCGGTATTCATCATTCCGACCGGTTTTAAAATATGCTGCGACAGGAAGCTTTCAAAGCTTTCACCTGAAGCTTTCTCGATAATCAATCCCAGGAGGAAATAATTTGTATTACTGTAATTCAAATCCCAACCGGGCAGGAAATCAAAGAGTTTTGTCTTCATCAGAGCAATCATTGAATCCTTTGAAATTACTGTGGATTTATAATCAAATTCTTTCAGGTGAAAATAATCCTGTACACCGGAAGAATGGGTAAGAAGCATGTGAAGGGTTACTGTGTCGCCATATTCAAAACCCGGAATGTATTTACCAAGTGTATCGTTCAGGCTTAATTTTCCCTGCTCCTCCAACTGAAGAATGCATGCCGCAGTAAATTGTTTTGTATTTGAAGCAATCTGAAATTTGGTGTTGACTGTGTTTGGTATGTTCCATTCCCGGTTCGCAAGTCCGTAGCCGTTCTTTAACAAAATGCTGTCGTTCCTGGCAATAAGGACGGCGCCGCTGAAATGATTAATTTCCTCTTGTGCTTTCATGTATTCCTCCAAACGATCAGTCAGATCATTCTGCCCACTACATAATTGACCAAAAGAATGTATCAGAAAAGTGAATATCAGGATTATTGTCTTTCTCATCGGATGAATTTTGATATAAACGCTGTTAATAGTCTTTTCTTGCAGCATGATATAAATTCTGCGATACCGGATGGCCGCCAACATTTCGCTTAATTTTTTTCAAATCACCGTTGAAATATTTCAAATCAACCGATAAATTCAAATGCTTTAGCCATGCACATACTAAGGGGTTTGGTGGAATATGGACCGTAGTTATCAATTTGAATATAACCTTGTTTTGTATAAAACAGAATTGCTTCCGGTTGTTTTATTCCTGTTTCGAGGATATTACAACTGTATCAGAAGCCCCGGTTTTATTGTATTTATCATATTGAAACTGGTCGTTCCCGTATTGTAAATTTAATTCAGCATCCAGCAATCTGACTAACATCCGGAAGTCTTTATGGTCACCACTGTTCCGTATAATCTTAATCATTTCATACTTTTACTTAACTTTCCACAATATAATGCAAACCCAGAACACCACAGTTAAAAATTTTAGTATCAACCAGACTAAGCAGTTTCTTGTTTGCAATGTTCTTAAACATAGGAATTCCCTTACCCAATAATACAGGATTTACAAAAAGCCAGAACTCGTCAATTAAATGATACTGCATCAAACTGTGCCCTGCTGATGGACTTCCAAACATAACGATATTTTTTCCCTGCAGCTTTTTTATTTTTTGAATTTCTTCAGCGGGATGGTCATTAATGATCCTCACATCCGGTTTGCCCGGCGATGTCATTGTTTTTGATAAAACGACCTTTTGAACTTTATTATACCATACAGAATGTTCCTTATCGTGCCTGGAAGCATCCGGCTTGTCGGCTGCTGTTGGCCAATAGGCATCCATCATTTGGTAGGTAACCCTGCCGTATAAGGCCGTATCCGACTGGTCGGTCATCCTGCCTGCATAGTCAAATATTTCTTCATCTACCTTTATCCAGTCCATCTTTCCATTTCTATCAGTTGTAAATCCGTCAAGAGACGTATGCATAAACGAAATCAATTTTCTCATATCACCTTGTTTTAATATATTTTACGTGCCCTATTGCCAGGATTAATAAAGCTGTTATATGCCAAAAGGCTCACACACTCACCATAGCACAGCCGATAAATTCTTCGGTTCAGGCAAGTTACCGGAATATAACTCAAAACCAAAGAAATAGTTTAACAACTCTGAAAAAACAGTTAATAATTCAGTAAACTTTAAAATGAAGATGTGAGTCTTGAGAATGAAGACTGGAGCCTGGAGACTTGAGAATAGAGGCATGAGACTGAGACATGAGACGTTTAGACGTGAGAGCAACCGGCAGTAGGCAAAAAACTCAAAACTCAGAACTCGAAACTCTGAACCCGGAACCCGGAACTTCGAACTTCAAACTTCAAACTCCGAACTTTGAACCGTAACCGGCCTTTCAGACACACACTTTAAAATACCACCAGTTTGGCCGTTGTGTCTTTTTGTCCTGATTTATATTGTACGAAATACAATCCCTTTGCTTGTCCTGAAAGGTCAATTTTTACAGTCTTTGAATTGTAATTGGCCTTGTCACCCGAATAAACCACTTTCCCGCTCATATCCGTTATCCTGATTTCAGAAGGATGCCCGGTTGTAACATAAAAAATACCGTTTGAAGGATTTGGAAATAGTTCAGTCTCTGCGGCTGCAGTTTCACCGGTCGAGGTTCCCGGATCATATTCCCAGGTGCCGTACATCAGTCCGCGGCCATGCGTCGCTACAATCACAGTGTTATCCGAACTTCGCATCTGAATCATGTCGGTTCTCACATCAGGCATATTGATGTCAGGTTCCCACAATACTTCACCGGCATCAGCATTTGTTGTTGTCCAGATTCCGATTTCAGTGGCAAGCATCACCTGCCTCGAATTCTGTGGATGATAAATTGCCCAGCGGACCGGCATATCCGGTAAATTTCCGGAAATAAAATTCCAGTCCTGTCCGCCATTATAAGTCTGCCACACCGATGGAACACCATAATTTGAAAAGGTTATCAGAAGTGTATCTTCCGAACCTCCGATTGCGATTCCCGAAAGATAGGCGAGGGGTAAGTCGTTCGAACCTATTTCTGTGACCTGAGGACTTGACTGGGCATTGGTCACTTTAAACAGCTTACCGTTTTGCGACCCAATAAAGAGTGTCGAAGTCCCTTCGGGTGAATACGGTGAAACCTTAATATGCGAAAAGTAAGTGCTGATCCCCGTGTTAATTGTGACCATCTGATCCTGGGGATTATCAGGAATACCGGTAATTCTGAGAATTTTATTGGCATAATTCCCGTTGAAGTTCACACCGTTGGCATAGAGTATATTATTCTCGCTGTCGTAGTCGGCAGGATTGATAAAAACACCGGTTCCATAGTCGCCCATGCTGTTGTAGTAATTCCAGTTCAGGAAAATGGTATATTGGTTATAGTAATAGGAAGTGATCATGATGTTGGGTTCATTTTCATCGAAGAAACAATAAGCCCCGTCGCCTCCGTCAATCATATCGTTGATGGTCAGCGGATCACCCGTATAAAGCAAAGTTCCGTTATCCTGTAATCCGCCGACAAAATTATTCTCACCGGCAACGGGGTAAATATCGCAGGTATAAAACTGGAGAGTGCTGTAGTTTTTATTTTTTTCTTCGAACACAGGGTCGGACGATGAAGCATTGGTCGTGCGGAAAACACCTCCATCGCTTCCAAACAGCATTTCAGATGATGAGCCTTCATTATAAAGCTGAACATGCTGGTCGGCATGAACATAATCGGGACCTCCGCCATAGTACATCAAAGCCCAGTCGGAAAGATGACTCCAGCTATTGCCTCCGTTCGCGGATTTCCAGACATCCAGTCCTCCGACATAAAGCTCGTCGGGATTTAACGGACTCACAGAAACGATGAGTGCATGCCAGGCGATGGTGGCCCAATCGTTACTGCCATCAGGCGTATTTGTTTCATTCCATTCCAGTCCGTTGTTGTCCGAACGCAGAATATACCTGCAGATGGACCTGTTTCCTCCCGCATTGTCGTACCATCCGGCAGCAATCAGTGCATAAACTCTGTCAGGATCGGATTGCGAACAAGAGAGTATAACCCTGTCGGGTACGTAATAGTCAGGGTCGTTTTGAATGATGGTTTCATAATCATCAAAAACCGTCCAACTTCCGGCAGCACCATTGTCTGAATAAAGGATAGTGGAGCCTCCGTTTCCGTACAGGTTTTTAAGGGTTCCGACGAATATCCTGCCTCCGGGGCCCAGTTCCAGGTCAGCAGGTGAGTAAGGTATCGTATCACCAGCAATGACGGGAAGAACCTGTTCCCAGCTTTCACCTCCATCGGTGGAACGGTACAAACCGTCGGAAGGCCCGCTTTGATGGTTAATTCCATGATAATAACCTGAAACCACACCGGCATAGATGGCGCTGATCCCGGCTTCATTCCTGACTTTAAGTTCGGAAATGTATTTGAAACTTTCAGTTGAAGGAAGCATATTCCAGGTTTGCCCTGCATCTTCCGATTTCCAGATGCCGATGCCCACACCGGATGATTCGCGGTAAACGATACGCGCAGTTTGATATTCGCCGGTTCCTACATAAAAAGTCTGAGGCTGGTTTGGATCAAATGCCATTGAACTCACCGACAGCGAAGGCCAGTAATCATTGACCACCTGCCAGGAAGAATTATTGCTGGTAATGTCGTTGTTGTACCATAATCCACCGGTAACAGCTCCTGCCCACACCTTTTTCCCTGTCGGATCATTCGGATCCCATAAGATGGCACGGGTTCGTCCACCCATATCCGAACCCGTTTCTGTCCAGTTGATAGACACTTTAGTGGATTTAAAATAATTCTCTTCTTCCAATTGCCTTTTATAAAGGTAAGATGTGAAAAGTCTTTCGGAGGGAACACGCTTTAGTTCGGGGTCAATCGTCATGTAATAATTTTGGAGGGCGGCCATATCGGGATTATCAGCTTCCTTTTTTCCGTCGCCGGAAAAGCTTTTCCATGCTTCGGAATAAGTTTCGTTCAGGTACTGGTCGTATGCCTTGCGTGTATCTGTTTTATTATGGTTATAA
This sequence comes from Bacteroidales bacterium, assembly GCA_020052415.1. Lineage (GTDB taxonomy): Bacteria > Bacteroidota > Bacteroidia > Bacteroidales > JAADJA01 > JAADJA01. Next base: position 225,690 of record JAGVPB010000042.1, on the reverse strand, counting down.
GTCAGGATAGAAGCTATGTAAACCAGGATTGCTGAAGCAATAACGGAGAGCAGAATTAATTTTTTCATATAATATTTTATAATAGGATTCACTGCAAACCAGACAAATGTCCAGGTTCAATCGTTGTATCACAATTTTTGAAGCCTGGTTATTTTTATCTTCTTGATTATACCTTCAAAGTCATCGTGGGAAGTAATGCAGAGTTTCAGATTTGAAGGCAAAAACTCTTCCGGAACTTTCACATAATACGCATAAGCATTGTTTTTCCCGTTTTGACTGATGGGACTGAACAACCGGATACGGTTACTTTTCATTTTATCGCTGCTCCGGAGTTCTGAATTGAGATAACACGACGAATACCCTTTTATCACCTGTATTTCGGCCTCAATCTTTAGCATTGTAATATTCCTCTGAACTGTTGCAGTGTCATGTATGATCAGGGAATCGAGGATCACTCCTGCCGATTCGCCCGTAAACTGCAACGTCAGCGAAGGACTGTCGTTGAAAAGTACCTGCTGTGTATAACCTTTTTCATTTCCTAAAAACTCCTCTGTGTCAAGCAGGCTCATATCCAGCGGTGAAGGATGACGGTTCAGATAAATCCTGCCGTAGTATCTTCGGTTCATATCGTCGTAATGCAGCACCCCATCATTATGCTGCCTGATTTGAAAAAGGTTGACATAAATAAGAAAAATTCCGAGAACATATAATCCGAAGCGCCATTTGCTCGGGTTAATGCGTTCGATAAGGGCAGTTAGAGGCAGGGCAAAAACAGGATAACTCTGCACGAGAGCACGGGTTGAATAGCTTCCGCCGTAACGCCAGATATGCCAGGAAATGATGATATATATGTTGAGCAGGCAAAATGTAATTACAGAATTTTTGAACTGGAATTTTTTTATATAAAATAGTCCGATTATGAAAAGTACCGTTACAGGAGTATAAATGAACCAGCCTTTTTCCCAACCTACCAAAACCCGGAGATGCGGGGTAAGAAAATCCCATTTGCTTCCGACATCATAAATAAAGGAACCGGTGATATATTTCCAATAGATAAGCTGAGGCAGAACACCTGCGAAACAAGCCGCTACAGCCAGGATTATATGCAACCGGTGCTTATTAAAAAGACTCCATTTTAATTTTGCTGATTCCCTGGTATGTGTGTCCCAGAGTAATGGAATAAATAGCATCACTGCTTCTGTCGGCCGGCTGATGGAAGCCAGTCCGATAATATATCCGGTAAGCATTGCCCATAGCAGCCCGGGTTTCCGGTGCCATTGGATGGTTGTATATAAAACCAGTACGTACAGCGGCAGAATATAACCGTGGCTCTGGGCGCTTTCGATTGAAACATATTGGATGGTATTTGTAGCAAGGTAAAGCAAAAGCAATGAAATCGCTATGGTTTTATCGGAGAAATAATACAGAAGGATTTTTCGCAAAAGGAAGAGTGACAGGATAAAATACACCAGCGCTCCTGCCGCAATAGCCCACTGGTATGGTGGTGAAAATCCATCAGTTTTGTACCCTAAAAGGTTAGCTGCGAGATGACCGGACAAAAAGAAAGGAGTTTGAAGGATGGCCAGTCCGCCGAGATATTTAAAAACAAAAGGGCCTTCTTTATATGGATTTGCCTGGTAAAACCAACCTCCGGAAACCGAATATTCCTTATCAATCGCCGGGAACCATTTCAATTCCTTAAAATCGTGATAGATGAAAAGGGACGGCAGATACATGTAATAGCCAAGGGCATCCCATGTGGTTACTTTAACAGGATTTCCTGACCCGAGTTCCGAATAGCTCACCCGATGGTAAAGAAAAACTATTATGATGATGCAGCAGGCAAGGAATGAATAAATATTTTTCATAAAACGGAATGAAAAACAAAAGTAGAAAAAACTTTATCCGCCTGTAATATAATAGAGGCTGTCTCAAAAGTCAAGAACTTGGGTCACATTGAGCTTGTCGAAATGTGTATTATGCTGAAAATCAATCATACTTCGACAGGCGTTCGACTGAGCTCACGCCAAAGTCTCAGTATGACTTTGGAACCCGAAAATGACTTTTGAGACAGCCTCTTACTAATCTTCTTTCAGAAACTCCTCTTTGGTTGTTAATTTAAATGGAGGGATTTTTTCAATTGCCAATTGTGCATTGAGGTTCGGAATATCAATCTTAATGATTTTATCGAGTCCTGCCTGCTTTTCCGATACCTGGCCGGATAAAATTTCCAACCTGTCAATCTGATTCTGCGTGGGCTTACCCTGGTAACCATTGACGGCGCTGTAAATATCAGCGATCTTTTCGCGCAGTTTTTCTTCACCCGTTATTGCGCTGGTAACCGTGGTTGCAACAAGCTCTTTATGCAATACATCCATCTTATCAGCTAAATCGTTAAGCTTGCTGCCTAAAGTTTTGTTATTTGCAACTGCTGATTTTTCCCTTGCCTGAGCAGTGATCTCCGATAGTACTTTGTCGGTATAAGCCAAATCTTCGAGGAGGTTATAGGTTTTCATCAAAATTTCGAGACGTTTATCGCGGTCTGCAATGGTATGCGGAATTGTGGGATCATACTCGATGCTGACCCTGCCTTCCCATGATTCACCATTTTTCACGATTTTTACTGTATAAACACCCGGAGGATAAGTTGGTCCGTACAATGCCTGCGGAACCAGCAATGGTGAGGGCGGAACTTTTGGACCTTTCATCCGGATGGGCCACGGAACCCGGTTAATTCCTTTTCTTTTTCCGGCAGGCAATTCCTTTATTTTTTCACCCTTGTCATTGTAAATCTCAAGATGCATTTCACCAAAAACGTGGCGTTTGTTCATGTAATAATTTATTAGCAAAGATCCCGGCGGATTAGAACCGGTGAACTCATCATCCCCGTAAAAATCCATTTCATAATCAAGATGGCCGATCTGGTATGGCCTGGAATCGAGAAAAGCGACATCATTTTGTAAAATTTCTTCCGTAAGAAGGCGTAGTGGAGTAATATCGTCAATGATCATTATACCACGACCATGTGTAGCCAGTACCAGGTCGTTTTCCCTTTCCTGGATCACTATATCACGAACCGGTACTGCCGGCATATTCCCCTTGAATTGCGACCAGACTTTACCACCGTCAATTGAGATAAAAAGTCCCGATTCGGTTCCCAGGAATAATAGCTGAGGATTTACCGGATCTTCAATGATTTTATGGCAAAAGCCTTTGATATGGTCATCCGTGATTAAATTCCATGTGGAGCCATAATCGCTGGTACTGAACACATAAGGTTTCATATCACCGGTCCCATGTCCGTCGAAGGTAACGAAGCAGGCAGCGGCATCAATCTTTGAGGGGCAAACGGATGAGACCCAGGTGTGAGGTGGGAGTCCCGAAATATTAAAAGCAACATTCGTCCAATTATTACCACCGTTTCTCGTTAATTGCAGATTACCATCATCGGTACCGACCCAGATCACGTTCGGATCCAATGCAGATTCGCATAATGTATAAATGGTGCAATGATTTTCTGCCGTTGAATTATCAATCGTCACTCCACCCGTCTTTTCCTGTTTAAGCTTTTCAGGATCGTTTGTAGTAAGATCGGGGGATATTCTCTGCCATGAATCCCCTTTATCCTCACTGCGGTACAAATACTGCGATCCGACATACATCACATCTCTTGTCGGGCTAAAAACAACCGGTGTATTCCAGTTAAAGCGCAATTCTTTTTCTCCTTCTTCTGCGAAGGGTTTTATCTCTTTTGTTTCACGTGTATCCACCGTTTCCCTCATGATGTTGCCACCCTGGTATTGCCAGTAAATAATATTTTCATCGTACTTATCAGGAAATACATAAAAACCGTCGCCACCTCCTACGTTATTCCAGTCGCGGTTTTGAATGCCGCCCGGGCTTTTTGAAGGCGCCTTCCATGAGCCGTTATCCTGCAAACCTCCATAAATGTTATAGGGATTTTTGTTGTCCACTGTAGCATGATAAAACTGCGACACGGGTAAATTCCTGATAAAGCGCCATGAGCTTCCCTTATCGTTTGAAATATAAAGGCCTCCGTCAGTTCCCTGATATAAAATGTTGTTGTCATTTTTACTGATCCATAGCGGATGCAGGTCAGTATGAATATTGCCGCCGGCAACATAAGTTGCGTTAAAGTTTTTTCCGCCATTTTTACTGTAACTCAAATAATAGCCGGGCTTATAAATTCTGTTTGAATCAATGGGGTCTGCTACGATATTTGAAAAGTAAAACGGTCTGGATCCCATATCAGGAGTATCGTTGATATTTACCCATGATTTGCCCTGGTCACCGGACCGGTACAATGCAGATTTTTCAGACTCGATCAAGGCAAAAACTATTTTCGGATTTGCCGGCGAAACGGTCACGGCTATCCTTCCCAATTTTCCTGCAGGGATGCCTTCGGTCACTTTAGTCCAGTTTGTTCCTCCATCGCGGGAAATATAAAGCCCGCTCCCTTGTCCGCCAGAGTTAAAATAATATGGGTACCGCCTGAATTCCCACATTCCTGCATATAATATGTCCGTCTCTGATGGGTCAATTGCAAGGTCGGCACAGCCGGTATTTTCGTCAACAAATAGAATTTTCATCCAGGTCTTACCGCCATCAGTGGTTTTATAAACCCCTCTTTCGGAGTTTGAATTCCAGAGATGTCCAAGTGCAGCAACATAAATTGTGTTGGGATCTTTGGGATGGATGACTATCCGGGCAATCCTTTCGGTATTTTCAAGTCCCATATTTTTCCAGTTCTCGCCACCATCCGTAGTTTTATAAATACCGTCGCCGACCGATGTACTGTTCCTCACCCAGGTTTCGCCGGTTCCCACCCAAACTGTATCCGGGTGATCCTGGTCAATAGTCACAGCTCCGATGCACTGGTTGTATTTATCGAAAACAGGTTTAAAATTCACCCCCCCGTTTGTTGTTTTCCAAACCCCGCCACTTGCACTACCGACATAAATTATCCGTGGGTCGTTTTGTACGGCATCCAGTGCAGCTATCCTGCCGCTCATGGTCGCCGGACCGATCTGCCTTGCTTCAATAGCGCCAAAGGTGTTATCACTGACCTTAATATTTTCAGAGGTTTGAGAATAACTGATAAAATATGTGAAAACAAGAAAAGCTGAACAAATATTCCTGGTTGTGTCATTGAAAAGTTTTTTCATTTGGTTTTGATTTAGTTGAATTTTTCCACTAACAGGACTGTACGAAAATTTGTAAATCAAGTTAAAAATACACCGGCATAATTCTATTCCTGAGCTGGTTTTTCCTGTTTCGGAGGCATTGTAAAAACTGAGGGATCAATGCTCGCGTCGAATTCCAGGTTTTCTATATTGATCTGGCTCATCGTTTGGCCGTTTGTCCGGGATTCAATGCTGAAGGCTACAAGCATTCCGTCCTGTTCCCTGTAATTCGAAAACAGCGTTTCACTTTCAACCTCCGATTCACCTACTTTCATTTTCATTGAGGTTTTCAGCAAGACAAAGTTCTCAACATCAATAAAGTGAGAATAAGTATTTTGATCCTTGTCGGTTTGATTGATCCTGAATACTTCTGTTCCTTCCATATCTTCCTTCCCAGCCAATTCGGTGATATATCCCTTTTCCTCAAAATTATATAACATTCCGTCGAAGTCGGCCTGTCTTTTAAGAGCGTCAAATTGATCCCCTGAAAGCTCGATGGGGTCAGTAGTTCCGGTCCAAGGTGCTACAAACCAGGCTTTTTCACCATCAAATGCCTGTATCATTAAAGCGCCCTGTATGTCAACTTCAAGTCTGAATTTGTCAGGACGGATCTGAAGGGTTGCAAAATTTGTTTCCATCCCCTGGAAAATGCTTTTACCGGTCGCCTTCATCGAATTGACCTTGCTGAATTTTTTTTGCCCGATAGTCTTATAATGTGAATTTAATACCTCCTCAAGAGTTTGTGCCTCAAGGTTAAAAATAAGAACTGCGGTTAATAGCAATAAAATAAACAATTTTTTCATGTTTCTAATATTAAATGAATAATTCCCGAACAAACATAATCAAAAAAAGTTAATCTATAATTAAGTATTTATTTGTAAAATTGCAGCCGTTTTAAAAACCGTTAGTTTTAAATGATCATTAGTTTCAGACGAATCAGTTGCAGGCCTTTTATAATAATTATCGGACTATTTGCATTTGCTTTTAAATTAAGCATTGCTTCTGAAAATGATACTCTGACCCATCACACTGAAACGGAATTCAACCCGGGTTCGATGATTGTTGAACATGTGATAGATTCGCATGAATGGCATATCATGACGATCGGTCAAAAGCATGTTTCGGTACCGTTACCTGTAATTTTATATTCATCCGGGAAATTAGACGTTTTTATGTCCTCCGAATTTCACCATGGCCACCAATCCTATAAAGGCTATAAACTGGAATCTGAAGGAGAAAATAAGGGAAAGATCATTGTAGAAGAAACCGGGGCAATTCCTCTCGATCTGTCCATCACAAAAAATGTAGCCTCAATGCTCATCAGTATGGTATTGATTTCCGTGATTTTTATTTCGATAGGCAGAGCTTACACACTAAGGAAAGGACAGGCTCCCAAAGGAATGCAATCGCTGCTTGAACCGCTTATTCTTTTCATTCGAGATGATGTTGTGAAAGCTTCAATCGGTGAAAAGAAATTTGAGAAATATCTTCCCTACCTTCTGACTTTGTTCTTTTTTATTTTTTTCAATAATCTGCTTGGCCTGGTACCCTTTTTCCCGGGAGGAGCAAATCTCACTGGGAATATTGCAGTAACGATGGTTATGGCGCTGTTCACGTTTGTAATTACTTCGTTTAGTGCAAATAAAAGTTACTGGATACATATTGTGAATACTCCGGGAGTGCCCTGGTGGCTTAAAATACCGGTACCGTTGATGCCGATTGTAGAATTGATGGGAGTTTTTACAAAGCCGTTCGTTCTCATGGTTCGTCTTTTTGCCAATATAACCGCCGGGCATATTATCGTACTGGGATTTATGAGCCTTATTTTTATCTTTGGAAATATGAATCCGGGAATAGGGTATGGAGTTTCTGTTGTTTCAATCGCATTTGCTGTTTTTATGGGACTATTGGAACTGCTTGTAGCATTTATCCAGGCCTATGTGTTTACTTTGCTGTCGGCGCTTTATTTTGGAATGGCAACGGAGGAGCATCATTGAGAAGTTCAAAGTTCGGAGTTCAAAGTTTGAAGTTGGGTTTTGGGAGTTGGGATTTGAATGTTGGTTTTGTGGTTGGAAATTAAAAGTTAATATTAGATAAATCAAGTAATAACAGTTTTAATAAATAAATAGATTATGACAATTTTAGCTATTTTACTGGAAGTTGCGATTGCAAAAATGGGAGCTGGCCTGGGAGCAGGAATAGCTGCCATCGGTGCAGGTATCGGAATAGGTCAGATCGGAAAAGGCGCTGTTGAATCAATTGCCCGTCAGCCGGAAGCTGTGGGCGATATCAGGGCAAATATGATCGTGGCTGCCGCCCTCATCGAAGGTGTTGCCTTCTTTGCAATTGTTGTTTGTCTGTTAATACTTTTCCTGTAGAAACAGAGAAAATCCTTTATGTTTCAGCGGTTGGCTGAAACATAAAGGTTTATAATTTTAATAAAAATTCAATTCATAAGATAACATGGAACTCGTACAACCCGGAATTGGCCTTATCCTCTGGATGACAATAGCATTTGCACTTCTGATCTGGATATTGGCGAAGTTTGCCTGGAAACCGATCATGAAAGGTTTGAAGGAAAGAGAACAAACGATAGATGAAGCCCTGCATGCAGCTAATAAAGCCCGGGAAGAAATGAAGGAGCTGAAATTCTCTAATGAACAATTGCTAAAAGAGGCTAAGGAAGAAAGAGACAACCTCATGCGTGAGGCAAGAAAAATCAAGGAATCCATCATTGAAACTGCAAGGATAAAGGCAAATGAAGAGGCCCAGCGGATTATTGAAAACGCAAGGGAAAATATTCAATTTGAGAAGCTGGCCGCCATTCATGATATGAAAAATCAATTAGCTTTGTTGTCAATCGAAATCGCCGAGAAAATTCTAAAGGAAGAATTGACAATTAAAGACAAACAAAAAGAGCTTGTTGAACGGCTGATTGATGATGTAAAATTCAATTGATCCGGCCTGAACATTATGATTATTAAAAAATGAATGAGATCAAAATAGCTGACAGGTATGCAAAGGCTCTGTTCGATTTGGCTCTCGAAAAAGACATGCTCGAAAAAATCAGAACCGATATTGCATTGGTCAGAGAAGTGTGCCAGGCAAATAAGAATTTTATAAATTTCCTTCATAGCCCTGTTATCAAAGAAAGCAAAAAGGTTGTTGTTATCAGGGAACTCTTTGGTAAAAAAGTTCAGGATATGATGCTTGGCTTTATGGTCATTATTACCCGAAACAGGAGGGAAAGCCTGTTACCTGTCATTGCCCGGCAATTTATTGAAATTTATAAGACATATAAAAATATTATTACTGTAGATTTGACAACTGCAGTTGACATCAGCGACGAATTGCGGAAAAGGATAGTGAGTCTGATAGAAAAAGCAACCCAATCACAAGTTGATTTGCAATATAAGATTGATGAATCAATTATCGGGGGATTTGTGGTGACTTTTATGGACAAGCAGTACGATGCAAGTATTTTAAGACAAATCCAGAATTTAAGACAGGAGTTCAACATTAATTTATATATCAAGGGATTTTAAATGATTTAACAAAAGATTCAGGATGGCAGAAATTAAACCAGCGGAAGTATCGGCAATCTTACGGCAGCAATTGTCAGGATTAAGCAGTACGGCAGAACTTGAAGAAATAGGTACTGTCCTTCAGATAGGTGATGGTATTGCACGCATTTATGGTCTGAACAATGCCCAGTCGGGTGAATTGATTGAATTCGAGAAGACAGGCCTGATTGGTATAGTTTTAAACCTTGAACAGGATAATGTGGGAGCCGTGTTGCTGGGAGAAGCAAAAAATATTCTCGAAGGCGATAAGGTAAAGCGTACCGGAAAGATCGCATCCATCGAGGTGAGTGAAGAAATGGTTGGAAGGGTGATTGATACATTGGGCGAACCTATGGACGGAAAGGGTGAAATTGGCGGTATAAAAGTGAAAATGCCACTCGAAAGGAAAGCTCCGGGTGTAATCTTCCGCCAGCCGGTGAATGAGCCATTGCAGACCGGTATAAAACCTATTGATGCAATGATTCCAATTGGGCGCGGTCAGCGTGAACTTATTATTGGCGACCGCCAGACAGGCAAAACTGCCATTGCTATTGACACCATCATTAACCAGAAGGAAAACTTTGAAAAAGGGCAACCGGTTTATTGCATCTATGTTGCGATCGGCCAAAAGGGTTCTTCTGTCGCCAACATCCAAAAAACGCTTGAAGATAATGGAGCGATGGCCTATACCATAATTGTAATGGCTACTGCTTCAGATCCGGCTGCGATGCAGTTTTATGCTCCTTTTGCCGGCGCCGCGATAGGAGAATTTTTCAGGGATACCGGAAGGCCTGCACTGGTTATTTATGATGACCTTTCAAAGCAGGCCGTAGCTTACCGCGAAGTGTCGCTTTTGCTTCGCAGGCCGCCGGGGCGTGAAGCCTATCCCGGTGATGTTTTTTACCTTCATTCAAGGCTTCTCGAAAGAGCAGCCAAGATCATCGAATCTAATGAAATTGCTTCAAAAATGAACGACCTTCCCGAATCACTAAAGCCCCTTGTTAAGGGTGGCGGCTCTCTTACAGCCCTGCCCATCATCGAAACACAGGCAGGAGACGTATCTGCATACATCCCGACAAATGTCATCTCCATTACCGATGGACAGATTTTTCTTGAGACCACTTTATTCAATTCGGGAGTTCGCCCTGCCATCAATGTGGGTATATCGGTTTCGAGGGTTGGTGGAAACGCCCAAATCAAGGCGATGAAGAAAATAGCCGGTACCCTGAAACTCGACCAGGCCCAGTTCCGTGAACTGGAAGCCTTCTCAAAATTCGGTTCTGACCTGGATGCTGCAACCATGGCCGTGCTTGATAAAGGAAAACGAAATGTTGAGATCCTGAAGCAGCCGCAATATTCGCCCATGCCGGTTGAAAAGCAGATTGCAATTATTTATTGCGGAACCAGAGGATTAATTAAAAAAGTACCGGTCAATAAAGTTCATGATTTTGAAGTGTTTTACCTGCACGATCTTGAAACGAATCACAATAATATACTTGAAACACTTAGAAAAGGACAATTGACTGATGAGGTAATTAAAACCCTGGAACAGGTAGCCTCTGAAGCAGCTAAAAAATTTGAGGTTTAGGAAAAAAAGGGATTACTTGTTATTCCGATCTTGATATAAGTTATAACGCGATGAGGAAAAGGGGAAAAAGGGAAATAAGGGATATAAGGGAAATAGGGGACTGCTTAGATGGAATTCCCGTATTCCCATATACCCATATACCCATATATCTCTTTACAGATTATCCCGTACATCAAATTTATTGTAGAGTTAATAATTATTCTTAATTTTTAAATGGCAAGTCTAAAGGAAGTCAGGATAAGGATTGTATCAGTAAAATCAACGCAACAGATTACCAGTGCGATGAAAATGGTAGCTGCCTCAAAACTCAGGAGAGCACAATCGGCTATTATCCGTCTTAGACCTTATGCTGCAAAACTTCAGGAATTTCTCAGGAACCTGAGCAGCAGTCTTGATAGTATTGATTCCGGAAGTGTTTATTCATCACAACGCATTCCTGATAAAGTTTTATTGGTACTCATTTCGTCGAACCGTGGCCTTTGCGGAGCATTTAACACCAATGTAATTAAACTGGCAAATCAGCTGATCAGTAAAAAATACAGCCATCAACATGGAAGCGGCAAGCTTGACCTTATTACAATCGGAAAAAAAGTCTCGGAATTTTACAGGAAGAGAAATTTCAATGTGATTGAATCGCATGATGCAATTTTTGATCATTTGACTTTTGAGAATGTGGTTCCTGTTGCTGAAAAAATTATGAAACTCTTCGAAAATAAGAACTACGACCGGATAGAGATCGTTTATAACCAGTTTAAAAATGCTGCTACCCAACGAATTGAATGTGAACAATTTTTGCCAGTTAAGCCTGTCGAACTACAAACAGGAACACAGAAAACACAAAAAGCGGATTACATTTTCGAACCCAGTAAAGAGGAAATCATCCGGGATCTTATTCCGAAATCACTGAAAATACAGTTTTATAAGGCTATACTCGATTCCTGGGCTGCTGAGCAGGGAGCAAGGATGACTGCAATGCATCAGGCGACTGATAATGCAAAAGAACTTCTTAAAGATCTTAGCCTTGCTTATAATAAAGCGCGTCAGGCTGCCATTACCGGAGAGATACTTGAAATAGTCGGTGGCGCTGAAGCATTAAGAGGATAAATCTTCTAGTTTCAACTTCCAACCGGAAACTGATGACATCAAACGCTTAATTTTCCTGAATATCCAACTATTATCCCGGCTATCCTGATTACCTCAATTTACAGTTATTTGAACATTTTTCAAATACTGGCTGTTGAATGATATTGAATGAATTTTAATAAGGAACTAAAAATTGATTTAAATACAACCATTATGATATCAAAGAAAGTTGAAAAGGCACTAATTGATCAGATAGAAAATGAGGAACAGTCTTCCCGTTTTTATATGGCAATGGCTTCGTGGTGCGAGGTTAAAGGATACCCGGGCGCTGCAAAATTTTTATACAAGCATTCCGATGAAGAGCGGATTCACATGACTAAGCTTATCAGGTACCTGAACGACAAGGGAGGGTATGCCGTTTTGCAGAAACTTGATATGCCGGATAGTAAATATGAATCGTTACTTCAGATTTTTGAAAAAATTCTGCATCATGAGGTCTCGGTGACTCAAAATATAAATAAACTATTTGAAACTGCATTTAGTTCAAAAGATTATACTACCAGCCAGTTTCTTCAATGGTATATTGAGGAGCAGATAGAAGAAGAACGAATGTTCAAGGGAATTCTTGATAAATTCAGGCTTGCAGGTAACGAAACCGGGGGCTTGTTTATGCTTGACAAAGAACTTGACTCTATGTCCGGGGCAAAAACTACAGATGTTAATCCCGGTTGAACCCGTCTGCTTTAAAAGCACAATGTAAATAATAAAATTAATCTTTAAGGTATCCTTAATTGTTCAGTGACCCATTGTCAATCCATATCCTGAACATTGTGACAATGCAATCCGATAGTTTGGCTGACTGATATGGCATTGGTTTATACAATGGATCATGACTTACCGACCCAAATAACTTACCGTTTTGGGCAAGTACAGATACCTCATCATAGGTTTCAAGGCTAAATCCACCAGATGGATCAGCGCCACTATGACAACCCTTGCAATAAATATCTATAACAGGCGATATATTGTTTGAAAAGGTCACATTGAGCGTATCACAAGGAGGTTCCGGGCATGAATTGTCTGGAGCTCCCTGAAGAATCCAAATGCTTATGAGGCTGACCTGGTACGAACTCAATTTTAATCTCGGTTTCGGTGGCATTGATTCTTCCAGAATAGAATTAGCCGTAATTGTCTTATATAATTCGCTCTTATTTGGTTTTCCGGGTTCTACATAATTCAGGATCTCATCATAAGTTGTCAAGGGAGGTTCTTCTTCACCGGAGGAAGCGCTGTGACAGCCGGGGATGGCACAATTTGAATTGATAAGTGGAAGTACCTGCTCCTGAAAACAAACAACCGGTGTATCAGGCATCAGAACCGGCTCATGACTGCATGATAAAAGGATCATTGTGAAAGACAGAAGTATTAATGTGCAAAAATTATTATATACTTTCATAAACCAAAATGCCAAACCAAAGATTTTACTTTCAGAAACAGAGCAGTAAAAGTAATACAATCATTTAGGATGAGCCGATGTAACAACGATTTTCGGATAATATTTTGTTTGCGCAAAAAAATATAATCCGGAAGCTATTAATATATCGAAATTTATATATATTTGCTTAATCAAATCAATAGTGGGTAAAAAATTGAAATTTGCCGTTGAAATATAAAATAATGAACTTTATTGAAATTTTATCGTAGAAAATCCTTTGTTTCAAATTATATGAGACTCTTCAATAGTGCGGCAAGAAATATATACGCTGGAAGTATTTTATCATGAAGTAAAAGAATAATGAATGATAAAGTAAATTTACCCGAAGAAATAAGGAAAAGAATTGAAAAGGTTTTAAAGGATATTGCGACGGCTGATTATGCCGAGAAGTACGTCCTTAAAAATCTATTTATGGAATTAAATGCATGTGCCAGTGATTTGGAACTGGAAAACAGTGAACCACCTCTTAGTAAAAGTGATCAAAAAGATTTTGCCCCGAATCTTTCGGGATTACCAAGTGATGCCCTAAAACAAAGCCATCTTCTCTATCGCAATCTGATGGAAGTCTTGAGGGATGGCATAGTTCTTCTGGATGAAAAATGCCATATAATTGTAGCCAATCAGATTTTTTCTGATATGGTTGGTTATAGCCTTAAAGAACTTCAGGGGATGGATAATTTTTTTATGCTTTCATCAGAAGTGACAAGGGATTGGGAGCAGGTGGAAGTCTGGAATAAATTAGTCAGGGATGGTTTTTCGGATATTTATGAAAAGGAATTCATTTGTAAAAATGGTCAGCTCCTTACCGTTGAGTTTTATTTCAATGCCATTCCGGTTGATAAGGGAAAACCAGGATTATTTTGGGGAATTGCAAAAGATATCGGTGAAAGAATCAGGGCAGGAAAAGCATTACTGGAACAGGATGAACGCTTTGATGCCGTTACCCTTTTCATGAATGAATGGGAATACTGGCGCGGAACTGATGGGAAGATCCAATATGTATCACCGGCCTGTGAGAGGATTTCGGGATACCCGACAGCTGAGTTTGAACAAAATCCTAATTTACTCGAACAAATAATTCATCCTGATGATTTAAATGTTTTCAGGCAGCATAAGGTTCTTACCGGTCATGAAAAGGAAGGTGCCGAAATTCATTCATTGAATTTCAGAATTATTTGCAAGGACAAAACAATTAAGTGGATTGGCCACTCCTGTCAAAATATCAGAACATCCGATGGTACTTATCTCGGAATCAGGGGTAACAACCGCGATATCACAGAAAAGAAACAAATAGAAGCCAGCCTTGAAGATAAAAATAAAAAGTTGTCATTTCTAAACAAAGTTGCAATTGAACTGGCCTCCCTGCCTGAGGAGGGCGATCTGCCAGGCTTTATGCTAAAACAACTTAAAGAGTTTACCAATGGTATATTTGTCAGTTATTCAGAATATGATCCGTCTGATAGCGTTTTACATACCAGGCATATTGAGATTGATAACGAGACACTTAACAAAGTTCTGAAATTAATCAATCAGGATCATCTCAATATTGTGTCGCCTGTTTCGGAGGAGACATACAAAACTATGACGGCGACCATTGTCGGAGTCCGGCATACCATTTCTGAGATCACTTTTGGAGCAATTCCGGAAATAGTAGGTAAAGCGATCAAGTCAATTCTTAAAGCCGACAGGTTTTACGGTATAGTGTACATGGCTGAAGGTGAATTATTCGGGTCCTCTGTCATTGCTTTACGGAAAGACCAGCCTGATCCTCCTGTTGATTTTCTTGTTTCATTTGCACACCTTACTGCAGTTTCATTACGCAGGAAAAAAGCCGAGCAATCGCTTCGTGAGAGTGAGGAGCGTGTCAGAACCACCTTATATAGTATCGGTGATGCCGTAATTTCAACAGATAAGGATGGGCTTATCAGAAAAATGAATCCTGTGGCAGAAAAGCTGACAGGATGGACAGAAGCTGAATCACGGGGGAAAATTTTGGAAGAGGTCTTTAATATCATCAACGAGGAGTCGCGTGAGAAAGTTGAAAATCCGGTCAATAAAATCCTTCGTGAAGGAATGGTTATCGGGCTTGCAAACCATACGCTGCTTGTTTCTAAAAACGGGAAAGAAATACCGATTACAGATAGCGGGGCACCTATAAAGAACCGGGATGGGCAAATAGAAGGAGTGATACTCGTTTTCCGTGATCAGACCGATGAACGCGCCATTCAGAATGCACTCTTTAAAGAAAAGGAAACTGCGCGCCAGTATTTTAATATGGCCGGGGTAATTATGCTGGTTCTTGATAGGGTTGGATGTGTAAAGCTTATCAATAAAAAAGGTTGCGAAATTTTGGGATTCAGGTCGGAAGATATTATCGGCAAGGATTGGTTTGCAAATTTTTTACCTGCAATTAACAGAGAGGAAGTAAATAAAGTTTACTCTGAAATAATGTTGGGTAACCTGCAGATAAATGAATATTTTGAAAATACAATATTGTGCAATTATGGTGAAGAAAAACTGATAGCCTGGCATAATTCTGTTGTTGTGGATGACGATGGGAAAATAATCGGAACCTTGTCTTCAGGCGACGATATCACCATGCGGCGTCAAATCGAAATGGCCTTGCGTGACAGCGAGGAGAAATACAGGTCACTGATTGAAAACATGCTTGATGCTGTGATCATTTTGGATTTTGAAGGTAACATTAAGTTTTATAATTCTTCAGCCCTTAAATTATACACCGAAAATACTGATCTGAACCTCCTCGGTACAAGCATGTCCGGATTTCTTCATCCGGATTCACTGCTTCAGGCAACAAGCGATCTTGAAAAAGTGAAAAATGGGGAATCCATTTCTACCCAGTTTAAAATATTCAGGGACAATGGTGAAACAAGGTGGATAGAGGGATTAAGCACAAAAACTATATACCGTGGTCAAGAAAGCTCCCTCGTTATTTTACACGATATTACCGTGCGGAAACGTATGGAAGATGAAATAAAGTATCATTCCGGGATGCAAAACATGCTTACAAAACTTGGCAGCAGGTTCATTAACGTCAGCCGGAATAAAGTGGATGGAGCAATTAAAGAGGCAATGGAGGAAATAGGCGAATTCACTAATGTTGACAGGGTTTACCTCTTCGATTATGATTTTGATAAGGGAATAATGATCAATACTCATGAGTGGTGTGCTATAGGAATCAGCCCGGAAATTGAAAAATTACAGGCAGTACCCATGTCAGATCTGCCGGAGTGGGTAGCTACACACCAGAAAGGAGAGCCGATTTATGTCCCCGATGTTACGAAACTTGATTCTGACAATAATCTCAGATTGATCCTTGAACCCCAGAATATCAAATCCCTTATTACCATTCCAATGACCATTGAAGAAAATTGCCTCGGCTTTGTAGGATTTGATTCTGTAAAGACTGAGAGGTACTGGAGTGACGATGAGGTCGCCATACTTAAGCTTTTTGCCGAACTCCTTACCAACCTGAAGATCAAATTACAGTTCGAAGCAAAATTGCTGGAGGTTGAGTCAATCAACCAATTCATTACCGCCAATATTACGGATGCTGTTTGCCTCGTTGATACAGATGGAAGATATACTTATGTTACTCCGTCGCATCAGGCTGTTACTGGTCGTGGTGAAGAATTAATAGGAGAGAACTTCCTGAAATATATACATGCCGAAGACTACAGGAAAGTGCTTCATATCGTCGTAACCGGAACCGAATCCGGTTTGGCAAAGAACATTGAATATCGTTATTTGCATCCAAAAAAGGGATATATCTGGCTTGAATCAACCGGTAAAAGGCATTATGATACCAACGGTAATCTATTTGGACTGATCACATCGAGAAATATCAATGAACGGATGAAAGCACAGGCTGAACTTATTGCAGCCAAGGAAAAAGCTGAAGAAAGCGATCATCTTAAAACGGCCTTTCTGAATAATATGTCTCACGAAATACGGACTCCCTTAAATGTGATCATGGGATTTACTGAATTGCTTCGCGACCCCCTCAAAAGCCAGGATGAATATCACTACTTTTCCAGAATCATTACACAAAGCAGTAATCATTTGCTTTCCATTATCAACGATATCATGAGCATTGCCACGATTGAAGCGGGACAGGAAAAGATCAGGGAATCACTCACCGATATTAACAGAATGCTCGAAAGGCTTTATGATGAGTTTGCAATCCGAATCGAATCACATGAAGTGGTTTTTTATTTTACGTCAAAGTTACCGGATGATAAGGCGAAAGTAATTACAGATGAAACAAAGGTTATACAAATCATATCTAATCTTATTTCGAATGCGATAAAATTTACACAGAAAGGAAAAATTGAATTTGGCTGCCTCACTGAAAACAACTTTTTGAAATTTTTTGTAGAAGATACCGGCATTGGGATACCCGCAGCATATCACGAACGAATATTCGAACGGTTCAGACAGGTGGATGATAATACGACACGAAAGTATGGTGGTAACGGTTTGGGACTTTCAATTTCAAAAGCTTATGTTGAACTATTGGGGGGTAAAATACATGTTGAATCTGAGCCTGGTAAAGGATCTAAATTTTTATTTACCATACCCTTTAAACCGGCAGTCTCTGATCATAACTTATCTGTTGATTTTTACGATCTTGAAAAGACCCAATTTATCCAGGGTATAAAAAACCTGTTGATCGCTGAGGATGAAATGAGCAATTATTTACTTCTTGAAAAATTGCTTGCCAATGATCCTTTCCGAATCACTCATGTTGTCAATGGTAAGCAGGCCGTTGAAGCTTGCAAGACTGATCCTTCGATTGACCTTGTATTAATGGATTTAAAAATGCCTGTGATGGATGGCTTAACTGCAACCGGACTAATTAAAATTGAACGGCCGGATTTGCCTGTAATAGCTTTGACCGCCTATGCGCTAAGCGGCGATAAGGAGAAAGCGATAAAAGCCGGCTGTGATGAGTATATTTCCAAACCATTTAACAAGAAAGATCTGATGGCTACCATGTACAGGTTTTTAAAAGTCAATTAATCATGTACACAGGAGTAAGATTTTTTATGATGGCTGAAGGTATTAACTTCCATTTTAAAATTATCAAAAGGTAAAGGACTTATTCCAGCATTTTGACAAGGTGTGAATACCATTCATTTCCATATTTTCTGATCAACGGTTCTCTGAGAAACCTGTAGAGATGCATATTATTTTCCTTTCCCAACATACATGCCGGATTGCATATTTGCCATTTGTGGTAATTTAAAGCATCATAATCCTTATGAGTTTTTGTTCGGATAGGATATAAATGGCAGGAAATAGGTTTCTGAAAACCAATCTTTCCTTCCTCAAAAGCCTTCTCAATTGCGCATCTTGCAACTCCATTTTCATAGTAAACAAAAACACAATCCTTATCCGCAATCAGTGGAGTAACATATTCACCGGCAATATCATAATCAAAAACCCCGTATTTTTCCACCACCTTAATACCCCCCGGAACCATATAGGGTTTTATTTGGTCAATGTAATCCTCGATTTCCGAAATCTCTATTTCTTCGAGTGGTGCACCTGCATCGCCATCTACACAGCAAGCTCCCCGGCATGCTTCCAGATTGCAGCAAAACAAAGTTTCGCGGATTTCATCAGAAAGTATCGTGTTATCAATAACTATCATAACGCAAAAATATATAATAAATCTCCTGTTACGAATTATGATATGAAAAGTTGAAATAAATAAACCTGAACTGGAAGCAGGTGAGTTCAGAGTTTTCTCACAGAGATGCGTATGGCAGGAGAATGTAATTCAGGACCTGGAAATTGACAATAATATCTCATTTATTTTTTTCTAACTTTACAACCTCATTATGAATACAGTGCCTGAAATTTTTTTTAACAATAAAGATGAAAAAATGAAACCATTAATTCTTGTCAGCTGGATTTGTGCTTCGATTGCATTACTTATGCTAATCGGTGGCGCAATTGATTTCCTAGGCGGGGGAGGTGTATTCGGACTAAAGCATTCGTCAACCTTTTTCACCGTTGCTAATACTTTTCTTTTGTTCACCATTTTCTTCAGATGGTTTAATAGCGATACGAAGAAGAGTTAGTCGTTAGTAAAGCTGGTTCACTAATTTGTTTATGATCGCTAATCCGGATTTTAATTTGACCCTGTTAGTGTATCTTTTTTGTCTGAAAAGTTATTGTCAATCAGCAAAAAAAGTTCCCGGCCCTACCGGACCGGGAACCAAACTAAACGCAACAAAAGCAGTTGCCTACCTAATCTTTCACGAATTTCGACGTTAACAATATTCTATCTTTGTTTTCAACCGTGTAAAAGTAAAGTCCGCTGTCCAGGTTGCTGAGGTCCAGCTTTATTGTTTTGTTCCCGGGATTATCCACCTGTACCAAATCATTTCCAAGCAGGTCGTAAATATGAAATGACAATCCGTCGCTATCATCTCTGTTTAGATTTACCGCGCATAAGTCTTTAACCGGGTTCGGATAGAATGCAACTTCAATATCCTTAAATGTTTCTTCAGTTCCTGTAATTGCGACTACTGTTCTGAGCATAGCCCCGTCCCGTCCTACGACGATACCTGTGCCTGAATCCGAAAATCCGATATCCATCAGCCTTGAAACAGTAGGAGTTGCCTCAGCGATCCAGGATTCGCCATTGTCATCGCTTCTTATCAATGCGCCATCGTTTCCCACTGCATACCATGTTTGACCTGAAACGAATGTCAAACCGAATAGATCATCATTCAGTGGTGTGTTTTTTGCACTCCAGCTTTCCCCGCCTGAAACCGATTTCAGTATCATGCCATTTGCCCCGCCGATGATCCCGGTTCCTGAAGGTGAAAAATAAATTGTATTCAGCTCATTCGAAGTATTGGTCACTACTGCCGACCAGCTGTCACCGCCATCAATAGATTTGAGGAGGGTGCCCAGTTCTCCGACACAGTAACCGGTATTCTCATCCGTAAAAAATACTTTATGAAGCAAAACTGAAGTTCCCGACGGAACGACGTTGAATGTAGTTCCGGCATCGGAAGTTTTAAGGATGGTTCCGAAATCACCACAACCCACAACAGTCGTTTGGTTAAGAACCGAAATCCCCTCGAATTCGGCCAGATTACCGGTTGGATACTGAGTCCAGTTTGAGCCGCCGTTGGTTGTTTTCATAAACAGGCCGTCTTCTCCCATGAGGTAACCTGTATTGGAATCGTAAAAGCCGATATCGTTAATATTCAGTTCGGTACTTACCGAAATATTATTCCAGTTCAATCCGCTGCTGGAGCTATGTAAGAGAATTCCGTTTTTACCCCCGGCAAGCATATTGAAGTCGTTGTCAATATATACCGTTTGAATGTTTTCAAGTGTTCCCGGATTAATTGGATTCCACTGTGCAGTAAGTGATACTGATAATAAAGTTCCTGCAAGAAGCAGAGTGGCTGAAATTTTGGTACTTGTTTTCATGTTTGATAAATTTTAATTTTCAACAAAGCTATATCCTGAAGTAAGGACTTTCAAAACTTAACATAATGAACAGGGATTTTTCTGCTTCGAAAGCGTTAATTGATTGAGTGAATGGGGGAGAGGTGTGAAATAGGAAATTAGAAATTTGAAATTAGAAATTTGATATTAGATTTTAGAAATTGGGTATGATATTAGTGAAAGAGATACGAGATTAGATATTAACTCTTGAGGTTTCACCTCTTCATTAGGGCTATCACGCAATCTCTGAACTCAGAACTCTGAACTCAGAACTCTGAACTCAGAACACGGTACTAAGAACAGTCGGCAGTCGGCATTCAGCCAACAGCTATCACTACCCCTGAACTCATAACCGTGAATCTGCAATATCAGGAATCCTGACTGAATAAATCCTGCTCCAGGTCAGTAAACCTGTGCTTGCCTTTGAGAAAATATTCATAAACCAGGTTCTTCCTGTAAATCATGGAAACTGACTTATGTTCCTTTTGCATTCTTTCCTTTTTCAGTGCAGGCAAAAGAGAATAGAATTTGAGATGAGCCTTAACTACGGCAAAAAAGTCTTTGAACCCGCCATCAAAAAGGAATTTGAATGCTGCGACACCATCAAGAATAAGGCGTGCTATAAAAACCTCTATCAGTTTTTCGGAAGGAAGGTTTTTAAACAACATGATGTTGTTATTGCGCATATTCAGGTAGGTCTTCTTCCATGATTTTTTGGGAAGCGTCCCGCCACCTACATGATAGACTTTCGATTGAGGGCAATACATTATTTTAAATCCTTCATTTTTTACGCGCCAGCAAAAATCTATTTCCTCCATGTGTGCGAAAAAGCGTTCATCCAACCCGCCGAGCTTTCGGAAAACATCTGCCCTCACGAACATGCATGCGCCGGTAGCCCAAAAGATCTCCTTTATATCATCATATTGTCCGGTGTCGTTTTCGATGGATTGGAACAACCTTCCCCGGCAGAACGGATAACCTAACTTATCAATAAAACCTCCTGCAGCACCTGCGTATTCGAACATTTCGCGTTCGTAATATGAGATCAGCTTAGGCTGGCATGCTGCAATCGCAGGGTCTTTTTCCATTAGGTCAATAACAGGATCAATCCAGCCTGAGGTGACTTCGATATCCGAATTCAGCAGAACATAATAATCAGCGTCCACCTCTGCAAGCGCCTCATTGTAACCGCGGGCAAATCCTCCGTTGGCATTATTTTGTATGATCCTGATCTCAGGATAATTTTCCCGGAGAAACGCAACAGAATCATCTGATGATGCATTATCAGCAACAATGATCTCAGCTGAATTCCTGCTGTGAGTGATAACCGAGGGCAAAAATTGCTCAAGGAACTTTCTGCCATTCCAGTTCAGGATCACTACTGCTGTTCTACTGCTCATTTATTGACTCGGGGAATAAACTGTTTAACAAACCGTAAAATTAACCAAAATTCAAAACCGGGAAAAAATCTTTTGATCTGACCCGGCCGATGACATAAACATTTCAACAGTAATAAAGTTTGAACCTCCGGTCATTGTATGGATTTTACAGACTATTGAGTCCACTCCGAAAAATAAGTAAAAATGATTTTACCACAACTTGTCCCGCTCCCTGGCAGGATAGGATCATAACGCACATTGATTTTCACATAGTTGATAATGAGGTAAAAACCTATGTGGATTCCTATGATTCTATTGTGCCTATGTGGTTCAAAATTACTTTTCAGAATTGGCTCAATATTTAAAGGTTAAACCCTAAATAATTCAGGTTGTTATTATAGTTTTGAAACACCCGGTTTTATGATTGCATTCTTGCATATCTTTATGGCCTGAGAAACATGGAAATTGAAATGCAAACAAATAATGAACTATTCTGATGGGTAATATCAAATGGTAAATTTCAAATTTCAATATACAGATGGCGAAAACCATTACCATACGTTTTTACCAGGAACTGAACGATTTCCTCCCTTCAGTAAAAAAGAAGACAGGTTTTAGTCATACCTTTAACGGGAACATGTCCATTAAAGATGTGATCGAATCTCTTGGCGTACCGCATACCGAGATTGATATGATCCTGGCGAACGGGAATTCTGTCGGTTTTGAATATAAACCTGTGAATAATGATCTTGTTTCCGTTTATCCCGTTTTTGAAAGCCTTGATATTTCTTCCGTTACAAAACTAAGGCCTGAACCGTTGAGAAATCCATCCTTTATCCTTGATGTTCATCTCGGAAAGCTTGCTAAATACCTTCGGATGCTTGGATTCGATACATTATACCAAAACAATTTTGAAGACAATGAGATCATAGATATTTCGGTAAAAGAAAAACGAATCATCCTAACCCGCGATCTCGGGATATTGAAAAATAGTAAAGTCACTCACGGATACTGGGTGCGGTCGCAGAAGCCCGGAGAACAGGTTGCAGAAGTGATCCGCCGTTTCGACCTTGGTAAATCTATAAAGCCACTCAACAGGTGTATCGAATGTAATGGAAGTATTTCACCGGTGGAAAAACAGGAAATAATTAGCCAGCTCAAACCAAAAACCATCCAGTATTTCCATGAATTTTACAGGTGCACAAGTTGCGGTAAAGTTTATTGGGAAGGATCGCATTTTTCAAAGATGCTGAATAAAATAGATTTGTTCAGAAATGGGGAGAGAACGGAAAAAGAATTGAAAAATAAATAAGGTAATAATGTTGGTAAGTCGAGGGAAGGTTTTGTACTAAGGTTGCTCTTGTTAAATAAGGTTTTTTGGATTGTACAAAAACAAAAATCGAATGCTTAATAAAAGTTTTCCGCGTATATAATAAAACCTTATTTTTGGTTGCAACCTTAGTAGAAAATGAATAATATGAAACATCAACCTTATCACCTTATTGAATCAGAACTTTTAAATAAAGGTTGCTCAGGTTAGATAAGGTTTTTTGTTTGTACAAAAACAAAAATCGAATGCTTAATAAAAGTTTTCCGCGTATATAATAAAACCTTATTTTTGGTTGCAACCTTAGTAGAAAATGGATAATATGAAACATCAACCTTATTACCTTATTGTATCATGAGAATTGTGTATAATAACCTTTACACCCATTTTGTTTTTACAACACGAGGCAGACAACCAGCCATACCTGAGAAAAGCAGGATCAGGATCGAAAAATATATTACCGGAATCGTAACTAATTATTCCTCGAAACTATACGCTATATACGCAAACCCAGAGCACCTTTATATCCTTCTTTCGAGATCGCCATCCATATCAGAGGAACAACTGGCAACAATCATTTCCGACAGCTCCGAACGATTTATAAACGAACACAAATTAGCTAACGGACGGTTTAACTGGCAGGATACAGCTTCAGCATTTTCGGTTTCAAAAGCTGATGTTGATAAAATTTGCAGGTATATCCTGAATCAGCCTAAACATCACCAAAAGGTCACTTACAATGAAGAATATGAAGAATTTATTAAATTTTATCAAGAAACAATTCAGAAAAACAAAATTAAAAAATGAAAGAAGCTTCATTCTATACCCTATCCGGAGATAAAATAAGTTGCTCCCTTTGCCCGCACAACTGCCTGATCGCAGATGGGAAAAGAGGTATCTGCCGGGTCAGGAAAAATGAAGGCGGCAAACTCATAACTGAAAGCTATGGCCAAATCTGCTCTCTGAATTTCGATCCAATAGAGAAAAAGCCGCTTTACCACTTTTTCCCCGGAAGCATTATCTTTTCAGCCGGCAGCCTGGGTTGTAACCTGCATTGTAAATTTTGTCAGAACTGGGAGATTTCGCAAACCGGTATTGAGGAATTCGGAAACCTGAGGACATCCAGTCCCAAAGAGCTGATCAGTAAAGCTATCAGCAGGGAAGGAAATATCGGAATCGCTTACACTTATAACGAACCTACGGTTTGGTACGAGTTCATGATCGAAACTGCACAACTTGCACAGAAGGAAGGTTTGAAAAACGTAATGGTCACCAATGGATTTATCAATCCGGCTCCTCTTGAAGTGCTGTTTCCGGTGATGGATGCATTCAGCGTGGATTTGAAAGCCTTTAATGATGAATTCTATAAGACGATAACGGCCTCGAGGCTGGCACCGGTTCTGACTGCTTTGAAAATGATCCGAAAATCGGGCAGGCATCTTGAGATCACAAATCTCGTGATTACAAACACGAACGATGACGAAAAGGAATTTACCGAAATGATCAACTGGATAGCCGATGAACTTGGAAAAGAAACTATACTCCATATTTCAAGGTACTTTCCGATGTTCAAAATGAATAAAGAACCGACATCCCATGAAAAGCTACAGTCGCTGTATGAAATAGCCTGTGATAAACTGGATTTTGTTTATCTTGGGAACATGAGGAGCGGCTTGGGTCAGAACACTTTCTGCCCGAATTGCAAAACCGAAGTGATCGAAAGGATCGGATACGATACGAGGATTATCGGGCTGGATGAGGAAGGAAGATGCAGAAATTGCAGGCAACAGGTTATCGCGAAGTAACTACTTGTAAATGATTTGAATTAAAAAATTAAATAAGAAGCAAGATGCCGTTATTAATAAGTTAACGGGTTTAAAAAAATCAAAAACATGAGAAAAATTAACTTAAAAATTGTCATTTTAATCAGCCTGATTTTTCTGATTAAATTAGGTTTAACTCAATCATTTTCTGTTGAAGGATATTCGTTTCTCGAACTTCAAAACGATCATTCAGGAATCGTAATCAAGTTTGAACGAATCGCTCCATTTTTTTTGGCAGATAGTACTTTTACTGACGAAACAGGTCATTATGCTATTCAGGTTGAACAAGGTATTTACAGTGTAAGTTTTTTAAAGTCAGGCTATATTGACATAATCGACATTGAGATTCCAGTTTACTCTGACACAATAATTGAGGATCAAACACTAGAATTATTGGGTTTATCAGGTAATCTATCAGGTACAATTATATCTGGTAGTTACAAAGTTGGAGGTAATATAACTGTACTTGAAAGTGAAACATTAATGCTTGAACCTGGCACTATTTTAATGTTTAAAGAGGATTTGAAATTTGAAATTTATGGTAAACTTAGCGCAATTGGAGAAAAAGAAGATAGTATAAAATTTACCCGGTTTAATATTGGCGGCAATTGGAAAGGTATTGATTTCAAGGAGGGTTCATCGAGTGAAAGCATTCTGAAATATTGCATTGTTGAATACAGTAATGATAGGGGAATTAGTGTTTTCAAATGTGATCCGATGATTGAAAATTCATTGATCCATCACAATTCTCACACGTCTTCAACTGGTGGACAATCCGAGGAGGATGGAGGCGGCGCCGGGATTTGTCTGAAATATTCGAATACAGAACTCAAATATGTGAAAGTTGCATATAACTTCGGAGTTACACTTGGATGCGGAATATATTGTAATGATGGCAATCCAAAAATATCTAACTCATTAATAATCAATAATTTTAATCCATATCTACAGAATATTCGTCCTGGAGGTGGAATTAATTGTTCATATTCTACAAATTTAATCATCGAGAACTCTATTATTTCTGAGAATGCTAATGGGATTGGCGGAGGAATTTGCATTAATGGAGATGCAAGTTATATACCTAACGTGATTATAGTAAATTCTATTATTTCTGATAATATTTGTTGGGAGTATGGTGGAGGCTGTGCTACGTTTAATAGCGTTAATATTTCAGTTCAAAATTCTTTATTCTGGAATAATCAAGGAGGTAATTTTCATTGCGATGACCCATGGCTTGGCATAAATGTTACAATAAATGAAAATCTGGACTCATGCGATGCATATGGAAACATAAGTTTTGACCCTTTATTCGCTTCGATTGATCAGGATGATTTCAGACTGACTGAAAATAGCCCATGTATAGATGCAGGGGTAAATGAAATGGTTTCATCTTCCATTGATTTCGATCATAATTACAGAATCTGGGACGGAAACAATGATAATGATAGTATTGTGGATATCGGTGCTTTTGAGTTTGGTTCCGAAATAAATTCCTCTGGAGTAAATTTATCTGATTCAAACTCCGATAGCATTATACTTGTGTTTCCCAATCCAACAGATAACTTTATAAATGTAGAGGCAGATGAATTTTCTTATGTTGAAATATATGATTTGAACGGATTGCGAGTAATAGAATCTCAGAATAATATCATTGACATTTCAGGATTACATAGCGGGTATTATATTTTAAAAGTCTGTCAAAAAAATAAAAAAATAAATCATAGTATTAAACTGATAAAACAATAATTACACCGGCTAACAGCAAATGATAGCCCATGGCCGGTAAAAAAGGAATCAAGAAAAATAATTTTATTTTTGAACATTAGAAACATCAACGAACTACAGAGTAAAGAATTAGCTACGGGCTATTCGGGCAATATTTTATCTTCTCCCAAACAAAAAAGGAACCCCTTTTCTGAAGTTCCTTCTTTTCTCAACTGGCGCAAGTCTAGAGCGACCGGTTATAGCGCTGCAGACTGTACCAGGTTAACTAAATATCCTATTCATTTTATTTTTACTTTTGGATGATGAGTTCTAAATCAAATTTCAAATAATTAAAATGAGTAAGCAAGGTACAAGACGACAGCACACATGGCTCACAAACAAGACTTGCGCAGGAATGGGGTTCGTATATAAATAAGATTAAAAAGTTAATATTTTTGAATCAAGGTTAAAGTCATAAATTCGCCTTTTGAAATTAAAAACATACAAAGCGATATGTGGAAATTATTAACGGCTATGGTAGTGTTCGTCGTAATAACGACAACAACTTATGCTCAAAAAGATACCCAAATTTATGTGAAGGGCGTCGAGTATCCTGAACAATTTAAGTACGCTAATCGGATAATATACCACTATCCGGGAGAAAGTGCGTCCTTCTATGCCCAGGTCAAAAACGATCTAAAGAGCAATGGATTCGCTATAGATAGTATTAAAACTAGCGACACTTTAATAACAACTGGTTACAAAAAGGATTGGAGCAGTATGGGAATAGTTCAAAAATATAGGTTGAAGATAGAGTTCGATATGAATCCGAAAAGGATAATCATTATGGGGGATGCGTTCAACACCAATAGGGGCTTGCTTGCCTGTGAATGGGAAATAGAGTGCTTAGGCGCAAAAGTGAACAAGTATATTTGGGACGATATACATATGGGATTTATGAGTTCTTTCGAGAAGGACAGTGTAACTTATATGCGAGTGGATGAGGCTCATTATGAACATCCACCGTTGTATTATCACAAACACGAGGACTAGTTCCCTCTTTCACATTCTCGTATGTAGCCTTCAGCATAACAGCCTTGTGCCAGGTTAATTAAATACACTATCCCTTTTATTTTTATTTTTGGATGGTGTGTTTTGAATCAAATTTCAAAGAATTAAAGCGAGTAAGCAGATTTTAGGGATATATTTGCGCGTACCAATGAAAAAGATAAATATAAAAATAATACAAAATAGAAGGCACGTTACATACTTGCCAGAAAGTAGGCAGAAATATTAACATCATACTTTGACATACATGAAATAAAATTAAAATATAATTACCATGATTAGAATAAGTTTAATAATAATTTTAATAATTGTATCTTTTTTTGGATTTGGACAAAACATGGAGATAATTAAAATAAATGATAACCCCAATAAAGCTATAAATCCAGTTGCTTTTGAAAATATTGATAAAGGATTTAATTTAAAATCGGAAAACTATATCGCAACTTTAAATGGATTTGTAGTAAATTCTAAAGAATCTGTTTTTATTTTATTTTATAGATTTTGGCAAAAAGCAAATGAGCTTGGAGCAAATTCCTTTTTAATTGATAAAGTTGAAAATAATTCAGATACGATTAATGTTGAACTTTCTATCTATAATATTGGTGAATCTGAGATTCAAAAGAATTTTGATTTATATCCTAAAAATATGGTTTATGTAATCGGGGATATTGATCAAAGAAAAACAGCAAAGAAAATTAAGTTTAACAAAGAAAAAATGATTTTAGCCCCAATGGAGTTTATTTCCTATCAAAATAAAATTGATGAATATGCCATTTTGAGTATTGGCGGATTTTTTGGAGCAAAAATGCGGATTAAAGGAAAGGAAAATAGGTTACCAGAACACTTATCATTGCATGGTTTTGAAGTTGGCCCAGGTAATTATAATCAGATCAGTATAAGTTTTAATACAGGCAGGATTTATCCAGTTGATTTGAATTTCGGACAATTTTTAATACATATTTTAACAGAAAAAAAGTAAATACTACTACCAGTCGAGCAGGTTCCCACAACTGGTCTTGTGCAGCCGATTTTAGGGCTGCAGTCTTATGCCAGATTAACTAAATATCCTATCAATTTTATTTTTACTTTTGGATGATGAGTGCTCAATCAAATTTAAACGATTTAAAGTGAGTAAGCAATACGCAATGCATAGGTTTATGGAAGCATCGAATTATCTTAAAATGAAAAAAACAGGTTGGTTGATTTTAATTGCTTTATTGTGTAGTGTGTTTTCACAAGCTCAAAGTCATTTATGGGTTCATGCAGGCACCGGCTTTCCTGTTGGGGATTTCTTCGATCAGGGACATGAGTATGTAAACATAGGTCCAGCTGCCGGTATAAAGTATACCTACACTTTTAAAGAAACCGGCCTAAGCCTGTTTTGTAGCGCTGATTTCTTATATAATACGATAAAAAAGGATTACCGGGAATCCATCATCCAACTTATTGAATCAGGGGGGCCTTTCACAAACGTTGAAATGGAGTTTTCTGAATACATTAATGTACCGGTAATTGCCGGCCTCCAATATTCCGTCGGGCTCTTCAAGCCTGTTGCAACTTTTGGAGAAGCCGGTCTTGGCGTCAGCCTATTAAAATTGACGGATTCGAAGTATCAATCGGATCAAACGAATGGGAATGTTTCATATTCAATTGATCCGGCCTTCAGCTATAAGGCCGGCCTTGGCTTTCTGATCATTGAAAGGATAAGTGTTGCGGTTCATTATTATGGTTTAGGCAAACATACTATTAATTACAAGATAGAAACTAGTGATGGAATCCAGGAATCTGTGGAAAGCGAAAAGAAAGGAAGCGAATTGGCACTGAGGCTTGGATATCGGTTCTGATGGTGTAATCATCCGCGGGCTCATAATTTGTGGCAGTTGAGAAAGGCCTGAATTGCAAGCAACAAATCCTAACAAAAAGCTGTCTTTTAAATAAACAACCGTTAAAACCATTTGATTATGAAAAAATTGGTTATTACTTCTGCCCTGGTGAGTTTTATTCTGATCCTGTCTGCACAAAGTAACCTTCAGATTGTCGATCCTGCTAAGAAATGGACGTACATGTTTTATCTCTTTGAACCTCCCTGGATCACGTATTTTGATTCATACTATACCAGGTTAGAGGGTGATACAACAATTAACCAGATTGATTATCTCAAAATATGGGAGTCAGGAGATGATCCGCCGGAAATATGGAATCTGAAAGGCTTTGCTCGTGAAGATACAAATGGAAAAGTCTATTTCAGGAGCAACAATAATGAGGAAGGATTAGCCTATAGATTTGATATTACAGTTGGGGATACATTTACAATGAATAATCCATTTCATGGTATTTCCTTTACGGCTGAAGTGCTTGAAGATGATTCAGTTTTTATTGAGCCACTAAATGAAAAACGAAGAAGATTGAAACTGGAGAAATATGATCCTGTTTGGACTTATGAGGAATATTGGATAGAAGGTCTCGGTAGTATGGCAGGTATCGTTTATAGTGGCGAACACATGATTCCATTTACAGGTGGATTTCTTACGGCTTTGTGTTCGTGGTATAATGATGAAGTTGTTTATTCGAATCCGGAATTTAATTCATGTTTTGTAACGGTTTCAACACAAGATATCCAGGAAGAAAAAATTAATTTAATTATTCAACCGAATCCGTTAGTATATCAATCAACTTTATCCTATGATGACATTAACAGGACTGATTTAATTTTAGAGATCAGGGATATACTGGGCAATCTAATTCTAACTATCCATTATGATAAAGCCAAAAAAATAATTCTTTACCGAAATCAATTTCAAAGCGGAATATATATCATCAGTTTGCTGGATGAGAATATCATCCTTGCAAGGAAGAAACTAATTGTTAATTAATAATGACAACCTTATCCAAACTTCCCAATATCGGCAAAGTCCTTGAGCAAAAGCTGAAGGAAGTCGGGATTACAACTCCCAAAGAATTGAAAAATGCCGGAGCCGAAAATGCTTTGCTAAGGATCAGGGCAATTGACGAAACTGCTTGTTACAATATGCTTTGCGCGTTAGAAGGTGCCATTCAGGGTATCCGTTGGCACGACCTTTCAAAAGAAAGGAAAGAGGAATTGAAGCAGTTCCTTAAAATGAAAAACATACCGCTTACACCGCTTAATAAATAAGGATATGAAGACATTTTTTACAATCCTGTTAACCTTGATTTTGGATTTAACTGCAAATGCGCAGGATATAACTTTTACAAAAGTAAACACAGGAGATTTGGTCAACGATGGCGGTTGGTGCTATTCGATGGTTTGGATTGACTTTAATAATGACGATTATCCTGATTTATTCGTCACCAACAATGATTCAAATAACGGTCAGCTCAATTTTCTTTACATGAATAACGGTGACGGCACATTTACAAAAATAACCGAAGGTCTGGTTGTGAATGATGGCGGCAGTTCTTATTCCTGCTCAGCGGCAGATGTGAACGGGGACAATTATCCTGACCTTTTTGTAGCCAATCATAATGAAAACAATTTCCTTTACCTGGGAAATGGTGATGGTACTTTTGAAAAAGTGACTTCAGGCCAGATCGTTTCTAATGGCGGGAAATCCGTAGGTTGTGCATGGGCTGATTACAACCTGGACGGCTGGCTCGATCTTTATGTTGCCAACCGCGACCAGCAGAACTTTCTGTATAAGGGATTAGGTGAAGGTGAATTTGAAAAGATCACAACCGGGGCAATAGTGACAGATGTAGCAAATTCCAGCGGTTGTGCCTGGGGCGATTATGACAATGATGGTTATCCGGATCTTTACGTGGCCAATTCGGGAACAGTGAGCAATCTTTATCATAACAACGGAGACGAAACCTTTACTAAAGTAAATGAAGAACCTTTTATTACCGATATATCAAGCTGCGCTGGTGCAAGCTGGGGTGACTGCGATAATGATGGCGATCTGGATTTGTTTGTTTCAACCGGACAGCTTGGGATGTATGTCAACTGGTTTTATCTGAATGACGGTGACGGAACTTTCACGAAAGTCACCGACAGTCCTTTGGTTAATGAAGCTACCTGGTCGTCCGGAAGTGCCTGGGGCGACTATGATAAGGATGGCGATCTGGATCTTGCTGTTGGAGGTTACGACGGACCAAATCTGTTATTTAATAATGATGGTTTGGGGAACTTTGAAAAGATACTTAGCAATAGCTTTGTCAACGATGGCAATTATACCGAAGGCCTTGCCTGGACTGATGCAGACAACGACGGAGACCTGGATATTTTTACTGCGAAGAACAATTATTTCGGGGGAAATAATTCGTTCTTTCTCAATGATGGAAATACTAATAATTGGCTCAAAGTAAAGCTATATGGACCTTGGGGATTACACAATACTCAGGCCATTGGAGCTAAAGTTTATGTTTATTCAACCGTCTTCGGACAAGCCATCACTCAAATGAGGGAAGTGAGCACACAGACTGGTGGAGGACAAGGTGGTCAGAATGATTTAATTCAATTTTTCGGGGTAGGAGATGTAACCACTATTGATTCTATAATTGTATCGTTTATGGATTTCCAATTCATTCAAAAGGATGTGACCGTGAATCAAACTCTTCAAATGGATTTATTGATTGAGGATATCCAACAAAATAAACTTGATATTGATCCTTTCCTTACCATTTTTCCCAATCCTGCATCAGAAGCAATTAATCTTAATTTTTCACTGATTGATCAATCTTTGGTGCAAATTCATTTGCTGAACCTTCAGGGGCAGTTAGTTAAAGTCCTTTATACCAGTGAACTTTCAGAAGGAAAACACGAA
Source organism: Bacteroidales bacterium (assembly GCA_020052415.1). GTDB lineage: Bacteria > Bacteroidota > Bacteroidia > Bacteroidales > JAADJA01 > JAADJA01. The sequence goes on along the minus strand of JAGVPB010000042.1, from coordinate 193,157 downwards.
ATCCGGTGTGAATTGAAGGATCTAAGTAATTATAGAATTTATCCGGGAACCTATTTTGTCAGGTTAATATCCGAGGGTGAAATGATAACTATGAAATTAATTGTTCTGAAAAATTGACCTTAATTCCCGATCCGTTAGAATTTTTTTAATAATCAATCCGGTGATCGTATTCACCAGATTTAACCTTTTTAATTAATCTTTTTCTCCTTTCCTGCCCATTCTCTGGCACGCAGTACGTATTTCTGGATTTTCCCGGTAGAAGTTTTGGGTAGTTCAGAAAATTCAACCGCAGCCGGACATTTGAAATGGGCAATCTTAGTCCGGCAAAATTCTATGATTTCTTTTTCGGTGGCATAGGCTCCTCTTTTCAAAGTTACGAATGCTTTCGGGCGCTCGCCCCATTTTTCATCGGGAATGGCAATCACGGCACATTCCAAAATAGCCGGATGCTTGACAATGGCCTGTTCAACCTCGATGGTTGAAATGTTTTCACCGCCTGAGATGATGATATCTTTGAGCCGGTCGCGCAATTCAATATATCCGTTGGAATGCCATACCGCAAGGTCACCTGAGTGAAACCAGCCACCTTCGAAAGCTCTTTCGGTTTCTTCGGGAAGCCTGAAATATTCCTTCATAACATTGTTGCCATGCATCACCACTTCTCCGATGGTTTTCGCATCCTTCGGAACATCATTCATGTTCTCATCCACAACCCTGACCAGTTCAGCCGTAACATATGCCTGTCCCTGTCGCGCTCTCTTACCGGATTGCTCCTCCGGTGTAAGTAAATCCCATTCTGAATGCCAGCCACATACAGTAATCGGACCGTATGTTTCGGTAAGTCCGTAAACATGAACCGGCCGGAAATTCAGGGATTTGATCTTTTCAAGTAAAGTCGGCGACGGCGGCGCACCCGCAATAGTCACTGTCACGGTATGATCCAAAGGTTTTGCGGCGGGATCGTTTACCAGCATCACCTGAAGCGTCGGAGCTCCGTTAAAATGGGTAACACCTTCTTTGTGAATCAAATCCCAGATCAATGCTGAATCGGTCTTTCTCAGACAAACATGAGTGCCTGCTACAGCAGTTACGGCCCATGTAAAACACCAACCGTTACAGTGAAACATCGGCAGTGTCCAAAGATATTTGCTTTCCGCGTTCAGACCGGTTTCAATGACTTCGCCAAGAGCATTCAGATAGGCTCCCCTGTGGGTATAGATCACGCCTTTCGGGCGTCCTGTGGTCCCTGAAGTATAATTGAGAGCGATGGATTCCTCCTCATTCTCCGGCAAACATTCAAAAACTTCCGGACTGCCTTCAGCAATAAACTTCTCGTATGGATCATCCGGTTTGCCGGTATCATCCACCACTATTATCTTTAATCCTGCAGGATCAAGCGACTCCATCAGGGAGTATAATTCTCCGTCAACGAAAAGAAACCGGGCTTCGGAATGTTCAAGGATATACCGTATCTCTTCGCAATTGATGCGTGTATTTATTGCAACCAATATTCCACCTGCCATCGGTACGGCGTAATGAGCTTCGAGCAGTGCCGGAGTATTCGGACAAAGAAAAGCTATCCGGTCGTTTTTCTTTAATCCCAGTGTAATTAAATGGTTTGAGAACCGGATCACCCGGTCTTCAAAAGTCCGGTACGAATATCTTCTTTCGCCATGAACCACGGCTATTTTATCCGGGTACATGTAGGCGCTTCTCTTTAAAAAACTAAGGGGTGATAGCTCTGTGCGATTAACGCTTTTGCCTGATTTACTTTGTATCATAGGTTCTTAAAATATTATCCAATACAAAAGAAATCCAATTCAGGATGAAATCAAAAAAAGTACTGAAATATTTATGGGAGTTGCGATGCTTTACCCAGTTCCGGCAGCCAGATATCATTCTTATCAGAATTTCCAGACTGTCCGTCCAAATTCAAATCTGAAGGCAGATAACCGGATGTTCCGGTTTCGGTTTGCCATGAATAATCTTTATCAGGGTTGTCTATCAGTCCGTCTGCATTGGCATCTCCGCCTATCATTCCATAAATTCCGGCTGAGAGGAATTTTTGAGCATCAGTGCCATAGACCTGTGCCATCGCTGAACTGAAATCATAACTGTATGTATTTCCAGCTTTTATCAATGAATTAGCCGAAAGTACGGGCAGGTGATTCCTGTGCCACACGACAACAAATAATGATTGCTGAATTGTTAAATTGCTGAATTGTGGCAGTGATACTCCATCCATAGTACGAAGACTTCCGCCACTCATGACAAAAGCAGCCTGTATAGCAATCCGGGTTCCGATTGTGGCAGTGGAGGCATCGGTCGCATCCCGAAGATCAATTAATATCCAATCAACAACATCCGGTGGAACTGTTGTCACACTCTCAGTGCCGGGATAATTCCAGGGCGAACCGGAATAAGGCTGCGACATCGGAAAATCAGGCAATGAATTCAGATCCGTGTTCATATCCGACCCATTGAATGGACCTTCGAGCATGATGTGCAGATCAACATTGAAATCGAGGCTCTGGACATCCATATAATCGGCTTTTAATTCAATATCGGAACCTGCAGCGTTTGCAGCATACAATTGAACAGAATAAATTCCCGGAATATCAAATTGCACTTGTGGATTCTGCGAAACGGATGAAGTTCCACCCAGGTATGTGACCGTGGCTGGAATAAAGCTCCAGCTCCAGGTTACCGGAAAGTTGGTTGACAGGTCGGTGAACAAAACAGCTTCACCAGCCACCGGCGAATTGTTATCCACAGTAAAACCGGCTACCGGGATTGCAGTGACATAGATGTAATCCGATTTTGTTTCCGTATCGCTGCCGCTTCCATTGGTGGCTGTAAGCGAAACGGTATAAGATCCTCCTGCCGTGAACTGAACCACCGGCTCCTGTGAAGTGGAACTGGTTCCTTCAACATAAACAACCGAAGGAGGCGTAAACGACCAACTCCAGGACGTAGGATTGTTCGTCGAAAAATCCATAAAATAAACAGATGTATTCACAACGGGACTGGTATTATCAGCACCAAAATCAGCTACCGGAGGTAAGCCTGCTGCCTGAATCACAAGTGTATAATCTTCTACTTCACCGTAGCTGAAAGTTTCACAAGAGGCAGGATCAGAATTATATTTCAGTGATACTCTCAGTCTCGTTGATCCGGTTGTAGCGCCCGATGGTATGGTTATGCTTAATGTTTTGGTGCCGGGACCTGAGACCTGACCGAGGTCATAGCTTTCATTGGCATCCGTGAAATCACAATCCTGGTTCATATCTATAAATGCCCAGATATGCTCAGTCCATATTCCTGTCGAACCACATGTTGCAGACAGGGTATAGGCGCTGCCTTTGGTAACAGTGGTTGAAATTGCCGTATAATTTGTATATCCTGAACCCACAGCCGAGCTGTTGTTGATGGTATTAAATGTTACATTGGAAATCCATTCTTCTGTACCGTTATTTGAACCGGAAGTGCAAACTGTACAACTTGTCACTGTTATGTAATTTGTTTTCGTTTGTGTAAAAGTTCCGCCCGCCCCGGTTGCCGTAAGTGCAACCGTATAAGAACCGGCCGTATTGAATTGCACGATCGGATTTTGGGAAGTGGCCGAAGTTCCGCCGACATAAACCGGAGTTCCTGGTCCTGTGATTGACCAAAGCCAGCTGTAAGGATTTCCGCAGGACTGGTCGGTGAAAGTCACAGTGCCGCCAATAGTGATGACTGTGGAACTTGCTGTAAAATCAACAGCATTGCTGTTCGGAATTAACTGAACATTAAGATTAGTGGCTGAATAATTTACGACAGATACATTGTAAAATGTCTGAGTTTGGTAACAGGGAGCTGAAACCTGAATATTGTATGTTCCTGCATTTAACAAGCGATGGTAATTACCTGCGGGTGAAGAATAAACCCATGAACTATCGGCTTCGTGCCCAACAACGAAAACTTCGGCTTCTACCGGTAAGCCTGTGTTTGCATCGGTAACCATTCCGCGCAAACTATAGGTGCACTGCTGAAGGTAATTAAGAAGGGATCTGCGGAGATAACCCCAGTAATTCAGTAAGGTTGATGCAGCAGGTAATTTAATATCGGAAATCTCGATGGTTTGTTCGCGGCACTGATGATAATAATTCATGTAATCCTGTCGTCCGCCATTCACCTCGTACCAGGCATATCCATTGGTCACACCCGACGGGTAGAGGTCGGTAAAATAGGTTGAGGGGCTGTGTGCCTGTACAGTATCGGCAAATTCATTACAAACAAACAGCCACCAGTTTACATCAGCAGGAAGGGCTGCTTTAGTATCCCAGGGATAATTGCAAACCTCGGCACCGCCGTGAAAATTTGCGCTCATCACAAAGTGCCTGCTTTCTGCAAAATTCATAAAGGCCACTGTTTCAGGTTGCCATGAATTGCCATCAGGATGAGGGCCATTCTGCGGATCAGGATAGTTCCGGTTCAGATCAACGGAATTGGCATTATAACGTATTGCACCGGAAACAGAATTGTTTCCTCCATGATAAGTGCCATCCGGATTAGCCAGCGGATTGATGAATATTTCAATGTTGTTTACAAGATTGGTAATTCTCGCTACACTTCCATAATTGGAAAGTAAGGAATCCATCAGGTGAAGCATACTGACATAACCTGTAATTTCATCACCATGCATTGAAGAAGTGTATAAAAATTCAGGTTCGGCTTCATCGGTTCCCACATTGTCCGAAATTTTAGCAACCAGTAATTCTCTGCCCTGAACTGTCTGACCGATGCTATAAACATCGCAAATTGCAGGATAATTGGTTTCGAACTGATACATCAGGCTCACATAAGCATCGTATGTCGGGTAGAAATTCCACACCGTCTTTGATCCCAATTCCTTGATGCCTTTCATTAAAGGTTGGAAGCCTTCATTTGGGTGAGGAAGCAGCTTATATGGAATCCCGGTTTCTTTAAAAGCCTCTATTTCTTTAGCATTTGCATAGGCGTGAACAGTATTGTCTTTTACATTGTCAATGGAAATAATATTGGTAACAGATGAAATGTCCTTGTGGTTTGAAACTTCGAACCGAAAATAAACTTCACCGTTTTTATTCAGCATTTCATCCAACATTTCCGACTGACCGGAAACTGAAACAACCAGTATCACTGATATCAAGGCAAAAAGTAAAACCTTCTTCATACAATTTAACATGTAATAAATAATTACTGACCTGAAATCTTTCATTTAAAATCGGGGTAAAGTAAATATTTTTTTCTCATAACCAAAAATACTGAAATATCATCTTCCCAGCTTTGGCGTATTTCAGTTTCGGTCTTATCTGCCAAAATCTGAAGCCTAAGCTGGTCGCTGCCGGCAAGCTTGTCGAAAAATGAATTGAAAAAATCAGGTTTATTTATAATGTTAAAAAAATGATACATATCGCAAAGCCAGGTTAAATGAAGCCTCCGGTCTTTCTCAATTTCTTGTCCAAATGACTGTAAAGAAAACCCCAAACATTCGGCGCCTTCATAAGGCGGATCCATGGCCTTTCCCGGTTTATCTTCCGGTACGAAAATAAAGCTGCCAATAACATAATCCGGATGACCGATCACCTGGAACGGCATATCCGTTCCCCTGCCAACGCTAACGATAGTTCCTTCAAAAAGGCAAAGAGAAGGGTAAAGCTGAATGGCTATATCGTTGGGTAAGTTGGGTGAGGGAGGAACCGGGAGGACATATCGGGTATTGTGGTCATAATTTTGACACGGAATTACAGTAAGATCGCATTTCAGGCTATCCTTTAACCAACGTTCCCCGTTTACCATCATCGCGTATTCGCCGATGGTCATTCCATAAACGATCGGTACCGGATGCATCCCGACGAATGATGTGAATCCGGATTTGAGTACCGGACCGTCAACATAGTCTCCGTGAGGATTCGGGCGGTCGAGGACTATTAATGGAATATTATTTTCTGCACAGCTTTCCATGACTAATGCAAGGGTTGAAATATAGGTATAGAACCTTACTCCAACATCCTGGATGTCGAAAAGTAAGACATCTATTTCCTGAAGATCCTCAGCATTTGGTTTTTTGTTTTTACCGTAGAGAGAAATGACAGGTATGCCTGTTTTTTTATCCGCTCCGTCAATTATTTCTTCTCCGGCACCGGCTTCACCGCGAAAACCATGCTCGGGAGCAAATATCCTTACCAGGTCAAATCCTGAAGATATCAGCGTATCCACAAGATGAATCCCAACAATGAGTGAGGTTTGATTAGCAACCACTCCCAAACGTTTATTTTGAAGCAAAGGGAAATATGTTTCCATACGCTCTGAGCCTACAATAATTGGGTTTTTGATCTCTTGAGCAATAATGCAACTCCATTGAGTAACCACATGAAAAATGACTATCCAAAAGATGATTGAAATTTCTGGCTTCACTCCCCCTTTGAAGGGGGTTGGGGGGATGTTCTTAGTTAAAGGGATGTTATTTTGAATTTTCAATTTCTTCAATTTTATGCTGAATTTCCAAAAGTACACTGAACATATTATTTTTTACCTCATGATCATCAAATCTGATAACCTGAATAAATTCATCCATGGGTACCTGACGGTGAAACTCAACTCCAAAGGCTTTATTCTTGATTTGTTTCCACAACAGAATCTCGGATAAGGTGCTGTTGTTTCTTAAATACCTTGCAAAGGTCCATAACTTTGGATGATATGGAATAATAACATTTTTTGCCATAAAATTTAGTTACATCCCCCTGCCCTCCCGCCTTTGGCGGGACAGGTTCTTCAAAGGGGGAATAGAACCCGTTAATCCAAATCCCACACCGGTATCCTTCCCGGCGTCCATGGCGCTCCAATACTTTCAAGCTCTTTCTCGATGGCAGGAAGTTCATTTTCATATATGCTTTTCAATTCATTTAATACCGGTGGAAATTCTTCTTTCAGAATATCATAACCATCAAGTTGTGTCTGTGTGACTGCAGAGGTTGAACTCCAATGTATCCAAACAATTGAATTTAACCTGTCGTTTATTGAGGGTATGGCCGGAAGGTTTTCTTCTTCGCTTGCCTTTGGCCTTTGACCATTGAATTTCCAAAGTATATCGTCCATAGCAGTTTCCACTTTCACAATCCTGTCCATAAGTTCCTGCGGTGTGCCGGGAGTTCTCTGAGCCGCCTGTTTATCGCTTTTTATCCTGTCCTGAATTTCATTGGCCAGATTTTCCGTTCCCCTGACAATCCTTCCCAATTCAGCTAATTTTTTCTGAAATGCTACCAGGCCGGCCCTGTCTTCAGCAGGAAGTGTGGTATTATTCAAGGGTTTTGTAATGAATTCAACAGGTTCAACCAGTTGTGTGATCTCACCTCTTACAAATTGCGCCAGCGAAACAAAATATTTGCCGGGTAAAACATACATGCCGTCACCACCCATCGCGAGCGGATCGAATTTAACATCATCAACTTTTACCGGCGATGTTGCCGGATACCTTAAATTCCATGAAATTCTGTTAATTCCCTCGTTGATTTCGCAGGTAAGTTTTCTTACAATATTCCCATCATTATCAGTAATTGTAAAGATAAGATATGGTTTTATTTCATTGGCTTCAGCTCTCAATTCGTTAAGCGATGGAATCGGTATAGGTTTTTTATCTTTAACAAGATCTTTTTCTTTTTCCTGCCTGATCCCTTTTAATGTCTTAGGTGATTCTTTGATGTAATAAGTAAAAGTTGCACCAAATGGCGGATTTTCGGCAATATAAATATTCGATCCGCTGCCATATCCTCCTCTTCTTTTCTGCACGTACATCAATGCATCTTTTACAGGAAAAATATAAGCGGTGGAATCAAGAAACTTTCTGTTGATCTGCCTCAGAGGAGAATAATCATCAAGAATATAAAAACCGCGCCCGAAGGTAGCTAAAACCAGATCACTTTCTCTTTGCTGAATGGCTATATCCTTAACCGAAACCGCAGGTATGCCCGACTTAATCTGTGTCCAGATTTTACCTCCATCAACGGTAAAGAAGCAGCCGAACTCGGTTCCCACAAACAATAGATCGGGATTGATGAAATCCTGTTGTATGGTATGAACCGTTCCTTTTTCAGGAAGATTACCTGCTATGGAAATCCATGTTTTTCCTTTATCGGTGCTTTTCAGCAAATACGGTTTGAAATCGTCCCTGAGAATATTATCAAAAGAGGCAAATACAATATTTTCATCAAACTTTGATGCGAGAATATCGCTGACGTATGTGTTTTCGGGCACACCCGGAAACTTATCTGTTTTTGACCAGTTTGCACCGGCATCTTCAGTCACTTGTATTAATCCATCATCGGTGCCAACGTAAATCAGGTTTTCCTTTTCTGGAGATTCTTCCAGCGAAATAGCCATTCCGTACAGAGAAGTAGAAACATCTTTTGCAACAGCATCCACACCCCAATATCTGTCCATAACAGGCCATGTGTTGCGGTCTATCTTTGCTGTAATATCATCGCTGATCACCTTCCAGGATTGTCCCCTGTCGTCGGACCTGAATATTTTATTTGCACCCATATAAAGTCTTGTACCTGAATGCGGGCTTAAAATGAAAGGAGTATTCCAGTTCCATTTGTACGTTTCTTCGCCTTTCCGGGGTTGTGGTTTTATATTGATCAGTTCACCGCTTTTCTTATCATACCTGTATATATTACCATACTGATAAGCGGAATATACGATGTCAGGGTTGGTTGGTTCTATGGCCTGAAAAAAGCCATCACCTCCCAAAGTAGTTACCCATTCGCTTGCCGAAACACCGTCGCTGTTAAGATTTCTGGAAGGCCCGCCAAAGCTGCTGTTATCCTGTGTTCCGCCATAAACCCAGTAAAATGGCTCGGTGTTGTCAACAGCGACACGGTAAAATTGAGTTACCGGAAGATTTGTTTTATGAATATAGGTTGCTCCTGCGTCAAAAGTTTCATAAACACCTCCATCGCCACCAATCATAAAATGCTTTACGTCGTCAGGATCAATCCAGAATGCATGGTCGTCAACGTGTCTGTCGTTATTTCCAATATTCTTCCATGTTTTACCAGCGTCAACAGTATATGACGAAACTGTTTCCATTGAATAAACCTTATCGGCATTAACCGGGTCGCAATAAATTTCGTTGTAATATTGACCGCTTTCACTATGATCGCTCATCTTTTTCCAGGATTCTCCCAGGTCGTCTGATCTGTAAAACCCGCTGTTGTCCGTAGCAGCTTCCATGATTATATAAACCACATCCGGGTTTACCGGCGATATTGCTATTCCCATACCACCTTTATCTGCTGCCGGTATTCCGGATTCGAGCTTGCGCCAGTTTTTGCCGGCATCTTCTGATTTATAAACAGCTGTTTCCGGTCCTCCTCCGATCTTTGTATGCACATGCCTTCTTCGCTGCTCGGATGTTGCAAACAGGATGTCCGGATTAGTCGGGTGAATCACAACGTTATTCACTCCGGTATGCTCGCTGATATTCAATACTTTTTCCCAGGTAGCGCCACCATCCGCAGTTTTGTAGAGGCCACGGTCGCCGCCCGGACCCCAAACGGAACCTTCGGCTGCTGCATAAACGACATTTGTGTTTCGGGGATCAATTGCGATCATTCCAATCTGCCGGGATTCTTTCAGTCCCATGTTTTTCCAAGATTTACCGCCGTCAACAGTTTTGTAAACGCCGTCTCCGTAACCCAAAGCACGCTGATGGTTGTTTTCGCCGGTGCCTGCCCAAACCACGTTAGGATTTTTAGGATCCATAGCAAGGCACCCGATCGAATAAGCTCCATATTTATCAAACACAGGTTCGAAGGTAGTGCCGTTATTGGTCGTTTTCCAGATATGACCTGAAGCGGCAGCTACATAATATTCGCTGTGGTTTTTCGGATTCACCGCAAAATCGGCTATCCTGCCTGAAGTAAAAGCAGGCCCAATACTCCGGAATTTTAATCCGCTTACCTGGTCGGATTTTATTGTGTCGCTTTTTTTATCGGTTTCTTTGCCTTTTCCGGCAAAAAGACTGTTTGAAAATACCATGGATGACAATAAAATGGCCATTCCAATTAACAGGCTGACGTTGCGCTGTTTTAATTGTGTTATTTTTTTCATTGATAGCATATATTTTAATTTTCGTATTAACAACAAATTCAAAAGTTTTTTAGGATACCAATTTTACCACATAGTCACATAGGGTCATAGACTTCACATAGCTTGCTATTGAATTGTAAATCTAAATTATCGTGCTAAAGATGCATTGAAATCTATGTGATTGCCTATGTTTCTATTGTGCCTGTGTGGTTCAAAATCCTTCTTATCATTATAAATTTTCACATAGACAATTTTGAACGGATAAAAGTATGGGATTTTTCATGGAAATTTTATTTCAAGATGAATATTTATTCATCAAAAATTTTGTTGCCGTCCTGAATCGTCCTTGTTTTAGGTCATAACAGTTTTGAAAAAACCAAACTCAAAAATCCATAGAAAGAATCCTTTCCCTTAAACCTGGAACCAGCAACCAGTATCCGGCAACCATTAACAAATTGGGATTAAGGAAAGAATCATGCCCCCAAAATCTCCTCTGCCATCAAATACCCATGAGCAGTAGCATAGATGATAGAACGGGTATAGCCTGAACAGTCCCCGATAAATTTCAGGTTTTTAAATTCATGGTTATTTAAAGTGTTGGTATAAAACTTAATTTCTGGCGCATAAACAAGGTTATCAGGATGGGTTATACCCGGTATGGCCTTATTTAAATTTTCTGCAAAATCAATGATACTTTCAATGATCCTCCGGGGATAACAAAGATTTATGTCGCCGAGGATATATTTTTCTTTGGCCAGTGTTGGCTGAACCCGGTACAGATTTTTTGTCCTTTTGGAATTTACGAAGTGGCTGTATGTTTGAAGTATCACCCTGTCGCCTCCAAGCATATTCGACATTTTAGCGATGTTCGAACCATAACCGATCGGGTCATTAAAGGGTTCGGTAAGCTGAACCGTAGTCAGTATTGCGAAATTGGTGTTTTTGCTTTTATCTTTTATCCGGGCATGTCCGTTTACTGTAGTAAAATCACCATAATTTTCGGTTACCACATATCCTGAGGGATTATTGCAGAATGTACGAACCATATATCCGGTTTTGCTCTTATACTTTACCTTGAATTCATACATTTCCTTATTCAGATCTTCTACAATATGGTCAGGCAACTCAAACCGGACTCCGATATCAACCCTTGAGCTGTCAAGTACAAGTTCAGGATAAGCTTTGATGATGGTTTTTATCAGTTTATGTCCGCTTCTGCCAACAGCTACAATGATTTTATCAAAAACATCGTCGAAATCTATTGAAACTTTATCCCCTTTGATTTCAATTTTCGAAACCGGGCTTTCAAAATGAAAATGGATGTCGGGAAGAGTTTTATACTCTTCAAATATATTGAAAAGAACCTCTTTCAACTGGTCGGTACCAAGATGATAAAAATCGGAAATGACCGGCTGAAAACCCTTTTCATAAAAGGTTTTATAATAATACAGATTTTTAAATGAACTTCCTCTTTCACAATCACCATTACCCGTTTTTTCAATCCAGAAATCAACAAGCTTCTTCTGAAGGTCAAGGTCAACGTCCAGTTCTCCTCCCATTTCTTTCGAGACGAATAATTTTCCGTCAGCACGGATGCCCGAAATGCTGGAAGAATAAATGTCTTTACTTTTTTCAAATATATGAATCTCGTGCCCCGAATTTTTCATTTTCTCGATAAATCCAATTGCGGCAGCGCCAAATCCAATAATTGCGATTCTCATTTTTTTATATTTGTAACAAAATTACCCCTTTATTCAACAAACTGTGTTTTTCAACTGTTAATTTATTTTTGTAATTTTGAAAATCAGCATTTCTAATTTATTTTTAAATAAACATTTGGAGGTGAAACCATGGAAAGCATTTACAAAGTAATCGAACTCATCGGAACCAGTGAGAAGAGCTGGGAGGATGCCGCAAAAAAGGCTGTTGAAAAAGCAGCTCAAACATTGGAAGATCTTCGTATAGCTGAAGTTTCGGCTATGGATATGAAAATCGAGGATGGGAAAGTGGTGGCTTACAGAACCAAAGTTAAATTATCGTTCAGGTTCAGGGATAAATAAATTAAAAGAGGCTGCCAATTTAAGGCAGCCTCTCATGACTAATAATTGCCTATCTGTTAATTTGGTACTTGCGATCCCGTTCCGATGTTTGGAACCCACTTGTCGTTTTTGTCCTTATTATTGGTTTGTCTGTCAAGATTGAAATCGGAAGGCAGGTAACCCACTTTGCCGGTTTGTCCGGTTGCTTTCCAGACATTATTCCTGTCGGCAGTCTGCACATCGCCATTTCCGTCTCCGTCACCACTGCGCATGCCCCAGATACCTGAAGCAAGTTGCTTTGTTCCGGCAACACCTCCGAAAACCTGCCCCGATCCTGTAGAATAATCATAAGTGTAAACACCTGCTGAGTAAGGTATCAGGTTCGCATTCATGATGGCCTCATGGTTCCTTTGGTAGATCACCACATACAAATTGTTGACAATAGAAACCGGGACTTGCGGACTGGAAATGCCGTCGAGTGAAACGATGGTACCGTTATTCAGGATGAAAGCCGGAATATGAGCGACTGCAGTAGCTTTTGTTGCTGTGGCAGCGGTTGCAGCGTCCCTGATTTCAATTTCAATCCAGTCAACAATATTTACATTCGGGATAGCTCCCACACTGCCTGCGCCTGCATAATACCAATCTGGCATTGGATTACCAAAGTACGGTAGGGCAGGATTGAACGGATGATTCAAAGGCAGAACATTGTTTATAGTTGTATTCATTGTACTCCCGTTGAAAGGTCCTTCGAGGAATGCTTTGAGGTTCAGCATCCGGTTCGTCCAGTTAACCCGGTTATTGGGATCAAAATCAAAGCTTTCACCCGCAAATCCGCCGGTAGCAGAAACAAAGTTTACCGTCCCTGTATTCACCGATTTATACACATTATAAGCTCCCGACCAGGTATTGGTTGGGAATACAGCGTTTTCAACATTGAATAACTGGTTGGTTTCGATTGTCATTAACCTGCCTGCCGCCTGGCCATTTCGGAAAGTGCAGTTATTGAACGGATAAAGCGGATCTACGTTACTGCCGGCCATCAGGTTGACCCCGGATGTATTCATGTATTCAAATATTCCATTGAGTGCTGCAATATTACCGCCGCTCTGAACATTCAATCCATAATTACCGGTCGATATTCTTGCTATTCTACCCGGTGTTCCGGCTGAAGCAATTACATTGAGAGCTCCACCGGCGTTTACATTCAGTGTCGTTGCGTTTGCAAGAAGCAGGTTCGCATTATCGTTCACAAGTATATTGCCCCCGTTGATGTTAACGCCGCCCAAAACATTTGCTGTAAATGAATTCAGGGTGAGTGTACCTGAATTCACGGTAAGGGCATTGCTCACGGTGATATCTGTATAAAGATAGGATGCTGCAGCTGGGTCGCGGTTGATAAGCAAATTGTAAAAATAGTTGCCACTATTGCAATAAAGAGTATTGAACCCAACGCCCACAATTTCTACAGTACCTCCCGTGGGTTGAAAAGTCCCGGGGCTGACTGCACCAAAAGCTTCTCCGCTTCTCATAATACCTCCGCTCATTGTCGTTGTAGCAGTCGCAGAAAAATTGATACTGTTATGGCTGATCTCAAATAATCCGGAAGTTAAACCAAGATGTCCATCAATGTATTCCCAGTTTTTAGTAAACAGTGGTCCATCTGCAATGAATGAGCCTGTTGTGATTAATAAATTTCCCGAAGAAGCCAAATGGAAAATACCGTGAACCAATACATTTCCATCCGCTACATCCATAAGGCCATTCAGGGTAAAGTCAGTGTCAATTTCCAGGATGCCGCCTTTTGCACCGGTAGATTTTCCCGAAGGAATCTCATCAGCCATCATTAAAGAATTGCTCTCCTTTGCTACTGGTCCATCATACACATAAATAGCTGAAGTGGTATTATCCGTCAGTATGCCATGAATAATCAAAGAATTATTAAACAGCTCAACCGAATTTCCGGGGAAAACGGTAAAGTTGCCGTTTACTGTAATTGGTGCTGAGCTACTGGGATCAAATATCCATTTGCCTCCGTTCATATTTACATTTATATTTCCGAAAGTAGCATTTGGATCGTAATTGGCAATTCCTCCGAAATTTAAGGTTGTGCCAAAGTTGATTGTATTCCCAGTAGAGGAACTGAATAAGGCTCCGTTTTCAATAATCAATGCATAGGGCAAGTTAATGATACCGGCTGAAAGGTTTCCAAAAGATCCGGAAACGAAATAAAGTAAGTCATTTAGATTTGTCCCCACATTAAGCACTCCTGAAGGATTCGTCATTGACAAGGTTCCGTAAATAAAGGCACTTTTGGCTACTGAACAGGTATATGCTCCAATCTCCAAAATTCCGGCTGAAACGATAAGGTTGTTGGTTATTACGACATTCGAATTTAGAGAAACTGAGTTTGCTTTTCCCCCTTTACCGGCAGTTTTATCAATCCTTTCACCTGATACGGGTAATTCCGGTTCAATTAAAGAAACCTCTTTGGCAGCTTTATTTACATTTACATCCCACAATGTACAACCGTTTGATTGTGAGAAAAACGCATCACTTATTCCGTAAAACTCAAAGGTGCCGGCTGAAGGTGTAAAATCTGCCCGGTTACCCGAGAATCCATAAGCTGTTCGTATTATTCCGCCGGTAATATTGTTAGTCAGGGTGTAGGCGTTGTTGGCGATGGTTATCCCACAAGTATGAAAATCGAGGACACCTGCATTCATTTCAATCAATGCATTGTTACTGTATGGCCAATCACTTAAGGTTCCATAAACATTAACAGTACCTCCGTAAATATGTAATTCACCATTTAAGTCCACCCAGCCTGAATATGAATTGGTGAGGTTAATTGTTCCACCTGCATTGTTATAAAAAGCACCTGCGATACCGTTATCCAGCAAATTATTGGCAGTAAACGATCCGGTTAGGACATCCACAGCCCCTGCAGTCCAGTCATAGGCAGCACAAACCACATTGTTGTCATTATACGGCCTGAAAGCTCCTCCGGCTGCTTTGTTGACTTCAAGAATGTTAAATGTTTCATTGGAACAATATTGGTGATAAGCCCCTCCGTTGAAAACAACCTTACCCGGACCGGCAGTAAATCCTGCTAAACCAGCATAATTAATCCAGTTTCCTTTAATATTGATTAGTCCTAAAGCGTCAATCATTGAAAGCTGGCCGTAAATGGCTAATGTGCCGTTTATATTTAGCGTCATATCCCAAACCTGTAACTGACCTCCTGCCTCAACGGTAAGATTATTACAGGCTTCATTGGGAACACCGGGATAATCATCAATGTAAACCGGCTGATACCCTAAATTGGTAAGAAAAACGTCTTCATCTTCTGTTGGAATGTGTCCTGCCGACCAATTGGCCGCCTGATGCCAGTAATGGTTGAATCCACCAACCCAATAATTTGGTCCAACAAGGTTGATGGTGTAATCTTCGACTTCTCCATAGACTGTGCTTCCGCAAGGATCTACTGCCCCGGTATAGGTTATCCTGACCCTAATTCTGACTGGTCCTGGAGTTGTCCCTGCCGGAGGTGTAATGGATGCAGTATAAGGACCTATCCCTGGCGTTCCTGATATACTGATGGATTCATTTGCATCTGCAAAATCTGTATCTCTGTTCCAGTCAATCCATGCACCACACTGATCAGCAAAATAGATCGGATTCCCATTGGTAACAGTGAGTGTTTTGGTGGCAGTTAATCCTAAATTTGTTGAAATGCCGGTATAGTTAGCATAACCTGAACACCCGGTAATATTATCAATGGTTCCGAATTGAATCCTTGAAATATATTCGTCGCAGCCACCGCTTGCCGTACAGTAATCTATAAGATTAATCGAATAATCTTCCACTTCGCCGTATGTTGTTGTACCGCATGGATCAACAGCCCCGGTATAAGTTATCCTGACCCTCATCCTTGTGGTTCCGACAGCTGTTCCAACTGGTGGCGTAATCGAAGCGGTATATGGCCCTACTCCGGGTGTTCCGATGACGGTGATGGTTTCATTTGCATCTGCAAAATCTTCATCTTTATTCCAGTCGATCCAAATGCCGCATTGATCGGCAGTGTAGATGGGATTGCCATTTGTTACGGTAATGGTTTTCGTTTCCGATATTCCAAAATTTGTTGAAATACCCGTATAATCAGCATAATTATTGCAACCGGTTATATTATCAATTGTACCGAGCTGCACCCGTGAAATATATTCGTCACAACCTCCGCTGGCTGCGCAATATCCTCCAAACTTGAAACTGGCTATACGTGTTGCCCGCTGGCCTGCCAGCACATATTGATTGGTGTACCAGAAAGTCCGGTTATCGGAAGGATCGACCGTAAGCATAGTATAATCTCCCCAGCGGTTTGTTCCTGTTTGTGAAGTCGCTCCGGTCAGAATAATATCTTCGGCAATATCCATTGTTCCCAAACCGGCGGCATAGGCTGTCGAGGACTGACCGCAATACCGGATACCCGGATATAAAGCCGCACTTGAAATGGAATAGCCGAGCCCTAATTCGTTATACGAATTCAGTGCAATGCTGGCCATCCATCTCGAATTGGCATCGGGTGCATAGGTGCCGGTTTGCCTGATACTCCAGTCGCCCGTTGTTCTTCTCAGTTCGTACCATCTCACTCCGGCATGATCCGTTCCATCAACATCCACTGTGTGACAACAAACGATTGTTTGGTAAGAACCGAAATTCCTGTATTGGGGTCTTTGCATCAATACTTCCAATACGGCATCAAGTTTTTGAGCTGTTCCTGGTTGTGTAATGTTGTTCCATCCGGCTCCGAAATTGTTATCAAAGGCTGCAACACCTATAGTTTGTGTGCGGGTAAAGGTTGAACTTGCCGGAGTGACCCAGTTGACCGCAAGCTGGTAAATCCAGAGCTGATCCAGCCCTCCCCAGGCATCGTTATTTATCGTAACGAAAATACCGGGATATCCTGAAGGAGCGTAGGCGCCGTCATTATCGGCCGGAGGTACGCAATGAAATCCGCTGTTTGGCCTCCAGGCATTGTCGAATCCTATCATTACAGGTGCACCTCCAACCAGCATCTGATCACGCTGAAGCACATAAATATCATTACCGGCACCAGTGTTAGTACCCATATAGTAACCATCCTGCCATACACCAAATTTTTCGTAATCGGGAACATCCGTCACATCAAATGAATATTGATACCAGGCTCCCAGTGGATTATTGGTTTGTGATACTGCAACCAGCATCCGGTCGTTGGCATTACAAAGCGAAAATTCCGCTACAAGCCACCTGCCGGCCTGTTCGTCCCAAAGAACAATAGGATCTCCATCATTACAATTGGATCCCGGAACTGCTCCGAAAAGAAGATTCAGGTTGGTAGGGCCTGCAACCAAAGCCCCTGCTTTGTTATAAATCGCATAAACAGTGTTTATAGTCTGAAAATAATAATCCTGGTTTACGTCGCCATTAGCGTCCGAAGGATAATACGGTGAAGCCTGCCCGGCAAAATTTACAAGCGGGGCTAACGGACTTTTTGTACCCATTTCCATTTGCCAGGCCTCATCAGGCCCTATTGGCAGAGCTGTTGACTGAAAAGGATACGGCCTTTCACCGACTTTTTTGTTTAACTCTTTTTCCTGTGCTTTAATTGCCAGTTGCTTCCAGTCTTCTTCTGACATTACAGGCAGGCTGTTTAGCGGAGGGGTCAGCCCCCAATATTTACCGGTTGAAACAACGGCAGGATGAATTGGCTCGTCTTGTGCAACCATTAACATTGGAATGTTGATCAGCCCAATTAATACAAGAAAATAAAATGTAGATTTTTTCATACGGAATTGATTTTAAATATTATAAACATAAAAGGAAGGTTGCCTATATCTTAAAACAGAATTCGAAATTCGAGTGTAAATAATCATAGGTTTTTATTAAATGGCATCTTGAATATAAAAATGCAAATATATAACTATATACCCTAAAATTCTTTATTATACTTGTTAAGGAATTGTTAAAAAAAGATTGATTTTCAAATTAATAAAGAATCATTGTCCGATTCAAAACGAGAGATTTTTCGCTAACGCTCAAAACGAAAATGATGTAGTAGATGTTCCGGTGGAATGGTGTGATGACCGTTATTTTTTTAGGAAGCAGAAAGTAGGTTATCCTGAGCTTGTCGAAGGATAGACCGGTTTTGAAATATAAAATCTGTCATTGGTAGGAACGAACTAATGACCAATGTGATTGTCTGTTGGAGGGATCTGGGTCAATCCCCGCCTGGGTGCGGAATTTTCAACCCAGGCGGGCAGGCAGCCTGAGAAAATCTTGGGATTATAAAGGATATAATGCAAAACAGGCCTGATAACTAATCAAGCCTGTTTTACAATGAATTAAAACTTAAATTCCAAAATCCAAACTCTAATCTCAAATCACTAAACCCCAAGCCCAACCTTGAACCTGAAACCTTGAACCTTTTTTAATTCGGCACCTGCGACCCTGTTCCAAGATTTGGAACCCATTTATCGTTCTTGTCAACATTATTGGTTTGCCTGTTCATGTTGAAGTCCGAAGGCAGATATCCGGTTTTTCCAACCTGGATGTCCCAAACATTGTCCCTGTCGGATAACTGAACATCGCAATTGCCGTTACCATCGCCGCTGCGCATGCCCCAAACACCCGGAGTCAACTCCTTATGGCCTGCTACACCACCATAAACCTGTGCAAAGCCCGTTGTGTAATCGTAATTATAAACACCGGCACCATAGGGTATAAGGTTGGCATTCATAATACTTACATGGTTTCTCTGGTAAATGACCACAAACAGGTTGTTGGTAATCACGTTTGAAAACTGCAGGTTCGAAGCCCCATCCAGTGACACGATACTACCATTGTTCAGGATAAATCCCGGCATCTGAGCCACCATTGTAGCTTTTATAGCTGTTGCGGCCGTCGGGGCATCCCTGAGCTCAATCAGAACCCAGTCAACGATATTCGGATTCGGGATGGCTCCGACAGCACCGGCACCTGCATAAAACCAATCCGGCATCGGATTGCCGAAGTAAGGCAATGCAGGGTTAAACGGATGACTCAAAGGAAGAATACCGTTAAGGGTAGTATTCATTGTTGCTCCGTTGAAAGGGCCTTCCAGATAAGCTTTTAATGAAAGCGAGCGATCAGTCCAAATAACGCGGTTATTCACATCGTTATCAAAAGCTTCACCGGCAAAACCTCCCGTAGCGGTTACAAAATAAACCATTCCGGCATTTAATACTTTAGTAACATTGGATGCACCGGCCCATGTATTGTTAGGAAACACAACGTTCTCTGCATAAAAAGTCTGGGTGTTTTCAACCTTCAATAAGGTTCCGGCAGCCTGACCGAGACGGAATGTGCAATTATTGAAAGGTTTGAGTACATCAACGAGAGAACCGTTCTTGATATTCACACCGCTTGTATTCATGTATTCGAATATCCCGAAAACCGCTCCGATGGTTCCGCCACTTTCCACATTCAATGCATAATAGCCGGTATTGCGCGTAATGGTTGCAGCTCCTCCGGCAGATCCTGAAAGATCAAGCGCTCCCCCGGTATTTATTGTCAGCGATTTACCGTTTTCTATTGCAAGAGTTCCAAAATCGCCTATGGAAAGCTTTCCTCCTGCATTTACACCAATATTATTCATGCAGGTGGTGGTAAAGTTATCAACCAGGAAAGTTCCTTCTTCAATGGTTGTCGTTCCACTGACTCTCACAATATTTGCAGTATAAATGGTATTGGATTTAGAACCTGATACCGGAAACTTGGGCCTGTCGGGAATGCCTGTTGTTTGTAATATATTTTCAGGTTCGCCGGTGAGTTTATCGGATAAATTAAAATCCTGTGATTCACTGAGGATGGATACGTCTTTTCCACCCGATTTGTTAATAAGCAGGTTATATAGGTTCGCATTATTGAATACTCCAAGCAATGCGTCAGTCCCACCATAAAGCTCAAGGATTCCTCCGGTGGGTGTGAAGTTGGTATTGGAGCAATAGAAACTCAAATCTGTTTTAATCGTACCATTGCTTATTGCCTCAGTGAGTGGATAAGCATTATCACAATAGATTCCATTGTTGTTAAAATCGAGTACACCATTTGTCATGGTAATATTGCATGGTGAACCGTAACCCCAATAACTGCCTCCGTCTCCGCCATTGATAGCCATATAGCCGCCATTGATAGTGACATTAGCATTCAAGTCCGGATATTGGCCCGCATCCTGGAACAATGTAATTGACCCATTAGTAAGATTAATGGTTCCAAAAATCCCGTTGTTCGTAACATCCGTGCAGGTGAAATTGCCATCGGTAACTGATAGAATACCGCCCATAGTAAAGTTATTAACGCCGACATTGGGTGCGCTTGCTGACAGGCCTAACTCACCGGTGGACAGGTCTAAAGTGTTTTGAACATCAAGTACGGTTCCTGTTACAATATTAACTCCATTTGCAAGATAGTTGTTGTTAACGGTAGTAATGCCATTGGGCTGAAGATGACCGCCGCCTGTTTTGGCGTTGGTAAGGTTGTAGAATGTCGTTGTTCCGTTGATAAACTGGTGATTCAGCACACCTGTCCCATCAAAAAAGACAGTACCTGTGCCCGGAGCATAACCGGCATTACCAACATTGTTATTCCAGTCGCTACCTATATTCAACGAATAAGCCTCGTCGTATCCACAAGCCAGCGCCCCGGCATCTATAATAACATCATTTAATACTTTGGTATCCGCCAGGAAATGTAACATATTTCCACTGATACTATTTATCCGAAGATCATAGAACCAGTTGCCGGGATAACAATATATATTCCCATCAAGGCCATTACCTAACATCTCAACAACACCCCCAGTCGGATCAAAAACTCCGGCAGTGAGGCTTGAATAAAATCCTAAACCGGAACGTATGATTCCGCCGCTGATATTGGTCACAGCTGATGATTGAAAATATGGGCTGTTGTAAGTGATTTCAAACAATCCGGATGTCAAATTAAGTGTGCCGTAAATGTTTTGCCAGGCATCGGAAACCACTGCAGGCTTATCGCATATAAACGATCCGGTGGTAATGGTCAGGATTCCTGTACTTGCTATGGTCAATCCTCCATGCAGCAACACATTACCGCTTAATACATCCCACAGTCCATTGATAGTGAGATCTGGATCAATAACAAGTGATCCGCCTTTTGAGTTGTCAGTTATGCTCTCCGAATCGACATTAGCTTTCTTCATCTGTGTATTCGATTCTTTTTCAGCAAAATCGAGACGAATGGTACTGGTTGCAGCATCTGTGACAGTACTGTGAACGATCATAGAAGAACCTTGCATGTGCATGGTATTTCCTGTGTGAATATAGAGATATCCTGCAAGTTCAGTTGGACTGGCATAACTGTACAGATACAAAGGATCCGCAGTTTTATTGACATCAACATTTCCAAAAACCGATCCCGGCCCATCTACCTCGATCCCAGTTGAATTGGACCCGGTAAAATATATTGTATTTCCTGTTCCGCTATTGACCGTAGCTCCTGCATTTGACCAAATCCATGATGCGGGATAAATTTGACCGGCTGTCAGGGTACTGTTGGAACCACCATAAAATTCAAGATTGTCGTAAGAGCCGGTTCCTACAAATAATTTATCTGCTGCATTAGTCATTACCAGCGAGCCGTAAACCTTACAATCATTCCCTACATTTAACTGAAAACCGTTTAGGAGAAGCGAGCCTGCAGATATTGTCAAATCTCCGGTTATCGTAAAATCAGTACCAAGAATAATCATGTTGGCTTTACTTCCCGGGCTTAAAACCTGTCCGCTTCTTTCGTCAATAACCGGATCATCTCCCTTGATTTCAAGATTATCCTTGGCAGATTTGTCAATGTTAACATCAAAAAGGGTACAGCCATTACTCTCGTAAATATAACCGTCAGAATTCCCATAAAATTCAAAGGTTCCGGCTGCCGGAGTAAAATCAGCGCGTTGTCCTTCGAAATAGGAAACTGTCCGAATGACCCCGCCAGTGATGTTATCTGTAAGGCTGTTTGCAGAATTATAAATAGTAATCCCGCAGGTTTTAAAATCAAGGATGCCATCAGTCATCTCAACTACCGCATTACTTGAGTAGGGCCAGTAACTTACGGAACCCGAAACATTCATTGTACCTCCAAAAATGTGTATTTCACCGTTCAGGTCAACCCATGTTCCTGTGCCTGTATTGGTAATGTCCAATACGCCACCGGCTGTATTTATATAGTAAGAGCCAAATAATCCGTCTTCAACAAGATCGTTAACTGTAATAGTTCCACCGGCGTTGCTTATCAGCCTCCCGCCCTGGCTCAAAGCGCCAACGGTTACATTTCCGGAACCGTTTGAAGTAAAACGCGAAGCTGCATCACTGATATTCAGAATGCCGTTGATGTTCATTGTTTGATAAACCCAGCAGTAATGATGAAGCTCAAGGTTGCCCTGCAGCGTATTGTTTCCGTTGAATCGCAGGTATTCACCGGTGTTATCCTGGGTGATGTTATTGAAATTATTGTCACCGTTCACATCCTGTGCCGCTCCCGATAAGCTGTGGAAAACAATGGTCCCGGTTCCGGCTATGGTTCCTCCAAAACCAACATTATTGGTCCAGTTGCCGCCAAGTGTTACTGTAACCGCTCCCGGGTTGAAATAGCCTTGATCGATGGTAACATTTCCGTTTATTGTAACGTTACCGTTTGTAATTCCTGTTCCAACTGATGAACTGAAAATGACATTGTTGAATACACCTGATCCTGAACTGTAATTATTAATAGATTGTGTTGTTCCATCAAAGACCACCGATCCTGTATTGCTTAACTGTGTGAAATCAAAGGTGCCGTAATAATTGAAATTACCCTTCATCACAATATTATAATTTGAAAAGCTTTGAAATATAGCACCGGTTGTGATAAAAGTCAGGTTATTTACGACAAGGTCGTTTGAACTGGCATTGCTGAATTTAGCAACAGCTCCGCCGGTTTTATAAATGCGCATGTTGTAAAAACTGCTGGTCGGGCTGTAGGACCTTATCCAGCAATCGGTGGTGCCTTCGAAGTCAATAAATCCCATAGCAGGATTTACATTGGAGCCGGGATTGTAATTCCAGTTCCCATAAGCATTGATAAAGCAATTGGTTGCCGTGACATCTAATGTTGAACCTGAATTCCAAATAACATTGCTCATTGCATTGATATAAGCATTATCCTGAAGCATGCCTATTTGGCCGTCAATAGTTAAAATCCCGTTGACAGTGAGGGTCTGGTCATAAATGTTTAATACGGTACCGGTTTCAATGTTTAGGTTTGCGCAGGCTTCATCATAAAAATCAACATAAACGGGTTGATATCCGACATTCGGAATAGTTACTTCTTCAGTGGATGTTGGAATATGTCCAAGGCTCCAGTTGTTGTCGTTGTGCCAGTAGTGATTAAACGATCCATCCCAAACATTGGGTACGGCAGCCGATACATTGATTGTATAGTCTTCAACCTCACCGTAGGTAGTATTTCCGCAGGGGGACAAGGTACCTGTGTACATAATCCTGATCCTCATGGTTTTCGTTCCAAGTGAAGTGCCCTCAGGCGGGTCAATTGTCGCTGTGTAAGGCCCGGCACCAGGTGTGCCGCCTACAGTAATAGTTTCATTGCCAGCTTCAAAAACGCCATCATTATCCCAGTCAACCCAAACGCCACACTGATCTGCAGCCCATGGAGATCCATTGGTAACAGATAATCCTGCCGAACTATTGACCGGGATATTTGTTGACAGATCTGTAAAATTCTGATAACCTTCACAGGCAGAACTGTTATTTATCGAACCGATTGATACATTAGATATATACTCATCGCATCCTCCGGTAGCAATACAATAATCACTGAACTGAATAGGTGATACATAAGTTAAAGCCCGTCCGGAACGGTTGTCTGTCCAGCAGGGATAAACCCATCCGTCGCGGGCTGCTATACCGAGATAATCGCCGAAATAGCCACTTGCAAGGCCTGACATAGGTGCGGGTGTAAATGATACATCGCCTACCCTGAAGTCGCTCCAGGTAACACCAGCATCTTCGCTGTAAGCTACCCACACTTCGCATGCGGTACTTGTGCTTCCCAGGTTCCGGTCGTCATAAAAAATGCAGAATAATTTACCGGTTACCGGATCACAGGTTATCCATGGGAAAAAAGCTGCATAGTCAGCGGCGTAAAACTGGTTCATCCTCACCGGTGTTCCCCATGAAGTTCCACCGTTAGTCGAGCGCATACAGTAAACACTGACATTGGTTCCGGTATTGGTACCGGGTACGCCCATATTGGCCCAAACCACATAGATATAACCATTATAAGGTCCACCACTGATATCCACTGCCATTGACGGGAAGGAATTTATTCTCATATTCTTACCGGCATCATTGACCGGATTCCAGCTCCTGGTTCCCTTAATATTGTTATGAATTCTCGTTGCCGCTGCAAATGAAGAACCGCCATTTGTGGATTTTGCAAAACCTAACGCATCTTCTTCGTATAATCCAGCAGCCCAGTCATCATAAACTGCCCAAACGCAATAAACTTCTCCATTGGGTCCTGTCTGTATATTCACCCCCTGGTTATGATTACCAGCCGCAATCGCGTTACTTATGTTAATAGGAGCCGACCACGAAACACCGCTGTTTGTGCTTCGGCTGAATTCAATGTCCATATCATTTGCATGTCCCGACTGAAATCTTGTCCAGGAAGAATATAGATAGCCGCTGTAAGTTCCGCTGGCCCTTGTATCAATCATAAGATGATTCTTGTCAAGCAGGTCGGTAGTAGTTGAAATTACAACAGGAGTCCACGAAGTACCATTGTCGGAATACGCGCAACTCTGACCGGATGAATTGTTTATGAAACCTACAAACTGCCTTCCGCTTCGGGAAATTGCTGTAGCAGGATCGCCTGAATTATAACCTCCGGCTCCGCTATGGCTGCCTGCCCATGTTTGCCCGGCATCGGCTGTGTGAATATAATTCGCACCATAAATACTACCTCCGATGTCGGAATTATTCGAATTTAAAACGTATTCCGGATTGTCCGGATCAATGAAAACCGAGTTTTCACTTTGCCTGATGGTGGTTTCATCCCAAACGCAAACATCTGCCGACATCTGGTCAATCGGATCACCTTTTACCCTCGAACTAATAAATTCTGCCGGTTTTACGGGAATAGAAGCGTTAAACGGCACGATCCCTTTCTTGGCCATTTCTGTCCAATAACTAATGTTATCAACCGGTGAATACGGAATTTGATATTTGCTTTTTTGATTTCCTGTATCAACAGGATTTTGTGCTAAAATACCTGTTATTGCAAGGCAATAACAAATCAGGAACAGAGGTACGATTTTTTTCATAACTGTATGTTTTAAAAAGGTTAATACATAAAATTCATTTAAAGAAATATCAAAATTAACTAATATATTTTTAAAATTCATAATATTTTTAACATAAAATTAACAAAAACATCTTCATATCTTTTTCTCTTTTTTAATCTCGTCTATAACAGTGGTTTATTAAAATATTTTGAAATATCCGGAAGGCAATTATTTTGTATGGTTTATAACTTTGAGGCACAAAAAAACCCGGTCGAAAAGCGACCGGGTTAAAGCAAATTATTTCTTCCTGTTAATTTTTCAGGAATTTGGTAGATTCTATTTTTCCGTTGTCATAAACGATCACGAAGTACATGCCACTTTTCAGATCGGACAGGTTTACAGTAACCGAGCTTGATTTGACAACAAGTGATTTTACAATTTCTCCGCAAATATTTGAAATTTCAATCCTGTCGGCATTCTTCAGGTTCTCAATTGTCATCACATTATTTACAGGATTTGGGAAAATGCTGAAGGAAACATTTTCGAAGTGGCTGGGAATACCTGCCGGTGATCCCCACAAATCGTCAACAATCATGGTAGTGTCAACAGTAACAGACCGGTTCGGTTCGCCAGCCCATTCCCCGTTATCCCAGCTCGGGGCACCGCTGATAACTAAGAAATACTTGTAAAGATGTTCTCCCGGTGACAAGGGCAGATCCAGTGTGTAAACCAATGCATCTCCGGTTGACGGGGCCATCTTGTAGTCAGATATGGTTCCGGGCTGGTTCCAATCGCTTAGCAGGGTACCTGCCATGTAAACTTCATCTGTTACAGGATCAAATGGATCAGCATAATTCATATCCACATTGAACGTAACCACACCCGGCCTGTCGCCCCATACATTATCCAGGGTTGCATCGGCCGTAATGATCCTGTGCCGGTTATCAGTACCCGTCCATTCACCATTATCCCAACTTGGTGTTCCAATAGCACAAAAGAAAAATTTGTACTGAATACGTCCTGAATCTATAGGTAATATTAAAGTATAAATACTTGATCCCGCATCCGCAAATTTTAAGGTAGGGTCACTGCCTGGTTGTACCCAACCGGCAAAATCCCCGGATAAATAAACCTCATGGCTTAAGGGATCAAATCCCGTAGCATTGGTCATATCAACATTAAATGTCACATTAAACTGACACACTGCAATTCCCGCAAAAATAAGGGCTGTTAAAGAAAGTAAAAGCTTTTTCATAATTATTTATTTTTAAATTAACGATTAATTGTTCATTGCGACAAAGTTATTAATAAAAATTATCATGGAAGGTTTTGGTTAAATAATATTTTAATAGGTAAAAAAATAAAAGAGCAGGAATCTTTTGGTTCCTGCTCCTTTGGTATATAAATTCAATAATTGCTCTCAGTATCCCGGATTTTGAGTCAGATTTGGATTAGCCTGAATCTGGCTGGTGGGTATGGGCCAAAGCTTAATGTAATCAGCAGATACATCCGGTTTTTCCCACCTCGGTTCGAGATATTTTCCAAAACGTATCATATCGTTGCGCCTGTGGCCTTCGGCAAATAACTCTCTACCGCGTTCAGCGAGCAAACTATCGGCGCTGATATCGGTCATTGCTCCCACACCGGCGCGGGTTCTTACCTGGTTCACCAGGGCTAAAGCTTCACCTAAATCGCCACCCGAACGCCACAATAATTCAGCTTTCATCAGTAGGATATCGGCATATCTGAAAATCGGGAAGTCGTTGCTCATGTATCGGTCGCTACCGTCAATAAAGGGAAATTTAGCCACCCTGGTTCCGCATTGTCTCAGGCAGTTTGGTTCAAGCATATTCACATTGGGCGTCAGGTTCAATCCGGCTCCATCAGGATCTATCGGATTGGTAGGATTTGCCGGGTCAAATTTTTCAAAACTCGGATCGGTTATCTGAACTCCTTCAGCATCAAACTGCGGTCCGTACAAAAGTCCGTTTCTTCTTAAATCGGTCTCTTCAAAAGAATTAAAAAATGCTTCCTGTGCGCAAATACCATTCCAGGTGGCACTTTGTATGCCATACTTATTTTGAAGACTATAATGTAATGTAAACAAGTGTACTTCAAAACCCTGTGCATTGATCTGGTCAAAAGGAACTCCGAGAATGTGCTCGGGAGAGGTAGTGGCATCGCCCGCAAAATTGCTAAAGAAATCGGCTTCCAGACTGTAATTAGTTGAATTAATGACAGTATCGCAAGCAGCCAGCGCTTCCTGGTACTTCGGCGTTCCAATAAATACTTCTGCATTCAGATACAATTTGGCAAGGATGGTATAAGCCGCATAGTAATTTACTCGGCCATACATTTGCAAACCGGTTATTTTGGATAAAAGCGGCATTGCTTCCAGAAGCTCCGTTTCAATAAAATTGTAAACCTCTTCACGGGTGTTTGTTGCAGGTTTGTAATCCACCGGATAGTCGAAGCGGTCAACAATAGGGACATTACCGTACAAGTCAACAAGCCAGTAATAGTATAATGCCCTTAGTGCCCGCAGTTCAGAAATTGCAATCTGGGATGTTTCTCCTTCCACTGTTGAAAACTGAAGTATCAACTGGTTGCATTTGTTGATGCCTGCATAGCAATTAAGCCACCAGAAAGAGACATAACCTTCATCGGCTGTCCATGTTTGCCTGTGGTAACGGTGCCATTCACCTCCATCGTACCAGTCGCCGCCCCGCTGCGGAACGACGAGGATATCTGTACCGGCCTCTTTACCGACCATTCCGTATTTATGGCCGATCAGCCAGTAGAGGTTTGTGTAGGCAGCTCCAAAGGCATAGATCAGGTTGTCGGGGTCTTCAAAAAATAATTCCCCCGTGAGGTCGGAATAAACCTCTTCATCGAGTTTGGTGCAGGATTGCTGAAATATCCCGAGGAAAAGGGTTACGATGATTATTTTTGCTGAAAATGAAATTCTTTTCATAACTATTTTTTTTAATTTTTAGAATAATAAATTGACACCGAGAGTAACTGATCTTGTGCTGAAGTAGGTATTTGACCTGTCTATACCAGGAGCTAGAGGATTGTTGGAATCACCATACCTCACTTCAGGATCGACACCGCTATAATTGGTTATTGTGAAAAGGTTTTGGCCTGATATATATAGCCTGAGCGTTGAAATATATTTGTTATCAGGTATTTGAAAATTATAACCAAAAGCAAAGTTGTCCAGTTTTATGAAGGAGGCTTTTTCCACATGCAAACTGGAGAACTGAATACCATCCTGTGCCTGCATGTAATCAAGGGCAATGCCCATTCCACTTTGAATATCTATTGTGCTGACATCGCCGTATCTTGCATTGCTCACGTTTACCAAAGAATGACCAAATACCCCCCTGAAGAAAAAGTTCAAATAGAAATTTTTGTAAGTTAAACTGTTGCCCCACCCGATCTGAAAATCAGGCAAGCCGTTGCCGACAACCTGATAATTGGAATCGGCTGGCGTTACACCCAGCGGAACACCTTCGTATTTTTTCTGATATTCTCCATCCTCTTCGTTATAAAAAATCCCTTCATATACCGGGGCATAAATTTGTCCGATAGGTTCACTTTCCGGAGCATGTATTACAAAAATATTAGTTAAGTTTGGAGCACCCAGTTCACCTAAATTAATTTCTGTTGCTTCAGTTAATGTGGTTGTAATCGTGATTAATCTGGTATCGAAATAATAGGCAAAATTAAAATTGGTATTCCATTTGAATAACGTTTTTTGTAAAACATCATAATCAACGGTGAACTCAATTCCTGAACTCTCAAGTTCTCCCAGGTTTAACCACATCTTGTCTGCTGGAAAGGGCGGAACAGGCACCGTAGATTCAAGAAGTAAATCATTGCCTCGGCTGTTGTAATAATCTATGGAGCCTGTAAGGCGGTAATTCAATAGCATAAAGTCAAGGCCCAAACCCAGTTCTTTCTTGACTTCCCATTTTAAATCCGGGTTTGCATTTCTGACCAGATCATAGGCTTGTATAAACTCGCCCTGGTAGAAGAAATTTCCACCACCGATATTGTATAAATCCTGTGAAAGATACGGATCAGGTGGAAGATTCCCGGTTTCACCATAACCTCCTCTGATTTTCAACCTGTTGACATAAGGAATTTCCACAAATCTTGTGATATCCACACCTCCGCTTACGCCCATGAAATTACCCCACTGGTTGTTTATCCCAAACATAGTAGAACCGTCGCGCCTGAAATTTCCGGTAAGGAATATTCCATCCTTCCAGTTAACAGAAGCCCTTGCAAAAAAACCAATTAGAGTGCTGGATAATTTATAGCTTGATACCATTTCATCATTGGCTATGATTCCTGATCCGGATCCCAGGCTGTTATATGTAAAAGCATCCGTTAAGAATCCCTCACCATAAGCTGAATACCGTTCAGTAATATTTTCCTGGTAGGAGTAGCCCCCCAGGATCTTAACATTAAAATCATTAAAGTCTTTCTGCAATTCACCGGTTATTTCAAAAAGATGATGGAACCGGTCCTCTGTGTTTTTCCGGGCATATCCGTCATGGGTGCCCGATTTTTCAGCGTTGGTGGCATTATAAAAACTATATTTACTCGTATAGGTTCCAAAAAGATCGTTTCCCCTTGCCTGGCTGTAAAAGATTCCAAGTTTACCCCATTTAACAGGTTGAAACTCGGTTTTCAGGCTTCCGACAATTTCCTGCTTTTTACCATCGAGAGTATTTTGCTCAATAGCGGCTAATGGATTATAAAATGAAAAAGCCTGTTGCTGAAAATAACCGCCCCATTCGCTTACAAATGCGCTCGTTGCCGCTGATGTGTCCGATCCGGCGCCATGAGTTGGAGCTGTCGGATTATAATTTGTCACAAATCCAAGCGCTTCACTGGGTGCATATTCCTCATCGCGCATGGTGGCTGAAAGATTAAAATCGAAAGTAAGCATATCGTTCAGTGCCTTTTGTGTAAAATTCAAACGCCCGTTGTAATGGTCATAACCGGTACCTTTCACAACGCCATTTCCTTTTCTGTAGTTAAATGATACGCGATAGTTTGATTTGTCGGTTGCGCCATTAATGGCAAGATTATAAGCCTGTGAAAACCCATTGCTGGTAACAGCATCCATCCAGTCGGTTTCGCTGCCATAATCCGTAGCGCTTGGAAATTGAAGGTATTCCTCCTTTGTAAGTACATCCAGCTTTTTTGAAATAGATTCAAGGGTAAAGTTGGTGCTAAATTCAACGTTGGCGCCTTTTTTACCATCAGCTGCCTTTCCTTTTTTGGTGGTGATCAAAATTACGCCGGAGGCTGCCTTTGTACCATAAATAGCCGCAGCAGAAGCATCTTTTAAAACATCCATCGAGGCTATATCCTGCGGGTCAACGGATTTTAAGGATGCACCTTGTACACCATCAATAATTACCAGGGGTTCAGTGTTTGCACCGAAGGTGGAAAGCCCCCTCAGACGGATTGTAAAGTCACCGTTTGGGTCGGATCCCGGTTTGGCAATCGACAAGCCTGCTACCTTGCCCTGTATCAGCTGTATTGGATCGCTCACGTTACCACTATTAAAATCTTCCGATTTGACACTGGTTACGGCGCTGGTAACCTCTTTTGTTTTTTGGGTTCCATAACCCACAACCACAACTTCTGACAGCTGCTTCCCGGGCATCAGGCTGATATTGATTACCGGTGAAGTCAGTCCCATAGTTATGCCGGTATATCCCACATAAGAAAAACTAATGGAATCTGAATTTGCGGGAACTGTTAATTTGTAATTACCATCAATATCAGTGACGGTTCCTACACTCCTGTCACGTGTAAGGGTGATATTCACCCCGATCAGTGTTTCACCGGTTTCGGCATCTTTAACCGTTCCCGTAATGGTTCGTTCCTGCGAAAAGGCAGTAATGATACCCGTTATAAGTAATAACATGATCAATACTGCTTTTAAGGCAAAATGTAAAAATTTATTCATATTTGTAAAATTAGTTTTAACAAAGCGTTTATTTTCCGTGCCGAAATTAGGAAAAATAATGATAGAATTTTTTCAGTGTTTATTAAAAATTAAAAAAAAAAATTCTGTTCACGAACATATTTAATATAAATATCTTAATTTAGCAAAAAATATAGTACAATCAATTACTAAAATTTTATACAATGAAAAAAAATTTTCTCTTCTCAGTGATTTTGGCATTCATGTTTTCGATGAATGCAATGAGTCAATGCGGTCAGGTTAGCCTGATCGGTGAATTTAACGATTGGGCAGGCGACCAGTTTATGGATCGTGACCCAATTGATCCGGCAATGTTTTCTACTATTTTAAGTTTTAACGTTGCTGATGATACTGATGATGATGGTGATGTCGAAGTAAAATTCCGCGAAAATGCGGGTTGGACAGTTAACTGGGGTGGCGATGCATTCCCAACAGATACAGGATACCTTGATGGACCAAACATTCTGGTACCTATTGATACCACAACGACCAGTACGACTGATTATTACGTTACATTTAATTGCGAAACCCTAACCTATGTCTTCGAGGAAGTATGCGGCAGCATTGGATTAATAGGCGAATTCAACGCTTGGGCCGATGACCACTGGATGACCAGAGATGCCGGTAATCTCAGTATGTGGAGTACCATCATCAGCTTCACAGCTGCTATGGACGGAAATGCCGATGGATTTATCGAAACCAAATTCCGTCAGAGTGCTGACTGGGGTATTAACTGGGGTGGTGATGTATTTCCGGCCGATACGGGATACCAGAATGGACCGAATATATTTGTTCCGCTCGATACTGTTGGCACAACGACTGATTATTTGGTTACCTTCAATTGCGTGACAGAAGAATATAATTTTGTTGCAACCTGCGGTGCTATCGGACTCATTGGTGAATTCAACGGATGGGGTGCCGATTACTGGATGACACGTGACGCTGCTGATCCGAATATGTGGTCAGCCGTATTCTCACTTACGCCGGATCTGGATGCTAATGGTGATGGATTTTTCGAAACGAAGTTTCGTGAAAATGCCGACTGGAGTATTAACTGGGGCGGTGATGTCTTTCCGGCTGATACCGGATACCAAAATGGCCCGAATATTTTTGTTCCTGTTGATGGAACCGGTATGACTACAGATTTTTATGTGACTTTTGATTTCACTACGGGAAATTATAATTTCCAAACAACTACCGGAGCAATTAGTATGATAGGTGAATTCAATGGTTGGAATGGGGACCTTCCGATGAACCGTGATGCAGGCGATCCCGATTTATGGTTAGCTGACGTAAGTTTACCGGCGAATTTCGATTTTTCAGCTCCGCCTGATGGAATTATCGAATCGAAATTCCGTGAAAATATGGATTGGACAATTAGCTGGGGATCTGCTGACTTTCCAAGTGGTACCGGTACTAATGGTGGGGCCAATATTCCTGTTGTACCAGGTAAATATTCAGTCACATTTAATAGTGCCACCGGCGAATATAATTTTACTGATAATCCTGATATTTGCGGCGCCATTGGCATGGTCGGTGACTTTAATGGATGGGGTGTTGGAACCACAGCAGTCCCGACTGACGTTTTCCTCATCCGCGATGCTGAGTACCCATGTCTTTTCAGCATTGAATATAATTTCCCGACGACAACAGGGCTTTTATTCAGAACAGATGCCCTTCCTATTAATAACGACAATGCCTGGGGTGGAACCTCACTCTGTCAAACGGGTGTACAGGATGTTACCCAGATTATCAATGTACCCGGCGGAAAATACCAGATTACCTTCAATGCACTAGCCGGCGATTACTGCTTCTACCAACTTGGAAATTCCGTGCAGGCACCAAAGGTTTTCGCAATCACAGTTGATGGAGCGCTTAATGAAACCGATTGGATCATTACTCAGCCGGTTGCAAAAGTGGTGGATGGAACTATAGTTGGCGATTTGAACGAAGCCTTTTTCGGTGTTGCATGGAATGAAACCTATTTATATGTCGGCATTAAAATCGTAGATTCAACCCTGACAGCGAACGAGCAGGGCGAAGTCTTTGTTG
This sequence comes from Bacteroidales bacterium, assembly GCA_020052415.1. Lineage (GTDB taxonomy): Bacteria > Bacteroidota > Bacteroidia > Bacteroidales > JAADJA01 > JAADJA01. The sequence continues at coordinate 159,547 of JAGVPB010000042.1, read as the reverse complement.
ACGGAAATAAATCCGGTGGCGATTATGATGATTCTGATGTTCATCTGAGGTTTTCAGGAGCGGGTATAGAAGTAATTCAGGGTCCGGCCGGGATTGTTCCGGATCTTGGCTTCCAGATATCATCAAACGGTTATAATGCAGAGGTTGCTATTCCCTGGGCTGATCTTGGCGTAACCCCGGCAGAAGGCGGACAGATAGGATTTGACATTTTAATTGGTGATGATGACGATGGTACCGGCGTTAATTACACTTTAGCCTGGAACGGCGACATGCAGGATACTCTCACTACTTCAGGTTTCGGTGACCTGTTATTCGGAACTTTAGCCTGCGGATGTATCAGCGTTTACAATGAAACTACAGGTGATGTTATCCTGAGGAATCCTACCGACATGCCGACGACTTATGTTGGAACTTATAACCTCGATGCAGCTTTTGATCTGGTTTTCAGGAAGGATTTACAAGCCACAGTACAATGGGGTTCTACAGCTTTTCCAAATGGAACTGCGGAACTGGATGGCGATCCTATCCCGGCAACAACCGGAAGGTACAGGATTACTTTCGACTGCTTAACCGGTGTTTATACCTTTACTGAAGAACCTGCAGACGAAGGCGTCGCTTATGCCGAACGTACTGAAACTGCTCCGGCGATAGATGGTAATTTAACCGAATACGCACTCGACTATACCAGTGATCTGGTTGTGGTTGGTACGGTTGCCAATAACAATACTGTAACCTGGGGAGCCCTGTGGGATTCATATAACCTTTATCTGGGTGTTGAAGTTGTTGATGGCGTAGTTGAAGGTTCCGGAAACCCGTGGGACAACGATGCAATAGAATATTATATTGATGGCAATCATGATTCGGATGGCGCTTTCGACAGTGATTTCGACACGCAGTTGATACAGGATTTCTTTAGCAATACAGCACCTGTTGATACTGTTCTGTGGGTTAAAGCCGATGGTGTTCCTGTTACCAATTATGATGCAAAATGGTTTGCAACCGGAACTGGTTATAATGTTGAATTGAGACTGGGCTGGGATAATTTCGATTTTGCTCCCGGAAAGGGCCGTACCATTGGATTCAGCCTCGGAAATAACGACAGCGATAACGGAATTGGGCGCGATTACCAGACAGTATGGTATGGAACCGGTAATAACTGGAGCAATACCGCTGATCTTGGTGATCTTCAGTTGGCCGGCGGACCTTATTTTGGTATCTACGACATAACTTATGACAATGCAAATGTTATCCTCTACCCGAACCCGACTTCAGGAAATGTGAACCTGAAATTGCTTGATGAAGTTCTTGGCAATGAGGTCACAGTTTATATTTCGGATATGTCGGGCAGAGTTGTTTTATCACAAACACAAAGTGTTTTTGGGAACGATGTGATTCAATTGAGAACCAATCAGCTCGAATCGGGTATTTACATGGTAAGTATCCTGGGAACCGATGGAAGAAAGGCCATTGAGAAGCTGGTGATTCAATAAACATCTAAAATTATTAATTTAAAAAGCTGCCGGGAGAAATTCCGGCAGCTTTTTTTGTCTCTTACTGCTTGTGATTATTGACCATGTTTATCCCCGTCCGGGGAAATAACTATTGTTGAAATTTGTTTTCTATTGATATATATGCCCTACCGGGCAAAAGGATATTTATATTTACTAAATGCTAACAATGGAATTTTACAATTGCATTTTATATTGAAATAGTGACCTGCTTTTTATTATTCCCTGACCATTTAACCTGATCCATTACTTTTATGAACTCCTATTTACTATTGACTCTTCGGTAAATGCCTGCAGACAACGGTTGTAATGTCAAAATCCTGCCTGTAACTTCGGTCTTATCAAACAGGTTGATGAAAGTTCCGTTTTCAGGAAGCTCAAAGTCGCGCTTTTCATTTTCAAGATTGAACATTACGAATATTTCATTTTGTTCATCAAATCTTTTATAAGACAGGCAATTTCCCGTTGTTTTCACAAACTCTATGGCTCCGCTGTTCAGTACCGGATTTTCCTTTCTGATCCGGATCAGTTTCTTATAGAAATCAAAGTGCTCCTGGTTAAAACCTATGGTATCATAAACCCTTTTTCTTTTTAACAAGTTGGTCCGTGTTTCGGGTTCGAATTGAAATTCCTTCCACCATAACGGTTTCCGGCAATCGGGATCGTCTGCTCCCCACATTCCCATTTCATCGCCGTTCCAAATATGGGGTGCGCCTATATTGGTGAATTGATGAATGAGGTATAATTTCACTCTTTTATAGGTCTCCTCATCCGGCCTTCCCGAATTATAGGTTGAATCATCGCTGGGTTTGGCATTATACTTATATTTTCCCGGGTTGTAAAAACAAGTGAGCAGCCTTGGTGAATCATGCGTGGCCGACACATTCATCATCGAGTAGCGGTAGGGTTCAGAAAGTGCCGACCATTGCTTTTGTAAGCTGTCTGTGAACTGAACTGCGTTTAAATGGAGATAGGTGTTTGCAAAAAAACTTCTGGCGGGCTTGTATATTTGATAAAACATGATGCCGTCGAATACATCGCCACCGACATAGGGAACCGGATCCATCAGTTTGTCGGGCCACTTTTCCCACCATATTTCACCTGCGAGAAAAGCATCAGGATTGATTTCCTTAACAAATTTTCTATAATCCCTCCAGAAGCCCATTGGCACCTGGTCGGCAACATCGAGGCGGAAGCCGTCAATTCCCTTACTCACATCATCATCAGGCGCCAGCCATCTTTTTGTTACATCAAAAATGTGTTTTTTTGCTCCGTCATTAATATTTCCCTCATAAGGACGGCCATTAACCCTATTACCAACAACATCCACTTTTTTGATTTCCGGCAGACTTTTGATATTGAGCCAGCCTTTGTAATCGAATTCATTTGAATCTGTAGCAACATTATCAAAAGATATGATTTCAAACCAGTCCTTATAATGTGATTTTTCCTGATTTTTTATGAGATCCTTCCATGCCCAGAATTCCACTCCTGTATGATTCCAGGAATAGTCAACAATAATTCTCATGCCTCGTTTATGAACCTCCTCCACAAGTTTTAAAAACATCTTATCCGCGGAAGTCCATTGCCATGTTGAGGGATCAGCGGGATTTTCTGAGGCGATGATTTTGTTATCACCTGCCGGATCGGGTCCGAAATTAACATCCACATGATGGTAGTTTCTTGCATCATATTTATGCAGCGATGGCGCGTCGTTGATAGGATTAAGATAAATAGCAGTTATTCCAAGATCGGACAGGTAATCGAGTTTATCCAATACACCCTGCATATCCCCGCCGAACCGGCGAAGCTGTAAAGTTTCATAAAACTTTTTACTGACTTTTTCAGCCCAGGGCTCCTGTTTGTACCAATCCTGTGTCCAGGGAGTAACCGACCAATCTTCTGGCACAGGACGGAAATCGGATGCAGTTCGTATGTTCTCAGGTTTGGGATCGTTTGTGGGATCTCCATTGTAAAAACGTTCAACAAATATCTGGTACCATATTACATTTTTTGACCATTCTGGCGGTTCCAGAAACGGATCAGGTTTGTTTTGCTTTGTACACATATTAAAAAAAAGACAAATAAATACCTGGATAACTATAAGTAAAGTCTTTTTCATACATAGAAATTTTTGGATTAAAATTGTTTGTGAATAACCGGAATTTTATAAAAATAAGAATGGTCATGATCATCAGTAACCCTGAGAATGTAATTTCCTGAAGGTAACTGATGTGAAAACTCAATATTAATGCTGTTTGGTGAAACGAAATTTATAGTCACGGCAGCTACCATTTGTCCCAGGATCGTGAAAAAATCTGCCTTTTTAATCCGGATATTTCTTGTTTCAACAGTAACTAAGTTTGAGTACAATGGAATCGGGTAAATATTTATAAAGGATTTTTCATGATTTTCATTTAGAAAATTCTGCGGGCAGGATTCTTTCATCCAATTGATCCCATCATGCAAATTATTGGTAAAATCCCAGAAGGCTTTATTTTCGAACGATGAGCCCGGCCCATATTGGTCGGGATATACATAGCAATCCGAACCGACCCAGTCTCCGCCCCAAACTATGGTTCCAAGCCCTCCGGCATCCAGAATTTCGGTTGTTAAATCTTTCAGATATTCCATTTGAGTTTCAGTAGTTGGAGGATTGGGATACCCGGCCGGTATGTTTTCAGTACCGAGTACATTTGGGCGATTGTCGCTATAACCTGAACTGAATAATTGTGCAGTTTCCATGATCATGAAATCTTTTTGATAATGCGATTGAACCCAATCCACAACCTGAGTCCAGCTACCGAACGATCCTAAATTGTGCCATGCATGGTAATGAGACAATCCCATGATATCGAAATCAAGGCCGAGCGGAACATGAGTATCCATCCACCATGTAAGATTGGAAGCTCCGAAAATATGAAGTGCGATTTTAATGTTCAATGAATACACCTGATTAATATCCCTGACTGCGGAGGTTCCTGCATTCAGTAAATTAACCACCCTTTGAGGATCATAAGCCGGCAAATCATCTTCAGGGACATTGGGCTCTAAAATGCGCCAGTTGGTTTCATTGCCGATGGAAACAATTTCCGGTACCAGTCCTGAACCTATGAATTCAGCAAGTATATTAAATGTATAATTATATACAGAATCCGCAAGTTTATCAACATCACCGGCAATGGATTGCCATGTCAATGGTGCAACATAAGGATTGAGAGATTCACTTGCCTCAAGTGCAAAGGATTGATAACTGATCGTGAGCATTGTTTTCAAACCAGCAAGCTGTGCAGCCTGCATGCCTTCCATTACTTTTGCAGGCGACCTGTAATCAACAGGTGGTTCATTTGAAACAAAGCTGTTGGAATAGGGGGGAAGGTCAATCCTTAACCGAATTATATTGCCTCCATGATCTTTAATGCTTTGAAAAGGATTTTTCGGGAGGCTGTCTTCCCTGTAAACAATCCCGCATGTGTTTTGAAGGTATAGCGCAAAATCCATCGAGGTTCCGACGTAGCAATTCTGCGATTGTACTGTATAAATCGTTAACAAAAGAACTATCCCGTAAAAGAGGTTTTTCATAGTCAATTAATATGAAGTCAATGTAACTTCCGATGATTTTAATCCCTGTGCCGTAGAAGTAACTTTAATATTTCCGGTTTTGTTTTCCAGGGTCCGTATGATGAGCATGGCTTTTCCATAAAATAAACTTCGATGATCTGAGATGAAAGGCTCAACGGATTGAGGGTCGCCATTACCAACAGCTTCAATGACCGAAGGACCATTTAACTTAAAATGCACCAGATTATCTGCCAAAGGACAGGGAATTCCATCTTTGTCAAAAGCTTCCACAAGAATATAACACAAATCTGATCCGTTTGCCTTTAAAATATTCCGGTCGGGTGTCAATTTAATCTGATGCGGTTCTCCGGCGGTGGTTACTGATGACTCACCGATTAATACATTATTATTATAGGCAACAACTTTAAGTTCGCCCGGCTGATATACGACTTCGTCCCAGATTATTCTGAACCGTTCGAATGATTTTTCAGAATCAGGTTTTTTACATCGCTTGCCAAGCGATTTTCCATTAAGGAAGAGTTCGGCACAATCCCCGTTGGTATAAACGAATACGGGTATTTTCTGACCTTCTTTACCTTCCCAGTTCCAGTGAGGTAAAATATGAACTGTAGTTTTTTCAGGCGACCAATAGCTGCGGTAAAGATAATAACGGTCCTTTGGAATACCGCACATATCCGTAATCCCGAAATAAGAACTATTGGCGCTTTGTTCTTTAGTAATTTTTCCGTCTTTTACGGCCTCATCATTGTAAGGTGTTGGCTCGCCCAAATAATCAAAGCCGGTCCAGACAAATTCACCGGCAACATAGGTATCTTCCTGTTGCCATAAAAAATCATCATCTGCAATTTCAGCCCATTCAGGAGCATTCAAATCGTATGAGCTAACCTGTAAAGAATTGGTAAAATCATTTTTCTTTTCCGGCAAAGGAAATTCATAAAATCCGCGGGTGCTGACGGTTGAGGAAGATTCGGAAATAATTACAGCTTTCGTTGTATCCATTTCCCTTGCCGGAAGATACCGCCTTCCATAGTTCCAGCAATGAACATCGTAATAATCGAAATGCCGCCATTTGACAGACTCCTTTGAATCGCAAACCATAGTTACGGGCCGGGTCTCATCATATTTCCCGATAAATTCCACCATCGCTTTAAGCTTTTCCAATCCGTCGTCAATATTCCATTGGATATCGCCCATTTCGTTGCCGACACTCCAAATAAAAACGCATGGATGGTTCCGGTCGTGCAAAACAAAATTCCGGATGTTTCTTTCGCCGAATTCCAAAAAGTCGTTTTGTTTCAGGAAATCGGCTTTCTGATCCCATTTATCGAAAATTTCGTCAAGTACCAGGAATCCCATGCTGTCGCAAAGACTCAGCAATTCGGGTGCTGCCACATTATGACTGGTTCTGATGGCATTGCAACCAATCTCCTTCATGATTTCAAGCTGACGTTCCATTGCACGCGGATAAAACTTTGCTCCAAGTGGCCCATGATCATGATGCAGGTTCACACCCTTGATCTGAACCCGTTTGCCGTTCAGATAAAATCCATCACTGGTAGTAAATTCAATAGTTCGGATACCAAAATCGGTATAATAAATATCCCGAACAAAGCCTCCTGTTTTAATGATAGTCTGCATTTTATAAATTACCGGAAATTCTATATCCCACAAATGATAATTTTCGAGCGACAAAGTTTGAAAAACATCAGTCGAGCTATTTGCCGGAATTTTTTGGCTAATTGTTTTAACAGAGAGTTTTTTACCTTCCTGATCCAGGATATGGTTTTCAATAACTACCATTTCACCTGAATCACTAGAATTATTGACGGTAGTGGTAATGTTAACTTCAGCCTGGTTTTCAGCAATGACAGGTGTGGTAATATAAGTTCCCCAAATATTTACATGAATCGGATCGGTGATCAACATTTCTATTTTGCGATAAATTCCCGCTCCCGGATACCATCGGCTGTCATGCTCACGGGTATCGGCGCAGATGGCAAGCAGGTTTGAACCTGAAAAATTTACCAGTTCAGTAATGTTCAGGTAAAAAGAATTGTAGCCATAATCCCATTGACCAGCCAACTGACCGTTAAGGTATATTTTTGGAAATGCCATGATACCATCACAAACCAGGTAAATCTGCTTTCCTTTTTGTTCAGGTTTTAAATCAAAATGTTTCCGGTACCAGCCAACTCCTTTCCATGGAAGCTTGCCGGTATTTGCAGGCAAATTATGATCAAACGGACCGCTTATGGCCCAATCGTGAGGCAGGTTAACCCCAACCCAGCCTGAGTCATCAAAATCAACAGCTTCCGCATTATCCGGATCCCCCATAAAAAACTTCCAGCCTGAATTAAAATTAATGGTTTCTCTCGCTGAAAGAAACTGAACCATCATCCAGAATAATAATATGAGAAAATGCTTTTTCATTTTAGTCATTAAATGAAGGTTTAGTCCGAAGTGCTTTCTATTCCGAACAAATCCATATTTTAATGCCTGGTAAATTTATCAAAAACACTAATCACAGGTAAAACGTTCCCACCATCATCAAAAAAGTCACGGGTCGAAATACCGATCATATTCATGGTGGCCGGTTCCCACCAGAATACTCCGATACCAAGATTATCGGGAGTTTCCATGACAATCCTGTTCACCTCCTCAAGAAACTGCTTTTGTCCCTCAGGTGATTCCGGAAAAGGGGGGCTTTTAATTAAATATTCAGTTGGAGCATAGCAATAAGCAACCTCAACAAGAATAATTGGCTTTTTGTATTCTTTGGCCATGAATGCCATGTTCTCACGGAGATTGAGTAAACTACCATGCCACCACGGATAGTACGATTGGCCTATAACATCGAACTCCACACCATAAGAAATTAATTTATCAAAAAAGTATTTCGTTTTTATCCTGTTTCCACCCTGATCAATATGGATCATGATTGGCGGAACCGTGTAGTTTGCACTTCCTGCACGTACCCCGTCAATCCCAGCCTGAACAAGTTCCGCAAGGTTTTTCCAGTTTGCCGGAAGCTTTCCGTCAGGCCATAGCATTCCGTTTATAATTTCATTTCCGATCTGAACCATATCGGGCAGTACGTCCGAATTACTAAATTCAATTATAGTATTCCTGGTGTAATTAAAAACAGAATCCACTAAAACTTCATGCGATTTGCCTGCCCATGCTGTCGGCAAAAACTGTTTGGCCGGATCAGCCCAGGTATCGGAATAATGGTAATCGAGCAGGAATTTAATGCCCTTTTCTTTTGCTTCCTTTGCCAATGCAATCGTATATTCAAGGTTGTTCGGCAATTCAGTTGGCGTATGAAAAAGCCGTAATCTTATCCAGTTATAGCCATGATCCCTGAAAATATCCAGTCCGGGCTTGTCAATTCCGCCCTCTTTGAACCGAAATCCATCATCTTCAGCTTGTTTTAGAAAAGAAAGATCAGCGCCTATTATATAAGATTGTGCTGAAAGATGCGTACACCAGATTATAGAAATGAAAATTGCATTTCTGAGAATGATGTTAATCAAATTGACTTCAATTGTTTTCATACTTATCATCATTTACAATTTAAGGATAAAGGTAATAAATCAAAACCAATCTGCAACTCAAAGTAAATTAATTTTTCCGGGCACATCAAAATAAGATTTGGCCAGATAATTATCAAAAGAAGAAATTCTTACTTTTGCACTTGTTTCGAAAAAAGTGCAGAGATTTCTAATTAAAAAAATATGAATCCTAAACAAATTAACAACTAACTGAAAGTATTATGGGAAAACATTTATTTTTTAAATTGTTGATGCTCCTGTCGGTACTATCATTTGGTTCTGTTACAGCATTGGCGCAGGTTGGCAATGTCACCGGAACGGTGACCGATGCGAGCGACGGGACCACTTTACCTGGAGCTACAGTTGCAGTAAAAGGAACCACCGAAGGGACCGTTACGGATGTAAAGGGAGTTTATACCATCAAAGTGAATCCCAATACGACGCTGGAGTTTACTTTTGTAGGATATGAACCCCTGGAGATATTGGTTCAACCTAATACCACAGTAAACGTTGCAATGAAACTTGAATCAACGTTGTTGACGGAGCTGGTGGTTATCGGTTATGGTGTTCAAAAGAAGGGTGATGCAACAGGATCTGTAACTGCTGTTGGCGTCAAAGAGTTTAACACCGGATCCATTACAAATCCGACCCAGCTTATCGCCGGTAAAATTGCCGGTGTTCAGATTACAAGCGGTGGAGGCGCTCCGGGTGAAGGGGCTACCATCCGGATCCGCGGCGGATCATCCTTAACGGCAAGCAATGATCCACTCATTGTCATTGATGGGGTGCCGGTTGATAATGAAGGTATTTCCGGTATGAGGAATCCATTAAATTCAATTAACCCAAACGATATTGAAACATTTACAGTTCTTAAAGATGCCTCTGCTACCGCAATCTATGGGTCACGCGCTTCAAATGGTGTAATAATTATCACCACTAAAAAAGGAAGCAAGGGAACGGGCAAAGGCAAACCTTTTACAATTAGCTACAATGGTACATTTACATTGAATACCGTTACAAAAAAAGTGGATGTTTTAAATGGGGATGAATTCCGTGCATTAATGAATGAGCGTTTTCCGGGTGACTCAACCCGCTTAGGTTTGTTGGGAACGGAAAGTACTGACTGGCAAAGCGAAATCTACAGTAATTCCTTTGGTATGGATCATTTCCTGAGTGTTGCCGGTGCAGTTAAGTTTTTACCTTACCGGGTTTCATTCGGGTATGCCGATCAGGATGGTATTCTGAAAACCGATAACATGAAAAGGACTACCATCAATGCGAATATTAATCCGGCATTTTTTGACGATCACCTGAAAGTGGATATCAATGCAAAAGCCAGTTTTGTTAAGAATCATTTTGCTGACCGCGGCGCAATAGCCGGTGCTGTTCAGTTTGACCCGACAAAGCCGGTGTATGATGAAGAAAGCCCTTACGGTGGTTACTGGACCTGGACACAGGATAACGGCATTCCTAAAGGGATTGCCCCTGCCAATCCGGTTGCATTACTTGATCTGCGCGAGGATATTTCTGATGTAAACCGGTTAATAGGAAATGCACAGCTTGATTATAAGTTCCATTTTTTCCCCGATCTGAGGGCAAATCTTAATGTAGGTTACGATCGTTCCTATGGTGAAGGGACTGTGACAGTTCCTGAAAATGCTTCCTGGGAAATTGATAACACCAATGGAAGTGGTTATAAGAGCGAATATACACAGGAAAAGAAAAACGAGCTGCTCGATTTCTATCTCAATTATGTGAAAGAGGTTGATGGCATTCAAAGCCGCTTTGATTTAATGGCCGGTTATTCATGGCAGCATTTTTATCGTGATAATTACACTTTCTCCGGTAATTTCGCTCAGACCTATGATACAATCACCATCATTGATAAAACAGAAAGTTATCTTATTTCATTTTTCGGAAGGTTTAATTACACATTTAAAGAGAGATATTTATTGACATTTACACTACGAAATGACGGGACGTCCAGGTTTTCACCCGATACCCGCTGGGGATTATTCCCGTCGGTAGCTCTGGCCTGGAAAATTGTGGACGAGCCATTTATGGCTAATGCAAAGACTTTTTCTCAATTAAAGCTGCGTTTGGGTTATGGAATCACTGGACAACAGAACATTGGGCTGGGTGATTATCCCTACTTGCCCAGATATACTTATGGTGATGCTGCCGCACAATATCAAATGGGAGGAGTCAACTATATAACACTTCGTCCTGAAGGTTATGATGCCAATATCAAATGGGAAGAAACAACTACTTACAATGCCGGTTTGGATTATGGATTTGCAAAGGACAAATATTATGGCTCAATTGATTTTTATTTACGAAAAACTGAGGACCTTATTAATTTTATTCCTGTTCCTGCAGGTTCAAACCTTACCAACTACATTGTGACGAATGTTGGGGACCTTGAGAACCGCGGGCTTGAATTCACGATAAATACCAGACCGGTTGTACGTGCAAACTTCAACTGGGAACTTGGATTCAATGCTACATACAATAAAAATGAGATAACGAGGCTGACTGCAATAGATGATCCGAATTATCTGGGTGTTAACACAGGCGGTATTTCAGGTGGCGTTGGAAATCAGGTGCAGATTCATAGCGTTGGTTATGCCGCCAACTCCTTTTTTATGTACGAACAAGTATATGATGCAGATGGAAATCCGATTGAAAATCTTTATGTTGACAGAAACGGAGACGGGCAGATCACAGAAGAGGATAAATATCATTACAAAGATCCTGCTGCTGATTACTGGTTTGGTATAACATCAAACATGAACTATAAGAAATGGACCTTTTCATTTGCAGGCCGTGCAAATTTTGGAAATTATATTTATGACAATGTAAGTTCAGAAAATGCAGTTTATGCAAGGCTGTATCGCTCAGAAGGCCCCTACCTCGGAAATGTGAAATCGAATTATTCCGACGTAAACTTCACTGATCCCAGGTACTGGTCGAACTATTATATCCATGATGGATCATTTTTCAGAATGGATAATATCAGCCTTAGTTATCGTTTTGATAATTTAATAAAGGGAAAGGCCAGTCTCGTTCTGTCTGCAACCGTAAACAATGCTTTTGTAATTACAAGCTATGAAGGACTTGACCCGGAGATAAACCTTGGAATTGATAATAACCTTTACCCGCGTCCCAGAATATATGTGTTTGGTGTTAATTTTCAGTTTTAACCTTGAAAAAAAGTATTGATATGAACTATAAAATAAAATATGCTACAGCAATAGCAGGATTAATTCTGATTTCAACATCCTGCCTGAAGGATCTCGATACCATTCCTATTGACCCTGATAGTGTTACGGCGGCTTCAGTTTATGAAGATCCTGCATCCTATAAACAAGTATTGGCTAAATTATATGCCGGTTTGGCTGTTTCAGGACAACAAGGCCCTGCCGGACAGGGAGACATCAGCGGTATTGACGAAGGATTCGGACAATACCTCAGAGGATTCTGGTATATGCAGGAACTGACTACCGATGAAGCCGTCATTGCCTGGGGTGACCAGACGATAAAAGACCTTCACTGGCAAACCTGGGGACCCAGCGATGTTTTCATCACAGCGTTCTATTACAGAATTTTTTACCAGATTTCGATTTGTAATGAGTTTCTCCGCGAAACAACCGATTCAAAGCTCGATGAACGCGGCGTATCAGGACAGCTTCGCACTGATATCGGATATTTCCGTACCGAAGCCCGTTTTCTGAGGGCGTTGAGTTATTGGCATGCATTGGATCATTTTGGAAATGTTCCTTTTGTAACCGAAGACGATGAAGTGGGTTCCTTTTTTCCCGAACAGATCAGCAGGGATGGTTTGTTTGCTTATGTTGAGAGTGAACTGAAAGCCATTGAGGGATTATTAATGGATGCGAGGACAAACGAATATGGTAGAGCTGACAAAGCGGCGGCCTGGATGGTGCTTGCAAAACTTTACCTTAATGCTGAGGTTTATATCGCACAAGCAAAAAATACCGAGTGCCTGACTTATTGCAATAAAATTATTCAGGCTGGTTATACTCTTGAGCCTGAATACAAGGATTTATTCCTTGTAGATAATGCAAATTCTCCTGAAGTAATATTCCCGGTAGTATATGACGGTATTAATACCAGAACTTATGGTGGAACAACATTTATAGTGCATGCTTCTGTTGGTGGCGAGATGGACCCTGCTGCTTCGGGAATTGATGATCCCTGGGGAGGAACACGTACCACAAGTGCTTTCGTTAACAAATTTGCGGATGTCACAGGTGGAACGGATAAGCGTGCCATGTTTTTTACAGATGGACAATCCCTCGAGATTGAGGATATTTCATTGTTTATCGAAGGCTATGCCATCAATAAGTGGAAAAACCTGAAATCAGATGGTTCTGTAGGAGATGATATTTATTATGTTGGAACTGACTTTCCGATGTTTCGGCTTGCTGATGTTTACCTGATGTATGCCGAGGCTGTTCTCAGAGGTGGAACCGGTGGCAGCCTTGCAACAGCGACAGATTATATCAACCAGCTTCGCGTTCGTGCTTACGGGGATGATTCCGGAAATGTAACAACGGGTGATATTGACCTTGATTTTGTTTTGGATGAAAGAGGACGTGAATTATATTGGGAATGTCATCGCAGAACTGACCTTGTCAGATATAATTATTTTACATCTGACCAATATCTCTGGCCATGGAAAGGAAATTCAGCTAATGGTGTTGCTACCAATGTAAAGTATAATTTGTTTCCGATACCGTCAGCAGATTTAACAGCTAATCTGAACCTGGTTCAAAATCCGGGCTATTAAGATGAACCATAAAAACAATTATGATATGAAAAATATAAAAAGCAAATTAATAATTCTGCTTGGCATTGTACTCCTTATCGCTTGTACAAAGGAACTCAGAGATCCAGTACTGGATATTAGCCAGGCAACACCGCAGGAATTTACGAATCCTGTCAGCGGGACAACATACGTTTTAACTGAGGACCAGAAGGATTCAGTCTTTGCAACATTTGAATGGTCGGAAGCAACTTATAATATTTCTAACCTCCCTGCAACCAGCTATGTATTACAAATGGATTTGGCAGGTAATAATTTTGGCGGAGCTGTTGAGCTTGCAAAAATCACAGAGACTACGTTTCAGATAAAGGTCGGAACGATGAATACACGGCTCACTGTATTGGGCGTAACTGTAGGTGTCGCAACGGATGTGGAGTTCAGGTTGTTATCTTATGCAACTCCAAACTCGGATTATACCAATCTGTATTCAGATCCAGTTACCCTGACCATTACAACCTATGAAGCCCTTGTCGTCGAGAAGTTTATTTATCTGCTTGGCGATGCTACTCCGGCAGGCTGGGATAACACTGCAGCACTTCCAATGACTCAAATTGATACAGGTATTTTTGCCAGGGTTGAAACGCTCGACCCGGCAGGCGCCTGGTTTAAGTTTATTTCTGTGTTGGGCTTCTGGGCACCTCAATGGGGCACGGATGCAACCGGAACCGCCGAGTCAGGCCCACTGGTTTACAGGCCGGATGAAGCTACAACCGATCCCCCTGCGATGCCATGTCCTGCTGTTCTTGGCGATTATTATATCGAAGCTGATACGGTAAATCTTGAATACAGGACTTTTCTCACCAGCGGAGAACTTTATCTTGTAGGAGCAGCTACAACCGTTGGCTGGGATAATGCAGCCGGATTACCTTTCACTGAAATTGAGCCCCATATTTTTGAGATTACAACTACTTTGATTGACGGGGGCATGAAATTCCTGGAAGTACTCGGTCAGTGGGCTCCGCAATGGGGAACAAATGATACGGGTACCGGTGATGGCGGCCCTCTAATTTACAGACCAGATGAAACTGTTATTGATCCTGCTGAAGTTCCTTCACCGGGTTCGGGTACGTTTAAGATAAGAGTTGATCTGACAACGATCACATACACTATTGTTGCGCAGTAAAACGCGTTTCAATATTCAGGAAAAAGCCTGTTCCTTCAAAGGACAGGCTTTTTCTTTGTGCTTCATAATTTGTAAGTCGGTGTTCCCTGTTCTTACTTCACTTAATCCGGACAAAAAAGTCAGGCACTAATTATCTCAGCCTCCTTCTTTAATTTTGTTATTTTTGCGATGCTTAATTAGTTTTTTAAATTTAATTTTATGAAAAATACATTCGTTCTATGCCTGTTTATCACGGGTTTGATTCTTTTCTGGAACTGTGCATCCGGTCAAATAGTTGTTACCGATCCTGCCATACCAACTGCCGATGCTGCCGTTACCTTAACTTTTAATGCCGGTGGTACCGGCCTCGAGGGCTATACAGGAGATGTTTACGCACATACAGGAGTAACCGTGGACGGAAACGCATGGCAAAATGTAATCGGGTCGTGGGGAAACAACACAACCCAGCCCCAGTTGACAAATATCGGGACGGATATTTACGAAATGGTCATAGAACCGACCATCAGAGATTTTTATGGCGTTTCGGCTACCGGAGTGATAACACAAATATGCCTCGTCTTCAGAAGTGCCGATGGTACTCAGCAGACATCCCCGGATATTTTTGTTGAAGTATTTGAACTCGGTTTGAATATAAACCTGGTCAGCCCGGACCAATCCCCTTATTTTGTTGATCCCGGCGATCCTATCGACATAATTGCAGAATCTACTTTAGCGGAAACACTTTCGTTATATGTGGATGAAATCCTGATCACTTCGGTTGCAGGTAATTCTCTGAATGAAACGATTTCTGCATCATCCGAAACCGATACCAAACATTGGATTAAGGTGGTGGCTGTAAGCGGGATCAATCAGGTGGCTGATTCTAATTATTACTATGTTCGTGGCGAAACAACAGTTTCGTCCCAGCCTGCAGGAACCCGCGACGGTATAAATTACATTGACGATAATACTGTAACACTGGCCATACATGCTCCCTATAAATCTTCAATATATGTAGTTGGCGATTTCAATGACTGGCAAATCGGTCCTGAATATAAATTAAAGAGAACGACTACCGATGCAAACAATTTAGAAACACGCTACTGGGTAACAATTGAGAATTTAACGCCGGGTGAAGAATATGCATTTCAATATCTGATTGACGAAGAACTTCTCATAGCTGATCCATATACGGATAAAATTCTGGACAAATGGAATGATCCATGGATTGAAGAGGAAACATATCCAAACCTTAAGCCCTATCCGGAAAATAAAACAATTGGTCTGGTATCGGTTTTACAAACAGGACAGGATGAATATCAATGGCAGGTAACCGGCTTTAATCCACCCCAACAGGATAACCTTGTTGTTTATGAAACGCTGCTACGGGATTTTTTGGCTGCACATGATTTTAAAACTCTGAAGGATACCTTAACATATTTCAAAAGCCTTGGTATTAATGCCATCGAATTAATGCCCGTCAGCGAATTTGAAGGGAACCTTAGCTGGGGTTACAATCCGTCTTTTTATTTTGCACCCGATAAATATTATGGGCCAAAAAATGATTTCAAGGCGTTTGTGGACGAGTGCCATGCCAATGGTATCGCAGTGATCATGGATATGGTACTCAATCATTCTTATGGACAAAATGTAATGACTCAGATGTATTGGGATGATGTGAACAACAGACCGGCCGCCAATAATCCCTGGTTCAATGCTGTATGTCCGCATGAGCCTTACTGCTGGGGCAATGATTTTAATCATGAAAGTCTGGCGACACAAGCATTTGTTGACAGTGTAAACAATTACTGGCTCACCGAATATAAAATTGATGGATTCCGTTTCGATTTTACTCAGGGATTTACAAACTCCGGAAGCGGCGGTTCTTACAATGCCGGGCGTATTGCCATTATTAAAAGAATGGCTGATGAAATATGGAATGATCATCCTGATGCGTATGTAATCCTTGAACACTGGTGCGACAATACCGAAGAAAAAGAACTCTCCAATTACGGTTGTATGTTGTGGGGAAATTCGAACTACAATTACAGCGAGGCAACGATGGGTTGGACCGCCAATTCTAATTTTGACTGGATTTCGTACAAAAAAAGAGGCTGGAACGATCCGCATGTAATGGGATATATGGAAAGTCACGATGAAGAAAGGCTGATGGCGAAAAATATCAATTACGGAAATTCATCAGGGAACTACAATATCAAGGATACGACAATTGCCCTTCATAGAATTGAACTCGCATCCTGTTTTTTTATCACAATACCCGGTCCCAAAATGATATGGCAATTCGGTGAACTTGGTTATGACTATCATATTAATTATCCGGGCGTAATTGGTGAGGACGATCATCGCACGGATGAGAAACCTATAAAGTGGAACTATCTTTCCGACTACAGGCGAAAATTACTGTTTGGGGTTTTTTCTTCACTTGCTCACCTTAAGCAGAATGAAGCGGCATTCCGGACAACCGATTTCAGCCTGAATGTTTCCGGTGCTCTCAAATCAATACATTTGGATCACAGTTCGATGAATGTGACGATACTGGGAAATTTTGGTGTAACGGCAGACGATATGAATCCGGAATTTCAGCATACAGGGTACTGGTATAATTATTTCCTGGGCGACTCGGTAAATGTTACAAGTACATCGCAGATGATTTCACTGGAAGCCGGAGAGTACAGGATTTACACAGATAAAAAACTTGACAAGCCGGAAATCGGTTTGGGAACCGGCGATATTTCAGGGCAATTTGAAGGAGGAAGCTTAATATATCCGAATCCTTCTTCCGGCAATTTTAATATTTTGATAAAATTGGATAAACAAGCATTTACTGAACTTACAATTTATGACCTGAGCGGGCGTAAGATAAGGACTGTCGTTACCGGTGAATTTCCAGCCGGCGAATATACCTATACCTGGGATGGTAAAGACCAAAGCGGTAAAAGGGCCGGACTGGGAATGTATTTTGCCGAGCTGACCCTTAATGGTATTAAAGAGGTTAAAAAGCTGATCCTGAAATGATGTTAGTCTTGAGTCGTTAGTATTTAGTATTTAGTATGTAGTCTTGAGTAGTTAGTATTTAGTCATTAGTACAAGTATTCAATCTAATTATTTTAGTCAATTTAGTCAATAGTGTCATTTTAGTCAATCAAGTCAATTTAGTCAATTTAGTCAATCTATTCAATTCACCCCAATCCCATGAAGTTTTCCGATGTTATCGGGCAGAATACAACCAAACTCCGGTTGATAAAAACAGTGAAAGAAAACCGGGTAAGCCATGCACAGTTGTTTCTGGGTCAGGAAGGGTGTGGTAAACTGGCGCTTGCACTGGCTTATACCCAGTTTATAAATTGTACTAAAAGAAACGATAATGATTCGTGCGGGATTTGTCCTTCGTGTATAAAGTACAATAAGCTTATTCATCCCGATCTACATTTTATATATCCCACCTCAAAAACTCAGCAGCATGATAAACCCGTTAGTACCGATTTTGTTGCCAAATGGCGCGAACTGATCGTTGAAAACAATGGTTATATTTCACTTGCAGACTGGTACGAAAAGATAGGAATAGAAAAAAAGCAGGCAATTATCAATGCCAATGACTGTAACAACATAATTAAAACCTTAAGTTACAGGTCTTATGAAGCCGATTATCAGGTGGTGATCATTTGGATGGTGGAAAAGTTATTCCATGCAGCGGCTCCAAAGTTGCTGAAAATCCTTGAAGAGCCACCCGATAAAACACTGTTTCTCCTTATTTCCGAAAACCAGGAACAAGTAATAAAAACTATCCTTTCGAGAACTCAAATTATTAAAATACCCGGAATTGATGATGAGGAACTGACTGCCCGGCTTGTCAGTGAATTTCCCGAACCCGGT
Source organism: Bacteroidales bacterium (assembly GCA_020052415.1). Lineage (GTDB taxonomy): Bacteria > Bacteroidota > Bacteroidia > Bacteroidales > JAADJA01 > JAADJA01. The sequence goes on along the minus strand of JAGVPB010000042.1, from coordinate 141,061 downwards.
CCTGTAAATGATGCTGTAAAAATTTCAAACGGAAATTATCTGGAAGCCAAACAACATCTTTTAAAACTTGAAGAAGGCGAATTGAATATTCAGTGGTTTACAAAATGGATGCGTCTTTGTTTTGGAAACCGCGTAGCCGATACACTTGATTTTGTTAACGAAATTTCAAAACTGGGCAGGGATCGGCAAAAAAGTTTTCTAATTTATACCCTGCGGCTTATCAGGCAATCTCTGTTTATAAGTACTGGCAATGATGGATTGGTAAAGCTGAATAAAGGAGAGTCTGATTTTATCATCGGAAAGGAAGGAAAGCGCTTTTATCCTTTTATTAATTTACAAAATGCAGGCTTGATAAGCGATGAAATTAACAATTCGATTTATCATATCGAAAGAAACGGAAATGCCAGTATCATATTTCTGGATATTTCACTCAAGCTGGGTAGCCTGCTTAGAATTAAATAGCTCTGAGGTATTTTGATTTTATTCCACGAAATTACTTTCACTGAATTATACAGGACAGAACGAAACCTAAGCAAAGGATAAGAGTTAAAAACCTTATGTAACTCTGAATTTCTGGAAATTAAACAACAATCAATAGAAATATGTCCGGGATAATTTACATTCGCTGGCAGGTTATTCTCTCAATTGTCCTCTTTACTTCTCTGCCTGTCTTTTCACAAACCGGATTAAAAAAGGCTCCTGCCAATCCGGATTTCGTGAAATTCCTTAATGAATTCGAATCTTCAAAAAAGAACGGCTTCGATATGCTTGCAGCGCCATCACCTGTCCTTCTGAAGTTTGATCAGTATTTCGAAATGAAAAAAAACAAGTCACCTAAGGATTACCCTGTGGTTTATGATATGAGGACTGCCGGCCCCGGAGGTACATCATTGCTCACATTGGTAAAGCATCAGCTTACATGCGGTGCGTGCTGGGCATTCGCCACTTATAGTTCAATGGAATCGGTTTGGAAGGTCATGGGACTCGGTGATTATGACCTTTCGGAGAATAATTTGAAAAATTGTCATGGCTTTGATCTTAATCCCTGCACATGGGGTCATCATTTTATGTCAACAGCTTACCTTGTAAGAGGTTCCGGGCCAATTTCGGAAACTGAAGATCCGTACATACCTGTAAATGGCAGCTGCACCCCAGGACTTGAGCCCCAGGCCTATATTCCGGTCTCCAGATATTTACCCGAAGATCATGATGCTTTCAAGGAAACAATAATAAACTCCGGCGCGGTTTATAATACTTACCGTTCAGTTTCTGCTAATTACAGTTGGATAAACGGGCACTATACTTATTGTTATCAGGGAGGCGGATCCACAACTCATGCTATTGCCATAGTCGGCTGGAATGATACCATTACCACTGCCTGCGGTAATGGTGCCTGGATTGCAAAGAATAGTTATGGTACCGGATTTGGCGAAAGCGGGTATTTCTACATTTCATATAAGGATACATTGGTTTTGAAATATAATTCCATCTGGCCGGAAATGGAAGTAAATGATCCTGACCTGAAAATCTACCAGTACGACACCATTGGTGGCTGGCCATTTGTGGGTTATGAAGATCCTGTAATTTATGGCCTGATAAAATATACTGCGGTCGGTGATCAGTACATCACAAGAATCGGAACCTACACTGTTTCTTACGGATCGTGGTTGTCGGCAGAGATTTATGAGGATTTTGACGGTTCGAATCTGAGCGGGCTGCTGGCTTCAGCGCCTGAGCAATACTGCGATTATCCGGGATTCTGGCAGATTAATCTTCCTGAACCATTGAAAATTCAATCAGGAGATGATTTTTATATAAAAGTAAAGTATTATGCACCCGGAGAAGATTATCCAATGGCAGTAGAAGGGACTGCAGAAGGATACAGTTTGCCTCATCTGGAAACGGGAAAATGCTGGACAAGTCCGGATGAAATGACCTGGCATCCTGCAGGAGAAGGCACAACCAGCGATTTCGATCTGTGCATTAAAGCTTATGCATGGGATATTACCAAAGTTGATGTCAAAGTATTGCTTGAAGGCCCTTTCAATGGAACCGATATGAACACCGGTTTAACCAATTCAACCGATTTCCCGCTTTCTCAACCATATAGCGGAGTTCCCTGGAATTATCCGGGTTCCGAAAATATTTCAGCACCCCCTCCATCTGATATTGTTGATTGGGTATTGCTTGAACTCAGGGAAACTACTGGTGAAGCATATACGGCTATTGCCTCCACAGCAATTACAAGGCAAGCGGCCTTGTTAAAAAATACAGGCCAGGTAGTTGGTATGGATGGAAACAGCTTAACGGAGTTTTTGGTTCATCCGCATAATAATCTGTTTGTCGTGGTTTACCACAGGAATCATCTTGGGATTATGTCATCAGAACCTCTGACCAAATTAGCGGGTGTATATGAATATGATTTTACCAATGCATCTGATAAAGCCTATTCCAGCGGACAGAAGGAAATTGGTGCAGGAATTTATGGTTTAGTGGGAGGTGATGGACAGGCTACAGGTGTTGTGAATGAGGATGATATAAATTTGATTTGGAAAATTCAGTCCGGTGAATCAGGTTACAAAGAAGGAGACTTAAATCTGAACCATGAAGTCACCAATTCTGACAAGAATGAAATCTGGCTTCCAAACTTAGGAACTGTAACTCAGATTCCGGAATAATACCGGTTGAATTTATTTCTAAAAGTTAAAAGTGGAACCTGAAACCTGAAACTTTTATCTTATATCTTTTTCCTTACCACTTTGTCCCTCCAGAAATATAGCATGCGACGCCAGGAATTGTTTCCGCCCATATTCAATTAATTCCTCAGCGCGGTAATATTCAAAAAGTTCACACGAAAACCTTGAAATACTGACCATAATATCTGGTTGGTATTTCTCAATAGCCATTTCAGCCAACTTCATTTGCATGGTATAGATGCTTTCAGTAATAAGGTCGAAGAAGCCGACGACTTTGATATTTTTACTTTTTTCAGTTACCGGCCATCTCCGGTTGATGAACTCCTTGGCTTTTAAATAAGCGCTTTCAAAGTTACCCTGTTCATCAGTCCTGTGCTTCCGGGCATAGGGCATATCGGAATTTAAATTCACTGCAACCAGGATGTCATTTTCAGTCCTTGCAACAGAATTAAGCGGCAAAGGGCTTAGTACACCACCATCCACCAGTTCGGTTCCCAGATAATTCAGCGGTCGCAGGATGGTGGGTATAGAAACTGATGCACGTATTGCTTTTATGAGGTTGCCCGAACTGAATACCACTTCACAGTGTTTTAGAATATCCACTGACACTGCAGAATACGGAATTGGTAAATCTTCAATGTTTGCTTTATCAATAAATTCACTCAGTTTTTTAAAGACTTTTTCACCTTTGATAAATCCGTCTTTGTGGATGGCAAAATCCATCAGTTTTAAAACGTCGAGTTTTCCAATGTTGCAGATCCACTCGGTAAATTCAGGTAATTTGCCCGAAACATAAACTCCGCCAATCAAAGATCCGATCGAGGTTCCGGCGATTGAAGTGATTTCGTATCCTTTTTTTAAAAGTTCCTCAATAACGCCGATATGAGCTAACCCACGGGCGCCTCCACCGGATAATACAAGTGCGATATTTTTTTTTGATGTTTCCATTTGCCGGGCAATCAATACCGGATTATTTCCTCAGGCGCAAGATACTTCAATTTTTCAGAAAAAACTTCGCATCCTGAACAAACTGAAAGTTTGTATTCCTTGTCAACCGCATATTGTCTAAAAAATACCGGCAAAACCTGACCCGATTCATGTTCTTCAATCCGAAAGTCCTGTCCCGAAGCCAAGACCGTAAATGAACTCAGGGATTTGGTAAGGCCGGTTCCAAGCATTTTCAGGTAACTTTCCTTTAATGTCCAGAGATCAAAAAAGAAATTCAGTTTCCTTTTACCTTTCAATCCGCTTAGAATATCGTTTTCTCCGGATGAAAAAAAACGTTCAGCAATCCTGTAATTCACCGGTCTGACCTTCTCAATATCAATGCCCGTTTCCCTATCACAGTAAGCAAATACTACCCATTCACCCGAATGTGACAAATTGAAATGAATATCTTTTGAGTCGAGATAGGGTTTCCCGTTCTCAGTTTTTTTAAATTCGAAATAACTGGGGGCGGTGAGGAGCTTTTCACTTAAAATTTTCCTTGAGATCAACTCTCCAAATATGGAACGCAGTGCGCTTTTTGAGTTTTTGAACCTGTTAAAATGTTCCCTGCGTTCTTCTGAAAGGAAAGAAATATAATGTTCCTTTTTTTCAGCGAATGCGGTTTCATCCGGCAATTTCAGAGCAAAAACTTCAACCATTTTTTAATATTTTCCGACAGGCATAATATACAACGGTGTTTCATCATCCGGGAGCTGCATCACCATGCTGACCATTTGATCGGTAAAAGCACCCACTGCACATGTGCCAAGGTTCAGAGCGACGGCTTGCAGATAGACATTTTCTGCCGAATGGCCAAGGTCGGTGCAAACATAACGCTCCCGTCCACGGTCACCATATTTTTGTGTCGTACGTTTAAATACTGCTGTAAATATAAGTGAAACCGGGGCCTGTGCAATAAAATCCTGTGCAAGTGCCGCATTCGACAAGTCTTTCCTTATATCGCCTTCCATCATTAATTCAAGTGAATGATCCTGTGAATCATATTTGTAAGTCCCGCTTTTCAATCCTTCAACCTTTCCACAAACCAGATAAATCTCCAAAGGATATAGCCCGCCGGCGGAAGGCGCTGTTCTTAGGCCGCCCCGTAAAAATCCTGGGGAACTTTGTTTATCGGTTATTCCGTAAGCTGCCCAAAGAAGCTGTGAAACATGGCCCTGGGTGAGCTGTTCATCCTTAAATTCTCTTACCGAACGCCTGTTGAGCAGGGCTTCTTCAACTGAAACTTCCGATGTCAGCCGGGGTTCAGGCAAATACTGTTTATTTCTTATCTGTGGATCAGGACTTAATTGCATAGCAGCAGATTTATGATCATTTAACCGGAATGACACAACCGTAATGAATGCAAAACTAAGTATTACAATTCTGAAAATCTTTATCATTGTATTCATATTGTGATTGAAATTTTGGGCTAAAGCCCGTTTATGCTTTGCTTTATTAACCCTGCGCTGAAGCGAAGGGTAATTCAGTAATGCTGTTACCAAAAGTACGAATTTTAGCGTTGAGCCATTATTAAATATACAGAATTTACTTAATAAAACATAAATTTGTCCTGATAAAACGAGTATGCCGATGATAAACCGGATTTTGGATTTGTGGGAAAAAAATCCTTTGAAACTGATTCTTCTTACAGCCGTTATCCTGCGACTGATTGCTGCTATATTCTCGAAAGGATTCGGTATGCATGATGACCATTTTTTGGTTCTTGAGCCTGCTCAATCCTGGGTTGACGGATACGATTACAACCGGTGGCTGCCTGGTAACCAGACCGATGCCGTACCTTCTGGACACAGTTTTTTTTATGTGGGAATACATTACTTTATTTTATTGTTCTTAAAATCGGTCGGGATTCATGATCCGCAGGTCAAAATGTTTATCATCCGGCTTCTGCATGCTGCTTTCTCCCTCATCACGGTTTATTTTGGATATAAGATTACATTGAAACTGAGTGATCTGAGAACAGCTAATCTGACGGGACTCTTGCTTGCAGCCTTTTGGTTTTTACCTGTGCTGAGTGTGAGAAACCTTGTCGAAATGGTGTGCATCCCACCCATGATCTATGGAACCTGGTTGATCATTGAACATTGGGAAAACAAAAAACCTTTCCGGTATTTTTTTATTGCAGGTATCATCATAGGACTGGCATTTTCCATCCGGTTTCAAACGCTCTTCTTTGCCTTCGGACTTGGACTGGCAATCCTGCTAAAACTCAGATGGAAGGAAGCGCTGATTTACGGAGCCGGATTCTTTTTATCGGCTGCAATTATTCAGGGCGGTATAGATTCGTTTGTGTGGGGTAAGCCATTTATGGAACTGGGCGAGTACATCAGGTATAATATCGAAAGCTCCGGCGAATACATCAATAATTCCTGGTACAATTATATCCTGTTGATTTTGGGAATTCTTATCCCGCCGGCAAGCCTTTTCTTAGCTTTTGGATTCTTCCGGAACTGGCGAAAAAACCTTGTCCTGTTTCTCCCGGCTTTCATTTTCTTAGTATTTCATTCTGCATTTCCAAATAAACAGGAACGGTTCATTCTTCCCATAATTCCATTTTTCATTATCGGCGGTATGATGGGCTGGCAGGAATTTATTGCAGACAACAATTGGTTCAGTAAAAACAGGAAATTTCTAAAAACCTCCTGGATTATTTTCTGGGCACTAAACATTATTTTGTTAATTCCTGTAACGGCGATGTATTCCAAAAGAGCAAGGGTTGAGTCAATGACCTATTTATCGAAGTATGAAAATATAGGATATATTCTTATCGAAAATTCGAACCGGGGAGAGGTGCAAATGACGCCCATATTTTACCTGGGACAGAGAGTTTATGACTACGGAGTCACAGATAAATCGGGTGTCGGCCAATTGCCTGAACACGTAATTAATGACCCGCAGTACCAGCCGCGGTTTTTTCTTTTCTTCGAAACTTTGAATCTTGACCGAAGGGTGGATAATATGAAGAAAGTTTTTCCAAATATTGAATACGAAACTACCATTGAACCGGGAATGATTGATAAAATACTTTATTGGCTGAATCCGTTAAACCGTAACCAGACTATCGTTGTTTACAGGAACAGGGATTTTTACCCTAAACAGGAATAATATGGATTACAAGACAGCTAAAATAAAAATTCAGGAACTTACTGATCAGCTCAACGATCACAATTACAGGTACTATATTCAGGCAAAGCCTGTGGTCAGTGATTATGATTTTGACATGCTTTTGGAGGAACTTACCCGCCTCGAAAAAGAATTTCCCGAACTGGCTCTGCCTGATTCACCAACCAAAAGGGTGGGAGGGGAGATCACCAAAGAATTTAAGCAGGTCAGGCATGTTTATCCGATGCTATCGCTTTCCAATACTTATTCGGAGGAAGAGATCAGGGAATTTGACAACAGGATAAAGAAAACCATTGAGAATCCCGTCGAATATATTTGTGAGCTAAAGTACGATGGCGTATCCATCAGTCTCACTTATATTAACGGATCCTTGGTTCGTGCTGTGACGCGTGGCGACGGAGTTCAGGGTGATGATGTGACCACCAATGTGAAAACTATTAAAAGTATTCCTTTAAAACTCCGGGGTGATTATCCTGAAGAATTTGAGATCAGGGGTGAGATATTCATACCCAAATCCGAATTCTTAAAACTAAACGCCGAACGGGTTGAAAATGGCGAAGAACCCTTTGCCAATCCAAGGAATTCAGCAGCCGGAAGCATTAAAATGCAGGATTCGGCTGAAGTGGCAAAACGACCTTTGGATTGCCTTCTCTATTTTTTACTTGGAAATGATCTGCCTTTTTCAAATCATTATGATAACCTGATGAAAGCGAAGGAATGGGGTTTTAGTGTTCCCATTTATATTGCCAAATGCAGGAATATTGAGGATATTATGAGTTTCATCCATGAGTGGGACAAGGGCAGGGAATCCTTACCATTTGAAATTGATGGTGTGGTAATAAAAGTGAATGATGATGCACAGCAGGAGGAGCTTGGATTTACCGCAAAATCCCCACGATGGGCTATCGCTTATAAATTTAAAGCCGAAAGAGTTTCGACCCGGTTGAACAGAATTACTTACCAGGTTGGACGAACGGGAGCAATTACGCCGGTGGCTAATCTTGAACCAGTGCAGCTTGCCGGGACCATTGTAAAACGGGCTACCCTTCACAATGCAGATGTCATTGAGACTTTGGGTGTACGGGAAGGAGATATGGTCTTTGTTGAAAAAGGAGGTGAGATCATTCCGAAGATTATCGGAGTGGATGAAACGATGCGGGATGTAAATTCAAAGAAGCTGAAGTTCATTGAAATATGTCCCGAGTGCCGGACAAAGCTGGTTAGAAACGAAGGTGAAGCCGCCTGGTATTGCCCCAATGAAGAAGGCTGTCCGCCGCAGATCAAAGGGCGTATCGAGCATTTCATCAGCCGGAATGCTATGAATATTGATAGTTTGGGAGAAGGGAAGGTGGAGATGCTTTTTGATAACGGGCTGATCAAAGATCCTTCTGATTTGTATTACCTCAGCTTTGACCAGCTGCTCGGACTCGAAAAAGTGTTCGAAGCCACAGATGAAAAAAAGGAAAAAAAACTTAGCTTTAAAGAAAAGACTGTGACCAACATTTTAAATGGTATTGAAGCTTCCAAAGAAATTCCATTCGACAGGGTTCTGTATGCAGTTGGGATAAGGTTTGTCGGGCAAACTGTAGCCAGGAAGCTGGCTGTGCATTACAGGAACATCGAAGCATTAAAATGGGTAACATTTGAAAATCTGATTCTCGTGGATGAGATAGGAGAAAAAATTGCCGGATCGGTTTTACAGTTTTTCAGCCGGGAAAAGAACCTTGCAATTATCGAACGGTTGAAAAATAAGGGCGTCCAGTTCGAATTGAAGCATGTTTCAGAGCCTTTATCTGATAAACTCAAAGGGAAAACAATTGTAGCCAGCGGCAAACTTGAGCGTTACAGCCGGGAGGAGATTAAAGAGGTTATAGAGAGGCATGGCGGCAAGGCAGCTTCCTCGGTGTCATCTAAGACTGATTTTTTACTGGCAGGCGAAAATATCGGGCCTAATAAACTGGAGAAGGCAAGAGAGCTGAAAGTACCAATCATTACTGAAGCGGAATTCTTGAAAATGATTGAATAAAAAGAATTTAATGGATTTTTTCATTTATTGCCGCTTCGATAATATCAAACCAGTTTATTCTATCTGCTATTGGGTCAATAATGATTTCTATTTCTTCCTTAGTCAAATCTCTTTCTAATACTTCTTGTGCAACGGTCTGAATATCCTCAATTGAAAGCTGATAAATTATGTCGTCCATATTATTTATTGAATTTAGAAAAATATTTATTTATCTCTGGTCTCCATATAATTTTGGGGTTGAAAATAAAAACTACCTTCTTCTTAGAACTTAACCTTATTTTATCACCTCCTTAAAAATCGTATTATAAATGATCCCAATGCTTGTCCCAATTCCCATATTTAAAGCCTTCGAGGCGAAATCTATTTCTTCTTCGTTTAAAGTTCTTCCAATTTTATTTAAAGATTCATCCTGCACATCTTCAATTGTAATTGCATATACTATCTGATTCATTTCTAATGTTTCCATACAACCAATTTTAAATCATACAAAATTAAATTTTTTATGAGTAGGGATAATCTGGTTTTGCACTAACTTATTCACAAAAAATAAGGATTATTGCGTTTTAAAGTAAAATTGAAAACCAGGACAATAATCCAAAAAACTAATCCCGAAGACAACGAACACTAAGGCCATAATATTTATAGGAATGAATCTGGTACACACTTGCAGTTTGGCTGTACAAGTACCGTGACCATGCTTCATTTGTACTGTATTGATTAGACGACGAAAAAAAGGATCGTGCATAAAGGAATCCAAAATCATAGGTGCGCGCACCACCCGGAAGCGCTGTAAACTTACTTTCGTTTGTTGCTCCGGTATTTGGCACATTCCAATGTAAATAACCTGTTTCCTTCATCTTGCCTCCCGCAGTGCTGGTACCTCCCAAAAAATCAGTTAGCACTGACCATTCAGAATCGGTAGGTATATGCCAGCCAGAAGGGCAAATGCCTTGTGTTCCCGGCTGAGTTGTGTATTGCATCATCTCATCCCATTGATAAAGCCCACCATAAGTTGAACATTTTGCTGCATCATTTTGAAAGCAATATTTCTCTATCTGGCTGTTATTGGACTGATTAATGCTTCCATTGATCATTATTCCTACATTCAGGTTCTCTTTAAACCAGCATTGGTCTCCAATGAGAAGAGTATTATAGGTCTGACCCTCATAGTTTACAGTGGGTATTCCCAGGCAGGGTCCGTTTTGTATTAAGAAAGACCAAACAGGTCCTACTGTAGTATCCGAGTAGTCATAGGCAGCAATCTGCCAGAAATAGGTTTTGCTGTAAGCCAGTGAATCCGGATTGAAAGTATTACCTGTTTGTCCGGATGATACCAGCGATGGTGGGTTTATGGTATCAAGAAAAACATCATAGAGAATTAGATCATTGTTTGGATCAGTACCTGTCCAGGATAAAGTGGTATTTACCGGCTGGTTTACTGCATTGTTAGTTGGTTGTGGATCGGAGGGAATTAAGGGAGCCTCGTTATTCATTATGCAACGAACACTGAACCCGTAGTTCTTATCAGTGTTGAAAGCATATATATTGGGGCTTGAGTAGGCCAATGCCCGGTACCACGAGGCATTGGCTCCTTGCTCTGCAGAAGACCAAAAGTTGGCGAAGCTATGCAGGTAATTGAAACTACCATCGCTGCCACGTATGCCGCCTGCGAGAGCAGTAAAACCACTTTCGTTTGTTGCTCCTGTGTTTGGTGAAAACCAATGAAAGTTACCTTTTTCCTTCATCTTGCCTCCTGCAACGTATTCTCCTCCTAAAAAGTCAGTGATCATTGTCCAGTCAACCCCGGCAGATATATGCCAACCATCAGGGCAAATGCCTTGAGTGTCCTGCTGAGTTGTATATTGCATCATCTCATTCCACTGATAAAGGCCACCGTAAACATCGCAGTTGGCTTCGTCATCATTGTAGCAATACTTTTCAAAAATTACATTATCAGTTTGTTCGGCAAGACCGTCTATTCTGGATCCGATATTTAAGTTTTCAGCCATCCAGCAGTGGCCGTCTATTATGGCAGTATTGTAGAATTGACCATCACGGTCATCCAGCAATTCTTCGCCACAATAAAAAATAATACCTTCAGGCAATTGTGCAACTTTACCAATATTGGGTAACCATGTTTCATCTTTATCAATGTTATTCACTTGCGTATCCAGGTTAACATCACTGCCATAATAACCTGAATTTCCGGCATTCCACGACCAGCTATAATTTTCATCTATCGTATTAATTCTGCCACTGGCATTGCAATCGCCGGCTATCATTCCAAATTTCCCACCACCCATATCTATTTGCCCGTCAAGGTAAGCCTTTGAAAGTTGGTCAGTAAAATCCCAGGAATATATGTCAGGGTTTTCAGTAAGCGGCGCTGATGACATTATTGGAAGATGGTTCCGGTGCCGGATAACGATATAGAGGTTGTTGATAATAGGGGCTACAAAAGATATCTGACTCGAACCATCAAGACCTACAATATTTCCATCTGATTTAAGGAATGCTGCCTGTTTGTTTATTATTTTATCATGGGTGGCTGTGGAGGCATCGCCGGTTGTTTCCCTTGATTCAATTAATACCCAATCCACAATTTCGGAATTCGGAATTGCAATCACCTGTTCAGTTCCTGCATAATTCCAGGGCGCAATGTTGTATGGCTGGGACAATGGGATCTGATTCAAATCATTCAGATCAGTGTTCATTGTGACGCCGTTAAATGTGCCTTCAAGGAAGGTTTTTATACTAAATGTATTTATTGGTGGAGAAATACTTCCATTAATTAATGTTAAAAAAAATTCATTACCCTCATCATCCGCCATATTGGTTGAAAAATTGCCAAATCCAGTCCATTCTAAAGCAGAGGTTCCCCCGATATAGTTGAATTGCATATCAAAAAATTTCATGCCAACAATTGCAGTACCACCACCAGGGCTAAGTATAATGGCGATAGTATTCCATCCGGGTACAGGGTAATCCAGCGTAACATTGGTTAGATAATTTGAATATGGAAATATCGGATTAATATTAACAAACCCTACAACATCTCCCAGTATGTTCGAATCATATTTTATATACCAGCCCCAACTGGAAATGATATTGTTGCCGGTAATTGGATTGTCAATTGCTTCCAGTGTTATTGGTACTATGATGCTACCAGGGATAGCATCATTCACAGTGCCAATTTTCAAGGTAGCTGTCTGCGCAAACATTATGTTTACGCTGATCAGCAAGATAAAAGTAAATGCAATTCTTTTCATAAGGCTTGAGTTTTATTTTATTTTTTCTCCGACAACATGATTGTTGCATGTTTTTTATACATATTGGTGTCATAAAATTAACAAAATTTTAACTAACAATGGTTTAGTGGAAAAATAAATTAAATAGGGAAAGAAAGTGGCACCAACGGTATCAGTTGCAGAAGCAGATGTCTGACGAAATCAATCTGTGCAAATCTGCGTAATCAGTGGCAAAAAAATTCGAATAAAAAAAAACCGGGTCTCGCCCGGTTCTCAAAAATTCTATTTGAATATTTTCTCCCAGTTGTATTTCCTCGGATTGATACACATCACAGGTATCTGCGGTGTATTAAAGATCATTTCCTCATCGTAGCTTCCGAGAATGAACTTGGTAAAGCTCTTGTCGGGATTGGTCATGATCATGATCATATCCGAAAGACTGGTGGTGGCATAGTCAATCACCTTTTTGGAGAAATTGCTTCCATCGGTCTTCGTCACAGAATATTTCACTCCCTGTTTATCGAAATGGCCGGTGATGATTTTTACAGATGCAGAGAGTTCATTGCTGTCAATTTGAAGGATATGGATTTCGGCGTTAAAATTTTTCGCTATGAATGCCGCCCAGGTTGTTTTTTCCCACGGGCCTGCATCCGAAGTGATCGGAAGAACGATTTTTTTATATCCTTCTGTGAGAGGTCGCTTCTGAACTACCACAACCGGTACGGGAGAACTGGTCACGACTTTCAGTGCAAAACTTCCGGTAAGCTTTTGTAATCCAACCTTACCATGGGTACCGAGGTACACCAATTTAACACCCAGGTCCTTCGCTACTTCACCGATGGTAGAAAAGATATCCCCTTCCTTTGCCATGATTTCAGCATCAATTCCAAAACCTTTTTTCACTTTAACAGCCAGCGCCGATAATTTCTGGTTTATTGCCCCTTTATCTTCATGTTCTTTTTTTAACTGGGCTTTTGTGGTTTTATCAATTACATGAAGCAGCACCAGTTTGGATTTTAAATATTTCGCTGCTGCGGCTGCCTGGTTCATGGCATTTTCGGTTACCTCTGAAAAATCGGTCGGAACCAGGATAATGTTGTTCATTTGTTCGTCCATATCGTTTATGTTTGGATTAGCCAGATAATTTCAGACAAAAGTAAAAATTTTTATATTGGAACACGTTGTCGGGATTTATTTTTTTGAATACATCAGGTTTTCAAGTTCTTTTATATTTTCCTGTTTACCTTTTTCCCTGAGGTTGGTCGCCGAAACTGTAAAATATTTATGATTCTTCAAAAATTCGAGTTGTTTTAGGTGCCATTCTCTCAGCGTTGAGACGATTCCATACATTTTCCATTCGTATTGAAGCCTTTGGCCTGTAACAAAAACATCATCGCGTCCCAGGTAATCGAGATCCGCATCCGCCATTATTTTCTGAAGGTGCGTTGTTGGGTTTTGAGGAATTTCGGTACAGCGTATCAGCCCTTCAATAATTTGTATATCGCTTTCCGAATACCCGAATTTCGGCAATACTTCATAAGCCATACGTATTGAAACATTTTCATGACCGTCGTAAGTCTCCACAAATCCCAGATCATGAAACAATGCCCCGGTTTTCAGCAGGATAAGTTCATTATTATTTACATTTTCAAGTCCGGCAAGCCTTTCCACAGCATTCATCACGTCGAGGGTATGATCGAGTGAGTGGTAATGTAAGTTTGGGTCCAGCTCATGCCTGAGTTTTTCCAGCACAAATTCCTTTACTCCTTCAAAATTCATTTTCGTTCGTCTATTATTTTTATTCAATCATCAAAAGTTACCCGGTTCATTGTTTCTAATTCCATGACATAGTCTGTATCCCATCCCAATCGGCAGGAATGCCATTTTTAATAAAATTATTACATCTTTCAATATATAAACTTGTGGTTTTATCAAATTCGTTTATTTCATAAACCTCTTTAAAAACCTCAAGTGCATCATCAAATTTTTTCAATTTATACAGATTTACACCAGTGGCAAATTTATCCTTGGTCTTTAATTTAAGCTGTTTCAGATCATCAGGATCGCCATCTATGATTTCAAAAATATAAACCGCTTCTGTTTTGCCTTTAACTTTTACGATATCGAGAAACCTGTAATTGTAATGCGATGGATTGCTAAGGCTGATCAGGGTATCCTGGCTGATAATAATTGAGCAGCCGTACAATTTGGTCAATCCTTCCAGCCGTGCTGCAAGATTGACTGCATCCGAAATCACCGTTCCCGCCATACGGCCTTCACCACCGACAACACCAAGCATCAGGCTGCCGCTGTGAATACCAATTCCACTGTTGATCACAGGCTTGCCGAACTGATCCATCACCTGGTTGAATTGCGAGAGTTTAATCCTCATCTCGATGGCAGCATTTATGGCGTCGGACGCATTATCGCTAAAGAGCGCCATGATCGAATCGCCTATGTATTTATCAATAAAACCATTGTTATTCCTGATTACCGGTTCCATATAACCCAGGTAATAATTGATGAAATCAAAATTTTCCTTAGGTGTCATCTGTTCTGAAATTTCGGTGAATGACCGGATATCGCTGAACATTACGGTCATTTCCTTCTGAACCTGGTCGCCAAGACGGATATCAATATAGCTTTTTTTACCGAGAAAATCGAGAAACTGCCTGGGAACAAAACGGGAATAAGCTTCGGTCATCTTTGAAATATTACCGATATGCTCTCCAAGTTTTTGGGTCATATCATTGTACTCCTCTGTCAGCTCACCGATTTCATCGTTAGTTCTCACGATACCGTAATTATCGGGTTCTCCGCGCCCTGTATTTTTCATGTTAAGCAATAACTCCTTTACCGGGTGAACGATTCCCTGAGTTGCCCATTTGACGAAAAAGAGGATATAAACAAAAACAATAACGATGCTGCCATAAATCCCGATAAACATCACAAAACTATTGATGGCATTGATATAAAACATGGAGCCTGGTGTCGTAAAATTGCCCTGTTCATCGGTAAAAATATCGGTGAACATCATATAATCACCAAATAATATTCGTTTCTGGTCTTCGGTATAAGTGGTTATTTTTAGTTCGGAAAGGTTGGTTACACTTAGGAATAAGTAAAGAAAAACAATGGTAAGCGGTAGCAGTGTGGTCACCACAGCTGATGTGATCATCCTGTTTCTGATTTTGCCGACTTTAAGGTTAAATATTCTTTTCCGCAATTCCTCCATACTGAAAACATGATCAATATATTTGATATGAACCCTGTGTTTTTCCCAGTAATAAACGAACAGGAGAGAAAGCACGGAAGCGATCAGCGAAATATAGAAGAAATTAATAAAGCGGGTTTTTTCGGTTTCAATAGCAAAAGCATTACTGAAATACAAAGTATAAAACATAAAGAAATGTGCTACCACAAAAGCAAATCCGATCAATCCCGCATTGATCAATGGTGATTTCAAAAGGTACTTTTTAACGAATTTGAAAAGCTTGTCCGAAACCAGTTTGCCTTTGCGCTTCCTTTTAAAATACCGTTTAAAGGGGAGATTAAAAATAAATCCCAGTAAAAAGCTGATCAAAAGCAGGTTGAATAAAAGATTAAAAGATTTACTGATCTGTGTACTTTCATTCGATTCGGCAGGTTTATCTTTGTTGTCAATAGTAAGGCTTTCTGTGGGATTAAACGAAAGCGTTATATTTGAACCGGAAGTACTGTCTGCATCACCATGCGAAAACATCTCTGATATCGTATCGCCAAATATGCTACCACCGGGCAGGTTGCTCAGGGTTTTGATAATGGAATCTTCAGAAAGCATAACACTATCACCCGAACCACTTTTGCCTGCAGAACCTATCATTCCTCTTTCTTTAAGCTCGGGTGCGTACTTAATGTAAAGGATCAGGATAAAAGGCAGCACCAGCCAGTAATAAAGTACAATGGAAGAAAGATAAATCCTTAATCCGAAAAATCCGGGTACTTTTTTTTGGAATCTGCCACTCACTTGATCGAAAATTTATTCAAAGAAAGTAAATTTTTTAATAGGATTGGTGCTACTAACCTTTCTTATTATATAATTGTTAATTTTGCAAGTGATAGTATAACCATCAATATAATAAAGTGTTCAGAGAAATAACAAGTTATAAAATACAGGAAAATCCGTTTGATCTGATCGGAAAACAATGGATGCTTATAACTGCAGGCAAAAAAGAACAATTTAATACGATGACTGCAGCATGGGGTGCTTTTGGTTTTCTGTGGAATGTACCGGTTACCTGTATCTTCATCCGGCCTCACCGCCACACCTTTAAGTTTACTGAAGAAAATCAATATTACACCCTTAATTTTCTTGAAAAGAAGGATAAAAATATTCTGACCTATTGCGGTACTCATTCGGGTAAGAATGTTGATAAGATAAAGGAAAGCGGATTAATCCCTCTGGAGACCGGAAACGGAAATATCTATTTCGAGCAATCGAAGCTGGTTTTAGAATGTTCAAAACTCTATTTTGATGATATCCGGCCTGAAAATTTCCTGGATAAGCTGATCGGCAGGAACTATCCGAAAAATGATTACCATCGAATGTATATCGGTAAGGTGGTAAAATGCCTTGTAAAAGAATAAAACATGTACTTTATAGTTGATGATGAGAATAATTTACAACCTGGTCAATCTTTGAGTTTTTATGGGCTTTATTAGTAATATTAAGCGTTCGGCAGGTAAATTTATCCTGGATAAAAAATTAATGCATCTCAGGAGGGAGAGAAAACTCGTGAATCTGCACAGCGCTAAAACAATCGGGATAGTTTATCATGTCAGTAACCAAATAGTATTCGATAAGGTCAAAGGTCTTGTAAAGGAATTAACTTCACGCCAGAGGCAGGTAATGGCTCTTGGTTTTGTTAACAGGAAAACCATTCCGAATTACTGTGTAGCAGCAAATTCGGGATATTATTTCAGCCTCAGCGACCTGAACTGGTACGGCGCACCAAGAAATGCCTATATTACTGAATTTATCAATACCGAATTCGATATCCTGATTGACCTGAGTCTTGAAAAACATTTTGTACTGGAGTATGTAACAAGTTTGTCGAGGTCTAAATTCAAGGTCGGACGGCAAAATGAACAGGGACCTGATTGTTTTGATATGATGATAAAAATGGATGCAGGCGCTTCTGTCGAAGCCCTCATTGAACAGTTAATCCATTATCTTGTAATCATAAAGCCATCTGCCGCTGTCAATATCTGAAAAAGCTGAACAACTAAACGTATTTCAATTCTAAATAGAACTTTATAATATTTATGGGGTTAAATGTTGAGAAATAAGCAACCATTTATTTTGTTGCTCTGTCAAGTGTGCAGACATTTGTATTTGTTTTAATAATTGATAAAAATTCAAAAAATCAATCCATGACTGGAAAGAGATTATTTACCTTCGTTTTAGCATTTCTATTTACAGGTTCGGTTTTGCACGTTACGGGTCAAACTAAAGAGGAAATTATTTCATCTATTTTTAAAGAAAGGGCGGAGGCTTATTTTAAATTTGAATTCCCGGGCAAAAAGGAAATTAACCATTTGAGCCACCTTATTTCCATTGACAACTTCGACGAATCAACAGTTTGGGCTTATGCAAACCGAACTGAATTTACAAAATTTATTGAAGAGGGTTATGAATACAGCATTCTGACGCCGCCTTCGATGGTAAATAAAGTCGTAATGAAGGATATAGTGGATTTAAAAGGTGTGAACGACTGGGATTTTTACCCTACCTACGATGCTTATGTAAATATGATGTACCAGTTTCAAACCGATTATCCCGGACTGTGCGAGGTTTCAAGCATCGGACAAACTGTGGAAGGCAGGCAATTACTCATCGCAAGGATTTCGGACAATGTGGGTCAGGAAGAAGGCGAACCCTGTTTTCTTTATACAGGAACCATACATGGCGATGAGGTCACAGGTTATGTTTTGTTATTAAGGCTTATTGATTATTTGCTCACCAATTATGGAACTGATCCTGAAGTCAGCAACCTTGTCCAGAACCTTGATATTCGTATCAATCCTGCATCCAACCCTGATGGCACTTACCACGGAGGGAACAATACGGTATATGGCGCTACCCGGTACAATGCGAATGGAGTGGATTTGAACAGAAATTATCCCGATCCTCAGGATGGTCCTCACCCCGACGGTTTTGAATGGCAGGTTGAAACCCTTGCTTTTATGGCATTTGCCGAAAACAATCGAATTTCAGTTTCATGCAATACTCATGGTGGTGCGGAAGTTTGCAACTATCCCTGGGACACCTGGGCGCCTCTTCATGCCGATGATGCATGGTGGCAATACGTTTGTCACGAGTATGCCGATACCGTACATGAATATGCACCTAACGGTTATATGACAGGTTTCGATAACGGTATCACTAATGGCTATGCATGGTACGAAATAGCTGGTGGCCGCCAGGATTATATGACCTATTTCCACCAGGGCCGTGAATTTACCCTTGAACTTACCGATAATAAAATGCCGCCGGCAAATCAGCTGCCCAATTTCTGGGAATATAATTACAGATCACTATTAAATTATATGGAACAGGCTATGTTCGGTATCAGCGGAACGGTAACTGATGCCAATACCGGTGTTCCTCTGATTACAGAAATTTATATTGAGAACCACGAAGCCGATAGTTCATGGGTGTATTCCGGGCAAAGCACTGGTAAATACATCAGGCATGTTTATGCCGGAACGTACGATGTAACTTTTACTGCCCCGGGTTATTATCCACAGACTATCGAAGATGTTGTAGTTGTGAACCGGCAGCTGACCACACTTGATGTTCAGCTTGTTTCTGGCGAACTCATCGCGGATTTTACAGCAAGTGCTACTTCAATACCTGTTGGAACACCGGTAAGTTTTACAGATCTTACCTACGGAAATCCGGTTAGCTGGCAGTGGACTTTTGAAGGAGCAACACCTTCCACTTCCACCCTCCAAAATCCGGTGAATATTGTTTATCCGGATGAAGGCTCCTTTGATGTAACTCTGACTGTGTCCGACGGTTCCAATTCACAGACCATAACCAAGGAAGATTATATTACAGTCAGCACAGAATTTTTAATGCAGAACATCACCATCACCACCTGTTCGGGTATGTTCTATGATTCCGGCGGAGCAGGATCCGATTATGGCGATAATGAAGACTTTACCCTGATATTTATTCCCGGTATATCCAACGGGAAAATTAAATGTCAGTTCCTCGTTTTTAATGTGGAAGAAGAGCCTGACTGTGATTATGACTGGCTTAAGATTTACGACGGTTCATCAACCGGTGCAACACTCCTGGGTACTTTCTGCGGAACCAATTCCCCCGGGACAATAACTGCCACAAATAATGAAGGAGCACTTACTTTCTTATTTCATTCCGATTATTCTGTAACTGAATCCGGCTGGCGCGCTAACATCAGCTGCGTTGAAACTGTACTTCCTCCGGTCGCAGATTTTACAGCCGATTCAACCTCAATTATTGAAGGTGAATCTGTTCATTTTACAGATTTATCAGCAAACAATCCCAATACCTGGGAATGGAATTTTGAAGGTGGTTCCCCTTCCGTCTCCGGAGAAGTAAATCCGGTGATCACTTATAATTTGGAGGGTGTTTATGATGTGATGCTCACAGTAACCAACGAAGCAGGAACGAATACAGAAATCAAGCATGATTATATCACTGTGGATCATCTTACCGGAATTCAGGACTTAATTTCAACCGACATTAAACTCTATCCTAACCCGGCTTCTTCGGTTGTTCATATTCAGTCAGGTTTCGGTTTAACTGGTATTTCCATAGTTAACATTCTTGGCACAACCGTGATTGAAAAAAAGACAGGTTCAAACCTTAATATTCTCGACATATCAGGATTGCTTGAAGGATTTTATTTTATTAAGGTTCGGAACGCAGAAAGTACAACAACAAAGAGGTTGCAGGTTGTTAGGTAATGGATTCACTTATTCTTAATCCTTTAATCTGTGAACTTGCCTGCTGTAGAGAGGTGTAACAATAATAATCTGTGGCAGATGTAACTAATATTCCTTATTTAAATGGGTTTTCTTCGAACTTAGTGAAGCCGAATACTTCAATGGCATTATCCCTCTCGTTTATTTTATAAACAACAATATAACCCTTATAGGTCAAATCGCGAATATCATCTCTGCCGCTGCCTGTCCACGGTTCTGGACTGTAAGGTTATCTATATTCTTCGTTTTCTATTCCCGGATGTTTTTCTTTCCCGGCTTTTCCCCCTGAAGCTTTTTCTGTCAGGCTTTTGCCTGATGTATTCTCTCATATCCGGTTGTTTTATGTCCGGTCTCGATAATTGTACAGTTACAGATCCGCCCTCGTATTTTGCATTTTTTAAAGCTTTCAATAGTTCCTTTTCATAAGCGCTGTCAATTTCGAAAAAGGAGAACTTCTTCATGATCTCGATTTTACCGATCTGGATGGTTCTTGTCCGGGTATGATCATTTATCAATCCGATCAAACGGGGAACGGTAAGGTTACTTTTGGATCCCACACTTATAAAAAATCTTGAAAAGGAGGTGGCGCTACTCCTGTTATAGGTCTCTCTTTCCGTTCTTTCATGTTTTACAGTGTTTAAATCTGGAGCATTTTTATAATAGGATAAAAAACGATTAAACTCCACAGATACAAAATGTTTGATAAGGTCTTCGCGCTCCAGCCATTCCAGCTTTTTATAAATCACAGGCAGGTATTGGTCAATCTGTGAATCGTCAACCTTTATATTTTCGACTTTATCAATCAGGTTGAACAATTGCTTTTCGCAAATTTCCTTCCCGCCAGGAACCGGTTTACGTTCAAATTTTTTCCCGATCAGCTTTTCAAGGTCACCGATCTTTCTCACTTCACGGGAGTGTAAAATGGTAACCGAGATTCCTTTTTTTCCGGCCCTTCCGGTCCGCCCGCTGCGATGAATATAAACATCCAGTTCATCAGGCAGGTTGTAGTTTATGATATGCGAAAGATCGCTCACATCGAGTCCGCGTGCGGCTACATCAGTTGCAACAAGCAGTTGCAGGAATTTTGTTCTGAACCGGTTCATCACCGATTCGCGCTGAGCCTGCGACAAGTCTCCGTGAAGGGCATCGGCATTGTAGCCATCCGATATGAGTTTTTCAGCAACTGCCTTTGTTTCGCTGCGTGTTCTGCAAAAAACAATACCATAAATATTAGGGTTGATGTCGGCGATCCGTTTCAACACTTCATAGCGGTCCTTTGCATGAACAATATAAACTTCATGCCTTACATTTTCGGCGCCCATATTTTTTTTCCCAACACTGATCTCTTCCGGCTTTTGCATGTATTTTTCAGCTATCCGCCTGATTTCGTCAGGCATAGTGGCGGAAAATAACAATGTTTGCTTAACTTCAGGGGTTCTGTCTAAAATTGCATCGAGTTCTTCTTTGAAACCCATATTCAGCATTTCATCCGCTTCATCCAGAACCATCCATTTGATATCAGATATATTGAGTACCTTACGTTTTAACAGATCGAGAACCCGGCCCGGTGTTCCGACAACAATATGGCTCCCTTTTTTAAGGTCTTTGATTTGGATTTCTGTACTGGCGCCACCATAAACAGCCACTACACGGAAATTTTTAATAAAACGGGAATATGCTGTTAGGTCACCTGTAACCTGAATACACAATTCCCTTGTCGGACATAAAACAAGCGCCTGAGGTTTTCCTGAATTGATATCACTGCGCTGAATGATGGGCAACCCGAAGGCCGCAGTTTTACCTGTTCCGGTCTGAGCAAGTCCGATAATATCCCGGCCGTTAGCTAATAATGCCGGAATGATTTTTTCCTGGATGGGTGTTGGGGTTATAAATCCAAGTTCCTGAACTGCACTCAGCAATTCAGCCTTTAACCCGGTTTCTTCAAATGTAATCATCGTTTGTCTTTTTGTTGTTGATCCGTCACAAAAAGCAATACGCTTTGAATCTGCCCGGAACAAAATATTGTTTGGCAAAATTATATTAAATTATGGATATTCAATGATTTATTAATAAATAGTACCAGATGTTTTAAAGGAAATGAAAAAACAGATTGCCATTTTTTTGGCGTCAATTAAATTTCAATACTTTTGGACAATTTTTTGAAATGAGCAAGACGGATCATTTGAGTCAGGCGAGTAAACTTTCTGTTGCAGGATCACTGATTACGCTGGGAATAGTGTTCGGAGACATAGGAACCTCGCCTCTCTATGTAATTAGGGCAATCTTACTTGGAGCAGTTGAAGGAATAACACCTGTATTTATTCTGGGTGCTCTGTCATGTATCATCTGGACACTGACCCTTCAAACAACCATTAAGTATGTCTTAATTACTCTGAGGGCTGACAATAAGGGTGAAGGTGGAATTTTTTCATTATATGCCATTATCCGGAAAAGAGGCAGGTGGATTTTTATTCCTGCCATTATTGGTGCTGCTGCACTTCTTGCAGATGGAATTATAACTCCCTCGATTACCGTTGTTTCTGCCGTTGAAGGACTGGACGTAGTTTATCCCGGCATTTCCGTCGTTCCGATAGCTTTGGTAATTATCACTGCTTTGTTTGTCATTCAACAGGGTGGAACCAACTTCATAGGAAAGTTTTTCGGGCCCGCTATGTTTTGCTGGTTCTTAATGCTGGCAACTCTGGGCTTCATTCAAATCATGAAGTATCCTGAAATATTTAAAGCTTTCAATCCCTATTATGCTTACCTTTTCCTGACTCAGTATCCGGGTGGTTTTGTGCTGCTCGGAGCGGTGTTTCTATGTACTACCGGAGCCGAAGCATTATATTCCGACCTTGGACACTGTGGATTTGCAAACATCAGGATTACCTGGATTTATGTTAAAATCACACTTATCCTTAACTACCTTGGCCAGGGAGCGTGGATACTGACGAATCAGGATATCATGACACTGCAATTGAACCCGTTTTACGGGATGATGCCTGCCTGGTTTGTATTACCGGGTGTTATCATCGCAACCGCAGCGGCAGTTATTGCAAGCCAGGCAATGATCAGCGGTTCTTATACGATCATAAGTGAGGCTATTCAACTTAATTTCTGGCCGAAAATGAGGATCAGCCATCCAACTAATATCAAGGGCCAGATGTATATTTCAGCCATTAACTGGTCACTTTATTTCGCCTGTGTTTTGGTTATTCTTTTTTTCCAGAAATCAGCCAATATGGAAGCGGCTTATGGCTTATCAATTACCATTACCATGCTCATGACTACATTGCTCCTCGTGTATTACCTGCGGTATCGCAAGCTTAAAATCATTTATATTGCAATCTTCCTTCTGATTTACCTGTCAATTGAAGGATCTTTCCTGATAGCTAATCTTTATAAGTTTGCTCATGGAGGATGGTTTACATTATTGGTTGGTGGCATCATATTTATTATCATGTACGTTTGGTTTTCGGGCAGAACAATTAAAAAGCAGTTTTTCCAGTTTGTCCGGCTTGAGAAATATTATCCCATCATCAGCGATCTTAAAAATGATAATACAATACCCAAATTTGCAACCAATCTTGTTTACCTGACCAGGGCAAACTATAAGAATGAAATTGAATCGAAAATTCTATATTCGATCATTAATAAAAGTCCCAAAAGAGCCGATTGTTACTGGTTTCTTCATATTGATATTCTGGATGACCCCAACACGATGGAATATAAAGTTGAAACCCTGATTCCTGACACCCTTATTAAAATAAATTTCCACCTTGGATTTAAAGTTCAACCGCGCATTAACCTTTATTTCAGGCAGGTTATAGAAGAAATGGTGCGAAACAATGAAATAGATATACTAAGTCGCTACAAATCGCTCAGAAAACATAATATCACCAGTGATTTCAAATTTGTTCTCATTGACCGTATTCAGAACTATGATTTTGATTTTACTCCGTTCAGGCAGTTTATCATGGATATTTACAGATTTATAAGATACCTGGGCGTGGGTGAAGTTAAGGCATACGGACTCGACACAAGCAGTGTCATAGAGGAAAAAGTTCCCCTGATCCTCGACACCAAGGAATTACCTGTTCTGAAAAGATTGAATTAAAGCACAGTGAATTTTTCTCCAACAGTTATTAAATCATAAAAAAAAGCAACTGTTTTTAATTTTAAACAGTTGCTCACAGTTAATTGTAAGTAAACAATACCTGGCTATCTGAATCAGAACCTTAATTCGATCCCAAAATTAATTCCGACACTTCCCAGAGGCAATTTTTGTTTTAATTGTTCGGTTGGTTCAGAGGAAGGTGGAGCGCCTCCTTCAAAATCATAGGTAGTTTCTTTAACAAATTCTACTTCTTTCTGACTTGTTGTTAAATCCGGTAATTGGTCAACTCCATTTACAGTAGCTTCTTTTAATTCACCTTTCTTGGGTGCATACGATTGGTTTATGGTGTTGATTTCAACAAAAAGACTCATGTTGTCATTGAGCGGGTATAAAGCACCAACAGCACCCATAAATCCTAATGCTATACCACCACTATACTTCCATTTGGCAATCATCAGATCACCATTATCATTGTCTTCCCATTCATATTTCGCTGAGCCGGTGCTAATAACAACACCGAATTTTGCATAAGGGTTGATTCCGTCACTGCCGGCTGCAATAACTATAGCAGGAATGAACCTTAACATGCGGGCGTAAAATTTGTATTCTGTTGTGCCATCCGGATATTCATCTTTTGCCTTGGCCTTACCACCTAATAAATAATTAATACCTAATTCCGCGCCTACATTTTCATTGAACATATTTCCGATTGTCCCGCCAAAATTCAATCCCTTGCCAAGCGATACAACAATTTGTTCATCTGTTTGTGTGCTTGTGGTTGTTGTGGAATTGTAAAAACTCCAGGCCTCCAGATTCATCGTGCTCTTTCCTAAACCATATCCAAGGTTTAAACAAGCGTATGGACCCTGGGCAGTTACATTGTTTGCTATCAGTGCAAAAGCAAACCCAATTAATAATGTAAAAACATAATTTTTTTTCATCTTTTTAAAATTTAAGTTATTAAATCGGTTAGTTACAATTAATTATTCCTAATTATTGAATTTGTACTTGTTCAAAAAATCCAATATATGACAACTATTTATAGCTATCACATGCAGGCTTAATGTAGGTAAAAATACAATAAATAAAAGCCTTCTTCTGAATTATTTTAATGAGTAATTAACATCACAAATTGATTTTAAGTTCAGGTCAGGAATAGTACATTCGATAAAAAAAAAGCTATCGTAAAAACTTTTGATCGTGCATAATTATTAGTTGAGTTAATTTTAGAAACGTTGTGAATTCAGGATTTGAAATAATTTTGAGCCTGTCCTTTAATATTGTATTCCAAAAAAAACAAACACAATATTCCGGTTGGCATTGAATTTTCAGGTAAAATATCATGACATAAGGCAGCACTTATTAACAATTTGAAGCTTACATTTTCGTTTAGATGCGTATCCTCTATTACCGTAATATATATATTTTTATCCCAAAATTAAACTGTTAATGACTTATAAAAATAATAAAGCAGTTAGTTTCTTTAAAGCGTTATTATTGGTTAGTGTTGTTTTGCTTGCAGGTGTTTGCACTTCCCAAACCACCATAAATAACAGGGGATATAAAATAAGGATCCAAATAAAAGGAATAGCCGATACCGTTTGTTACCTCGCAAACTACTTTGGGGATAAAACTTATCTTACCGATACTGCAACAGTTGATGTTAAGGGCAAATTTATTTTCGAGGGAGATACTGCTTTGCCAGGAGGCATTTATATTGTTGCAGGCCAGAGCAATAACAAATACTTCGAACTGATAATAGACCGGGAACAGAAGTTTACAGCCGAAACGGATATCTCTGATGTTTCCGGGAAGATTAACTTTGAAAATTCTCCTGATAATACTTTGTTTTTCGGTTTTATTGAATACAACATGAAAGTCAAAAAAGAAATTGAATTGCTCAGAAAAAGTGAGGATATGTTCGCTGATTTGCCCGACTCGCTTAAAGCTATTGCTGAACAAATCAAAGGACTTAATCTTGACCTGGAAATCCATCAGAAAAATATTGTGGTTCAGCATCCTGAAAGCTTTGTCGCTGTGATACTTGAGGCTATGATGGACCCTGAGATCACAGATATACCTGTACTTGAGAATGGCAGAGAAGATTCGATCTATGCCTTCAGGCAATTTAAGGAACATTACTGGGATAATTTTAACCTGAGCGATGATCGCCTGTTACGAACCCCGATATTTCACAAACGCCTGGAAAGATATTTCAGGGACATGGTTTACCAGCATCCTGATTCCATAAACCGGGAAGCAGATTTATTTATCAGTAAAACAAAGGCCAACAGGGAAGTATTCAAATATGTTGTCTGGTATCTGACCTATAAATATGAAACATCGAAGATTATGGGATTTGATGAAATATTTGTCCACATGATTGATTCTTATTATGCGACCGGTGAAGCATTCTGGACTGATTCAACGACATTAAAAGCCCTCGTCAAACATGCGGATGCCTTACGACCAATTCTGATCGGGAATCAAGCTCCGGAATTGATTTTACTCGATACCAGCGGATCCTTTCAATCACTTTACCATGTTTCGGCAAGTTATACCGTTGTGTTTTTTTATGAATCGGATTGCAGCCATTGTAAAAAGGAAATAAAGGAACTAAAAGATTGGTACGGAAGCAATGACACCGGAGCCGAGGTATTCGCGGTTTGTACCGATACCTCGCTGGTCAAATGGAAAAAGTTTATCCGTGATTTTGATCTGAACTGGGTAAATGTAAACGGAACAAGAAGCATAACACGCGATTATCATGATTTGTATGATATAAACATGACACCGGCGCTTTTTGTACTTGACGAAAATAAATACATCATAGCAAAAAGGCTCAAAGCTGAACAACTTAAAACTTTCCTTCAGAACTATAACAATAATCCTGAGATGCATATTAAATATTAAAATTGTCAGAATCGGGTATAACCTTAATGGAATACAGCCGTACAATGATAAAAAATTGTTAATTTGATATTTAATTTGTGAAAATGAGGGAACTTCGAATAAAGACAGGGAGAATTTCTAAATATTACTTTTTAATCCTTGCATTGCTAATATCTGGTACTGTGACTTTTGCACAATCTGTCACAGCCGATTTTTCTTACACTCAAATTTGTGAGACTTTCAATTTTAATGATAAATCCACATCAACCGGTGGAGGAATAGCGGCCTATTTGTGGGATTTCGGCGACGGCTTTACTTCCGATCAGACGGATCCGGTCCATGTTTATGCAGCCCCGGCCGATTATTTGGTTACACTTACAGTTACACACGAAGATCCAACGATTACTGACAGCTATTCAGAAATGGTAGGATATTTTTACCCTGATGCAGGTTTTACTTTTACCAGTATATGTGAAAGTTTTAATTTTCAAAACACTTCTACACCTGCCGATGAGCTTGACAGCGCATTCTGGTATTTCGGTGAAGGAGATACCCTGAAGCTTTACAACCAACCATTTAATGCTGGTTACCAATATACTTTTGAAGGTGAACATATAGTTTTTCTTAAAGTCTTTGTTAAGGGATGCGCTGATACTATTTCCGATACAGTATCTTTCTATATCCCACAAGCCGCTTTCATTTTTTCAAATAACTGCGGTGATTTTCAATTTACAAATCAGTCAACGGTAACTACCGGCATTTTAACCTTTCAATGGGATTTCGGAGACAGCAATACCTCAACGGAAGAAAATCCGGCACATACTTATAGCAGCGCCGGTGATTATGATGTTTCACTTATCGTATTGCACGAATCAGGTTGTAAGGATACGTTGATTCAGAATGTCAGCTTTTATCAGCCCGAGCCGCAATTCAGCTATATTAGCTCATGCAGCCTGTTTGAATTTTTAGACCAATCTACGGCTCCTGCCGGATTGATAACTGACTGGCAATGGAATTTTGGTGATGGTGCCGGTGCTTCGACTCTTCAAAATCCTGTTTACACTTATACCACTCCCGGTGATTATCCTGTAAAGCTTATTGTTACACATGAATCGGGTTGCATTGATTCAATTACCCAAACCGTTTCTTTTGAATATCCAATTGCGGATTTTACTTATACAAATGATTGTGAATCGTTTGATTTTATCAATAATTCCACTCCGGTCAGTGAAATTGATAGTGTCCATTGGTTTTTTGGAGAAGGAGATACTCTGCGGTTATTTAATAGTCCTTTCAATGCTGCTTATTCCTACACTACAGAGGGAGAATATATTGTTTTCCTGAAGGTTTTCCATGAATCAGGTTGCTGGAATATGACATCGGATACCGTTTCGTTTTATCATCCTCAGGCTGAATTTTCTTTTACAAAGGTTTGCGGCGATTTCCAGTTTAATAATGAGTCAACTGTAGTTACGGGATTATTAAGTTATTTATGGGATTTCGATGATGGATTTACGTCAACTGATGAAAATCCTGACCATCTCTTTTCTGCTCCGGGTGATTATGAAGTATCATTGATCGTCACCCACGAGTCTGGTTGCGAAAGCAGTATCAGCCATTTGGTAAGTTTTTACGAACCGGTTGCTCTGTTTGAACATGATCCGCCTTGTTTTGGTAATCAGACCTGTTTTTATGACCAGTCAATTCCAAATGCTACTTCTATAACAGCCTGGTATTGGGATTTTGGTACAGGGATTACGTCTGGTGTGCCAAATCCGTGCTATATATATGCAACACCCGGAGAGTATATAGTCACCCTTAGTGTTCTGAATTCCGACGGCTGTGTTTCGGCTCCCTATACGGATACACTCAATGTCGATTTAGAACCGGTAGCCGATTTTACTTCGGAAATAGGATGCCTTAATGACACTTCATTTTTTATTAATCAAAGCGACACCAACGGAATTCCGGTAGCATCATGGCTCTGGGATTTTGGCGATCCCGGTTCGGGAGGAAACAATACGTCAGCATTATTCGATCCTCATCACATATTTACTGCTGAGGGCCCTTTCGATGTGAATTTAACTGTCGAAAATATTAACGGTTGTACTGCTTCAGTTATCAAAACTATTATCATAGATTCAATACCCTTTGCAGCCTTTACAGCACCTGATACGATAGCTGTAGGTGTGGAAATCACAATTACGGATAACTCTGTCTCTCACGGAATCCCGATATTGTCAAGATTCTGGGACTTTGGTGATGGTACCACAGCTTTAGATCCTAACCCGGTTATTCATTCTTATAATTCTGGCGGTATATTTGAAATCTGTCTGACCGTTACTAACATCGAAGGTTGCAGCGATTCGGCATGTTCAACGATTGTGGTTACAGATACCCCTCATGCAGACTTTACTTATAACACAGGAACTAACCTGGTAACAAATTTTTTAGATAACTCATTTACAGAATCAACTATAATTGACTGGTATTGGGATTTTGGAGATCCCATTTCAGTTACTGATACATCTACAAATATTCCGAATCCCACATATACTTATCCCTATGCAGGTTATTTTCCTGTTTATTTGAAAATATTTGATTCTCACAGCGGAATACACGATACTACAAAAATAATTTATGTAGGCACTGCTGTTGTTGCAGATTTTATCTATTCTGATGTTTGCCTGGGAGATACTTCTGAGTTGGTTGATCAATCCTATACCATACTTACAGCCGAATTCGATTCCTGGTCATGGGATTTCGGTGATGGTACGGATACTACCTATTATGAACAGGCCCCGATTATCGAACACTTTTATCCTTATGCCGGTGTTTATAATGTTTCTTTAATCGTCAGTGGGAACGTAAACGGGGCATTGTCTCTTGATACGATAAACAAAGACCTTTATGTTTTCAGCCCGCCGGTGGCAAGGATTGATTCAGTAAATATGATCGCCTGCCTCGGCCAGCAAATCCATTTTGTTGATTCTTCCTATACTATTGACAGCGATTCAATTACAGGGTGGCTTTGGGATTTCGGCGACGGAAGCTTTAGTACATCAAAAAATCCAAGTCATCAGTATGTTAATGTTCAGGATTATTTAGTTTCGCTTACCGTAAATACCTTACATTCATGTTCCGATGTAGATACTGTCGGGGCTAAAGTCACTATTGCTCCCGATATAAACTTTTCAGTTAAAAATCCGTGCGTAAACTCAGAGGCTGTGTTTATTCATACAGACTCTGAAATAGAGATTACTGAATGGTTTTGGGACCTGAATGACCCATATAGTTCGGGACCCGATACCTCCACACTCGAAGAACCAACTCATGTTTACACCCGTGTGGATCAATATACCGTTACAATGTTTGCATCATCTTATGGCTGTTCCAAAACACTGCCAAAGACATTTGTTGTGAAACCAATACCTTACAGCGACTTCTCTTATATTTCCGATTACCAGGGAGTACAGGGAAGAACAAAATTTGAGAATTATTCTATTTATGCTACTCATTATTTGTGGGATTTTGGTAACGGGCACACTTCCGGTGTTGAAGATCCTGTGGAAGTTTATGAGAAAGACAGTACGTACCTCGTCACCTTAACATCTACAAATGAGTACGGATGTTCCGATACCAGCAGATATGAACTTGAAGTCTTTTTCCGGGGGCTTTATTTCCCGACAGCATTTTCGCCAAATAATCCAAACCCGGAGGTCAGCAAATTCATGCCAAAAGGTATAAATCTTTCCAGCTATGAAGTTCATATCTTCGATATGAGAGGCAATGTGCTTTGGGAATCGGACGAACTTGACACAGAAGGAAGCCCGGTGGAAAGCTGGGATGGATATTATAATGGTATTCTAATGCCCGAAGGTGTATATGTTTGGAAAGCAAAGGGTATGTTCAGGGATGGGACTGTATGGGCAGGATTGGAATTTCAGAGCATCGCTCCTCAAACACACGGAACTGTTACGCTGATCAGGTAACATATTTGTCAGGCCATGGACTCTTTTAAAAATCCTTAGGACTTCAATCTCTTTTTATAAAAACAGCCAGCATAGTTTTGTAATTTGTGCAATTATTGATATCCCGATAAATCCCC
The DNA here is from genome assembly GCA_020052415.1 of Bacteroidales bacterium. Classification (GTDB taxonomy): domain Bacteria; phylum Bacteroidota; class Bacteroidia; order Bacteroidales; family JAADJA01; genus JAADJA01. The sequence continues at coordinate 109,833 of JAGVPB010000042.1, read as the reverse complement.
GGGAAATATAGATTCCATATTTATTTATAGTTTATTGTATCGGCCATTTTGCATATTCACTGACACTTGCAAATGAAATATACATTATTGTGTAAGACAGGGTTTCTATTGTGATTTTTAGTGCTCTGGTATTCCCGTCTGCCTTGCATTGGCTTAACTTTGTCTGGCAGGTTGGTGGCAGCCTTCAGTTTTTTTACTTTTAAGACAATCCCTTTGACTATCCTGCGATAAAAATATGCTGAGCAGGGAATTGATTAATTGTTGATTATTCAGGCTATTTATTTGGCGTTACTCCGAATGTCAAATATACTTACTGAATTTTATAACCCTGAGTTTCATTAAACCCCGATTAAGTATTAGAAATGTAATGCACTAATGCTTAGTGGGTAAGCCTGTGTGTTAGCATCTGGGGTTAATCCCGCTGAAATGAAAGCAGCCCTTTGGCAAAATTCGTATTTTCTAATGCGGATTTTGGGTTAAATAAAATCAGGAATACAGGTTAGAATAATGGAAAATGAAAGCGAGAGTCATTAAAAAATTGATGGATCATAAATCACAGGATAATCATCGGCAAAGGAGGACTTGCTTTTGAACAAATGGATCTCATCAAATTCGAATCGGAGGGTAATCTCATGTGCGCCGCCGTTACCGGCCATTTGAGTCACGCTTATATCGTAACTGTACATCAGTTTTAACCGTGAATATTTATTTACCATTGGAATATTAATACCGCTCAATAATACCAGGGACTGGTAATTGTATATCTGGGACTGTTTGTTCCTGTACCAGATTCCGAGATATAATACCGATTTTGAAACATTAGCTCCTAAAGTAAAAGTATGAAATCCGGTCATGTATTCATATAACACACCCGGATTAAATTTAAATCCTTTTTTAGGATTACTGATTTGCGAGATTACAAAGTCGGTATGAACAATATATTTGCGCGACAGCTTAATTTCAAGATTGGAGAACGACTCGTTGGGTTTTGTTACATGATGCACTGCGAATCCGTAGTTTGATCTCAGATTTTTCTTTTCATAATTCAGAACCAGGCCAAGAGCAATGTCGGGGTATGAAATTTTCTTTTCAGTCAATCCGGCAAAGGACGAATTGGGATATAAAAGCCCGTGTTTATCATCCAATTGATCACTCCAAATAAAATCACCGGCATCAACCTGTTTTTGAACATAACCAAGGGTAAACCCCAATTGACTTATAAGATGCCGCCTTATTTTGATCCTTACAGAGGACTGCACTCCAACCATAGTCCTCTTTATAAACCCCTTGCCTTCCTTGTTGGTGTCGAATATCAAACCGATTCCGCCGGCACCGGGCATAAACCTTTCCGCAACATCCGCTGAAAAACCATAGGATTTTAAGTCATCACTATATTGAGGCCATTGGTTTCGGTACATCATTCGCAGATATAATCCTGTATTCAGGCCGGTCATGGCAGGATTATAATAGGTAGGCATATTATAATACTGGCTGTAGTATGGTTCCTGTGAGTAAGTAAAGCTGATCGTTGTAATTACCAGAAGGGTAACCGAAATTATTTGGATGAGTAAGCGTTTCATTTTTTTATAGCTACGAGTTTTACAAAATACCTTGGAATATTGTTCCACCACCTTTAACTTTAGTCTTATACAAGTTTAAAAAGCTAATGTTACAACCAATTGTAAAATTTTAACCGGAAAAAGTCTGATGCAATGATTGGATAAATACAATCTGTAGCTAAATAGTTTTGAGCGCATTATTAGATAAAAATTATCTCAACCGCCGGATGGTGATAATGACTTTTTAAATTGGCTATAAATTTTAAATAAAATAAAAATAATTACCAGCATAAAAATGATAGCTGCACCCGAAGGAATATCAAGATAATATGAAACCAAAAGTCCTCCCATTGAGCCTGAAAATCCTACCAGTATCGAATACCATATTATTTTTTTAAAGTCTTTAAAAAAAAGATTCACCGAAGCCTGCGGGATGGTTAGAAGAGAAATTACAAGGATGATACCGGCAACTTTAATACTCAGAACAATGGTGAGGGCTACAAAACTTATGAGAATATAATTGAGAATATTTACCCTTATTTTCCTGGTTCTCGAAAACTCTTCATCGAAGGAAATATAAATAATAGGTTTATAAAATAAAATAAAGAATATTGATATTCCTAAGGCCAGACATAAGGAAAGATATATATCGAGTCTGGAAACTGTGAGTATGTTTCCGAAAAGATAATTCATCAGGTTTGGGGCATAACCCGGGGTAAGAAAAATGAATATGATACCCAATGCCATCCCGAACGACCACATAATAGCAATTGCCGAGTCTTCCCTGATATCGGTTTTCTTCGACATAAATTCAATTCCCAAAGCCGACATAATGCTGAAAGTAATTGCACCGATTATCGGATTAATTCCCAAAAAATACCCCAGCCCAATTCCTCCGAAAGACGCATGGGTAATTCCTCCACTGATAAATACTATCCTTTTTGATACAATGTAAGTCCCGATTATTCCGCAGGAAATACTTGTTAGCAATGAAGCAATTATCGCATTAATAAAAAACTTGTAACTGAATAATTCAATAAGCATCTTTCAGGAGTTTATTAATGGTCGTGCACATGTGTTTTTAAAACCGTATGAGGTATTTCTCCGTGAGTGATCAGTTGTATCGGACAATTGTATGCCCTCAGTTGTTCTTCATTTATAATGTTTGATTGATGGTAATGAACATCCCTGTTCACACAAACAATAGTTTTTATATAGGTGGAGATAATCCCGATATCGTGAGATACCATCATGATTGCAATAGTTTTGTTCAATTCCCGAAGGATTTTGTATAAATCGCTCTCAAATTTATTGTCCACGTTGTTATTCGGTTCATCAAGGATCAAAAGCTGGGGAGAAGAAATTAAGGATCGGCATAAAAAAGTCCTTTGCAACTGACCTCCTGAAAGTTCCCCGATAGGTTTTTTCCTTATACCTGATATGCCCATTTTCTCCATTTCTTCATCCGCTTTCAACTTTTCCTTTTTGGTGAACCTTTTGATCATCCTGTTTTTGCTCATCAAGCCTGAAAGTACCACATCCCTGACAGAAATCGGAAATTTCTTATCAACATAATGGACCTGCGGTAAATAACCAATTAACTGATCATTGCTATTTTCTCCGTAATATTTAATCTGACCGCTAAATGGCTTAATCAATCCGAGTATGGTTTTGATCAGGGTTGTTTTACCCCCTCCGTTCGGACCAATGACTCCGATGAAATCTTTTTCAAAAACGTTGAACCGGGCGTTTTTGATAATTACTTCACCATTATAGCCGGCGGTTATATTATCTATTTCCAGAAGAATTGAATTGTCACTCATAGGTGTTCAGCCTTTAATGAAGATGATAGTTTATCAGTTATTTCAAGTATCTGGCTCGACCAGTTGTAATCCAAAGGATCAATAGAAATGATTTTACCTCCGGTTTCATCCGCAATTATTTGAGCCTTTGATTGATCAAATTGTTTTTGAACAACAATGGTTCTTATATTTTCTTTTCTGGATATCTCAATGAGTTGCCTGATAATAAATGCCGAAGGACTTTTACCTTCAATTTCAAGCGGGTATTGATTCAACCCATAATCCCTTGCATAATATGTTAGTGCCGGATGGTAAATAATGAATCCTGATGATTTGATGTTTTGAAATTTTGATTTGATTATTTCGTTTATGGAATCAATTTCAGCAATATAAGAGTCGCACCTCAACTTGTAATAATTTTCATTTTCCCTGTCTATTACCGCGAGGGTTTCGTAAATATCCTTCGCCATGATTTCAACATTTGCTGGCGACATCCAGGTGTGAGGTTCACTCTGAGCATGATTATCGTGAGCATTCGGATTTCTGATTAACTGAAGATGGGTCGAAAGGTCAACGATATTAAGGTTGGGATAAATATCCGAGAATTTATTGATCCATATATTTTCAAATTCGATATTTCCAATTCTGAAATATACGGTTGTATTAGAAAGAGCTGCAATCTGCCCGGGTGTCGGATCGTAATTTTCGTGACTTGCTCCGGGCGGAACCATCACGTTAATTAGAAATTTATCACCGGCTATTTTTTCGATAAAGAATTTTTGAGGCATAATGCTTACTGTAATTACAGGCTTTCCATTTTGCTCCCGGATTGGATTACAGGATGCAATTAAAATGAATAAAACCGGAATAATAAGAAACTTCCGGATTAACGATTCCCTTTTATACCTTGCCATTTTATAAATTAGTGCAACTATGTTGTAAAAATACGAAAATAGAAATCATGGCAAATTTTATAATTGAAGATCACATTAAACCCGGACTCATTACGAAAGGATTTTTTCTTTCAGGTATTGAGCCGTATAGGAATTCTGCGATTTAATTAATTCTTCAGGTGTCCCTTCAAAAACTACATAACCTCCTTTTTCTCCACCCTCGGGACCAAGGTCAATGATCCAATCAGCACATTTGATCACTTCCATATTGTGTTCAATTACAAGAATGGTGTGGCCTTTCTCAATCAATGCATGAAAAGCGGAATGTAACCTTGATATATCATGAAAGTGTAATCCGGTCGTAGGTTCATCAAAAATAAAAAGTGTCGGTGCTTCACTTATTCCCTTTGAAAGGAAATATGCGAGTTTTACCCTTTGAGCCTCGCCACCGCTAAGTGTGCTTGATGGTTGGCCAAGTCCAAGGTATCCGAGACCTACATCCTGCAGAGGTTTTAGTTTTTCCGTGATCTTTCTTTCAGCAGAATGTTGTCCGGGAGTACTGGAAAAAAAATCAATTGCCTGGTTAATTGTCATTTTTAATATATCGTTGATATCCTTTTCCCGATATTTGATATCAAGTACTTCTTCCCTGAACCTTTTGCCTCCACAGCTTTCACAGCTAAGAAAAATATCAGCCATAAACTGCATTTCAATTTTAACAACGCCTTCACCTTCACATTCCTCACAGCGGCCACCTTCGATATTAAAGGAGAAAAAACCTGGTTTATAACCTCTCAGTTTAGCCAGCGGCTGATTTGAAAACAAAGTCCTGATCTCATCATAAGCTTTCAGATAGGTAGCCGGATTTGACCTCGAAGATCTGCCTATTGGATTCTGATCAACCATCTCCACATTCGCAATCCTGTTGTAATCTCCGGCGATTCTGTCGAATTTTCCGGTCTTTTCACCATATCCGCCGTACATCTTTCGGAGGGCAGGATATAAAATGTTTTTAACCAGGGATGTTTTCCCGGAACCGCTTACGCCTGTTACGACTGTATAAACATTTAATGGTATCCTGATATTGATGCCTTTTAAATTATTTTCCCTCGCTCCGCTGATCTCAATAAATTCTTTCCATCGTCGCCTCGATGGTGGTAAATCAATTTTTAATCTTTTTGTGAGATACTTCGCAGTAAGGCTGTCTTCTGAGTTAATCAGCTCTTCATACTTCCCCTGAAAGATCAGTTCCCCGCCATGTGTGCCGGCCAATGGTCCAATATCAATAATTTCATCAGCCTCTTTTATAATTTCTTCTTCATGTTCAACCACAATAACCGTATTACCTGTGTCGCGCAGCTTCTTTAAAATATTAATCAGTCTTTTTGTGTCCCGTGGATGCAGTCCGATGCTTGGCTCATCCAGGATATATAGTGATCCTACAAGGCTGCTTCCGAGCGAAGTAGCGAGATTGATGCGTTGAGCCTCGCCCCCTGAAAGGCTGTTCGAAAGCCGGTTCAATGTCAGGTATCCCAAACCGACATCCTCAAGGTACGACAAGCGGTTAGTAATTTCAACAATAAGCCTATCAGAAACTTGCATGTCAAAATCATTCAGTTCAATTGTCTTAAAAAATGTCAGCAAATCACTTACAGGCGATAATACAAATTCATTGATTGATTTACCAGCTATTTTAACGTAACCGGCATCCTTTCTCAACCGGGTTCCTTTACAGTCGGGACAAACAGTTTTTCCCCGGTACCTCGAAAGCATGACCCGATATTGGATTTTATAGGTTTGCTCCTCAACATAAATAAAGAAGTCATTGATTCCATTGAAATATTCATTTCCTGTCCATAAAAGATTTTGCTGTTCATGGGTAAGTTCATAATACGGACGGTGGATCGGGAAGTCAAATTTGTAAGCATTTTTCACAAGCTGTTCTTTCCATTCACTCATTTTATCACCTTTCCAGCATGCAACTGCATCCTCATAAACCGAAAGATTTTTATTGGGGATCACCAAATCAGGGTCAATTCCAATCACAGTTCCAAAGCCTTCGCATTTCTTGCAGGCCCCATACGGATTATTAAAACTGAACAGATTAATTGACGGTTCTTCAAACTCAATCCCGTCAGCCTCAAACCTGTTCGAAAATTCCGAGGTTATGATTTCGCCACCATTTTCCACTTCGATAAGACATGTTCCATGCCCTTCGTAAAAGGCTATTTGTAAAGAATCTGCCAGTCTCGACCTCAGATCATTATCCTTTTCATGAATTATAATCCGATCAATAATTATGTCAATTTTATCGAAGTCAGGCAAGTCTTTTCTAATGACTTCGTCTATTCTGAGAATATCTCCATTAATTTTTAACCTGTTAAATCCCTGTTGCAATAAAACCGAAAGATGCTCCTTAACTGTTCTGCCGTTTTTACTCAGTTCCATTGGGCAATAAATAAGGATTTTTGAACCTGCATTTTGGGAAATAATAAAATCAGTAACCATTGTGACGGTAAATCGCTCTACTGGTTTTCCTGATACAGGTGAGAATGTTTTGCCTGTTCGTGCAAAAAGCAGTTTGAGGTATTCATATATTTCGGTTGAGGTTCCTACGGTTGACCTTGGATTTCTGGAATTAACCCTTTGTTCTATAGCAATTGCAGGTGAAATTCCTTTTATATAGTCCACTTCCGGTTTGCTCATTCGTCCGAGGAATTGCCTTGCATAGGAGCTCAGGCTTTCGACATAGCGCCTCTGTCCATCTGCAAATAAAGTATCGAAAGCGAGAGAAGATTTTCCGGATCCGGAAAGCCCTGTTATGACTATAAGTTTATTTTTAGGAATGGCAAGATCAATATTCTTTAAATTATGAACTCTTGCTCCTTTTATTATAATATATTCCCGCGGATCGTAATTTGAAAGGTCGTACTTTAACATTTTTTAAGATAACCGGTCAAAATTATTAATTAAATTTGCATGTCAATTAATATTATGTTAGTTTTGCAAGATTATTGGAACAATTTCTCATAGTTATTTGTTTTACTAATATCTAAAATTTCAGGAGGTTTGCCTATAGTTTAAATTCTACCTATTAATCCTAAAAAAAGGAGGTACATATGAAGGCTCAGCAATACAGCGATAGAGAGCTTATAGGTAGGTATTTAGAAGGTGATCATTCAAGCCTTGAAAACCTTATCAGCCGACATCAAAACCGGGTTTACGCCTATATTCTTATGATTACAAAAAATAAGGAATTGGCAGATGATTTATTCCAGGATACTTTTATAAAAGTCATCAATACGATCCGGGCAGGTTCGTATAATGAGGAGGGTAAGTTCCTGCAATGGGTAATGCGGATTGCCCACAACCTGATCATAGATCATTTCAGGAAATCAAACAGAATACCTGTTATTGACAACAGCAAAAATGAAGATTTCGACATTTTTGATAACCTCAATATAATGGAGGAGTCAATTGAAGACCGAATAATTACAGAGCAAATTCATAAAGACGTCAGAAAACTGATAGAACTGTTACCTGCAGAGCAGCGTGAAGTTCTTTACATGAGGCATTATGCCGAAATGAGCTTTAAGGATATTGCCGAGGTTACGGATGTGAGTATAAATACTGCTCTGGGAAGAATGCGATATGCACTGATAAACCTGCGTAAACTGATATCAGAAAAGAATATAGTCCTTACCCATTAAAGACTTTATTGCATTTTTAAATTATCACTATTTCGATTTGTTTTAAAATAAATTGAAATAGGTTAAAGTATTTGGCTAAAACAATTTTTCATCCTCCCCAAAATAATTAAAATTCTATTGCGTTTGCTACTGTATGAAAATGTCAATCTAATGCAGTAGCCTATGAAAAATTCGTTTACCTTGAATGATTTACTTTTTTTTAATTACAACGAAACTGAAGAAGGGAAGGAACATGGTTTTTCAGCTATTAATCTACCTGTTTTAAACGAGTATTATTATTTAAATACCCCCCTCACAACAGGTAAAAAATGGTTGTTCTCACCTGATGAAAAAATCGTTAAGAACATCATGAATTACTCCCGTGCTCTTATTGTTTTAAAGACAGAGAAAACAGGATCCTTTAACTTTTTGATGAATTAAAAAAAAATAAGGAAGAAGAAAGTCCCGGTGATAAAATGATTACCGGGACTTTTTTATTTCAAAAGCATTCGATTAAGTTTTAACTGTTAATTTTATACTACTGTTTAATTTGTTTAAATGAGTTTTTTATTAAAGTAGAATCATTATCAGATGAGAAAGAAAGAAAGATATTCAAGAGTTTTAGCCTTTTTCGAAGGTCAGAATCCTGTACCGGAAACGGAACTGGAATATTCCTCAGCTTACGAACTTATCGTAGCGGTCGTTTTATCAGCTCAGTGCACCGATACAAGAGTAAATTTGATTACACCTGGTTTTTTCAAAGCTTTCCCCGATGAAAAAGTATTGGCAGCGGCGAATGTAAATGATGTGTTTGAAAAGATTAAAAGTTGCAGCTATCCAAATAACAAAGCTAAAAACCTGATTGGCATGGCAAAGATGCTGGTTGAAAAATTCAATTGTATGGTGCCTTCCAATATAGAAGAATTGCAGGAGTTGCCCGGTGTTGGAAGGAAGACGGCGAATGTAATTTCATCCGTTGTTTATCAGCAACCAACTATGGCTGTGGATACCCATATTTTCAGAGTTGCGGCAAGAATCGGTTTAACAACAAATGCCAGGAATCCCTATGAAACGGAAATGCAATTAGTGAAATATATTCCTGAAGAAAAAATTCGTTTTGCCCATCATTGGCTTTTGCTTCATGGCCGGTATATATGTAAAGCCAGAAATCCGCTATGTACTGAGTGCGGTTTAAATGAACAGTGTAAATATTTTGAAAGGCTTGGTTCGAAACGAAATTAACACTACAATAATACTTTGTTAATAATTTTCATGATCAATATATTATTGATCAGGATTAAAATTCTATTTTTGTATGAATCGCAAAACCATGTTGTATGAAAACATTGAAAGTTGGTGATGTAGCTCCTGATATTAATTCCGTTGATCAGGATGGGAATATGGTTAAACTTGCAGGTTACAGGGGAAGCAAGCTGATCCTGTTTTTTTATCCGAAAGCCAATACTCCCGGATGTACTGCAGAGGCTTGTAATCTGAGGGATCATTATTCAGAACTGATGGAGAAGGGCTTCAAAATATTGGGAGTAAGTGCCGATAATATTTCGAAACAGAAGAGTTTTATAACGAAGCATAAATTACCATTCCCGTTGATTCCTGACACCGATAAAAAGGTGATCCTCGATTACGGCGTTTGGGGTCCAAAAAAATTTATGGGCAGATCGTTCGATGGTATCATCAGAACAACTTTTGTAATCTCGGAGGAGGGCATTATAGAAATGATATTTGATAAAGTGAATACCAGCAACCATACAGAGCAAATATTAAACGAATACAATCTTTAAAGAAAATAAATATGGCTAAAGAAGAACAGGATGTTAACAAGGAAAAACTCAAGGCTCTTCAACTGACCCTTGATAAAATTGAAAGATCGTACGGAAAAGGTACGGTCATGAAACTGGGCGATGCAGCAATAGAAAGCATACCAGCTATTTCGACAGGTTCAATAGGTTTGGATGCTGCCCTAGGAATCGGTGGCTTACCTAAGGGACGTGTAATAGAGATTTATGGCCCTGAATCTTCAGGGAAAACAACTCTTGCAATACAGGCCATCGCAGAAGCACAAAAGCAGGGCGGAATAGCTGCCTTCATTGATGCCGAACATGCATTCGACAGGTTTTATGCTAAAAATCTGGGTGTGGATATCGAGAACCTTTTGGTTTCGCAGCCTGATAATGGAGAGCAGGCTCTGGAGATCACTGAAAATTTAATCCGGTCAGGAGCAATTGATATCATCGTTATTGATTCTGTAGCTGCCCTCACACCCAGGAGTGAGATTGAGGGTGAAATGGGCGATTCGAAAATGGGCTTGCAGGCCAGGCTTATGTCGCAGGCGCTGAGAAAACTCACCTCGACCATTAGTAAAACAGGCGCCTGCTGTATTTTTATTAATCAGCTCAGGGAAAAAATAGGGGTGATGTTTGGTAATCCTGAAACTACAACCGGCGGAAATGCACTGAAATTCTATGCTTCTGTGCGACTTGATATCAGAAAGATCAGCCAGATAAAAGACGGAGACCGTACTACCGGTAACCGTGTCAGGGTTAAAGTGGTGAAGAATAAAGTTGCTCCTCCATTCCTCCAGGCCGAATTTGATATTGTCTTTGGACAAGGGATCTCAAAAACCGGTGAAATAGTTGATCTTGGGGTTGACCATGAAATCCTGAAAAAAAGCGGCTCATGGTATGCTTACGGTGAAACCAAGTTAGGGCAGGGAAGAGACGCAGTGAAGAGCTTGCTTGCCGATAACCCGGAACTTGCCGATGAAATCGAAGGGCTTATCCGTCAGAAAATCGCATCGAAATAGTTAATAAAAAAAATTCATAATTAGAATTGGTATTCCTTGTTTTGCGAATGTCAATTCTTTTTAATTGATAGATTTAAAATGATATTCCGTAAGAGGGTAATATTTTATTTGGTTTTTTTAGCCTTGATTGCAGGATGTATTCAAAATCCACGACAGGGTAATGATACAAAAAGCAGTAAACCTTCTGATTCTACCGGTACAAATCCTGATGAACTGAGTTCCCGGATCAGGAATGATTCGATGAATGCAGGCCTTTATAAGGAGCGTGCTGAGTTTTATCTTAAAAAGGAACAGTACAACGAAGCTCTGAAAGATATTACCACTTCTATTGAAATTGATTCGACCCAACCTGATTATTTTGTTACTCTTGCCGACATCTGTCTTGGTATGGGTAAAATCCAGCCTTCGATTGAAGCATTAGATAAGGCTATTTTACTTAAACCTGATGATGTTCAGGCCTTGTTAAAATCGGCGGAAATCTGTGTTGTAATAAGGGATTATAAAAAAGCTGTGGAATATCTTGATAAAGTAATGAAGTTCGACGAATTTCAGCCGAAAGCTTATTTTTTCCGTGGAGTAGTTTTGCTCGAAAATGGCGACACTCTGCACAGCATCAGGAATTTTCAAAAAGCCATTGACGTTGATCAGGATTATTTCGATGCACATCTTCAATTGGGTTTGCTTTATGCGGATAAAAAAAATAAGCTGTCGGTGGAGTATTTTAACAACGCATTGAACCTTGACCCGGACAATACGGAGGTGAATTATTATCTTGCACTGTTTTACCAGGAAACCGGCGAATATGAAAAAGCTTTGAGCATTTATGAAACCCTCCTGAAACTGGATCACGGATTCTATTTTGCCTTATATAATATGGGTTATATCAATCTTGTCTATTTAAAGGATTTCAGCAAGGCGGTGGATTATTTTACCAGGTCCATTGAACTCAATCCTGAATACACCGATGCCTGGTACAACCGTGGTTTCGCTTATGAACTGATGAAGGATATTGAGAATTCCAGGAAAGATTATAAGAAGGCATTGGAATTAAGCCCCAATTATGAAAAGGCGATTGACGGACTGAACAGGATTGATGAGTTTTTGGGTAAAGGGAAATAGATTTCTTTTCGGCTTGTCATTGTTATGATAAGATCAGGTTCCCCAACTGATTCACCAAAAACGCCACCACCCACGCCACAGCAGTGGTATAGGTCATCATAAATACCGCCCATTTCCAATTCCCGGATTCTCTTCTTACCGCCGCAACTACAGCAATGCATGGGAAATATAAAAGAATGAACATAAGGTAAGCAAAGGCGCTTACATTTGTGAACACAGGTTGACCGGCACGGCTTCCTTCATCATATTTTGCTGTCCGCAATCTTTCCTGCAACGATTTGGTATCTAAATCTGCGTTGGGATTATCCTGGTATAAAACACCCATAGTGCTCACTACGACTTCTTTTGCGGCAACTCCAGCTAGTAAACTCACACTCATTTTCCAATCGAATCCCAGTGGCCGCATGGCTGGTTCAATAAATTTCCCAATCTTACCAATGAAAGAATTTTCCTGAAGATAATTTTGTTTTTCGCTTTCAATACGGGCAATGATCAATTTTTTTTCTTCATTTAATCCATCCGTAATATTGCTGCCGGATAATGTATTTGCCTGGACAGTATTGTACGAAAATTCAACCTGCTTAATTTTCTTATCAAACTCCCCGGCTTTCTTTTTGTTGGTTGGAAAATAACCTAAAGCCCAAATAATTATTGATGCCAGAAGGATTATGCCACCCATTTTCTTAAGATATTGCGATCCTTTGTTCCACATGTGTCTTGTTGTCGTCCGTAAAGTGGGTAACCGGTAGGGTGGGAGTTCCATTACAAAAGGTGCTTCCGAGGATTTGAAGATGGTTTTTTTAAAAAGGATCGCAAAAAAAATAGCAAAGAAAATCCCGATCCCATAAACGGTAAACAACGTTGCAACTTCTTTTCCCTCGAAAAATGCCCCGATGATGAGAATATAAACCGGCAGCCGGGCACTGCACGACATAAACGGATTAATAAGAATGGTCAGCAGGCGGTCGTTTCTGTTCTCAATTGTTCTTGTTGCCATGATGGCCGGGACGTTACATCCAAATCCCATGATGAGCGGAATAAACGACTTGCCATGCAACCCGATCTTATGCATCAGCCTGTCCATAATGAATGCAGCACGAGCCATATATCCTGAGTCTTCCATGAATGATATAAAAAAGAACAGGATCAGGATATTCGGGAGAAAAACGATTACACCACCCACGCCATTGATTATCCCGTTTACGAGTAAATCCTTGACAACAGTGTCGGGTAATATGCTGTTAAGACCCTGTCCTGTGATGAACACCAACTGTTCGATCCAGGATTTCGGGTAACCGCCTGCGGTAAATGTCGTTTGAAACATGATCCAAAGGAAAAGGATAAATATCGGAAATCCGAATATTTTGTGTGTGATAAAAGTGTCAATTATTTCGGTATCCGTCTTTAATTTCTTTTTGAAAATATTAGGTTGATAAGTTTCCTTCAATGCTCCGTTAATAAAGCCGTATCTTGCATCGGTAACAAGAGTCTCGCTGTCTTCGTTGAGCGCAGATTCAAGCTTTTCAATTTCTGTTTCTGTGTTTTTTAAAATTTCATTATAGTTTTTCATACGCGACAGGGTTGTATGAACACCCTGGTCCTTCTCAAGGAGCTTTATCGCATAAAACCTGGATGAAACCTGATCATTAAGCCCCTTAATTTTCATAATCTTTTCCTGGATGCTGTGAATTGAATTTTCGACATGATTTCCATAATTAATATGAATATGCCGCATCCAGGTTTCTTTACCCTCATAAACTTCAATTGCCTTTTTAAACAATTCATTCAGTCCTTTTCCTTTTGATCCAACGGTAGGTACAAATGGAATTCCCAACATTTGCCCAAGACCCTCAAAATCAAATTTATCTCCTTTGTGTTTCAGTTCATCAAACATATTTAAAGCTACCACTATTTTCATATTCATGTCAATGAGCTGAGTAGTCAGGTAGAGATTTCTTTCCAGATTGGAAGCATCTACAACATTAATCACGATATCCGGTTTGTGGCCCAGAATGTATTTCCTAACATAAAGTTCTTCGGGCGAGTAAGCTGTCAGCGAATAGGTACCGGGCAAATCAATGATATTGATGTGATATCCGTCAATATTAAATTTCGCCTGTTTGAAATCAACCGTAACTCCCGGATAGTTCCCAACATGCTCATCAGAGCCGGACACAAAATTAAAAATCGTGGTTTTACCTGAATTCGGATTGCCTACAAGTGCAATATCAATAACTTTACCTTTTACTGAAGCATCCTCACTGAAAGAATCGTCCTTTATTGTTTCACTGAATTCATTCGAATGAATAGTTTGATCAATTGCTTCGTTTACTCTAAGTACCTCAACCAACTGAGATTCGGTATGCCTGAGTGAAAGGTCATAACCCAGAATGTTGTATTCAATAGGATCCCTGAGTGGTGCTTTTTTAACCACGGTCACAACTTTACCTTTTACAAAGCCCATTTCAGTTATGCGTTTTCTGAATGCACCCTTTCCCTGTACATTCAGAATGATTCCCCTTTCGCCCTGCTCAAGATCGAATAATGTCATTGTTGACAATTTAGACTCATTACAAATTGAGGCAAAGTTATTTGAAAAAAAATAATATAAGTAAGTTACAGCTAATTTAGAATACATTTGTTACAATGAGTATGTGGTTTACAAATTTTGCAGAGTTGACGTATCTTTCAAATGGTTCATGTTATTAAAACGCTGACTAAATAGGCGTGAAATATTCGGGTGTGTTGATAGTAGCCTTTAAAATTCCGGGATTATTCTATCAGATTTCAATGGCAATAAAATAAATAATTTGCGTCGGCCGGGTTTCCAAATTGGGGAATTCATTTGCCAATTTTGAAAAACAATTTTCATTTATCCGGCCGGAATCTTTAAGAAATTATTACCCGGAATCTTCACTATTGCAGGTACAGTATCCAATCGGGCATGTTGCAAACCTCTGAACCCTTTGATTATGGAACCAAATTTGACGCTTTGCATCCGGATAAAAAAATCAACTATATCGAATATCGTTTTACTTAAAGATTTCTGCTTACTAACAGGGCAGAATTTGGTTACAAACAGAGGACAAATTTAATCCGGATTATCAGGTGATATATAGCTCGACATTGAGTTAAAGGATTATTGTATTAACAGAGGCAGGTAAATTAAAGGGATGGCCATTCATCAGGATTCAATATTCAATGAGCTGAGGCTCAGGATGAGATTACTTGAACAACAGAATGAGCAGATGGCAGAGCTTATGGAAGAAAAGCTCCTGCTGTGGCTTGTTTCTGATACTATATATCAGGCCGGCGATGTTGATGAGCTTATGTATAATTTGCTCGAACGTGTTTGCATGATCCTGGAACTTCCTTATGCAGCCGTATGTAAAATCTCAAATGAAAAGGTTTCTTTGCTGAATAACTTTTCCGCCATTGATGAAGAATACTCCCGAACAAGTCCATTTAGCCTTACCTCCGGTTTGATTTCCAGGCTTAAATCAGGACCCTGCGTTATCGACCGGAGAAATTTCATTGAAAGTGGTTTTCAAATTTCAAATAATTTTTCCGTAAAACCTGAATCCGTATTTTTATTTCCCTTTCAAAGTATTTATATCCCATTCGGTGTATTTGTCTTTTTCAATACGGTAAAGAAGGAAAAAAGACTGGCAGGTCTGAGTATTGTAATCAAGCAAATAATAAATATGGCCATCGAAAAGATGGAAAAACTTACTTTGCTCGAAGAACTAAAAAGCCTGAATGTCACATTTGAAAAAATGGTTCGCGAACGTACCAGGGAATTGTCAGATAAGAATGAACAACTTGGAAAAGAGATCGAAGTTTATAAAATCAATGAAAATAACAGAACAGAAACACCACTAACACCAACCAAAATTTCCGAAGCGGTTCCTTCATCCTTACTCATGAACATCAGTCATGAAATAAGAACCCCTCTCAACGGCATCCTTGGATTTTCGGAAATGATACGAAATGCTGACCTGTCTCCGGGCGAAAAGGAAAAATACATCAGCATCATTAAAACCTGCGGCAGATCAATCCTGAAAATAATTGAAGATATCGTTGATCTTGAGTACATCGAAACCCATCAAATAAAGATTAAAAACGAAGACTTTGCCATTGGCGGTCTGATCACTGATCTTTACGATCATTTCAAGATTGATGATCTCTTCCGACAAAAGGAGAATGTCGAACTCCGGTTAAATACAAATATAGATGGTAATACACTTATCAATTCCGACCGGGGGCGAATATGGCAGATCCTTGTTAATATCATAGGAAATGCAATAAAATATACGGAAGAGGGATTTGTTGAGATCGGCTGTAAACTTCAGGAATCCTATCAGAAAAAGAAAGCTGAACAGATGATCGTTTTTTTTGTCAAAGATACGGGTATCGGTATTGATAAGGAATTCCAGAAGAATATTTTTGACCGTTTTGTAAAAATCGAACATGAGTTTGCGAAAATGTACGGCGGAACAGGTCTTGGATTGTCCATTGCCAAAGATCTTGCTCAATTGCTTGGCGGTAAAATCTGGTTCGAATCTGAAAAGGGTATTGGTTCACAGTTTTACTTTAGTTTACCTGCAACAGTTGCCACATTTGCAGTTAAAGATTTACCAATGACATCAAAGGAGATCAAAAACAAATTTATCTGGACAGGTAAATGTGTGTTGATCGTAGAGGATGACGAAATGAGCCTGATTTACCTTAAAGAGGTTTTAAAACAAACCCAGATTGATATTATACATGCCAGAAACGGAAAACAGGCAGTTGAAATGGTGGAAGCCAATCCTAAAATTGATATTATTCTTATGGACATCAAACTTCCGGAAATGGATGGATATGAGGCTACCCGCCGGATAAAACAGATCAAGCCAACGATACCTGTAATAGCTCAAACCGCCTATGCCATGGCTGATGACTATCAGAAAAGCCTGCAGGTGGGATGTGATGAATACATCAGTAAACCCATTAACCGGAGAAAATTACTTCAAACAATAGAGTCCTTACTAATGCTGCCCGATTAAAGAATGAAAGAGGAGTCTTCTTCCTGTCCTTTGGGCATCACAAGGTAATGCAGAACCATAAGGGCATTAACCAGGCTAAAACCCCACCTAATTTCGAACAACCTTTTAATTTCATGGACAGCATTTTCCTTTGCAGCAAGTGAATTTTTTTGATATAATGTAAGGAAATCCTTCATATCCTGGTAAATGTCGGCAAAACATTCTGCCAGGCTGCCTTTCACAGGATCATTACCCGATGCTGACTGATCAATGTACCAAAACTCATCATCCGCTGCAAATTTTTTTCTAAGTGTATTAAAAAGAATTTCCCACTCATCCTGGGTAAGAAACCTTTCATTTGCTTCCGTATCAGAGACAAATATATCAGGAAGCAATGAAGCTTTAAGGTAAAGCAGCGGACATATTTTTCTAAGATAGTCAATCAGATGAGATTTATCAGCGCTCTCGATTCCAGCCATTGTCAAACAAAAATCATTGGCAACTGTTATTAATTCAAATACATTTTTGGAATAAACCGGATGTTCAGTAATAGAGTTCATTTAAATAAATATTAGTCGGTATAAATTAATACAAATGTCCTAATTTTGCAGAAATATTAGATCAATAATCCCGTTTATTTGTAATTTTTAATAACCAGGATAATTAGTTGCTGATGGATAATAAAGTACTTAAAAAGCATATATTCAATAAGTGCATGGAAATACATCTTGAAAAGATCAGGCACCTTGAATCCGCAATGCAGGAAGCTGAAATGACTGCGAATGAATATGAACATCAGAATGATGATAGCGATTCGCACAAGATGGAACTGATCGGTAACCGTGATATGTATGCCAAACAACTGCAAGCTGAAATGGATATGCTTGAAACCATCAGTAAAATTGATCTTAATGCTGATCACGATAAAGTTGAATTCGGAAGTGTGGTAATTACCGACATGCAAAAAGTGTTTATAGCCATCGGTTTGGGTAAGCTGTCCATCGAAAATGATGTTTATTATGCCATTTCATTACAAGTGCCTTTTTATCATGCTATGAAAGGATTGAAAAAGGGTGATGTATTCGACTTCAGAGGACAAAAAGTAAAAATCCTTGACGTGTTCTGATTAGAACAGTTCAAAGTTCTGAGTTCGAAGTTTGCAGTTTGGAGTTCCGGGTTCTGAGTTGTTACCAGCAACAAGTAACCAGTAACCAGTCGGTCTAGCCACAGGCGAGACAGTCGGCAATGAGCAGCCAGTAACCTGTAACGAGTAACCAGTAACCGGGTTCATATCTGGCTATTTCCTAATTCTCGCTGATAAAAAGTGATTTTGCTGCTGAGCATACCGGGCATTCCCAGTCATCGGGCAAATCTTCAAATGGCGTTCCGGGAGGGATTCCACGAGCTTCATCACCCACAATAGGATCATATACATAGCCGCATACCGAACAAATATATTCCTGGCCGGGGTCTTTACCGGTAACCTCGACCGGCTTTTCATGCTCTTTTTTTAATTTGTTTTTATCAATATAGGTAGGCGAGCGTTCCGGCGCCATGAGTTTCAGTTCTCTCCGGAAATAATCATAAGTAAGCGGATCTTTTTCGGGATGCGGCATATCGCAGTCAATGACCTTGCCGATAAAAAGGCTGTGTGTGCCGAGGTCAAACTTATCAACTACTTCACATTCAAAAAAGGCTATTGCATGACTCATTATAATGGGCGCTCCGGTTGTTCCTATCCTATATTCTATCCTTTCAAATTTTTCGTCTTCATTTCCGCTGTGATATCCAAAGAGCCCGATCAATCCTGCATCGGTATCTTTATCAAGAACGGAAACTGAAAATACTCCGCTTTCTTCGATCACACGTGCGCTGGCATTTTCTTTATGACAACTGATGGCTATTTTGGGCGGATCAGAAGTTACCTGGAAAACCGTATTGGCGACGAATCCACTTAATCTATCGCCTTTTTTTGTACTCACGAGATAAATCCCGTACGACATTTTTAAAAAAGCTGCAATATTCATAAGTATCCAATTTCAATTTTTTTCAAATCTAATAATATTGTGGAAATACTTATGTACAAATTTTTGGTGTAAAGGTTCAAATGAGGGAGGGGTGAAATGAGATATTAGAAATTAGATATTAGAAATTAGAAATGAGAAATGAGATATTAGAAGTTGGAAATTTGATTGGTTTAGCTGAAGTGATGCGAGGGGAGGGGCTTTGGGTGTATTGATTTTCCTGTGAATTTTTACTACCTGGACTAATGAATTAAATTATATACAAGTCAATGAAATGAACTTTAAATTTAATCAAATGGCAAGTAAATCGGAAATTATTATCTGAAGTCCCGTTCAGCTTAGGCTCTGCCAAAGTCGATCATATCCTGTCAGGCTCTTGCCTGATATCTTACTAATTACATTCATTTACGAGTCGGGTAAGATCAATATTTCGCTCAAATTGACCCAACTGTTTCGCTACAAATTGACCTACCCCCTCACCGATGGATCTGAGGGCAAAGTTACCGATTGTTCATATCGGCCAAATTGACCCCCTCATTCCGGTTAATTGACCCCCCTTCCACCGGTTCAGTATTGAATCACTGCCTTGTGCGTTTTCATGACATTGACATTTAGAGAAATTATTTGATAACCAGAGCTTTTGTCATTTTATTCCGCAGACTTTCAGTGGAACCGATATGATAAAATTAGAGTAGGTTTTAATCCCGGTATTTGCCCAATGATTTTCGATATGGCTATTTTTACGGTACTTATTTCCATTATAGCCTCATATTTTCGAGAATAACGCCAAAATTAAAAACACGATAAACTTGCAAGATGTGTGATTTATTTTTATTGCTTTTCGTTACCTTTGTGAAAACTTTTTAATGATGACAAACACTCATATAGCTGAATTGCATAAGCTACCGAGAAAAGAAAAGATAAAATTAGTACAACTTCTGTGGGAAGATATTGCAAAGGATCAGGAATATGAGGTACTCCCATCGGATCATAAGTTGATTTTAAATGAGCGGCTGGAAAAAATTTATAAGAGAAAGGCTGAATTCAAATCGTGGGATGAAATACGGAAGAAATATAAAAATGCCATTTAAGGTGACTTCAAAGCCGATAGTGTTATTTTGAATGAAATAAAGAGAAGCAATCTCATCATGAGCAGATTGCTTCGGTCGTTCCTCCCTCGCAATGACGATAAATAAATTTGCAATCCAAAATATAATTTTCCAATTCCCGTTCCTAATCTGACTTATTAACATCATTATGTTATAATTTAGACTTATAGCCTCATATTTACACTTTTATAGTTGATAATTTTGCCTGAACCGGATAAATCAATTTGTCCGGTATTCGTAAATTTTTGAAAGTTTGGTATGAGGATAACAGAACTGAAAATATTTGCACTTCTTTTAGTATTGATTCCGCCGGGTATGATGGCTCAGAAAACAGCAGCATACCGCGATCCGGAAGCAGTTTACCATTCGGGAATGGATTTGTTTGAAAAGGAGAAATACGGTGCGGCTCAAAAAGAATTCATTTATGTGATAAACTATGAGAAAAATCCGGTTTCGCAGTTAAGGGTGAATGCTGAATACTATGACGCACTCTGCGCCATGGAACTTTTCAATGGCGATGCGGAATATAAATTCAACGGTTTTTTGGCAAACCATCCGGCGAACAGTCGCCATAACCTGATACAGTTCCACTTAGGCCAGCTTGCCTACCGCGATAAAAAATTCAATACGGCACAGGATTATTTTAAAAAAGTAGAGATTTTGGAGCTTACCAAAGATCAAACCGATGAGTTTTACTTTAAAATGGCGTATTGTGCCTTTAAATCGGATGATATGGGTATGGCAAAAGTGAACTTTGAAAAGTCACGAAACCGGGATTCAAAGTACTCTTCACCCTCTGATTATTATCTGGCACACATTGCTTATACTGAAGGAGATCACGAGGCTGCGTTAAAAGCTTTTAAGGAACTGATGAACGATGAGAATTTCAGTACGGTGGCTCCTTACTATATCGTTCAAATGCTTTTTGTGCAGGAGAAGTACGATGAAGTATTGGAAATGGCTCCAGGCCTGCTAGAGAAATCAACAGAAAAGCGGGGACCGGAAATCGTGAGGGTCATCGGGGAGTCGTATTACAGGACCGGACGTTATGAAGAAGCATTGACATGGCTTAAGCAGTATCACGATGCCAAAGGGCTAAGTGTGACGAGGGAGGATAATTACTCTTATGGATTCACTCTTTATAAAACCGGCAATTTTGAAAAAGCAATAGATTGTTTTCAGAAAGTGACCGGTTCGCAGGATGAATTGTCACAGTTTGCCTATTATTATCTTGGAGCCTGCTATGTTCAGACGGGGCAGAAACAGTTTGCTGCCGGTGCATTCAGTTCGGCTTACAAGTTGCCCTTTGACACCGATATCAGGGAAGATGCGTTATTCAACCAGGCACAGCTTGCTTTCGATCTTTCTTCGGATCCCTATAATGAAGCCATAAAAGCCCTGAAGGATTACCTTATAAGCTATCCCAACTCAGGCAGGAACGACGATGCATATAATTTCCTTTTCAGGATTTCAATGGCGACCCGCAACTACAAGGATGCTTCGGACGCGCTTGAGAGAATAAAAGTTAAGGGAAGCGATTACAATCTCAATTATCAGAAAATTTCATTTTACCGTGGCATTGAATTTTTCAATGCGTTCGACTATGAAGAGGCGATCAAAATGTTTAAAAAAGCCATAGGGATTGATGCAGATAAGGCAATCACTGCTGAAGCTATGTTCTGGGCGGGTGACGCTTTTTACAGGACAGAGAATTACTGGGGGGCAAAAAAATACTTTACGGATTTTCTGGCTGTTCCCGAATCAACAAAGCTATCGGTTTACAATATAACCAATTATAACCTGGGCTATGTACATTTCAAAAATGAGGATTACGGAGATGCTATTGCTTCGTTTGAAACATTTGTCAGCAATGTAAAAAACGAAAACCCGGATATGATCGCTGATGCATATCTGAGGCTCGGTGATTCATGGTTCGTATCGAAAGGATATGATAATGCCATTGGGTGGTACGACAAGGCCATCGGTATAGACGCTTTCGATGTGGATTATGCACTTTTTCAAAAAGCGATTGTTCTTGGAGTGCTTTCGAGAAACGATGATAAGATACAGACTTTAAAAACGATCATCAGGAAATATCCGGACTCACAGTCGTCGGGCGAGGTTACCTTTGAACTTGGCAATACTTATCTTATGCAGAAGGACAATGAAAATGCGCTGATCAATTTTAAAAAGATCGTTACTGATTTTCCGGGAAGCAGGTTTTCAGTGAAGGCTCAACTGAAGTCGGGTTTGATTTATTATAACAGCGATCAGAATGAACTTGCATTGAGCACCTTCAAAAAAGTGGTTTCCGGATATCCCAATACTCCTGAATCGAAGGAAGCGCTTGCCAGCATTAAGAATATTTACATTGATATGAACCGTGCTGACGATTACCTGGCTTATACAGAGGATTTGCCATTTGCTCAGGTCAGAGCATCTGAGCAGGATTCGATTTTGTACATTGCCGCCGAAAACATCTATATGAAAGGAGATTATTCTGCAGCTCTTCCATCACTCGAACTATATACCCAACGGTTTCCGGAAGGCGCTTTTAAACTTAATGCAGGTTTTTACCTGGCCGAATGCCAATACCGTGAAGGTAAGAAGGAAGAAGCCCTTAAAAACTATGAAATCGTTTTGGCCCAGCCCCGGTCTGAGTTTACCGAAACTGCTTTGGTTAATGCGGCGACCATCAGCTACGGAATGGGCAGCTATGATACGGCTCTCGGATATTACACTGAACTTGCCGCGACCGCCGAAAATAAACTCAACCAGACGGAAGCTTACTACGGTCAAATGAAATGCCATTATTTGCTCAAGGATTATGAGGGAGCCCTGGTTGCGGCTGAAAAGCTCTTATCTGTTGAAAAACTTAACGACAGGATGAAGCTTGAAACCATGACCATCAGGGCGAATTCCTTTTACAGCGTTGACGAATTATTGCTGGCAAAAAGTGAGTTCAGGAAAGTGAGTGAAATATCCATTAGTGAAGCCGGAGCTGAAGCAAAATATAAATGTGCCGAAATAGGATTTAAACTGAACGACCTTGATCAGGCTGAGAAGGAGGTGTTTGATCTTTCGAACCGTTTTTCAGCACACGATTATTGGGTTGCAAAAGGATTTATCCTGCTTGCGGATATTTATGTAAAGAAGGGGAATGAATTCCAGGCAAAGCAAACCCTCCAAAGCATCATTGATAATTACGAAGGCAATGAATTGCGTATAGTGGCGGCTGACAAGCTGAAAGAGATCACCGACAGGGAAACACTAAAAAAAGAACTGTCGGACAGGCAGGATACAATTGGAGATACTGAAGTTATAAAGATAGAAGATGAACCAAAGAACAATTAAGATAAAATTCATACCATTTCGAATCAGATACGGAGTTGTCATTTCAGTGATTAGTTTACTTATCATTACCGGTTTTAAGACGACTGCACAGGATGTAACAGACACGGAAGAGGTAACGGTTGTAGCTCCTTACCAGCCTTCGGTGGCGGATATGGCGAAGATCAGCATTTCGCCGGAAATCCCCGCGGAAGGATTGGAAAAGCCAGCCTTTAATTATACGATGAAATCAAAAACCCTTGAACCGGAAGTCATCCTTGAGCCAATAAAACCGGCTAAAATCCAGGGTGAATCGGTTCCTGAACTGTATAAGAATTATATAAGAGCCGGGATAGGAAATTACTGGACGCCGTACATTGAATTTAATGCAAACAAGCTGCGTTCGAAAAAAAATGCTTTCGGTGTTCACGCAAAATATCTGTCATCCTTCGGAGGAATTGAGGATTATGCCTTTCCAGGGAGCAGCATCAGCACTGTTGATGGATATGGTAAGGCGTTTTTTAACCAGCATACATTATCAGCAGAAGCTCAATACCAAAGGACCGGGGTCCATTTTTACGGGTTCAAACCCGGTGAATTCCCGGATATTGACCTTGACAAAAATGACTATAAGCAAAGTTATAACCTGATCGGGTTGAAAACCGGCATCGAAAGCAATTATTTGGATAGGGATAAATTACATCACTCTGTAAATTTGAAATACTATTATCTTTTCGACAAATTTGATGCGCATGAACACAATGTAAGGTTCGATGCGGGTATGAGTAAGAGCACTTCCTTTTTTGGTTTTTCAGAACGTGAAAAACTGGGGATTGATCTTGGTATCAATTACTTTTATAATATGGATTCCATCCGGGATTTTAACAGCAGCATTATAATGATCAGGCCATATTACTACCTGGGATTTGAACAGTATTATTTTAAGGTTGGACTTAATGGAGATGCAGCATCAGGTTCGGATTCAAAGGTTCATGTGTATCCGGTGGTTCGTGCAGAGGTGCAGGTAGTGGAAGATGTTCTTATTACTTATGCCGGTATATATGGTGAACTAAATAAGAACAGCCTGCATTCGATGAGTGATGAAAATCCATTTATCAATTCCACCTTCGAAAAAAAATTCGAAAACAATAAACTCAGTCAGTACGGAGGACTCAAGGGCCATATCACTCCTTATTTCGATTATAACCTTAGTTTTGAGAACTCGACCATTGATGGTATGGCATTTTATGTTAATGATACAGTTTCTGCTCTGGGTGAAGGATTGAACAATCAATTTACTGTTGTTTATGATAAAGTCAAGTATTCAAAGGTTATTGCCGAATTCGGTTTTCATTACAAGAATAAATTCAATGCCATATTGCTTGGTAAGTACAACAGCTATTTCTGCGACAATGAAGATAAAGCATGGCACAAGCCGGCGCTTGAGATTTCCTTCATGGCAAATTACAACATGCAGGATAAAATTCTTATAAAAGGGGAATTGCTCACACACAGCAGCATCTATGCACGCACCTTTGAATCCATCACGGTTGATGAAACTACCACCACCAACCTTGTACCGGTGAGGCTCGACGGCTATGCGGATATCAGTCTTGGCGGAGAATACCGCTATTCAAAGCTGCTTTCCGGGTTCATCAATTTTAACAACATTCTCGGGCAACGATATTTCAGATGGTACAATTACCCTTCCTATCGGTTTAATATTATGCTGGGGGTAACCTATTCATTCTAAATTTTATCAATTATCAGTCCCTGTCTAAGTAATTTTTCCGGATGGAGCATAAGCCGGAGATAAATTTTTTCTGCAATACTTTGCAAAAAATATTCTGATCCTGCCATTCGGAAGCCCCTGAATCCGTGATAAGTTTAAATTTCTAATATTTCGAATGTTTTATGTTTATGATTAACCATCAAATGAATATAATTCAAAATTGAACTTTTGAAACGCGTTATAGTTATACCCATAGAAACTGTTATAGAGATAAAGTTTATTAGTCATTTTTATAATGAGATTCAAATGATAACGGTAATAATACCAACTTTAAATGAAGAGGAGCATATAGCGGAAGTTGTCAATTTTGCAAAGAGCCAGCCTCGTGTATCCGAAGTAATTGTGATGGATGACAAATCGCTTGATAATACTATTTCAAAGGCACAGCAAAGCGGGGCCAAAATTATAACCAGCACCAAGCTTGGAAAAGGTGTTTCGATGAGAGAAGGTGTTCTCTTTGCTTCCAATGACATTATTGTATTCCTGGATGGAGATATAGATCCTTATCCATACTATACAATAAAACTTCTGACTGACCCGATAGCGAGGGGAGAAGCTGAGTTTGTCAAATCATCTTTTAGCCGAAATGCCGGCAGAGTTACGGAACTTGTCGCCAAACCTTTGTTGAGCATCTTCTTTCCCGATTTATTAAGGTTTAGTCAACCACTTAGCGGAATGATTGCAGGAAAAAAATCAATATTTCAACAATTGGAATTCAGAGACGATTATGGTGTTGACATTGGTATTCTGATTGACGTAAACCTCATGAATGT
This sequence comes from Bacteroidales bacterium, assembly GCA_020052415.1. Taxonomy (GTDB): domain Bacteria; phylum Bacteroidota; class Bacteroidia; order Bacteroidales; family JAADJA01; genus JAADJA01. The sequence goes on along the minus strand of JAGVPB010000042.1, from coordinate 83,892 downwards.
GAAAATTAAAGAAGTGGAAATCGGGTATATCGAAAATAAAAGTAAACCCTTACAAGCATTAGGCAAAATGAGCAAGGAGGTGGCTCAGACCATCATTATGAAAGCCGCAATGTCAAAAAATCCGAATTATAATTTTGAAGAGTTAGGTGCTCTGAAAGAGATTCGCTCACAAATGGAACTCGCATTGAACGGCCAACACAATTCATTAAGTAAACTGGTTGTATTTGATATGGATAATACATTGCTTAAGGGGAGATATGTTGATGCCTGCGCCAATGCTTTCGGCTTTAAAAAGGAATTGATGGATATCCGCTCTTCCGAGCCTGATGTAATACTTCTCACAAAAAAAATCGCAACCCTGCTAAAAGACAGGACCTATAGTGAATTGATTGCGGTAGCAGATAGTATTCCGATTATAGAGGGAACTAAAGAAATAGTGGCTGAACTTAAAAACAGGGGATATATCGTTGGAATTGTTTCCGATAGTTATGATTGCATAACGAGCCACATTAAAAATAAACTTGGAATAGACTTTTCACTTTCAAATGAACTTGAGTTTTCGAAAAGCATTTGTACCGGTGAGGTTAAAATTCCTTCCTTTATGGTCAATGGTCCGGGTAGTTTATGCAGGCATTCGCTTTGCAAGACAAACGCGCTGCTAAGCGTTCTTCAAAAATATAATATAAAGCGTGAAAATTCAATAGTTATTGGCGACAGCCGAAACGACCTTTGTATAATTAAAGAATCAGGTATTGGCATTGCTTTTTGCTCCAATGATGATTTATTAAACCATTTTGCCGACGTTATTATTTCCAAACCTGATTTTACAGAGCTTTTACAATTTGCCAAATAAAATGTATTTAATAATTTTGGGGTTTCAAAAATATTATGAAACTCCATTACATCCATAAACTCATCGCACAGGGGGAACATCAGCAACTCGATTTTAAATTCGAAATTGCCGATTCACGGAAGATTGCACGCACATTTTCAGCATTCGCAAATACGGATGGTGGAAAGCTTCTCATAGGTGTAAAAGATGATGGGACCATTGCCGGCATCAGAACAGAAGAGGAAGAATTCATGGCTGAAACGGCCGTTAACCTGTATTGCAAACCCCTGATTGAATTTAATAATAAAGAGTGGATAGTCGAAGGAAAAAAAGTATTGGAAATCACTATTAAACCTGGTAACGATAAACCTTATTATGCCCAGGATATTAACGGAAAATGGCTGGCCTACATCAGGATTGGTGACCGGAATATGCTTGCCGGCAAAGTGATTGTCAGAGCCTGGAAAAGAAAAAAACAGCCTGAAGGAACCTACCTTAATTATGGGATAAATGAGAAACTTATTCTTCAATACTTAGAGAAAAATGAGCTCATCACATTATCCAAATTCAGCAGGATGGCGTGCATTTCAAGCTGGTCAGCTGAAAAAATACTGATTAATTTGCTTGCTCTCGAAATACTTGAGGCAGTTTTCGACGAAAACCAGATTTCCTTCAGGTTATCAGAAAAGTTCCGGGAAAATGAACAATAAGGATAATCCTTAATAAATATTATCTTTGGCCCCCAGGTAACCAACATAAAATTTTATGAAGCTATTAAATGGTAAAACGGCTGTAATTACCGGTGCAGCAAGGGGCATCGGAAAAGCGATAGCCTTAAAGTTTGCATCGGAAGGAGCAAACATTGCATTTTCCGATATCCGCTACGACGAAAACTGCGAACTCCTCGAAACAGAAATTGCTGTGCAGGGAGTAAAAGGAAAAGGGTATGCCTCTGATGCCAGCTCCTTTACAGGTAGTGAAAAACTTATTAATGATATTGCAGTTGATTTTGGGAAAATTGATATCCTGGTAAATAATGCCGGAATAACCCGCGACAATTTATTGCTCCGCATGTCTGAAGATGATTGGGATCTCATCATGAAAGTAAACCTGAAATCTGCATTTAATCTTACCAAGGCAGTTCAACGGTATTTTATCAAACAGCGCTCAGGTGTGATAATCAATATGAGTTCGGTCGTTGGGGTTAACGGCAACGCGGGTCAGTCCAATTATTCTGCCTCAAAGGCAGGCTTGATAGGATTTACCAAGTCCATTGCTCAGGAATTGGGAAGCCGGAACATCCGTTGCAATGCTATAGCCCCGGGCTTTATCATTACCGAAATGACAGCAAAACTTTCGGAAGAAATGCGTAAGAACTGGGAGGAACAGATTCCCTTAAAACGAGGTGGTACTCCTGAAGATGTTGCTAATGTCGCTTTGTTTCTCGCATCAGATCTCTCGTCTTATGTTTCCGGACAGGTTATAAGTGTTTGCGGAGGTATGAGTACTTAATTATCATCCATACCGGTATTAATTTTGGATTAACATTGGTTCTGTTGAATATAATTTCTGCTTCCAATCATAATTTCATAAGTACCATACCGTTTAATTGTTTCTGAATTGGCTTATAAATAATTCTCGTTGAAGATCAATATCGTTACCGAATACCCTTTGTGGTTTATCATGCTGTGCTTCCTGCTTGGTATCGCCTATGCAATGATTTTATATTACAGGGAGTCGAAGAGTGAATTTTCCAAATCGTTAAAATGGATAATGGCTGTCTTTAGAGGTTTAACAATTGCTGTTATTGCCTTTTTACTCTTAAATCCTATGGTCAGGACCACAACCCATCATTCTGAAAAACCGATTATTATTTTTGCCCAGGATAACTCCCTGTCTGTAATCACAGGAACAGATTCCAATTTTTACAGGAGCGAATATCCACAAACGATGAATTCAATGCTTGACAGGATTTCGTCATCTTTTGCTGTTGATAAATATACCTTTGGTGAAAGCCTGAATAAGGACTTTCAGATTGATTATTCTGACAAACTCACAGATATTTCAGCATTATTCCGGGATATTAACAGTAAATATGCTGGACAGAACGTGGGTGCGTTAATTCTGGCTACTGACGGCATTTACAACCGGGGGCTTAACCCGTTATATTCGACTGATAAATTTCATTTTCCAATTTATACGATAGCCCTGGGCGATACCAATATACGGAAAGATATCATTTTATATAAAGTCAACTTTAACAGCATCGCGTACCTTAATAATGATTTCCCAGTCGAAGTGCTTGTAAGTGCGTATAAATGTCATGATGCGACTACAGAATTAACAATTTCAAGCAGAGACTCAGTTTTGTTTCGCAGGATGATTAATATAGGTTCTGATACATATTTCGAAACCCTGAATCTTCATCTGAAAGCCAATGTTCCGGGTCTGCAAAGATATACTGTTCGTCTGACGGGAGTGGATAATGAAGTTAGCCAAACAAACAATTACCAGGATTTTTTTATTGATGTTATTGAAGACCGACAAAAAATACTTGTGCTGTCTCAGTCGCCTCATCCTGATATTTCGGCGTTAAAACAGGCTATTGTTACGAACAGGAATTATGTTGTCGAAGAGTATATTGTTGACGAATTTAATAAAGAAGTCTCAGGTTATAACCTGATCATTTTACATGGTCTTCCTTCGGTATCCGGCAACATCAGCAATATTTTGGAAAAAATTGCCATCGAACACATTCCGGTTCTTTTCATGATCAGCCAGCAAACGAATCTGCCTCTTTTTAACAGGCAAAATACCGGTATCATGGTCAAAGGCGATCAAATCTTTTTTAATGAGGCCAATCCTGAAATAAATGAAGAGTTTACTTCATTTAACCTTTCCCGTTCCACACTGCAGGCTGTTGCTGATTTTCCTCCTTTGATCAGTCCTTATGGAAACAGCGTTATTCAACCATCGGCGAATATATTGTTCTATCAAAGAATTGGTGAAGTTACAACCCGTGAACCTTTGCTGATATTTAATCAAAGTGCAGAATCAAAATTTGGAATCTTTTGTGGGACCGGTATCTGGAAATGGAGAATGTTTGATTACTCTAAAACCGGTAATCACGAAGCATTTAATGAAATTATTAACAAATCCATTCAGTATCTTTCAGTAAAAGCAGATAAAAGCTTCTTCAGGATTTTTTGTAAAAACAGCTTTACTGAGAATGAAAACATTGAATTTAATGCTGAAGTGTATAATGACAATTATGAATTGATATTTATTCCTGAAATCTCAATTACTATTAATGATGGTCAAAACAGGAATTATTCATTTGTTTTTAATAATAGCGGTTCAGCATACTCCCTTAATGCAGGAAAACTGCCTGTTGATCATTACAGTTATTCGGCAAGAGTCCAGGTGGGAGAAAAGATATTTACTGACAGAGGTGAATTTACAGTTACACCTTTGACAATTGAATCGGTTAACACCGTTGCGAACCATAATTTGTTGTACAATCTTGCTATAAACAGCGGGGGTCAAATGATTTATCCGCATCAGATTCTTGCGTTATATGATACAATTATTGGGAGCGATTACATCAAAACGATAACATATTCGAGTAAAAGCTATTCCGAAATTCTGAATTTTCCGGCCATTCTGTTATTAATAATAATTTTTCTTATGGCCGAATGGTTCATGAGGAAACGTGCAGGGGCTTATTAAAGTCAGAGCAGGATTTCTGATTTTGCTTTCATTTAAAGGCTTAAGATTTCACAAAGTAAGCTACCTTTTCAAGCGAAGTAATCATATCATATTCCTCAAGGTAAATTCCTTCCCTCGCACTTAATGGTTTGGGAGTAAAGTTCAGTATGCCTTTTATTCCGGCTTCATTCAACTTATCGGCAATTTGCGATACAACCTCCGGTGGAGTTGTTATGATTCCTATACTTATATTTTCAGATCTGACAATCTCAACCAACTGATCGAAGTGATAACATTTTACCCCGGCATAGGTCTTGTTTATTTTCTCAGGATTAATATCAAAAGCGGCAACAATATTTAATTTTGATCTTTTTTCCTGAAGGTAATGAATAAAAGCTTTACCAAGATTACCCATCCCGATTACAGCAATTTTCTGACCTTCCTCAGTATCTATTATCTTACCAATTAAATCTACCATCTCTTTTATATCGTACCCTTTACGTAAAGTGCCCGAATACCCGATGAGCATTATATCGCGTCGCACCTGCACGGGCGTGATATGGAGCAAATTAGCTATTTCATGCGAAAAAATATGGGTTTTCCCTTTTACCAATTGATTATTCAGGCTTCTTCTGTACTGGCTTAGCCTCTCAACCGTTTTATCCGGTAAATTTTTCATAGTTAGCAAATCATTTGTTATTTTATTAACAGGCAAAAGTAAAAATTAAATGATTGAATGAAAATATTTACTGATAAATTTCAAATAAAATTACTTTGCGCTGGAATTGATGTCAGGCAGGTTGCATTTCTTCAGGATAAAAAAATATCGTCCGGGTAACGAACATCAACGAGAAAAAGCCCTTGTGCAGGTACTGAGGTTCCTGCTGCTGAACGATTTTTACTTTCAATAATATTCCTTAAATCCTGCAAAGTCATTTTACCTCGTCCTGCATCCATTATTGTTCCGACTATTGCCCTCACCATATTTCTCAGAAACCGGTCAGCAGTTATTCTGAAAGTAAGAACATCGAGTGTTTGCATCCAACCTGCCTCAGATATTTTACAAAAATTCGTTTGTGTTTTGGTGTGTAATTTTGAAAAAGAAGTGAAGTCGGAATAATCGTACAAAATCTTTGATGCTTCATTCAATATATGGATGTCAAGGTTACCATAATAACCATAAGTAAAATCATTGTTAAACGGATTTTTTACCCTTGAAATCCGGTATTCATAGGTTCTGGAAATTGCGCTAAATCTTGCGTTTGATTCTTTTTGAACCGGGATAAGATCAAATATGACTATATCGGATGGCAGAAATCCATTGAGTTTTTTAATTAAGGAATTTTTGTTATGGACTATATTAAGGTCTGTCAGATCAAAATGCGCATAATAACTCTCTGCATGAACTCCCGTATCAGTCCTGCCGCAGCCCAAAACATTAATTTTATTTTGTAAAAGGGTGGAAAGTGCGTGGTTTAGTGTTTCCTGAATACTAATACCATTTTTCTGTACTTGCCAGCCATTGTAATTTTTTCCGCTATAGGCCACATGAATAAAATATCGCTGTTTGAATTCCATTTTGCCAAATATATTTTTTTCAAAATTATAATAAAGAAAAAGGCAAGGTGTTTATTTCCTTGCCTTTTAATATACGTTTAAAACGCATTTAATATTTTATTAATCGGCGTCGCAGACTTCAGCTTCAGCAATAACATATATTTTTCCCCAAACACCGCAGACTGTGAAGGTATCTGTTGTGGCTCCATTCAGATTAAGATGCTTGTAGGGAAAGTGGTCAGGATCCGTTGTAAAATGCCAGTGATGAATAGGGAACGGAAGGAATCCTACAAAAAGACGCGTTTTTGAGAGTTCGTACCCGTCTAGTACATTATAAGTAACAAAAACCTTATGACATGCATTGTAGGTCACGGTTACACTACCGACTATCAACCCATCAGTTGTAACACAATTATTGGCTTTAGCATAAATTGGCCAGGTATAAGTTCCGACATTTAACCTGCCATTCGTCCATCCCCAGTTATCACCTTGTAACCATTGAATATTTAAAAAGCAAGTTGCATAATCGCTTCCATACGCATAAGACGATTCACACCCTCCGAGCGGAGGTGGTCCGCAAGTTTGTTTGCAATATTCGAGGTAATATCCCTCATATTTTAAAACACTCTTTCCCCAGATAAATTTATTTTCATTGGTCACCAGGTTTTTTGAGTTAGCATAAGCTATTACTACAAAACAATCCTCAAGGGTGCTCAGGTCAATTTCAAAAGTATGGTTTTGAACAAAATCCCAGGGATAATAGTAATACGGGAAATAGGGATACCAGGGTGTAAAATTTCCAGACCCATCCGGATTCATAGTTCCAGGTACATTGGCGGCAGGCCCTACATACAGGGTTGCATTCTGAATCCACCAGTCGCCCGAAAGCTCATAAGTAACATAAAGTTTGGTCTCATCATTCCCGACAGTTACAGTTCCGGGATTAATGGTTTGTTCAAAATCAACAAGGTTTGCAACCATGGGTGTTCCACAATATGTAATCGTGTTCTTTAGTAATCCGGAACCTTCGGATTCCAGTTTTGATTTTTGAACATCATCCGCAACTTCGTTTTTCTGACAGCCGACAAAGAGTAACGGAATTGCCATAAGCAGGTAAATTGAATTTGTAAATTGTTTTTTCATTTTAAAAGATTTAGTTATGTATGATATTTTGTAAAAAAGATTTTGTACCGGTTGAGTAAAATTCAATAAAAAATTATACCTCTTTAATTTTATGAAGGTTCTTATCATTAATTCCGTACATTAAGAGCAACAAAAGATATGCAACAATTAAATATTGCTATAACCCATTGGATATCATGAATTAATAATAGAATGCATGCTTGCAATCAGTTTCAAAATGGGAGGAAAATCTTTTCTTTTGACCCAATAAATAAAAAAAGGCAGGTCTTTCATTGACCTGCCAAATTAGAATACAATGACTCTAAAAATATCAAATATCATCACATACTTCTGAATGTGCAACTACATATATTGAACCTGAAAGTCCGTTGATTGTAAAGGTGTCGAATGATGCACCGTTTAAATTGCAGTGTTTGTATGGAAATTGCCCCGGTGCTGTTATAAATTTATTCTTTTTCTTTGGCAATATCTGGGTTCCGACATAAAGGTGGGTCACATTCATAATATAACCATCCAGCATTGAATAGGTAACTGTTGCAGTGGGTGGAGCATAATTTACCTGGAGATAGCCCACAAGAGTACCATTGCCAATATTGCACTGACCGGCTCCGGCATAAATGGGCCATGTATAATTTCCGGCACCGATTTGACCGTTCGACCAACCCCAGTTATTTGAATTTACACCCGGAATATTAAGAAAACAATTAGCATAGGATTCACCATAAGCATAACCGGTTTCACAGCCACCAAGAGGAGGGGGCGGTGGAGTTGTGCAACTTTGTTTGCAATATTCCAGATAATATCCGCTTACTTTGGTCACACTTTTGCCCCAAATATATTTATGTTCGCCTGTGACTAAATTTTTTGAATAGATGTATGCCACAACAGTAAAACAATTATCAAGGGTGCTTAAATCAACCTCAAATGTATGTGTCTGCGTAAAATCCCAGGGGAAAAAATCATGCCTGTAAGGAGGATTCCAATACCATGGTGCAAACTGCCCGCTGCCATCAGGATGAATTAATCCAGCAGAATCTGCAGGACCTGCAAATAATACGGCATTTTGAATCCACCAGTCACCTGTCAGTTCATAGCTCACGTACAATTTAGTTTCATCGTTGCCAATAACAGCAGTACCGGCAATAATAGTTTCTTCAAAATCAACAAGGTTGGCATTGAGCGGAGTTCCACAATATGTAATTGTACTTTTTAAGGTCTGAGAACCTTCAGAATTTGGATTTGCCTTTTGCGCATCGTCCATTACTTCACTTTTTTGACAGCCCATAAATAGAAATGGAACTGCAATAAGCAGGAAAATTGAATTTTTAATTTGTTTTTTCATTTTTCTAAATTTTGTTATTATGTAAAACAATTTGTTAACTGGTTGAAAATACTAAAAACTTTAAAATAACCCTTTCCGTTTTTAGTAATATTCTCTATAAATAGATAATATATTTATCAAAATTTATACTATTTTATTTAAGCCTCTTAAATAGTTTAATATCAATAGATAGGAAAACACATATCCTTTTTTATTGTTTCAAAATGGGAATTACTTCTTATAAATAGACCTTATTCAAGAAATTATTTTTGCTACAAATTCTCAGGGTATGTTCATTTATAATAGTTTTATACCTCGAATTTTAAATGATTGCAATAATTATAACCAGTGAATTGATAGTATTGTCCTGGACGGCAGCTTCAATTGGATTTTTACATACTTTTTTAGCCCGGATCATTATGTTCCTTTTATATTCATGGCAAAAGCAGGTAAATGGTCAATGTTCAAGACTTCATGGATTACTGTCGCCTGTGGGATAGGACACGTAGGAAGCTCAATAGTTGTTGGTACCATTGGAATTGCATTTGGAATTGCAGTATGGAAACTCGAAGCTGTTGAAGGGACAAAGGGCAATCTGGCAGCCAGGGCATTTGTTATCTTCGGACTCACTTATTTCCTTTGGGGGCTTCGAAGGGTATTGGTTAACAAGCCACACAAACATATTCATTTTCATAATGACGGTACTATGCATGACATTGACCATACCAACAGCCACGATCATTTACACAAGCAAAGCATTACACCCTGGATTTTGTTTACCATTTTTGTATTGGGACCCTGTGAACCGCTGATTCCAATATTGCTGTATCCTGCTGCGGAACATAGCACCTCTGGATTGATCATCATCAGTACAATTTTCTCTTTAGTAACCATCGGCACTATGCTCACGATTGTGCTATTGATGACATTTGGAATGAATTTTTTACCCCTTGGAAAGTTTGAAAAATACACGCATGCCCTTGCTGGGGCAATAATACTTTTAAGCGGACTGGGAATTATATTTCTTGATTTATAAATAGAAGTGTAGATCACGACCAGCAATTTCTGTAACAGTCCATGATAAAACAGGATGAAACCGGATAATGCTTGTAGTTCTTTAGGAATAGATACAACTTTCCTCCAAGAAACTGACCCAGAAAAAAAGCAGTTATCATTAATGGATATGTGATCCAGGCAAATCCGATACCACCTGCCAATCTTTCAATTATTATGAAAGGAATTGGCAAATGGATAGCAAGTATCCATTGGAATGAAAACTTTTTTACGTTAGCTCTCCAATACCCGAATGGAATATTAAATATCAGAATGCTGATGGCAACTAAAATCATTTACCTTATTTATACAGATGAATTGTGCATTAATAATTAACCCACCGACATCTCATGATCAAACCTGTTTTTCAGAGGGCGTGCGCCGACATTAACTCCGTCAATAAAAGTTTCAATACACTCTTTGATTTCGTTATGATAACCGCCTTCCAATACCGCAAAAACATTTGGAAAGGCACGTCTCAGGCGGAAGCCACATTCATAAAAGCCTTTTAAGGTGATTTTTAATCCAAGCAACTTGTCTTTGTAATAAGCATCAAAGCCGGCAGATACTCCAACAACATCAGGTTTAAATTTATGTGCTTCAACTATTATTTTATCCAATGCTTCAAGGAATTCTTTATCACCGTTTCCGGCGATCATCGGTATGTTTAAGGTAAATCCTTCACCTTTATCTATACCTTTTTCATTGGGAAACCCAGTAAAGGGATAAGCAAAAGCCTGGTGGATAGAAGCATATAAGACTTTATCCGAATTGTAAAATATAGATTGGGTTCCGTCGCCATGGTGGCCATCGAAATCAAAGATGAAAACCCTTTTTCCCTCATTGACAATTTTTTGTGCAGCAATGGCAATATTATTAAAAAGGCAAAAACCTGCAGCCCGTTCACGGCCGGCATGATGTCCGGGAGGCCTCACTACTGCGAAGTCACCCTGGGATGAAGCAAGAACCGTTAAACCCACAGCTGAAATAGCGGCTTCATAGCTTGAAGGACTCAGTTGTATTTCGGCCATAATTTCCCTTTTGTGACAAGCTTTATTTATTCTTTCTTTATATTCTTTGGTATGAACCAATGTGATGTATTCTTCACCGTTCAAATCTGTATCTCTGAAATATTGCGGAAAGTTTTTTAACCGGTAGGCCCCTTCGGCATCACTATGAATATTGTGATCCAGGAATTTCTTATTAAAGAGTACTTTCATCTCTATCAATTTTACCTTTTATTTTGTAAAAATACGAAATCCATTAATGAGACCAGTAAAAATAGGGAGTGAAATAATAAAGCCACTAAAAGACCAAATAACGCAATCCGATAGTTGGCATACATTGATATATTTTTTAGAGATTTTGTGCTTCGGGAGAAGTTGTTAATTTTGACAACTTTACTTATGAATACGACAGAAACGGAAACCTGACAATGGATATAGCCCGGAATATCAGTGTTACTTACAACAACTGGCTCGATCTTCCGGCTTGCATACAGTTTGAAACGGGGAGGCTTGTTTATCATTATGGACGAAACGGAGTGAAAACCGCAAAGCAGGTTTATAATCAATACAACCAGATCACTCTTGACGAGGAGTATATCGGTGACCTTGTCACTTACCACGGCATACCCAAACGCATTATACACGAGGACGGGTACATAGAGTTAGACGCAGAGATGACGCCTAAGTTTTATTACTACCTGAAGGACCACCTGGGCAATGTGAGGCTGACACTTACCCCGAATAGCGACAATACTCCGGCGTTTACACAGGTTAACGATTATTATGTGTTTGGAATGTCTTATTCGAAACCGCTTCCCATACAGGGAGGGAATGAATCACCAAACGGCTATACCAATAAGTTTCTATATAACAGCAAGGAAGAACAGGATATGCCCGGGAAGTGGCTGGATTACGGGGCGAGGTTTTATGACCGGATATTTCATTCATTTTGGTCCATCATTTCAGTTATGTTGATCCCCTTTTTTACTTAAATGATTTTATCAGATACCCTGGATTATAAATCAGGCATTAAATCCGGAATCCCATTTGCTTATAAACTGTAAATAATCTTCTTTTTTATTTAAATTCTGATACCAACGCCTGTCGTTCAGATCAATGAATGAACTTTTAACAAAACCTAACAGGTCAATTATCCTTCGCCCATTATTTTTCAAAATGATTTCTGCAACATCAATAACGCTTTTTTTGTAGATGGCAAACAAGGGTTCGTACCCTTTAGCACCCGTAACAGGCATAACAATATCCACATCACCGGATAAGTTTATCATTTCACGGATCAAGTGGATATTCATAACAGGAATATCGCAGGCTGTCACAAAATTTACTTCATTGGATGATGACCTCAGGCAGGATAAAATACCCATAAGCGGGCCTTTTTCTTTTTCGATATCAGGCACAATTTTGAGATTCATAAATTCATATTTTTCAGGATTATTAGCTCCAATAATAATTTCATCGAAGTAAGGCTCTAATTGCTTTACAATATTCAGGATCAATGGTTTTCCGTTGACAGGCAACAAGCTTTTATCTGTTCCGCCCATCCTCGAACTTTTTCCGCCAGCAAGGATAATTGCGGTAGCCTTTTCTTTTATTGCCCATTGATTGTTTATCACCATTAACTGACCGGGAAGAAAATCCCATACCAAATCCTGAAATCCGATTACTTTATTTGCCAGTTCGATTACATTGGCAGCACTCTTTTTAATGTAATTATCGCTGATATTTTTAATAACAAGAAATAAACCGGGTTCTAAAACAGTACGCAAGGTATTTGATTCGCACACCACCAATGCGGTATCTGGAATTAGTTTTAATAAGGCATTAACACCTTCAAGAAGGAATTTTTTATCAACTTTTAGCCACAGAACCTTATGAGCTCCTGCCTTAAGCATTCTTGAAGTATCCTTGGCCGTGTCTAATTTTAATTCCTCTGAAATGGTGAATCTTTCCGTTAACGAACTGCAAACCCCACAACCATTACCACCTCGCGGACAACCTCCTTCATTGCAATCAATGGCTGTAACCTTAACTCCAACCACAAAATATTCTTTTGAAAATCGTTTTATTACCCTGCAGGCAAATTCAGTTTTTCCCGTATTTCTGCCGGTTGATCCGATAATTATGAAATTGGATTTCTTTATCACAGTTACAATTTGTAATATATTTTAATGAAAGAAATGAGGCAGTTTCAAAAGTCATTTTTTACCTCAATGGTCATGTTGAGCCCGTCGAAACATGATTGATTTACAGAATGACACACATTTCGACAAGCTCAATGTGACCGTCTTTTTTGACATTTGAAATAGCCTCATTTCTTTTAGGATCACAATATCTTGAACAGATTATTTATTTACTGATGCAAGTGATTTATTATTCAATGTGAAGGCTATTAATACTCCAATGCCTAAAAATATAGCACCGGTTGCAAAGGTATAAGTGGGTGCTTCAGCTTTGTAATTATCTTTTATGAAAGCAGCAATCTGAGGTCCGACAATTCCTGCAACAGACCACGCGGTTAATATAGTTCCATAAACCACAGGCATTAATTTAGCAGTAAAAATGTCTCCTACAAAAGAGGGCATTGTTCCGAATCCGCCGCCATAACAAAGAAGTACATAACAAACCATGATTCCAAATATCCAGGGATTTCCTATCCAAATCAAGGCAATAAATACAACAAGCTGAGAAGCCAGGATTAAGCGGAATGTTTGAATCCGGCCTATTTTGTCAGATAATCCGCCCCAGAAGAACCGTCCAATTCCGTTAAATAATGAACTGATGGCAATTAATGTACCGCCGGTGGCGGCCAGTGCGGCTGCATCCATAGTTGAGCCGGCCTTTTTTAAAAGGTCTTGCAGCATCGGGGATTGAAGGCCGATAAACATGATGCCTGCAGATATATTCAGGAAGAAAATAATCCACATCCTGTAGAACTTGCTGGAAAGAATACAGATTTTTGCGGTTAATTTTTCTTCGCTGGCCTGACTTGAGGCACTCTGAGCAGGAGGCGTATATCCTTTGGGTACATATCCGGCAGGTGGAGTACGCATTATTATGGCAGCAGGTAGAGCAATAGCAAGTAAAATTAATCCGGCATATAAAAATACCATTACTAATTCACCCTGAAGAGATGCTTTAACAGTTTCATCAATAAGCTTTCCATCAACAAAAGATTCAGCAGGAATAGATTTTAGTATTCCATTAAATCCGGTCATTAAAGCGGGTGCGATAAATTTAGACATAATTAAAGCTCCAAGTCCAAATCCCATCACAACCATACCGGTAATAAAACCTTTCTTATCCGGGAACCATTTTGCAGCAGTCGCAACCGGTGTAACATAGCCAAGTCCCAATCCGCAACCACCGATAACACCATAACCGATGTATAGCAATACAACATTGTTTATTGACATGGCGAATGATCCAATAAAATAACCGACTGCAAATAATATCGCACCGGAAATTGCTAATTTCTTGGGACCATATTTAGCGAGGTTCATTCCTCCCCAGGCAGCAGAAATACCAAGGAAGCAAATTGCCAAACTAAAAATCCACATCACCTGAACATTTGACCAGCCAAATGCCGCCATTATTGGTTTTTGAAAATAACTCCAGGCATAAACTGTACCCAATGCCAACTGCAGAACAGTGCCACTGATCGCAATAAGCCAACGATTTTGTTTTTTTTCTGTCATTTAATTTTTATTTACTTGTTAATTAATATTGATTAATTGTTCGAATTCATTTCTGAATTTTAATATCATCATTTTAATCGGATAGGCATAAGCTTCACCTGTCGGACATAATGTGTTTCCTCTGATGTTGTTACAAAACCACAAGGCATTATCAATATCACCCTTTTCTCCATGGCCGTCAACTATTTTTTTCAATATTTTCAGGAGCATTCCTGAACCAAGTCTGCAGGGCGTACATTGTCCGCACGATTCGTGATGATAAAACTCCATGGTCCTTAAGGCAATTTCAGGTATTGAGAATTCCTCACCAATTACCATTATTCCACCCGAGCCCAAAGCTGTACCATAATTCCTGCATGATTTACCATTCATCTTTAATCCATTACCCTTCATCAGGTCTTCTGCTGTAAGTATTGGAGTTGACAAACCGCCAACGATCACTCCTTTAATTTTACCTTTAAAGCCACCTGCAAATTCGATCAGTTCGGCAAATGGGATACCCATCGGACATTCGTAAACGCCTGGCTTGTTAACTGCTCCGGAAATCCCAAAAAGCTTCATACCAAAGCCATCGGCTGTTCCGATTTTTTTAAACTCTCCTGCTCCTTTTTCGATGATAAAGGGAATAACTGACAGTGTTTCAACATTATTAACGACGGTCGGACAACCATATAATCCTTCGATGGCAGGGAAAGGTGGCTTCATTCTTGGAAAACCTCTTTTGCCTTCAAGAGATTCTATTAATGCAGTTTCTTCACCGCAAACATAAGATCCAGCTCCCCGGTGAACCACAATTTCAAGGTCTTTGAGTTGTTTATCTGCCCTGGCTTCGGAAATTGCCTTTTCGAGGATACCTGCAATCCATTCAAACTCACCCCGGATATATATAAAAGCGAATTTACTTCCAATGGCATAAGCAGAAATAGCGATCCCTTCAATCAACAAATGCGGATCATATTCCATGATTTCACGGTCCTTGAAAGTACCTGGCTCTCCTTCATCAGCATTGCAAATCAGGTAAACAGGCTTAGGGCTGGTTTTGGGTACAAATCCCCATTTTAACCCGGTAGGAAATCCGGCTCCGCCGCGCCCTCCTATTTCTGACTCTTTTACTTCCTCGATTATTTCTTCCGGCTTCATTTTTAATGCTTTAGCCAGAGCCTGATACCCGCCGTTTTTTTTATATACTTTTATCGAAGTAGAGTTTTTAATGCCTCTCCTTTTTAAAAGGACATCACACTTGGTTCCCCAATTATAGGTAACCTCCTTAGGTGGCATAATTCCTTCTTTTAGAGAATCAATGAGAATGTCAACTTTTTCATGGGTCATGCTTTCATAATATACATCATTAACCTGGATAACGGGAGTGGTACCGCATGATGCAAGATCTTCCACAGAGCTTAAAGTAAACATCCCATCACGTGTTGTTTCACCTTTACTGATCCCTAACTTTTCTTCCAGATAGCTGTAAATTTTCTTAGCACCCATCAAAGTCGCAGGAATATTGGTATCAACCTGCAAGTGATATTTTCCGACTTTTTTACCTATATTGAACATGCTATAATAACTGGCGACTCCAAAGGCTCTGGAGGGTGTAACACCGACCAGGTCAGCCACCTGCAACAGGGCATCTTGTGTCAGGTTATTAAAGTTGGATTTTTGCGCAAGCATTAAAGCAGGAATCAAAGCAGATTCCTTTTTTGGATATTTCGCCGAAAGTAACCGGATATCATTAATTAATTTATCACTCATTCTTTTACCAATTTAGTTTTCTGAAACATGAATAATCTTTTCCACTTTAGCACCGCATACTTTGTATTCAGGAATTTTAGCTATCGGATCAAGCGCATCAATGGTTAGCCGGTTAGCAGCAGATTCAACAAAATGAAACGGAATGAAAATCATACCTTCCTTCACACGAGTAGTAACTTGTGCATTGATTTCTATGGTGCCCCTGCGTGTTGAAACCCTGACCTTTTCACCCTGTACAATTTTAAGTTTTTGTGCGTCCTTTTGACTTATTTCTACTTCGCCATGGGGTGTAAGTCCATCTAATACCAATGATCTTCTGGACATAGAACCGGTATGATAATGTTCCAAAAGACGACCGGTCGTTAGCCAGATCGGGTAGTCCTTATCCGGTACTTCTGCTGGCCCTCTGTATTCCAGTGGAACCAAAAGTCCTTTTCCTCGTGTGAACTTACCTACATGAAGAATGGGAGTGCCCGGATGATCTTCATTTGGGCACGGCCATCTGAGGCCATTTTCTTTCTCAAGCCTTTCATAAGTCATTCCTTTATAGGAAGGTGTAAGGATTCTCATTTCTTCAAATAATGCCTGCGGAGTGGCAGGGAAATCTTCATATCCAAGCCTGCGGGCAATTTCTGCAATAATTTCATAATCATGCCTGGCGCCTTCAGGATGCTTAAGTGCCTCTCTTGATAACTGAACCCTGCGTTCGGTATTTGTGTAACAGCCTGTTTTTTCAGCAAAGGCTGCTGCAGGTAATACAACATCGGCAAGTTGCGCTGTTTCAGTCAGGAAAATATCCTGCACAACGATAAAATCAAGCTTTTTGAATTGTTCTTCGGCATGATTAAGATTTGGATCGGAAACCATTGGGTTTTCACCCATTATATAAAGTCCTCTGATGGTATCGCCGGCGTTATTGACCATAGTTGTGACTGTTTGGCCGATTTTATCATCCATTGCTTCGGCGTTTATACCCCACGCATCAGCAAACTTTTTACGGATATCCTCATTTGTAACCGGTTGATAACCTGAAAACACATTAGGCAGGCATCCCATATCACAGGCGCCCTGCACGTTCGATTGCCCGCGAAGGGGATTTACACCTGTTCCTTCGAAGCCAACGTTGCCTGTAATCATGGCTAAATTCGAAACCGCTTTAACATTATCCACTCCATGGGAACTTTGTGTTATTCCCATGCTGAAATAAATTGCTCCTTTCCCTGCTGTAGCGAATAACCTTGCTGCTTCGTAAAGTTGCTTTGCAGGAATCCCGCTTAATTCTTCAACTTTTGAGGGTGTATAAAATTCAAGACTTTTTAAATACTCATCCCAGCCCTCGCATCTTTCATCAATGTATTCCTTTTTATGCAGGTTTTCTTTTATTATGATATGCTGCATACCCATTAACCATGCAACGTCCGAACCATTTCTCTGACGAATATGAATATCCGCGCATTTTGCAAGATCAATATCACGCGGATCAACCACGATAAGCTTCACCCCTTTCCTTTTTACAGCATTTTTAATCATTCCGCCAAAAACAGGATGATTCCAGGTGGTATTTGTTCCAGTCACCAAAATGACATCTGATTTATCTGCTTCCTGCATGCTGTTTGTCATAGCTCCTGAACCAAAGGTGGCTGCAAGGCCAGCAACGGTTGAAGCATGGCAAAGGCGGGCACAATGGTCAACATTATTGGTTCCGAATATGCCTCTGGCAAGTCGCATCATCGCATAGTTCTCTTCGTTCGTAACCTTGGCCGATGCAAAGAAACCCAGGGCGCCTGACCCAAATCTTGATTTTATTTCACTCAGCTTTTTAACAACCAGCGATAATGCTTCATCCCATGTAGCTTCTTCAAGCTTTCCATATCTTTTAATTAAAGGGGTTTTGATTCGCTCGGGATGGTTGAGATAGTCCAGTCCAAAGCGACCTTTAACGCATAACATACCTTTGTTCGGTAACTTCTCCCAATCTTCCTCAGTGCCCAATGACCATAGGTACTTATTGTCCTTTACATAGATATCAATTGAACAACCGACTCCACAGTAGGGGCAAATAACTTTTTTCTTTTCAGCTTCCCACCATCTGGCTTTTCCAACGGCCGTTTTAAAAATCAAAGCTCCGACAGGACATATCTGTGCGCACTCACCACATTGCACGCACGAGGAATCACCCATAGGGAGGTCATTATCGCAAATTACCTTCATATTGCCCGAACGCCAGCCAAAATCAAGTACTTCATGCATCACATTGTTATTGCAAGCCGTTACACATCTGCCGCATTGAATACATTTGTTAGCGTCTCTGATAATCCCTTCGGATGAGTTATCAAGCGGAAATTTCTTTGATTCAACAAGAAATCCCGGTCGTTCGATACCGAGATGATATGCCATATCCTGCAACTCGCAATGCCCGTTTCTTTCGCAGGAAATACAATTGTGATCTCCATTCGAAAGGTAAAGTTCAACGATCATTTTACGAACCTGAATGATCGCATCTGTCATCGTTTTTATATTCATCCCATCCTTGACAGTGAGTGAGCAACTTTCTTTCAGGTTTGGAGCTCCTTCAAGTTCTATCAGGCAAGCTCTGCATTTACCTGCTTTTCCGGTTCTCGGATGATAACATAAGGTGGGTATATAAATATTGTTTTCGCGTGCAACTTCTAAAACTGTTTTACCGGTAACAGCTTCATAATATTTTCCATCAATTTTAATTCTTACAGTATTTTCCATTTTCCGTTATTTAAAAATTAATATCTCGCATCGAACTTGTCATAAAATAAATTTATGAGATCATTGGAATCTTCAAACACTAAATTATGGTTTTGACATCCTTTGCGGGAACAAATATTTACCTTTCCGCCAACATTAATATTAAAACCGACCATCGGAGCCGTACAGCTTTTGCATAAGACCTCACGCATCAGGGATGTTTGGCAATGCGGACAGTATAATGTGACTATTTCATGGTCCTTTAATTTGATGGTACAAACATGCTTAAAACAGCCATAAATTGGGCATAAGTATAGTATGCCTTTTTCCTGTTCGGTTTCAACCGTAACTTTAACCGCAGGAAATCCATTCAGATAATGGTCCTCATCCATAAATGATTGGCCACAATGAGGACATTTTACGGAAAGTGTAAATTGCTTTTGCATTTTTTTGTTTTATTTAAAAGGTAAAAAGTATAATATAATCATTAATAAAATTAAAATAATTCCACAGGATTTCTCTTTTGACGAATAACCGGATTGTATTCAAATAAATTTTTAATAATTAGTCTGCCAATTAATTATAAATAAATCATAAAATTATTTATCGAAAAAATACTGTTAATTATTTAACAGGGCAAAACTAAAATGAATATGTTAAATAACAAAATACTTACAATATTTAGAATCATCCTAAACATAAAGTGCATATTTTAAACGCTATAGTAAAATAAAAAGGATCAGGGAGAGGGGGTAATTTATAAATTTGGTTTAAAAAGCTGTCAATTATATTTGAATTACCCGGGAGTCTATAATTTATTGGATATGGATAAATTTCTTAAGGGTAATATACTACCTCATTATTAAATTTTATTTCAGCATTAAAACAATCAATCCGGTTGCAAATGAGAATACAGTTATAAAAATCAGTCTTCTGATCAAGAAACAATGCAACAAGATCGCCGTTACATGAACAATGCGAATATACCGGCAGCTGTTCATTACAATTGGGACAACATAACTGCCATATTTCTCCTTTCTTCATGTCCACGTCAATTGATATTCTTGATTTGTAGCCATAAGCAGGGTTAAGGGCGACGAGTCCCGATTGTCTTCCTTTCTTTACCTTTAACATTATTCCATTCAATCCGTTAAAAACAGCCCTTGGACTTATAAGGTTATGTCCTTTATGACAAAAACATTCTTTCACAACAAGGATATTTTCCTTTTTGAGAATTTCTGATTTTTGGACGGGATTTGGAAAAACCATCATTCCTTTGATATCAAATCTTTTCATGCAGTATGAAATTTAAAAGACATTGTTATTGTTGATCGATAAAAGTTAGCAATTTACAAAAAAAGAAATTCCTACGGAGAGTAGGAATTTCAATGTATATGGATAAAAGTTAATTTAGAAAGTAATTTTTCCTGCGAAATTGATAACAAAAGCTGAGTTTGTTTCTCCCCCATAGATCTTTGTAGCAATACTTTGACCTTCAAGTGCTAAAGAGAAACCATTGATAATTGGGAAAATCAAATCACCATAAATTACAGTATTTGATTCAACTGAAACCATTTTCGAAAGTTTTTCTTTACTTGTCTTGTTTTGATCTATTCCATAACCCAGAACAATTTGGAAATGGTCAGATATTTTAGAAGTTAAATTAAACCATATTCCCAGGTTTTTTTGGTCAATATCTTTTCCAAAACTGTGAATACCGCTACCAGAAGCAGAGAAAAGATTTGCGTTATTAAGATTTGTTCCTGAGTTAAACTCACCTTTTATTTCAAGGTATTTATGGAATGGAAGGGTAATGTCTATACCGAAACCACTTGAGGTAAAATCGTATTTGGTCGTGTCAACATCAGGTCTGTAAGAAGCATTAACAAAGTAAACTCCCATTTCATATTTTTTTTGAATTTTAGCTGAAAGTCTTCCCTGAAACATAGGAATACCGGATTTATTATCAGATCCTAAACTTGCTTCTTCCTTTGTTGCTTCTCCGGCAGAGAGTTGTATCATAGGAGCAAATTTATCATTTGTTATTTTGTAAATCAACTGAATTTGCGCACGCCTAAAGCCCAAATTTCCTGCATACCACATATTTCCATTAGTATTATTTGTAGTAGGATTATTTGGTGAAAATAAATCCCATTGCTGACCAATACGGACCTCAAACCCTTTCACTACCAGGGAAGCATATCCCAGGCGGATACGAGGTTTTACATTAGCATCATGCGGACCGCCATAAAAATCTATTTCTAACTTGCCGCCGACCTTAACCTTGGTACCTTTGCTAATATCAAAGCCAAAACGCGAATGCTGTGCGGTGAAACCAAGAGCCGGATACCCCGCGGTATCATTAGTGGCAAACTGGGGAGAAGATAAATAATTATTTGCGGTGTTTCCCCAGGAGTAAACGCTATTGGTAACATATATCATATTACCCTGAAGGAAGCCATAAATTTTTCCTTCATCGAACCATTTTGGTTTTTCTTCTTTTGGTTTATCTTGAGCCAACACAAATAAAGGTAAAGCCATAACCATAAATAATAATAACTTCTTCATAATTTTCTGTTTTTTTAAATTAATATTAATTAGTGACAATTTTATTTTGTAATTTATTAAGGTACAACTTAATATGAGAGTTGTTACTATCATGATTTATTGTACTTAGAATTGGTTCCTGAATATAATTGTTTTGTATAGCAGCAATATCAATGTCTCCTGAACTCAGGTAATCAACAATAGCGTGTAATTTCTCTGTATATAAATAACTTTCATCTTTTATTCTGACTGTTTTTAAATACTTTCGGCATATTTCACATACATAAGCAGATACTTTTTTCTTACCCTCAATATTTAAATATCCAAGGGCATTCTTATCTGTAGTCGAACAAAAAGAACATTTAAGCCGCGGAAACAACCAATATGTATCACAATGTATGCAAGCCATTATTTTTTTACCTTCCTTCTCAGTTAAATAAGAAATACCCGGCCAGTGTCCGCATATCGGACAAAATCCAGAAACATGATTTTTAAGCTCAATTTTACTCTTTACGAAACTTGCTGCTGCTTCCCTGTAAGGGTATGCTAAAAAGATTGAGAAGAATGATATGAAATCATTGCCAAGACCATTATCTTTGGCAAAATCAAAAACTATTTTATGTTTATTTTGTAAAATATCTATAGTGAATTGTCTTGAAAAAGGTATATTATTTAACAAAATATTTTCAATGTATTTAATATCTTTAATGTATTCTTTTGCGTAAGATTTAAGGAGTTTTATAAAGCCGGTAATGAACTTATGATTTTGTTCTTCATCTATATTCCATATTTCGTCAGTTAGTGCATATTTATATTCTTTTATCAATTGAACATTTTTTTGTACAATTTTCATATTAAAAGAATTATCACTAAAATTTTTTGCGTAAGAACCTATCAACTCCTGGTAGAAATTGATAAAATTCAAAAATGTGAATTTTTCTTTTTTCATAACTGTTCTAATTCTTACATCTATTTAGCAATTTTTTCTGTCACTAATCCCCACCGACCAATTGGGACAACTCTAATAAAGGCTCGGTTAATTATTTGGGTACCCGATTTTTTCCAATTCGAAACTGGAAATATATAATACAGTGGTACCACCGCCTTCATCTTTTCCATAGATATATTGATGATACTTTTGCGGTTCGGAAGCAAGTCTTTGCTCGGCAATACTTAAAAGTTGCTCACGTTTGCCAAAAATAGTTGCACCAGTTGGGCATGCTTTTACACATGCCGGTTCCAATCCTTCTTCAAGACGGTCATAACACATGGTACATTTACGGATTTTAGGATTAAGATTACCCTCAAATCTTGGTATATCAAATGGACATGCCTCCCTACAATCAGGGCAGCCAAGACATTTCGTGTCATCCCAAACTACAGGCCCGTATTCTTTTTTTTCGATAGCTCCGGTAGGACAGGCATATTTACATGATGGGTCCAAACAATGCTGGCATTGTTTTTTCCAATAACCCCAATCTTTTAATTTGTCATTTTCAATCACTTCATGAAATTTAATAAGAGTATAGGTAGAACCTGAAAGGTCTTTCGGATTTTGATAACCCTCTCCTCCGAAAAATTTTGTTTTTTCTGCCGGGAGTTCATTCCACTGTTTACATGCTGTTTGACAAGCTCTACAGCCTATACACTTTGTATTGTCAATTAAAAATCCCATAGATTCTGAAAAATTTTGCATAATCTATCTCCTATGCTTTTTTTATATTACAAAGAAATGTTTTATATTCCGGTATATTTGTATTAGCGTCTCCAACATGAGGAGTAAGAATATTTGCTGAATCTCCGGTTGCAATACCCGCATAACCATAGTGCCAGGGAATAGCTACCTGATGAACTGTACATTTAGTGGTTCCATCCATAATAACAAGAGGTTCAAGTCGTCGTGTAACCAGAGCATAAGCTGAAATTTCTCCACGTGCTGAAGAAACAGTAACTCGATCACCATTTGCTATATCTTTGATAGAAGCCAGTTCATGACTAATTTCTACAAAAAGGTCTGGCATAAGTTCTGCCTGCCATGGAAGATTTCTTGTCATTGCTCCTGCCTGCCAATGTTCGGTTAACCGCATAGTTGTTGCTACTATAGGAAATTTGTTATTTGAACCGACATTATTCAATTCTTTATTTAAATCATCCCCCTGATGGAGGAGAATAATTGCGGGATTAATCATTTGTCCCGAGAATGGATTCTTTGAAATAGGTGATTCCAATGGTTCATAGTGTTCAGGGAAAGGACCATCATTTAGTTTAGCTGAAAATAATCTTCCAACACCTTCTTCATTCATAATGAATGGATGTTTTTCGCCCGGTGCCCAAGGCCCATCAGGGACATCACCTTCAAAAGCACCTTTACCTTCAGCCAAATCAGGATTCCAACGAATAACCCAACGTGTGGGATTCAAAGGATTTCCTTCTTGATTTACCGAAGCTCTGTTATAAAGAATCCGACGGTTAACGGGCCAACACCACGACCAGTTAAGGTTCATACCCGGAGCCCTTCCTTCTGCTATAAGTTGTTGTGCTTTCGGCTCGTCTTTCTCAGCTATACGTTTCGCATAACGGTTTGAGAATTCACCGAGTTCATTCTTAACATAATTTGATGCTGTTTTATCAATTCCTTCGGCATCGCTCCAATTAACATAACCGGCGCAATATATCCAATTTCCGCATGCTGTTGAACCATTATCGGCTAATTTAGCAAAACCAGGCACTTGTCCTTTTCTTTGTCCGTTTTCAATAAAATATCCGTTTATTTCAGAAGCGACATAATGAGCATTTGGTTCTCTGTTTACATCTATTTCATCGCCTGTTCCATAATCCCAATTTAATTTGAGTAATGGATCGGGGAATACACCAGGATTTTTCAGATATTCTTTTTTAATACATTTAAATAATGCATCAACAATCCACAAATCGGAACGTGCATCACCGTGCCAATCGGGGTCCCCCGGATGTATAGCAGCATATCTCCATTGTGCCCAGCGTCCTGAATTGCTTACAGAGCCTTCTTTTTCAAGTGATGCACAGGCAGGGAGCAAAAAGACTTCTGTCTGGATATCAGCAGGATTTACATTAGGTCGTTTCCAGAATTGGGCTGTTTCAGTTTCCCACAATTCAGCAACAACGAGCCACTTTAATTTGCCCAGTGCCTCTCTTTCTTTTTCTGAATTTGGACCGCCAACAGCAGGATTCTGACCCCATGCGAGCAATCCTTCTATTTTTCCTTTATATATATTTTCAAAAAGATGTATATGGTCATGCAGGCCTGATTTTTTAGGTATATAGTTATAACAGTAACCGCCTTCAGTATCTGCTTGTGCATGTTCACCCCACCACGCTTTAAGCAGGCTTGTAATATATTTTGAATAATTTCCCCACCAATTAGCTGATTTTGGATCTTTTGATTTTGGAGTATATTTTTCAATATATGCCTTCAAGTCAACATCATCGGGCGATGGAGAGGCAAGGTATCCTGGTAAAATATGAAATAGCAATGCCATATCAGTTGAGGCCTGAACATTTGATTCTCCGCGAAGTGCATTGATTCCACCTCCGGCTATTCCAATATTACCGAGAAGTAATTGAAGTATAGCATACGTCCTGATGTATTGTACTCCCACCGTATGTTGTGTTGATCCCATAGCATAACACCATGTGGCGGATTTATCTTCGGGATATGTGCTTGTAAACAAATCACAAACTTCAAGATATTTTTCTTCTGGTGTACCGGTAGTATTACATACTGTTTTTACATCATATCTTTGGTAATGTTTCTTCATCAACTGAAAAACACATCTTGGATCTTGCAATGAATTATCCCTTTTGGGATTGCCTTCAATATCCAATTCATATTTTAAAAAATCTTTATTGTACTTTCTTTTTATAGGATCATAGCCTGCAAAAAGACCATCGTTAAAACTATATTTATCATTTACGATAAAGGATGCGTTAGTACAATTTACTACATAATTTTTTTGAATTCTGTCATGTTGCAATGCATAGTTAATCATACCGCCAACATAAGCAATATCAGTACCTGAGCGAAATTGAGTATAAATATCGGCAATGGAAGAAGTTCGTGTGAAGCGTGGGTCAGATGATATGATTTTTGCTCCCTTTTCTTTAGCTTTCATAATCCATTTGGATGCTAAAGGGTGCATTTCTACAATGTTAGATCCCATAACCATTATAACATCTGAATTTTGAAGGTCGTTGTAATGATTTGTCATAGCGCCTCTTCCAAAAGTAGCAGCAAGTGAGGCTACTGTTGAAGAATGACATAGACGTGCCTGATGATCTATCCAATATATGCCTAAAGCTCGAGCTAATTTGCTAAAAAGGTAACATTCTTCTGTATCGTGTGCTGCGCCGCCAAGTTGCGCGATACCATCGGTACGGTTTACGATTTGTCCATCCTTTTCTTTAACAAAAGTACGATTGCGTGTATCCTTTATATTCTTTGCTATTTTTTCTAAAGTCCATGCCCAATCTTTTTTCTCCCAATTTGCAGAGCCGGGTGCCCTGTAAAGGACTGAGTCCAGGCGACGTTCATTGGAAACAACCTGAAAAAGAGCTGAACCTTTAGAACACAACGAACCTTCATTAATAGGGTGATTTGCATCTCCTTCAATATTGATTATTTTCCCATCTCTGGTAGAAACAATCATTCCGCATCCCACGCCACAATAAGGGCAAATGGTCGTTGTTTCCTTTGTTAAGGTAGTTTTGAACTTTTTCTTTTCTGCCCATGCTAAGTATGGGAAACCAAATACAGAAATAATAGTACCAAGTGTAAAAACACTCCGTTTAAAAAAAGACCTTCTGTTCATTTCCATATAAATACCTCCCTAAAAGATAAGTATTGAATATTTAATTACATGACAGCACAATACTAATTTCACAATAAAAATCTATTACTTTAATAATCAAGGATATAAGTGTAAATTATTTTTTTTAATTCCTACGTTAAAATATGCTTTGCCAATTTGCGATCTTTAATTATTATTTGTATCAACCAATACCATCCTGTGGTCCATTCAATCAAACAAATTATAAAATTTAATCCAACGATAGTACCTAAGTTGTTACAACGAAAGAATCATAAAGTCCGCGACAATGTTATGAACATAGGATAAAAGTGGTTATGATTTTTATCAAAACCGGAAATGATTTTTAATACGATATAATATGACGATTATCATATTAAGTCATAGCCATGGAAGGAATATATAAGGTTAAATGTCGAGCTTGCGGGCAATTTTTTTTAACCCTTCAATATCATGCAATATAATTTTTCGGCCAACGATAATAATAAGATTCGCATCTTTAAATTCTGAAAGTATCCGGATGATTGTTTCTGTTGCAGTTCCAACCAGATTAGCCAAATCTTCCCGCGAAAGGTTAATGGTATATTTTTCGCACTGACAGTCCCCCCCTATGAAAATGTTATTAAGGGTAATAAGGGTTTCGGCAATTCTTTCCCTCACGGGTTTCTGTGCTATGGAAGTAAGCTTGTTCTCTGCATCTTCAAGCAAACTGCTGAGATTTTTTATTATACAATGCAGAATGTAAGGGTATTTTGAAATAATATCATAGAAAGTTTTTTTATCTATCACACAAATCACCGAGTCATCTAAAGCGGTCGCCGAGGCCTGGTAGTTTCTTTCTGCTACAAATGCCCGTATTCCCAGCAGACCTCCCGGCATTACCAGTCTTACAATTTGTTCTTTTCCGTCAATTCCGGTTTTTGATATTTTAATCATACCGCTTTTGATACAATAAATTCCATTAGGGTGTCTTCCCTCATGAAATACGATCTGTCCTTTTTTATAAAAGGTGCTGATCTTGGTCTCATTCATTAAAAGCAAATCTTCCCGGCTCATGGATAAGAAGCAGGACTTGTAGTGTATCAGGCAATTGCTGCAATCAAGATTTCGCATACTTTATACAGGATTCATGCAGACAAATTTATATAAAAAATATATTGCGCAAGGATTATTATGTCCGGATCAAAATCCAATTGATAAAGAATAGAGTGCCTTAAAGAAATTATTGTTTTTGGAATAAAGTAATTTGTCAGGGACTATCAATAGATTTTCAGCTGAGTATTTCGTTAGCCAAAACAATTGCATTACTGAACCGGTGGCGAGCAATATTAATCTGGATATTGTTTTTTATCGAAAAATCAATGATAGTACTTGTCGGCAGGTTTCCCAGTAATTCATAACCTGTCATCGGACATCCTCCCATTCCGTTTATCACACCATCGAAAATAATGCATCCGTTTTTATGGGCAGCCTCAATTTTCCTGTATCCATCATCCTGATTAATATGCAGGTGGATTCCAAATTCAATGTCGGGAAAATTACCGGTTAGCATGGAATAAATTTTCTCAATGGATTCGGGTGTAGCGACACCTGTTATATCCGACAGATTGATGGTTTTGATTCCGATTCCCTGAAGTTTTTCTGTCCAATGGTATATCAGTTGAATGCCATCAGGGTCACCGTAAGGATTTCCGAAGGCCATTGATAAATAAACTAAAAAATGCTTATTTGCCCGAATACTAGTATTTTGAATCTCATTGATGGTTTTCCAAGCATTGTCAGTATCCGAATTAATATTCCTTTTTAGAAAAACAGGTGAAGTAGAAAAGGGATATCCGATAAAGTGAATCTGTTCAAAACCTGCCGCAAACTCAGCTCCCTTTTGATTAACAACGAGGACTAATATTTTTGAAGAAGTATCCGCAAGATCAATTTGGTTCAATACATCTGCCGTGTCGCTCATCTGTGGTACCGAACTCTTAGAAACAAAGCTTCCGATATCTATGATGTCGAATCCAACTCTTAACAGTGCATTTATCAGTTTTACTTTATTACTGGTCGGGATAATTTTGTGAAGTCCCTGCATTGCATCCCGCGGGGTTTCAAGTATTTTTATTTTTTTACTGTGTTGAATGACCACACTATTAAATTAAACATATATAAAAATCAATGGCGCGTATCTCTGTTAAAGCCTTGTTTTATGGATCCAGTTTTTTAGCCAGCCAGTGCATAATGTTCAATGCAAACTGCCGGTTATCGTTTCCGGGAGTATTCATTCCGAATTTTTCACCCTCATATACCTGGGCTGTTATCATTGCTGCTTCTCCCAGTATTACTACCCGGCCATTTCCATGTTTCAATGCTAATCCCTGGCAATTTCCGGCAGCTGAAACCGGATCGGCAAACCGGGTGAATGTTTTATTTCCTTCATGCCAGACACTATCCGGCAAGGCATGATATGATTTATCGGACAACCGTAGTAGTACCATTGCGTTGTCAGGAATACTTAGACTTTGACCCCTGTCAGAGACTACTCTGTTTAGACTTTCGGACTGGTTCGAACCATTGCAGACTGGATTGTCGCCGAGCAAACCGTTTTCGCGGCTGAATACAAGTTTGTCCCTGAATTGTTCGTTTCCTTCAAAAAAAATTGAATCTGCCGTTTCCCCATTATACATGTGAACGCCAAATTTTTGTGACAGACTTTCAACAACTCCGCCAAACGGATAATGATCTGCAATAAGCAACAATGCTCCTCCACTGTTAACCCAATTAGCCACGGCAGAACATTCTGCATCTGTAAATGCCGAGTCTTCTTTTTGTTTTTTCCCCCTGGCATTTGAAATAATCAGGATATCAAAAGATCCCAATAAATCAGCAGTAAATTGTTTTTTATTGGGCTTTACTTCAAAACCATCATTCCGGATCAGGCTGACAAATGGACGATAGGTTTTGTTTGATTTATGAAAATTATTGTGAGCCTCATCAAATAAAACTTTTGGATGACTATTAATGAAAACCGGGGAAATTACCGTCACATCATAATCCCGGTCGGGCTTTTGTTGACTAGTGCATGAATATAATGTTGCGGTGAAAACCAATAGTAAAGGAGTGAGGCTTTTTCGTTTCATAATATTATTTTTTATAATAAGTATGGCTGAAATTGAATTTCTACTACAACGATTTCACTAAATAAGACTGCTGTGGTCTCAATAAGACTTGTAACCTCGTCGTATTCAATCAGGGCAAAATCCCCTTCAAATAGATTGAAAATCTGATTTTCTGTATTAATTTCAAGTTTTCCCTTAAAGCAATAGACACCGCGTATCTTATTCTGTCCGGTTATTTCTATCATAAAAGATTCTGTCTTTTTGAGCCTCATGCCATTGAGAGATCCAATGACACTGCCGGTTGTCATTAAATTGAAATCCCTGACCTTACCAAATACTTTTGTTTCCCAGTCACCCTGAAAATAATCCGTGTCAAATTTATTGAGGTCCTTCGTGTATTTGTCTTTGTGTTCAATCTTCAGGTTTCCTTCAATGATCAAAATTACCCGTGATACACCGGGAAGTTTTGTAAAGACGGACTACTCAATATCTACTGTTGCAGTACTTATCCGGTACAGGAAATTACGTTGCTGATAACTTGAATTTTCAGGATAAATTGCCAATTGCGTAGTAGTACCACCCGACCATGAATCGGTTATTTGATTTTCTCTGCTTATTATCCATACACTCATTCCAATTTCCCAATTTTAATTTCTCATTTCAATCTTTCCCTCAAAGCATAAATTTCATCCCTGAACCTTGCAGCTTCAATGAAGTCGAGTTCCTTAACAGCAGCTTTCATCTGTTGTTCAAGTTTAGCTATCGCTTTTTCAATTTGTTCTTTACTCATGTATTTGACCAGTGGATCAGCCGCAATGTCTATACCTTCTCTTTCAATATAGGCTTTGGATTCAGTGGCTTTTGAATCAGCGACAGCTGTCTGGCCAAGTATGGACTGAGTTGATTTGATTATTTGCGTGGGTGTGATGTTGTGTTCTTCATTGTATTTCAACTGTTTTATCCTTCGCCGGTTTGTTTCTTCTATGGTCTTTCTCATAGAATCGGTCATTTTATCGGCATAAAAGATAACTCTTGCATTCAGGTTGCGTGCAGCCCGTCCGGCAGTTTGTGTAAGAGATTTTTCAGAGCGCAGGAATCCTTCCTTGTCAGCATCCAATATGGCAACCAAAGAAACTTCGGGCAGATCAAGTCCTTCCCGCAACAGGTTCACACCGACAAGTACATCGAAGTCGCCAAGCCGCAGGCCACGCAGAATTTCGACACGGTCGAGAGTTTCAACTTCCGAATGGATATATCTGCATTTGATATCCAGTTTGGCCATGTATTTTGTCAACTCTTCAGCCATACGTTTGGTGAGAGTAGTAACTAAAACTCTTTCACCCGCCAGCCTGCGCTTTTCTATTTCATCTAAAAGGTCGTCAATTTGGTTCAGACTGGGCCTAACTTCAATAACCGGATCAAGCAATCCTGTCGGACGAATGAGTTGCTCCACAACCACTCCTTCCGACTTCTGGAGTTCATAATCAGAAGGAGTTGCGCTTACATAGATCACCTGGGTGGCTATGGCCTCAAATTCATCGAATTTCAGTGGCCGGTTGTCCATTGCAGCAGGAAGCCTGAATCCATATTCCACAAGCGTTTGTTTGCGGGAACGGTCACCTCCGTACATCGCTCTAATTTGAGGCACAGTCACATGGCTTTCATCAATTACAAGAAGGAAATCATCCGGAAAGTAATCTATCAGGCAAAAAGGGCGGGTGCCCGGTTTTCTCCCGTCAAAATATCTGGAATAATTTTCAATCCCCGAACAATATCCCAGCTCCCGCATCATTTCAATATCATACATCACCCTGTCCTCAAGCCGTTTGGCCTCAAGGTGTTTTTCAGTTTCTTTGAAATATTGAGTTTGTCCAATCATATCGTGCTGAATCTCGGTTATCGCCATTTTCATTTTCTCATGAGAGGTGACGAATATATTAGCCGGATATATTTTCAGGTCTTCCAGCTTTTCGAATTTATGCCCGGTCACAGGATTAAATGTTTCAATAGATTCGATCTCATCTCCAAAAAATATAATCCTGTAAGCAATGTCTGCGTAAGCAGGAAAAATATCCACCGTATCGCCTTTCACCCTGAACTTACCATGTGTAAATTCTATTTCATTCCGGGAATATAAACTTGCCACCAGCGATTGAAGGAATTTATTCCGGGGGATAATATCTCCTGATCTGATGTGGATGACATTGTTTGTGAAATCTTCCGGATTGCCTATTCCGTAAATACATGACACCGACGATACAACGATGACATCCCTGCGGCCCGAGAGTAAGGAAGACGTCGCACTTAGTCTTAGTTTTTCTATTTCATCGTTGATGGAAAGATCTTTTTCAATGTAGGTATTCGTCACCGGCAGATACGCTTCGGGCTGGTAATAATCATAATAAGAAACAAAATATTCAACCTTGTTGTTTGGAAAAAATTGCTTGAATTCACCGTAAAGCTGGGCCGCAAGAGTTTTGTTATGACTCAGTACGAGTGTCGGGCGATTTACTTCCTGAACAACATTGGCAATGGTAAAAGTCTTACCTGAACCGGTAACTCCAAGAAGAACCTGGTGTTCGTCGCCGCGGCGCAGTCCTTCCACCAGCTGTCTGATGGCCTCCGGCTGGTCGCCGGTCGGCAGGTAGTCCGATGTGATTTGAAAGTTCAATGTTTGAAGTTCAGGGTTCCGAGTTCTGAGTTTTGAGTTCTGAGTTCAATGTTCAGTGATAAAGGTTCACCACTACATCATAACCTTTTTAAGCCAAAGGGATCCGGGTTCGCGCTCGGTCCCGCTTTCGATATGCTTTTTAAGTATGGGGCATTTTGAAGAAAACTCATTATAATAATTATGGCGGAGAAAATTCAATGCCCCGGTGATCTTAAAATGTTCGTTATAGCTCAGAAATGCCTCAACAAGATATTGTTCGTTCCATAACCTGATGTTCTTGTAAATCCATTCATCAAGATAATCTTTAGGAGTAAAAATATCATGAATATGAATGTACACTCCAGGTTTTATTACTGGTAAAATCCTTAAATAAATAAAAAGCACATCACCCTGCGGCCTTATGATGTGAGAGGAATCAATGAATAAAATATCGTTAGCCTCCAGTTTTTCAAAAAATGACATTTCAATGTCTTCTACTTTCTTGCGGATTACAACTGCATCGGTTTTTTCGAGCCAGGCCATTTCGTAAGGTTCAACGCACATCATATTACTGTTATAAGTAGCATTTTCCGATTTATTCTTTTCAATTGCTTTCAGAGCCATCAGTGTTGAAAATCCGCTGCCGATTTCAATTATATTTGCCGGCTTCAGGTGTCTTATCATATTATAGAGGTATTCGGAATCGCCCGACAGGAAAGAACCATTGTTGTAATGATACTCGTGTTTGGCTGTCTTTTCCATCGGTATTGCAAGCAATTCATCATTGTATCGGAACTGGTTTAACAATTCAAGTTGTTGTTCAGCATTCATATCCAGGGAATTCAGTTCCCTGTCATCACGCAGGCTGTATTGCAGGTGCTTTGTATTGAACATGGGTTCGTAATAATGATCGAGTATCGGGAAGACACCCTTTTTAAACAACAATTTCTTGTTTCTTGGGAAATCCCTGAAGTTGTTCTCTCTCATCTTTTTAAAGGCGGTAGCTGCGATAAAGGTAATAGGTGTCATAACTAAATCGGCAATTGGCTTTACCAGACTTTTCAATGTTGATCCACCTGATTTGTTTGTACTCATAGGGATATTATTAAATTTTTATTATTACCAATTGCATCAAAAGTACACTGTAACAATCAATATATTTCATGGCTTAATTTGTTGCCAAAACTAATTAAAATTTCCCATTCGAAATTAACTACCATCATTATTTCGATGGTAAATCAGTGCATTTATTGTGTGATATTTTATCATGTTACTAAAAAGACCTGAAAAAACAGAACAAGAAATCTGCATATTCCGTAAAATCACGTTTCACTGAATTCACAATAAAGATATTTATTGGAAAATTCATTGAATCTCCTTTTAGTATCGTTGTTTATTCCTATTTTTACGGGTTATAAGCCTGAAAGGAATTTATTCATTTAACAGTTTTGTTATGGGTAAAAATAAGCCAACTTATAATGAATTGAATGACGAAGTAAAGAAACAAAAAGGAGAACCTGAATTAAAGGAAAATTCAGGTGATCCGGTGAATATACCTTTGATGTTCAGTCAACATCATGATTTTGCTAAAACAATACTTGATCTTAGTACTTCCGGCATATATATTCAGGATATTAATCACCGCTATGTTTGGGTGAACAAGGCAGCCGTTGCAAATACCAAATTACCCTTTGATCAGCTAATCGGAAAATTTTGTTATGATGTATGGGAACAACAAGACCACCCCTGCCATGATTGCCCCCTCGAAAAATCCATGAAAACAGGTAAACCCGAAGAACAGGATAGGACGACCCCCGATGGCCGTCACTGGCTCGTAAAGGGAATTCCAATAAAGGATAATAGTGGAGAAATAATTAATATTCTTGAGATTACCGATGATATTTCAATAAGAAAAGTCAGGGAGATTAACCTGGAAGAAAGTGAAATCAGGTTCAGGAATCTTGCCGAGTCAACACCAATCGGAGTACTCATTTATCAGGGAGAATTTTATGTATATGCAAATCCAGCCAGTCAAAAGATCACAGGTTTTAAGGCGAAGGAATTATTCAAAATGCATTATTGGGATCTTGTAGATAAGGAACATCGTTCTCTTATCATTGATCGGGGCCGAAAGAGACTTGCAGGAGAAGAAGTCCCGTCTGAATATCGTTTTCAGATCAGGACTAAGAAAGGTGAATTAAAATGGGTACTTATTAATGGTTGCAGAATTGAATACCGTGGAAAGCCCGCCGGAATGCTAACCCTTGCAGATATTACAGAACACAAGCTTGCAGAAGACCTTCTTGAGGAAAACGAAGAGAAATACAGAGCTTTAAGCGATGCTTCATTTGAAGCTATTTTTATTTCCGAAAAAGGCATTTGCCTTGAGCAAAATGAGATGGCCCGGCAAATGTTCGGCTATACGGATGAGGAGGCTATTGGCAGGAATGGTACGGAATGGATTGTTCCTGAAGATCGAGATCTCGTGATGAAACACATGGTTTCTGGCCATGAAAAACCTTACGAAGTTTCAGCTTTGAGAAAAGACGGTTCAACATTCCCATGTCTGATCCAGGCAAGAATGATGCACTATCAGGATAGAAATGTCCGCGTTACCTCCCTGCGGGATATATCCGAACAAAAACTTGCCAACAATATTCTGCTTGCACGTCTTCACCTGAGTGAATATGCTACTTCTCACTCACATGACGAATTATTAACGAAGACACTGGATGAAGCCGAATTGCTTACCGGAAGCCAGATCGGATTTTACCATTTTCTCGAAGCCGACCAGCAGACTATTTCACTTCAGGCATGGTCAACAAATACCCTGACGCATCTGTGCACCGCAGAGGCTAAGGGGCAGCATTACGATATTGATAAAGCGGGTGTGTGGGTTGATTGTGTCCGGCAGGGTAAACCTGTTATTCATAATGATTATGCAGGCCTCCCGCACCGGAAGGGTATGCCCGAAGGACATGCTGCCGTCACCCGTGAGTTGGTCGTTCCCGTATTCCGTGGGTCTAAAATCGTTGCAATTCTTGGTGTGGGTAATAAATTGAGGGACTACGATTCGAATGATGTTGAAATCGTTTCTAAAATGGCGGATGTAGCGTGGGATATTGCCGAACACAAAAAAGCTGAAGATGCTTTAAAGCTAAGTGAAGACAGGTACAGGAAAGCATTTGCAACAAGCCCCGATTCAATTGCAATTACACGCGCAACTGATGGAGTATTTGTTTCGGTAAATGAAGGATTTTTACAGATTACAGGATACACACGGGAGGAGGTGATAGGGAAATCTTCTTTGGAAATAAATATCTGGAAAGATCCGGCTGACAGGCAAAAAGTAATTGATGGATTGAAAACAAATGGTGAGGTCAGAAATTACGAAGCCAAATTTCTTACAAAGAATGGTCAGATAACGGGGCTGATGTCTGCTTCCATTATCGAACTTAACGGTGTCTCTCATATCCTTAATATTACACGCGATATCAGTGACCGTAAAAGGGCAGAAGAGAAAATTGACAGGCTGAACCGCACATATTCTGTTTTAAGTAACATTAACCAGGCTATTGTTCGAATCCATGACATGCAATCCCTGTGGGATGAAATATGCAGGTTATCTGTTGAATATGGAAAGTTCCAGATGGCATGGATAGGTATAGTGAATGCGGAGACAAAAAAAGTTGAAATTGTAGCTTCTGCTTCTCAGGTAGATAATCCACTTGAAAAAATGGAAATTGAAATTGGCAAAGAATCAGATAGTGTGTGTCATACCGCCACTGCAATTCTTTCGGGTGCCCATTTAGTCTGTAATGATATTGAAAAGCAGGACGGGAAGTATCCCTGGCGCGATATTGCTCTTAAAAGCGGTTATAAATCACTGATGTCCCTTCCGCTGACAGTATTTGGGAACATATTCGGTGCATTTTCATTATTTTCAAATGAAATTGATTTCTTTGATGAGGATGAAATAAAACTGCTGGATGAACTTGGCACAGACATTTCATTTGCCATTGAATTTATTGAAAACGATTATAAACGAAAGGAGGGAGAAACAGCACTTCTTGAGGAGCGTGGTTTATTTATAGGTGGTGCAACAGTAGTTTTCAAATGGCAGGAAAAGGAAGGATGGCCGGTAGAGTACGTTTCTCCTAATGTTTTTTCACAATTTGGGTATTCAGATAAGGACTTCATCAGCGGTAAAATATTGTTTGAAAGTATTGTCCATCCCGATGACCTTGAGCGGGTTCGTAATGAAGTCAATCAGTACACCCAATCCGGAATTTTGTCCTTTGAACAGGAATACAGAATTGTCCGTCCTGACGGTAATTATCGCTGGCTATACGACTTTACCGTTGCAAAACGAAACGATGAAGGAATTATCACGCATTATCACGGTTATGTTCATGATATTACTGAACGCAAGCAAGCGAACGATGTTTTGAAAGAAAGCGAAAAACGTTACCGTAACCTTTTCGAAACTTCACCTTCGGGAATTCTGCTTCTGGATGAAACCGGAATGATCATTGAGGCAAACGACGCAATTACCAAATCCACACTTTTTTCTCATGAAGAGCTGATAGGTAGTAATGTAACCATGCTAACACTACCTGAAGAACATCAATTGGTTAAAGAAAATATCAGAAAAATACTTTCAGGACAAGTCCTCGATCAGGAAGTCGGTACGATGAGGAAAGATGGAACACATTGCATTTTTATGCTTCGGGAAACTGCTGTTACACTGCCAAACGGTAAACGTGGAATTCTCTCAGTTTCCAATGATATTACCGATCATAAAAAGGCAGAGGAGGCCGTAAGGCAAGCAGAAAAAAGGTATAAAGCTCTGATTGAAAAAGCACCGGATGGAATAGTTATGATTTCGGATGGGAAATTTAAGTATTCAAGTCCTTCAGCCTATATAATGTTTGGCTATAAGAAGGAGGATTTAGTAAATCTTGATCCGAATGAATTAACCCATCCGGATGACCGGCCAATGGTTCTTGAAACATTGGCTAAAATAATCGAAGATCCTTCATTGGTACCTACTATTCAATACCGGTTTCTTCATAAGAACGGGAATTGGCGGTGGATCGAAAGCACATTCAGCAACCTGAATGACGAACCTGCTGTAAATGCCATAGTGATCAATTTCAGGGATATAACAGAAAGCAAACAAGCTGAAACTGATCTGCGAAACAGTGAATATAATTACCGTTCCATTATGGATCAGGCGTCCGACGGAATATTAATAGTTGATCAAAAAGGGAAAAATGTGGACGCCAATCAGGCAGTTTGTAAAATGTTGGGTTATTCACGCAAAGAATTATTAAAACTCTCAATCCATGACATCATTCATCCCGATGACCTTGTTGACAATCCTATAAATTATGATGAATTCAAATCCGGAAAAAATGTATTTAAAGAACGAATCCTGATACGGAAAGACGCATCGAATTTCCCTGTTGAGATCAGTGCGAAGATGATGGAGGATGGACGTATTCTTGGCATTATCCGTGATGTTGCCGACAGGCGGCTGGCTGAAATGACTCTGCGCAACAGCGAAGAAAGATATCGCGGCTTGTTTGAGAATATGCTGAATGGATTTGCTTATTGTAAAATGATTCATGAAAACGGCCATCCTGTTGATTTTGTTTATGTAAGCGTCAACAAAGCATTTGAACACCTCACCGGATTGAAAAATGTAATTGGCAGGTGTGTTACAGAGGTGATACCGGGTATCCGCGAATCGGATCCGGAAATATTTAATATCTATAGCAAAGTTTCTCTTACAGGAACACCTCAATCCTTTGAGACCTATGTTAAAGCTCTGGACAGCTGGTTCTCAATATCCGTGTATAGCCCTAAAAAAGAATATTTTGTTGCTGTTTTTGATGTGATCACCCAACGCAAAAAGGCTGAAGATGCATTAAAACACAGTGAACTGCAGTACCGCACATTATTCGAGGCTGCCAATGATGCTATCTTTCTTATGAGCGAGGACAAATTCATCGAATGTAATGAGATGACCCTAACAATGTTTGGCTGTAATAAGAAGAGCGATATCATTAACCATCATCCCTGGGAATTCAGCCCTCCCGATCAACCAGACGGGCAGAAATCAACTGAAAGGGCGACGAAATATATTTCATCAGCTTTAAAAGGAAAACCTCAGCGGTTTTACTGGAAACATACCCGCTTAAACGGTCAAGAATTTGATGCTGAAGTTTCGCTGAATCTACTTCAACTGGAAAAAGACAGCTTTCTTCAGGCGATTGTCAGGGATATAACAATAAGTAAACAAGCTGAAGAAGCACTTAGCGAAAGCGAAGCCCGTTATCGTTTGCTTGCCGACCACATGACCGATACTGTATGGCTGATGGATATGGATCTGAAAACGATCTATATCAGTCCGTCTGTTGAAAAACTGAGGGGATATTCGCTGAAGGAAATACAGGAGATGTCATTGGACAAACATCTGACAAAGGAATCCTTATGGAAGGCGCTGGCGATATTCTCAGAAGAAATTGAAAAAATTAAAGTTGATCCATCTTATTCGTTTATCCGGAATATCGAACTTGAATTTTTAAAAAGAGATGGTACCACAGTTTGGCTTGAGAGTTCATTCTCGGTTATCAGGGATGAAGCAGGAAATCCGGTATCCATTTTAGGAGAGGGAAGAGATATAACGGAAAGAAAAAAGATAGAACTTGACAAGGAGAGGGACCGTCAGATTCAAAAAACCCTGAATGAAATATTACGCCTTTCAACCGGAGGAAACAGTCTGGATGAATACCTTGACCAGGTTTTACGGCTGATGCTTTCTGCACCCTTCCTTAAAGTTCAGCAAAAGGGCTGCATATTTTTATCGGATGTACATAAGGAAGTTTTGATTTTAAAATCAAATTATAACCTCCCGGCTACTTTACAGACAATGTGCAAAAATGTTCCATTCGGGTATTGCCTTTGTGGCCGAGCCGCATCAGAACGTAAGATTCAGTTTTCCGATGGTACCAGCGAAAGCCATGAAAACAATTATCCGGATAACACTCCCCACGGACATTACTGTATTCCCATTATTACAGATGATATTGTACTTGGAGTCATATTAATCTACCTGCCTGTGGCTCATCCGAAAGAGCAGTATGAAGTTGATTTTTATCAGGCTGTAGCAGATATTCTTTGCGGGGTGATTCAACGAAAATATACAGAAGAAGCACTGCTCAAGGCAAAGGAAAGAGCCGAAGCAAGCGACAAATTAAAAACGGCTTTTTTGAATAATATTTCACATGAACTCCGCACTCCATTGAATGGAATTCTTGGATTTGCCGAATTCATCATACAGGAAGAACTAACTGATGAGGATAAAAAGGAATATTTCGGAATATTAAATGACAACAGCGAACGTCTTTTGAGTACCGTCACCAATTACATGGATACATCATTAATTGCTTCGGGAAACATGGAAGTTAAACATGCCAGGTTTAATGTAAATCAGCTTGTCCTTTCGCTGGATGAAAAATATCAGCCGCATTGCACAAAAAAGAACCTCGAACTGCAAATTCAGTTGCCTGCAAATACTGGTAACTTCTCAATAACTACCGATCAGGAATTGATTCGCAAAATCCTTATATTATTGTTAGACAACGCTGTGAAATTCACCAGTAATGGTAGTATTGCTTTTGGTTATGAAAATAAACCTGGTGAAATTAAATTCTTTATAAAGGATACGGGCATAGGTATCCCGAAAGAAGCAAGAGAACGTGTATTCGAACGTTTCATTCAGGGGGAGGTATCCAATACGAGAGGTTATGAAGGCAGCGGGCTTGGATTATTTCTTGCCAAAGGAATGGTTGAACTTCTTGGTGGTAATATTCATGTAGAGTCGGTATTGGACAAAGGCTCAACTTTTTACTTCACGATTCCTGTAGAGGATGGAAGCCAAAATATTCCTGATAAATCATCCTCAAAGATCACGCGGTCCGAAAAGAAAAATCCAACAATACTGATAGCTGAAGATGATCATTATAATTACCTGTTCCTCGAAACGGTATTACGGACAACATCAGTGAGAATATTACACGCAGTAAACGGAGTTGAAGCAATTGATATGTGTACCCGTTACCCGGAAATTTCACTTGTGTTGATGGATATTAAAATGCCTGTAATGAATGGCCTTGAGGCTACCAAACGGATCAAAGCCACGCGGAGCGACCTGCCGATCATTGCAGTAACCGCCTATGCACTGTCGAGCGATGAAAGTCTTGCCCGCAAGTCAGGTTGCGATGATTATCTGGCAAAGCCATTGACAAAAGACCAGTTATTTGAAAAAATTAATAAATACATTGTAATTTGAATTGTTTCAGGTTCTGAGTTCTGAGTTCTGAGTTCTGAGTTCTGAGTTCAAAAGGAATAAACCGCAGTATTTATTTTTTTTGGATCTGATCCAGAGTACGAACTCAAATGATTACTTCTATATAATTACGGCCGGCTGTTAAATTTTATCAAACCTGTAACTTCCATGTAACATTGTCCTATTTTTGTAAGTCATAATTGACAAAAATTAAAACGTAACAAATGGCAACAATCATCATTATTATTTTCGCAGCTATTATAGCTATCTGGCTGATAAGTTTATACAACCGGCTGGTAAAGCTCAGGAACAACCGGGAAAATTCTTTTGCCGACATTGATGTACAGCTCAGGCAACGACACGATTTGATACCTCAGCTTGTGGAAGCGGTTAAGGGTTATATGAAACACGAAAGTACTGTACTTTCAGATGTTACCAATGCCCGCGCAAATGCAATGAAAGCAACTACCATAGGTGATAAAATTGCAGCCGAAAACCAGCTCACTGCTGCCTTACACGGATTACAGGTGGCTGTTGAGGCTTATCCCGACCTTAAAGCGAGTCAGAATTTCATAAACCTTCAGGAGGAGATTTCTGATGTGGAAAACAAGCTTGCTGCTGCCCGCCGTTATTTCAATTCGGCTACAAAGGAATACAACAATGCCGTTGAAGTTTTCCCGTCGAATATCATTGCCGGAACGTATGGCTTTACAAAAGAGGTAATGTTCGATCTTGGAGCGGAAAACCGCGAGAATATGGAAAAACCACCTGATGTAAAATTTTAATACCGTATTACCATAAGTCAAATGAAATATGTCGGCCTGCAAACACAGATATGGAGGAACAATATCAATTCGCTGATACTGCTCCTGATGTTTCCGCTCGTTTTTTATGCACTGTCGTGGTTGTTTGTGTTTCTTATTTCCGGTGATGGGGAATATGACCCTGTTGCCAATGCAAATACTTCTTTTATCTACATGTTCCCCTGGATCACAGCGGGTGTTGCTATCTGGTTTTTGATCGCTTATTTTTCCCATACCTCGATGATAAACAAAGCAACCGGTTCAAGACCGCTTGAAAGGAAGGAGAATAAAAGGGTTTATAATTTGGTCGAGAATCTTTGCATTACGGCAGGAATGAAGACTCCTAAGATCAATGTTATTGAAGACGATTCGTATAATGCGTTTGCGAGTGGCCTCAACGAAAAAACCTATACCGTTTCGGTATCGCGGGGAATGTTGAACCGGCTCGATGACAAGGAACTGGAAGGCGTGATTGCACATGAGCTGACC
This sequence comes from Bacteroidales bacterium, assembly GCA_020052415.1. Taxonomy (GTDB): domain Bacteria; phylum Bacteroidota; class Bacteroidia; order Bacteroidales; family JAADJA01; genus JAADJA01. Next base: position 42,286 of record JAGVPB010000042.1, on the reverse strand, counting down.
CACATCAGAAATAAGGATGTTCGTTTATTGATAGTCTCCATAATTTTTGTCGGAATATTTTCTTTTCTCGCCGAGATGTTTTTCAGGAGCATGTTGTATGGCGGTGGAGGCAACCGGAAAGGAAAAGGAGGCGGAGCCGTGATTATTGGACTTGTTTTAGCGCTGGTCGGTTATTTAATTTCCATTCTTTTCCGTTTTGCCATCTCCCGCAAACGTGAATATATGGCTGATGCCGGAGGAGCTGAGATGACAAAAAACCCTCTTGCTCTTGCCTCGGCCCTTCGTAAAATCTCGTCAGATCCGCGGATTGAAGCGGTCGAACGCCAGGATGTTGCCCAGATGTTCATTGAAAACCCACAGGAAAAGAAGAAAGGTTTTTCTTTTTCGACGATTTTTGCTACACACCCGCCAATTGAAGAAAGGATAAGGTTGCTGGAACAGTATTAGCAAGTTCAATGTTCAAGGTTTCATGTTTCAGGTTTCAAACAAACAACCAGTAACAAGTAATTAGCAACCTGTTAACGGAAATTTCCCTGTTTTTGGTTTTGGCTTATCCGGGTTCAGAATTTTGTTAATTTTATTCCTCATATTTTACTATAGTTGCAACCCTCATAATATTCATTTGTCATTAATTCTGAAAATACAAAGACTTGGCTGTAGCAGTTCCTGACATACACAAAGATATCATTGAGAAAAGCAAGTCGGGCGACTCTGCAGCTCAATACAGGCTGTATTCGCTATATGCAAAAGCTATGTTCAATATTGCATTCAGGATGATGAACAACAGGGAAGAAGCTGAAGACATGCTCCAGGAATCATTTGCCGATGCCTTTGCACGATTGGGTTCTTTCAGGTATGAATCAGGTTTCGGGTCGTGGATGAAAAGAATAGTGATAAACCACTGTCTGAACGAAATTAAAAAACGGAAGGCAGATCTGCAGTTCTTTGAAGATATGAGCCAGTTCGACCATCATCATGATGATGACAGCGGATATGAGACAGGATTGAACGTGGAGAACGTGAGAAAAGCGATGGAATATTTACCTAACGGGAGCAAAATGATCTTTTCATTGTACTTATTGGAAGGTTATGATCATGTTGAGATATCACAGATTCTTAAGATCAGCGAATCCAATTCGAAATCTCAATATATGAGGGCGAAACAAAAGGTTAAAGAAGTATTAAAACAAATGAGCCATGAAACAAGATAAACTTGAGAAATTTATTATAGAGAACCGGGAACAATTTGATATTTACGAACCCGGATCTGAACTGTGGGATCGCATTAATAAGCCTGTTCCAAAAACAATCCGTTTGAACTGGAAAGCAATAGTGTTGCGTGTGGCTGCAGTAATTGTAATCTTTGTTGCATCCTGGGTGATACACGATATGGTTCAGAAAGATGATAAAAATATTACAGAAAATAAAATCCCGGTTGAAAATGGAAACATGGGCCAGGTAAATATACTGATGGAAGCCGAAATGTTTTACACCTCTCAAATCAATACTGCCAGAGATGAGATCATCATGCTTTCAGGTAATGATAAGTTGTTGCTGGATGATTTAAATACTGATATGGTTGAGTTGGACGAGGTTTTTGAGGATTTGAAGAATGATCTGAAAGACAACAGTGATAATGAAGAAGTGATAGGAGCAATGATACAAAATTACAGGATCAAGCTTGAAGTTTTGGAAGAAATCCTGATGCAATTGAAAAAATCGAAAAATTTTGAGAACCTTAAAAACGACAGTGATGAAATATAAGGTAATTTTATTTATGTCCGTTTGCAGCGCCATGTTGCCGGTAGTTGCGTTTTCACAGGTATTTGAGCGAAGCAGGCACGAAATAAAAACGTATGGGGTCACTAAGGAAACCACTCTCGAAGTGTACAACAAATACGGCAATATCCAGCTCTTTATCTGGGATGAAGATTCCGTTAAAATCAATCTCAACATCCAGATTAAAGCAAGCAAGGAAGCCAAGGTTGATAAGATTTTCGAATATATAGATTTTGAGTTTTCCGATTCAAAATATTATGTAATTGCACGTACGAGACTTAACCAGCAGGGAGCATTCTGGGCTGAAGTTACTGACCTGGCCAATACGTTTTTCAGCAGCGGGACAAAAGTCCAGATTGACTATGCCATTTACCTGCCTCAATATATGAACATCAAACTCGAAAACAAATTCGGTAACATATATTCAACAGATCATACTGGTAAAACAACTGTTATACTTTCAAACGGAGATTTCAAGGCAAATAACCTGAAAGGTACGGCCGATCTGAATATCAGCTTTGGCAATGCCTCGATAAATTACATAGATTCCGGAAAACTGAACCTCAACTACAGTGAGCTTGAGCTTGGAAGCGCAGTTTCCCTTAATGTTGAAAGCAAATCATCCACACTCAATATTTCTAAAATAGGTGCGCTCGATTTAAATTCACGGAGGGATAAATATTATATCGGCGATGTTACAAGTATTACAGGCGAATCATCTTTTTCCTATCTAACTTTTAAAAACTTTATGTCCGATTTGAACCTTAATTCGGATTATGGAGAAATTAAACTGGAAGCCGTCAATCCCGGATTCAGTTTAATTGAAATAGGCTCAAACTATTCTGATATTCTTCTGAAACTTCCCGTGTATGCTTCTTTTGGGGTCAATATAACGCACACAGGTTCAACGGTGATAACAAGTCCGGAGAATTATCCGGGACTTAATACGGAGACTATTGATAAGAAGACCGATCAGTTTCAAACTAAAGGAGTAACCGGGAACAGCACCTTGAAAAAGGGAAAGATAAATATTAAAATAGTTTCCGGAAAAATTTCTTTCAGGGATATGCCTTGAATTATTAATTCAAACAGGTTATACTGAATACGGGATAGATTTTAACAAAATGGAAATAATGGAAAAAGGGGAATAGGGGAAATAGGGGTATAGGGGAGATAGGGGAAATAGAGGAAATAGGGGAAATAAGGAAAATAAGGGAAATAGGGGAAATAAGGGAAATAGGAGGAATGAGAGAAATAAAAGAAATAAGAATTTTAGGGGTAAAGAGTGGCAAGCATAGTCCGGAATTTCAGGTATGTCCTCATGCCTTTTACCCATATACCCTTATACCCATACATCCTTATACTTCCTAAACTTATAGGTTTTATCTTATTCATTTTGTATCAGAATGCGACCATTAATATTTTAATTTGTCAATCAAATTGTAAAATCAGGATTTAAGATGAAATATTTAGGTACCCTTGTTATCATACTTATTGCTTTTGGCCTGTCGGCTCAGCATGAAATATCATCAGCAGGTCTCAGGAGCGGCGGAATTTCAGGAATATCAATCAAGCTGATAGACGATGATTATAGTGCAGTTGAGATCATACCGGGTTTTCAGCGCAACGGATTTAAGCTGACAGGACTCATACAAAGATATAAGCCGATACAAACCAGCAGGATATCAAATTTATTTATGTTTTCAGGGCTGGGTGCACACGCCGGCTTTGAAAGATATACAACTGAGGAAACAAAAGTTGTTGACGGGATTTCATACTATTCAAACCGCAAGGTTGTGTCACCTGTAGTCGGTGCCGATCTGAACGTAGGAATCGAATATCATTTCGAATCGGTTCCTTTCCAGGTCAGCCTCGATTATAAACCTTATTTCGAGCTTTTCGGCGAGAAGATTTTCAGGATTGACTTTTGGGATATTGGGTTTACAGTCCGATATGTTTTAAACAACTAAAAAATTATATAAAATGAAAAAAACTATTTTGGTATTATTGTCATTAATGATAGTCGCACTGGGGATATCACAAGAAGAAAAGACGAGAACAACCCAGGAAATGAGAACCATTTTCAATGGAAACAAAAACAACAACAAGATCATTCATGGAGGGTATGGCGGAATACTACTGAATTATTCACAGGTGGACAACAAAGACGCCTTCCTGGCCGGAATACGCGGCGTATGGCTGATCAATCACGGGATAGGGATAGGAATCGGAGGCTATGGATTCGCCAATGAGCTTAGGTTCGAAAAACAAAACGATGATAAGGATAATCCTTATTCTCTTGCCGGTGGCTATGGCGGATTGATCATTGAACCCGTCATTGGCGCTAAACTTCCGGTTCATGTTTCATTTCCGGTACTTATTGGTGCCGGGGGCGTTGCAAATATCAGGGAACAATGGAGCATTTATAACGACCCGTCAGCGAATTATTATTCGGAAGATGCCGCAGCTTATTTTGTTGTCGAACCCGGAGTCGAGATTGAATTGAATTTAGTCAAATTCTTCCGGATTGGCCTGGGATGTTATTACAGATATACAACCGATGTAGTGCTGCAAACGTGGAATGGTAACGATTATGTTGATATAAGTCCGGACCTGACCGGTTTTTCCTTTGGAATAGCTTTAAAATTTGGAAAATTTTGAACCGGGTTGCTGCCCGAACGGATTTTTAATATTTTTGCAGAGTCTGTTGCGGGAGTAGCTCAGTTGGTAGTCTCGCCGTCGGCGAGATCCCAGGCTGAGGGATAATATAAACAATTTAAGCGGGAGTAGCTCAGTTGGTAGAGCATCAGCTTCCCAAGCTGAGGGTCGCGGGTTCGAATCCCGTTTCCCGCTCAAAAGAATGGAAGACCTGTTAAAATGCAGGTCTTTTTTATTTAGAGTAGCTCAGTTGGTAGTCCCGCCGTTGGCGGGATCCCAAGCTGAGGGTCGTCCTGCCTCTGGCGGGATTTCCCGCTCTTTGAAAATAAAAGGTTTACAAATCTGTAGGTCTTTTTTTAATTCTGCGATTTTGAAATGGTTACCCCTGCAGAATTATATCATCAATTTTTGCGGCAAGGATAAAATCGTTCTCCGATAGCCCATTAATAGCATGTGTAAATAGTTCGACCTGAACTTTGGAATAGCTGATACAGACATCCGGGTGATGGCCTTCCTGTTCTGCAATCGCCGCAATCTTGTTGAGGAAAGCCATTCCATGCCTGAAATTTATAAAAGTAAATTCCTTCCTGATCATCTTTTCCCCAACAACATTCCATCCCGAATCCAGTTTATTCAAATAATCCGTAATAGTCTGGCCTTTCAAAGGTTTAACGCCCCCCTCGCAGGGAACACATTTCATTTGTTTTAGTTCCATAGTAGTTCTAAGTTTAATAATTTACTAACTCATATACCACGACCTGAAGGTCGTGGCTATTCATTGCAAGGCTTTGGGCAGCATCTGTTTTATCCTTTAAAATTCTGACGCTTCCCATTAATTGTAAACCATTGAAATTGAAAATTGTTGAATGAATCCTGACAGGAAACTACCAATTTATGTATTCTTTATTAACCTTTCTGCAATTTAGTTTTATAGAAAAACAACTATAATGAACCATACAATAATGCTAATTGAGAAATTTATACTACCTGATAAACATCGGTAAGGTCGCCACCCTCTGCTTGAATTTCCGACTCAAATGAAAGTTAATAAGCTAACAGTGAAATCAAATCAGTGCTTTTTTGTGGTTTACATTTTAAGATAATTTAAAGGCTCAGATATCGGCTGTAAATATCTTTTTTTATCTTTGAAGAAAAGATTCATGAATTAATAATTAACGAAATGACTATAAAAAGGATATTTATTATTTTGACACTTGTTTTTTGTTGTTCAAAAATACTTTTTAGCCAAATAGACGATCTTACGATTGCTCAAAATTTGATAGGTAAATATAAAAAAGAAATAGACACAATTTTGAAGTCGTTAAATTTAGAGTATTATAAAACTTATAATAGTGAAAATGCTATAGTTTTTTATTTGGCAAGAGGAAATGAATCTATTAGAAGCTGGACTCTTAGTTTTGAAGATTTAACAAAAGTAGATGTGGATGGAAGCATTATGATTTTGGCAAAGGACATTTGCACAGAAGTATATATTAGATACCATCATACCAACATCAATGATTTAAGGGATTTTAATAACGTTGTTTTACCTGAAAATAATAAAATAATTTATGAAAAATCTTTAGGTAAAGATGTTTCTCATATTCTATTATCCAGGGAGTTAAAATAATTTTATTCATTCCTAAAGTTAATTGGCCAACACAGAATATTCAATACAGCACGTTAAATAAGAAAACCGGTTCACTTTTCAGAAACCAGGTCACAATAAGCATTTTATAGGATAATTTAGAATAATAAATCAATATTTCAAACAACGTACCGATAAACCATATTCTTCATCGTAACCATAGCTATCGTTTAGAATATCTGAATTAAAACAACAAATTTCACGACCCTAAGCTGTACCGATAAAGAGTCGATCTCTCATCTGGTGACAATCTTCAAGCCCAGACATGTGCGATAGCAGGACATGTGCCAGTTAAATAAAAGCTGGCAAAACATGTAATTACATCAAAAAAACCACACAGTCAAAGATTATATTCTGATAAATAAAATCGTAAATTTGTCAAAACATTTTATGAGACAGAGGATTTACATTGATACATCAGTAGTCGGTGGGTACTTTGACGAGGAATTCAGTGAAACAACAAAAAGACTATTTGAAAGACTGGAGAATAATGAAATTGTTTTAGTCATTTCAGACTTACTTGATTTGGAATTGACCGGAGCACCCCGGAATGTCAGGGAATTATTGTATAATTTTTCTCCGGACAAATTTGAGCGCGTGCAATTAACTGAGGAAGCTATTCAACTAGCCAACAGGTATATAGCTGAAAAAGTTGTCGGAAAAACAAGCCTTGAAGATTGCAGGCACATTGCCTTAGCCACAATTTACAGGGTTGATGTATTAGCAAGTTGGAATTTTAAACATATTGTGAACCTTGATAGAATTAAGGGGTATAATTCTGTTAATTATAGATATGGGTACCCAATGATTGAAATTAGAAGTCCTAAAGATTTAATAAATTATGAAGACTAAAAAAAAAGAAAAAACATTTGACGCAGTAAGTATGATGCGGGAGATTCGTGATAAAATAAGCTCTGAAACTCAAAATATGACATTTGAGGAGTTCAAAAAGTATATTGATTCACGCATAAAAGCAAGTGGCCTTAAACCAATTGGACAATAATGCCTTACTGGCATCATTACCTTTAGCTAATAGATTGGGAAATTAACCAACCCAAATAGCACCAGTCTTTCAGCCCAGTCAGTGGGTTAGCAGGACTAGTGCTAAATAAAGCATTTGTTGACCTGAAAGTATTTTAAGGTACCTGCGAACTATACCCCACATTCGGTAACCAATTCTCATCTTTATCCTGGTTCGAAACCTGTCCATCCATATTATAATCGCTGAAGAGATAACCCTGAAGTCCTGCATCAATTTGCCACTCAGAAAGCTTGTCAAGATCATTAATAGTCCCATCTGCATTGCCGTCGCTGGCGACCATTCCCCAGATGCCTGTGACTAATTCCTTAAAACCATTTGCGCCTCCAAAAACTTTCAAGCTTCCGGTTGTGAAATCATAAGCGCTGTGATCGGTTATAACAACTAATCCATTGGATGAAATAATGCCAAGATGATTCCTGTGGCGGATGACAAGGTAAAGGTTATTTGAGACCGTAACGTTGAATTGAATGTTGCTGATTCCATCCAAATCAACTACTGATCCATCAGCTTTTACAAATGCCGCTTTCGTTGCCAGAACTGTTGCATTTGTGGCAAGGCCGGCAGAAGAAGCATCACGCAGTTCAACCAGCACCCAATCAACGATTTCTGTTGTGGGTATTGAAACCACACTTTCTATTCCTGAATAGTTGAAAGGTGCAACGTTATATGGCTGGTTTAAAGGTAAAATGCTGTTCAAATCCGGATTCATATTAACACCATTAAAGGGTCCTTCGAGGAAAACTTTAACCTCAAGGGTAAAGTTATAAGTCACCGGTGCAGATAAAGCGGTGTGTGCATCAAAGTAATCGGGTATGCCGTAGCCGAGCAGATAATTCGGACTGCCCGCCAGGGATGCACTCTGCTCAATGGCTTCCATAATTTGAGTATTGCGCTTATTTTGATGTGCCTGCCACAAACAAGCCACCATACCGGCTGTGATGGGAGATGAAAAAGAAGTTCCGCTGCCTGTGGTTACACTGCCTGAATATGCACTGATGACCGTGCTTCCCGAACCCTGTGCAACGACATTGGGCTTGATCCGGCCATCAAAAGTGGGACCTGTGGAACTAAAGGATGCATAATTTCCGCTTGCTGTCACTGCTCCAATTGAAAATACACTGTCACCGTCAGCCGGAGCACCAATGTATTGCCAGGAACTTCCACCGGAATTTCCTGCACTGTTCACTACGATCATTCCTTTACTTGAAGCAAGATCGGCTCCGTTGGTTATCGGTGTGGTATTACCGTCCATATCCTGGTAAGTGTGGTTTTGCGCCGGGTCATCAAAGGTAGTATATCCGAGAGAAGAATTAATCACGTCGGCTCCCACGCTGTCTGCAAATTCTGCAGCCGACACCCAGTTGAGTTCTTCTATAAGGTATTCAGTTGCACCATCTTCGGATCGCAAAAGCCAGAAATCCGCCTTGGGTGCAGTACCCACCATTTGCCCTGGTAAATTGGCTCCAATTGTGGAGAGAACGCTCGTTCCATGGGAGTGCGACCCAAAAATATCAGGGGCCAGGGGACTGACAAAATCCCTGGTTCCGAGTATCTGTCCGTTATTCCAGAGGCTGTCAAATGCATCAATAATATTTGTATTTAAAAAACCGGCGTCCAAAATGGCAATGGTCATTCCTGATCCATCAAATCCCAAATCGTGCATTGCAATTCCATTAAGCATATTGATTTGGTTAAATGCCATTCCATAGTCATAACTCTGACCGGAAGCCGGGCCCATGATTAAATTTTCCTCAGGGTTCTCACCATAGGATTCATTTTCAAAAAATGGCTTTTCGGATTTTTCAGGTTTTTCCAGGATATTGCCTTTTCCGACTGATAAAACATAGGGTAAAAGGTTAATGGCATCAATCACTGATTGACTGGTTGTATAAACGGTGACGGAATTATACCATTTTGAAACATTAAGAACAGTTGCTCCGGTACTGGCCACACCCTGAATATATGTTGAATTTACAGGCAAGTCATTTTCCAATATTGCAATTCCCTGTGCAGTACGCCTGTCAATGGCCTGTTGTGAAAGAAATGCTTCCGGATTACTAATGGAATATGGAGAATTGTTTTTGTCAGTGAATTTGACCCAGTATTTATCGGGAGCCACCTGGGCCATAGAGAAACAATAAGCAAATATTGTAATTAGTAAAGTTGCAGTTTTTTTCATGATAATGTTTTAATGTAAAATGCAAAATTAGTGATAATCAGTAAACAAAGTCATTTTCATATTGTTGACCAAGGCTTAAAAAATGGTTTAGTAAATAAAATGCAAAAAGTGCTTAATCACCTTTTGAGATTTTCACTGTTGAAATTTCCACTGAGCCTCCCTGGGTTACTAGGCTTATCCAGTCATTGTCCTGACTGAACCAGTTATATTGTTTTCCGATGGGAATGATATATTCTTTTTCTTCGGTCTGGTTTGGTACCGGGATCATAAATCCGCCGTTTTTTGTACCACCCTTGCCAAAACTAAGCACAATTTTAAATTCCTTTTCTGATTTGTTTGTCGCTTTGATAAAAAGGAAATTGCTTTTGCGGTCAGAGACTAGAACAGGTTCGAATGGAAACTTTTTTTCACCATTGATTTCAATAGTAACCATGGCTGGAGCAAGATCCCTGATTGCATTTTCATCTAGTTTTTTCAAAATCCGGTCTATCATTTCATCAGGGTAAGTTTCTTCCGAATTCAGGTTTCGGGCATTGCGGTAAGTATCAAGCGCCTGGTCGAGTATGCCGGAGGCAAAAAACTTATCGGCATCTGCGATGGCTTTATCATAAGCCTGCTGGTTCTGCTGGTTGCTGGTTTTAAAATGAACGTTTATCTCTTCAATCTTACCCTTTGGGTATTCCTCTTCAGGGAAGATTGCAGATGCAGCAATGTATTTGGTCTTAGCCTCCTGGTATTTTTTCGATTTAAACATAACATCGGCATCGGCGATTATGACGGAGTACTTGTCCTGCAACATTTCAAGTTCCCTTGAAAGTGAATCAAGTACTGTGATGCGCAGTGGGGGATAAGGTTCCTCCGGTTTATATTTGAGGGCATTTTGATACTTAATTTTTGCCTGGTCGTATTCCTTCTTTCCGAAATGCATATCGGCTTCCTCAATCAGCTTATTGTAGGCATCCTGAACGGCGAGTTCATTTCCTACAATGAGATTTTCTATTTCAACAAGCTTATCTTTTGGATATTTTTCTTCCGGCATTATTTTTATAGCCTCGTTGTATTTTTCCTTTGCCGTGGCATAGTCCTTCAATTCCATCCATCTGTCACCTGCTGCAATGTTCTTGTTATATTCGGCAAGAGTGTTATTCCGGGTCATGACGATAGAATCTATGGTTAACATTCTCTCTTTTGGATACTCTTCCTTTGTTTTGATGTACGACGCCTTCATATATTGCAGCTTGGCTTCCTCGTACTGCTCAAGATTGTACAATCCATCTGCGTTTGCGATGGTCTCAGCGTATTCTTTCTCAGCGTTCAGGCCTTTATTTAAAAGAATATCAATTTCAACAATTTTATCGGCAGGATATTTTTCATCCGGTCTTAATTTGAGTGCATTCTGATACTCGATTTTAGCCTGTTCGTATTTGGCTTCACTGTATAATTTATCAGCCAAAGCAATGATCTGATCATAACTCTCCTGCCGGGCTTCCAGTTCAGCCAACTTAACATTGATCTCCCTGAGTTTTTCTTTAGGATAGACAGCATCCGGCCTCAACTGGCTTGCCTTTTCAAATTCGCTTTTGGCATCTTTGAAATCTTCATTTGCCAGGTATTGTCCGCCCCTCTGGATTGACTGATTATATTCAAGTTCTTCGGCAACTGATTTATTGAGCAATTCATTTATCTCTCCGATTTTTTGTTTGGGATAGCTCTCAGCCGGTTTGATCAGAACAGCATTTTCATATTCAACTAATGCATTTGCATAATCCTTTTCTGTTAAAAATAGATCGGCTCCTGAGATTGAAACCGGATAAAGCTCATCGGGATTTCCTGAAGACCGAATGGATTCATTGGTTTTATCAATCATATCCCTGGGATAGCTTTCAGATGGATAAATTTTTAATGCTGCCTGATATTTTGTTTTAGCTTCAGCAAGATTTTTATTCATGTAAAATTCGTCAGCCAGAGCAATGGTTTGATCGAATTCATTCTTTTTCAGGAGTATTTCATCAATTTCCGTTATCCTCATCGCCGGATAATCCTCGTCAGGCTTGGCATCGGCGGCCTTCTGATATTCCTGTCGTGCATTTTCATAATATTTAAGGCCAAACAACCTGTCGGCGGAAGCAATGGTTTCATAATAGGCTGAGCGGATTTTAGTTGTTGCAGCAATCAGTGAATCGAGTTCTGCCATTTTTTCTTTCGGATAGGCTTCCTGAGGATGAACCTGGTTGGCCTTCACAAACTCATCCCTGGCTTTTTCGTATTTTCTGTACTTGTAAAATTTCTCACCATTGGCAATGGCATCATCATAAATCTTTTGATTCATTTCCTGCTCATAGACCAGCCTTTCTATTTCGGCAATTTGATCACCCGGGTACGATTCATCAGCCATAATATATCCGGCCTCGATGTATTTCAATTTAGCCTGTTCGAAATCCTTTTCCCTGAACAGTTTATCAGCTTCAGAAATTACAGTAGTGTACTGGTCCACGACGGCTATCTTGGCCCTCAGTTTGTCAAGGGTTTCCTGCAGCTTATCTTTCGCATATTTGTCTTCGGGATTCAACCGGCAGGCATACTGGTACGATGCCTTGGCATTGATCAGGTCGCCGCCTGCAAAATAGGTGTCTGCCTGGCTGATCACCGATTGATAAGCAGTTCCGTCTGATTGTCCGAACGAATTACCACAAAACTGAAAAACGATAAATATTAAAAATATGATTGCGAAATTTTTAAGTACCATATTGGTTTTTGAATTTTCTGTACATTTTTAAATAAATTACTAACGCACACACCCTGTTATTATTTCCATTTATACATGACCGTTCCTCATGATCACACCATCTTTTATTGTTAGCTTTCTGTCGGCCATATCAGCTAATACCTGGTTGTGAGTAACGATGATGAATGTTTGTGTGAATTCTTCCCGTAACCTGAAAAACAATTTATGCAATTCAACGGAGGCAGCCGAATCAAGGTTACCCGAAGGCTCATCTGCGAGGATCACTGCCGGATTATTAATCAGCGCCCTTGCCACTGCAACCCGCTGCTGTTCACCACCGGAAAGTTCGGATGGTTTATGATGAAGCCTTTCGCTGAGGTTCAGGAACCCAAGCAATTCTTTTGCCTTCATTACCGCTTTGTTCCTTGGAATCCTGCCGATAAATGCCGGGATGCAAACATTTTCAAGAGCAGTGAATTCGGGTAATAAATGATGAAACTGAAAAACAAAACCGATATTTCTGTTCCTGAAATCTGCGAGCTTCTTATCATTCATTTTATTGACAGCAACCTCATCAAAGTAAACATGTCCTTTGTCGGCATTATCAAGAGTTCCGATAATATGAAGCAGAGTGGATTTACCCGCTCCCGAAGCGCCGACTACCGATACGATTTCGCCTTTATTTATAGTCAGATCAATTCCTTTCAGGACTTCAAGACTCCCGAACGATTTATGAATATTTTCGGCTCTGATCATTCATCTGTAATTGTGAAGCAAAGATATAATTTTTCTTTTCAGTTCCGCCGAAAGGCCTTATGATCAGAGATTGAATTTTATTTGATATGCTGTGATAATTATACATGGATTTCAGACTGCCTGGATATGTTTGTTATGAGATATTATTCCTTTGCCCGTAGGGCATTTATTTCCATAGCAAATTAGCTCCCCGAGAGATTAATTTCCCGTAGGGAATAAACATTCATGCCATTTTCTTTTGTTTTTGTTAATGTCCTACGGACAATAAAATTCTTTTGATCATTGAATCTATTGATATTGAAGCCCTACGGGCTAATAGATTCTACTCTTACTATAAAAAGGGCTATTCCAAAATTGATAATAGTAAGTTGATTATTGCCTGAAAAATCAGAATTATATTACTACCAGCACATCAAATAATATTTTGCCTGCTCAGATAATGTTTTATACTAAAATAGAACTCGATTTCTTTTTCCTGCACCGGTTCAGCAGCAGTAAAAACATTATCTTTGAAAAATTGTTAATTGCAACATTCAAAAGGATTATGGCGCATATTTTAGTAATTGATGACGAGCGGAGCATTCGAAATACGCTCAAGGAAATTCTGGAAGGTGAAAAGTACCAGGTTGACCTTGCCGAAAATGGTGAGCAGGCTATAGAAATGATTAAGCTGAACAGCTATGATGTCATCCTTTGCGACATTAAAATGCCCGGAATGGACGGTTTGGAGGTTCTTACACAGGCCATGAGGCTAACCGATTCACCGGTCATAATGATCTCAGGACATGGTACAATTGAAACGGCTGTGGATGCTATAAAAAAGGGAGCCTATGATTATATTGCCAAGCCTCCCGATCTGAACCGCCTGCTGATCACCATCAGGAATGCGATGGATAAAGCCAGGCTGATGAATGAAACTTTAAAACTAAAAAAGCAGGTTGGCGCAAGCCTTGAAATGATAGGTGAATCGCAGGCACTTACACTAATTAAAGAATTGATTGAAAGGGTTGCACCTACGGATGCCAGAATATTAATTACCGGTGAAAATGGAACAGGTAAGGAATTGGTGGCGAGATGGCTTCATGAAAAAAGCAACAGGGCTCATGCTCCGTTTGTGGAAGTGAATTGTGCAGCCATTCCGTCAGAACTCATCGAAAGCCAGTTATTCGGCCATGAAAAGGGGTCGTTCACTTCGGCGATCAAACAGCGAAAAGGTGATTTTGAGCAGGCTCATGGAGGTACTCTTTTCCTGGATGAAATCGGTGATATGAGTCTCTCAGCCCAGGCAAAAGTTTTGCGGGCGCTGCAGGAAAATAAAATTACCCGTGTCGGTGGTGAAAAAGACATAGCTGTTGATGTTCGCATCATTACAGCTACCAATAAAAATCTCGGGGAAGAGATAAACAAAGAGAAATTCCGGGAAGATTTATATCACCGGCTGAGTGTTATCCTGATTCATGTTCCGGCCTTACGCGAAAGGCTGGAGGATATTCCTGTGCTGGCAAATTATTTTATGGAACAAACCTGTTCCAGGAATGGCAAGCCGGTTTTATCATTTGAAGAAGAAGCGATAGACGGCCTTAAGAAAATGCCCTGGACAGGCAATATCAGGGAATTGAGGAATGTTGTGGAACGGCTTGCGATACTCTGCGATAACAAGATTACGGCTAAGGATGTAATACGGTTTGCGCAGCCGTTGGCGGGGTAAGGATCAGGAAAATCCTTTTTATTTGTGTTAAATAATCCTTTTTTTTTGTGGTATGAATCTCATTGTCCGTAGGACTTCAATATCAGTAGAATCAATAAGAATATGATTATTGTTGTCCGTAGGACATTAATAAAAGCTTGAAAAATATTGCATTTATGTTTATTCCCTCCGGGAAATCAATTTTATGGAAGGCTATTTTCCTATGGATATATATGCCCTATGGGCAAAAAATCTTCACATCTCAAAATAGAATCGAATAAAAAATTTAACACTTTTTTAAAGCATCGGATTAAAGTTTATATATTTGTAAGTTGAACCGCAAAATTTAATGACACATTAAATAAAAGTAATCGTTAATGTATGATCCTGTGTTACCCTTCCCTGATATGGAAATTACTGAAAAGAATGAAAGAGTGAACAATGACCTGATTGTTTGCCTCTATTTGGTTCTAAGTAATTATGGAAGGGTAAAGCGTAATATATCAACGAATTGATCAAGTAAAAGTAGGTAGTGGAAAAACAGCTATTTAAATGGGATTATGACAAAATTTAAAATAACGAAAATGAAAAATCATTTATTTTTATTATTAGCCATTATAGTTGTATTGATCTCATGCAATAAGAATGAAGATGAAAGCAGCATTAATATATCTGCCCTGACAAATAAGTGGTGGGAATTTAAATGTATTGAATTAAATCAAAGTTCAGCAAATACTACAATAGCCGGCGGACTTGATTATGGCAATTTTTATTTTTACAGCGATGGGACTTATTCACGGAATGCTGATTCGGCTGAATTGGCAATTTGTAACCCGGTTGATCCTGCCTTTTCATATATAATTTACTCTCCAGGTTCTGGCTCCGGTGGATGGGGTGTTCCTTATGGTGAAATACAAGGTTATCCGAATGGTTCAACATGGACAGTTAAAAATGACATCCTTACACTCCAGCAATACGGCAGCTGGAAAGTGACAGAACAGAATAATTCCATAATAAAACTAAAATCAAGCAGAACAAACTACCTTTATGAATACACCTTTATTGAAAAATAAATCTGTCTATAATTCAAAACGCTTTGTGTGGTACGACGAAGGAATATCTTACATTAAAACCTCTTAATTCAAATTGTACTGAATCCATCAATACAAAAAAGCCTTCTGTAGTCATTGTCCAACTAACCACTACCACCTCCTTCAATAATTCTTAAGTGCATCCTCAAAGATTCCAATCCCTCCAAAAAGAAAATCATTCATTCCGTTCCATCCAGCCATAATCCTTCTTAATTTTATGCTCAAATTTTAATACCATGAAAAAGTCATTTATTCTATCAGCATTTTTAAGTATTGCGCTTCTGTTGCAATCACAGGATCAATATGAACAAGTGAAGCGATATATAACTCCTGCAGGCAGTTTGGAGCAGATCGCAGTACCCACAGCTAAAGAAAATATTACACCAAAGATCAGCGATTACGATTCCCTGAATATGTCCTTTACAGGAAACTGGGGATTCGGACAAAGTTTTTCCGTTTCGTGCAGCCCAACCGGCGACATGGTTTTTGCCGGTTCCGGTGCAGGCGTGATCATTTTTGATGCAACCGATCCCTATAGCCCTGTTAAACTTTCTGAGATTCATGCCAGGGCGCTGGTTGATGCAAGCTGTTATGATCCTGTAAACCACATCATTTATCTTGCGGCTTATTTTTCAGGACTGGAGGTTTGGGATGTTTCGGATATTTATAATCCCTATCGCCTGGGACGTGTTCCGGCTACAGGCTTGCCGAGGGGCGGCGTTCATTTCAGGAATAACGTTTCAGGTCAGCCGGAATATGCTTACCTGGTAAATGTAGTTGATGGCATTGATGTTTTTTCGACCGTTGATCCGCAATTTCCTTCCAAGATCGCAACTTATAACTTCAGCGGTTCACAGCTTGTATTTAACTCCTTCCATGCCGGGGATACGATTTTTGTTGCAGCAAGCGCAGGTGGAACCAAGGCAGTGGATTTGTCATCTTCTCCTGTTTTAACAAATCCTTTCACGATAGCTTCAGCTTCCACAAGTGTGCATGTTATAAATGATGTCGCCTTTATTGTGAATTATAGTTATGGTTTGAAAATTTATGACTTTTCAACACTTCCGGCAACCCTTACGGGACAGATTTCTCAGGGCGGGTATCCCAATACGGTCAGTGTTTTTAACGATCATGCTTTTATTGCAAACTCAACAACCAATCCGGGCGGAGGTGTAAATGTTTTCGATGTAAGTAACACCGTGTCACCGCAACATATAGCTGATTACCCGGGTTTTCAGACTTATATCGCGGGTAAGGATGAAGCTGTTTACGCAACAGGACCGGAGGGTTGCCTTTTCCTTGATGTTACCATACCTGCAACACCGGTTGAAGCCGGCACTTATCTTTTACCTTCATCCACCTGGGATGTCGCCGTTTCGGGGAATTATGCATATTCCGGCAGCAATGGATTTCGCGTATTTGATTTAAGCGATAAAAATCATCCCATTCAGGTTGGTTATGATGAAACACAGGGCGACATTGTGGAAGTCAGCGGCAACATTGCAGTTTTTTGTTTGAAAAGCATGGGAAGCAACAACAAGGTCAACATCATAGATATTTCCGATCCTGCAAATCCGGAATATATTGCTCATTACCTTGCACCGGTTATGACTTATGATCTTGACCTGAAAGATAATTATGCTTTTGTGGCTTGCTGGTGGGATGGTTTCAGGGTGGTTGATTTCTCAAATCCCGAAAGCCCTGTTTTGGCGGCTCATGAGATGGGCTGGGTGAATGGAGGTATTCCCGGTGAGGAATGGTGCTATGTACAAGCGCTTGATGTGGAAGGAAATTATCTCTACCTGATTGATTACGGCCCTTTCCCGGAAGATGATACGAAAGGAGTTTATGTATTCGATATCACCAACCCGGAAGAACCAGTTTACTTAAGCCGTTATGAAAATTATACAGGTACCGGCTATGACATTCACGTTTCAAATGGATACGCATATACGGCAAACAGTGAAGGCGGCTTTGGCGTTATTTCCGTCAGCGATCCGCTAAATGTGAATGAAGTTGCTTATCTCCCGCTGGCCGATGCTGCGTGGGCAGTAGATGTTTTCGGGAATTACGCTTTTGTTGCAAATTATATCAATGAAGGGGTGCAGGTCATCAACATAGCCAATCCTCCGATACCCTTTGTTGAAGGGTATTACAAACGCAGCGGCTGCTTTGCTGTAAATGTGACCTATGACGCCGGACATGTATTTGTTTCTGATGGCCCGGCCGGTTTTGACATTTATAAGTTTGATCTTTTATCAGGGATGAAAGAAAATTTTTCTGTCGGTAAGTTTGATTTGCTGGTACAGCCAAATCCCGCCAAAGACAAAATTTCGGTTTCTGTTGAAATGGATTCGCCGCAAGACATTGTAATTGAACTTTACAACATGGAAGGCCGGATGATCAAATCGTTATACAATAAAAATGAAGATGCCGGACTATTCACAAAATCGTTCAATATTTCCGGTTTGCAGAAAGGAGTTTATCTTTTGAAATTCAACATGGATTTACAAATCATCACAACAAAGGTGGTATTACTATAAGCTCGTCGTTTGCGGTGATTGTAAAAAGAGAGAAACAACCATAGATTCATGAAAAAAACACAATTGATTAAAGCACGACTTACCATCCTGATTATATTTGAATTAAAGAATAGTCCCTCAATTGAGATTCGATTTACTGAAAATGACAATAAACGGACAATTTATTATTTTGATCGAGTTCAAGTGCAGGATACTTTGATTATTGGTGATCGATCCAGATTTTTGGGACTTAGAAAGGGCATCTCGATTAATAATGTCAAATTGATTGAAGTACAAGACGGACATAAAAACTTCAAGTATGTTGACAAAAGATAAAAAACAACTAACCGCTAACATTACACAGATGATACCAATTTAGATGAAATATTACATAAGTCACATCAGTATTTAATAAAAAAAACCAACCTTTCGGTTGGCTTTAAGTGGAGCTGGAGGGAGTCGAACCCTCGTCCAAACAAGCAGCAAAAGTGCTTTCTACATGCTTATTCTGTTATTGATTTTCGAACGTTGCCCGGGAGCAGACACCCAAATCAACGTCTTATCCTTTTAATCTTATCCTGTAATCAAGGCTCTTACAGAACCAGCCCGAAATTGCGTGCACCCCGTTGGTCAGGTTGGAATCAGGCAAATCCGCCTGCGGGATGTCCCGTCCCGTCACCTTGTGTCGGGATGAAGCCATAATCTACTTGATTCGATTAGGCAGCGAGAGCGTAATTAGTATCGCCAATTGTTGTTTGAAGATAGTTTTTAACGAGCCACATCGTCAATGCCCGGCATGCTTACAGTCCCACTGTCCTTGCTGTCAAATCCGGTCAGCCCCGAATGGAATTTGAAGTTCGAAGTTCGAAGTTCGAAGTTCAGAGTTCCGTGTTCCTTGTTCTGAGTTCCGTGTTCTGAGGTTATACCCCCACCTGCCTGTTAATCCTCATCAACTCAATCAACCCAATTAACCTAATTAACTTAATCAACCAATTTTGTCCTAACAATAACCTGAAGAATTTTATACCAAAGAACAATTTCTGAAACCGATGCAAAATTACAACTAAAATCAATAAATGAAAAATGTATTTAATGCCATTGCCGACTGGTTGCTGGTTGCTGGATGCTGGTTACTTGTTACTGGTTTCGGGTTTTGTGTTCTGAGTTTTGAGTTCAGAGTTGGTCATTGCCGACTGTTTCTTTAGCATGGAGCAGGGCGCTGGGTTTGAGTTGTGGGTGTGAGTTTGCTAGTGCCACTGCAACTGTTTCTGCCACTCCTGCATCCACTTCACCTTATACCCCTATTTCTTTATACCCCCATAAAGTTCCGGGTCCTGAGTTCGTGTTCCCGAGTTCCTTTGCCTGTTGCATACTGCCGACTGCCTGTTGCTCTTAAGTCTGAGTTCTCAGTTTGGAATTTGGAACAAAAATTTTATTTTATATAAACCCGTCTGATCCCTTTCTCAAAAAAATAATTTAATTTTAGCCCATTAAACCCGTGCAGATATGGAAAACATCGAAAAACAAAAGTCCTTATTTAAGCAATAAAAGTCCCTTTAATTAAAAAACATATAATAATTGAAGCTTATCCGTGGAGGCAAGAAACCACAAAAAAACAGGCCTGTCCCGCTCAGGTATTACAGCGGGGGAGTATCCGAAAATCCATAAGAGTAGGTTAATATAAATTAAAATAATCGAAAAATGGAGGCACAAAAAGTTGACATGTTTATCATGGCAAATGGTAAATTCTTTGAAAGTTACCAGGTAGCTCAAATCAGGGATCGTTTAATTGCTCTTGACGACTCAAAATGGATCGCAATCCAAACCGTGCAATTTAAAGACCCAACCACCTGCCTGATTATATCCTTACTGGGAGGCAGTTTAGGAATTGACAGATTTTTCATAGGCGACACCGGCCTCGGTGTCGGTAAGCTATTAACCTGTGGCGGATTGGGAATATGGGCAATCGTTGACTGGTTTATGATCATGGGAGCTGCAAGAGAAAAGAATATGGAAAAAATCAAACAGCTATTATACTAATGAAACTAAGCAGGAATAAGTTATATATTTTATTGGCTGTTTCCTGTGTTACAGGGTATGCCTGGCTTTTTTCGGCAAACAATGCATTTGTTGAAAGCAACTTTAGCAATGCAGGTGTTTGCTTAGTGAAGCATGTAACAGGCATACCCTGTCCTTCTTGTGGCTCTACTAGGTCAATACTTTCACTTTTGGATGGAAATTTGGCAGATGCACTTTATTGGAATCCTGTTGGTATAGTATTATTGTTGATTTTGATTATAGTTCCAATCTGGATTTTTTATGATTGCTTCATTCGAAAGGATACCTTGTATAATTTTTACAAAAAAGCAGAGATATCTCTTCAACAAAAAAAAGTAGCCATTCCGGCCATTCTACTGATGCTCGTAAACTGGATTTGGAATATTTATAAAGGATTATGATTACTGAATCAGGATTTAATTACGAACCACATGAGCATGAAGCCGAAAAGGCTTCCAACAGTTATTTGATGTCGCTTATTGCGATAATAGCCGGCTTACCCCTGCCAATAATCAACCTGATAGCAACCCTGGTTTTCTATGTTGGCAATAAAAAAGGGACCTATTTTGTTCGCTGGCATTGTACACAGTCTTTATTGTCTCAGTTTTCATTACTTTTTATTAACAGCTTCGGCTTTTGGTGGACAATTTCAATTATTTTCGGATCGGAAACCATAAGTAATAATTATATTTCCTATATCATGGCTGTTTTTGTTTTCAATCTGGTAGATTTGATTGCAACAATATATACTGCAATTAATGTTCGGAAGGGAATTCACGTCGAATGGTGGTTTTATGGGCCATTAACAAATTTAACCTGTAAGCCTTAACTTGCGATGAATAAATTAATAATTCAGGGTTCTATTATAGTTCTTTCGTTTTTCGCTATCTGGGTTGTACTAAACAAAGTTGACTGGATGACTATTTTTAAGGTTGAAGAAGCGACCAAAACTACCGAACAGAAATTAGGCGATCTGTTTTGGGATTTGATAAACAGAACGGAAAAAGAAATTCATAAGAAAGAAATCACGGCACCTTTGGACAGTATATTAACTAAAATATGTATCGCTAATGAGATTGATCAAAATCAAATTAAGCTTCATATTACAGAGCGGGATGAAATCAATGCTTTTGCTCTTCCAAACAAGCACCTGGTGATTTTCAGCGGTTTAATATCAGCTTCGGAAAACGAAGCAGAGTTAAGCGGAGTTATTTGTCATGAACTGGCTCATATAGAGCTGAACCATGTGATGAAAAAATTAATTAAAGAAATCGGCTTATCTGTGATAATATCAATTACAACCGGCAATAGCGGATCGGAGATGATCAAAGAAGCCGTCAAACTTTTATCATCATCAGTTTACGACCGAAAATTAGAGGAGGAAGCAGATATTAAAGCTGTTGATCTTTTACTGAAAACCAGGATTGACCCTGAACCTTTTGCCAATTTTTTGTACAAAATGGCTGACAATGAATCTAAAATTGAGCAGAATTTATCATGGATCAGCACTCATCCGGATTCAAAAGAACGGGCTGAGTACATAATAGAATACGCTAAAAATAAATCCCGGATTATTGAACCTGTATTAACAAAGGACACCTGGGACAAACTAAAGGAAAATCTCAAAATAATTTAAGAATTTATCCGGCAATTTTTCTTTACAATAAATATTATTATGAAATAATTTTTTCATCAAATGAAAATCCTGTCAATTGATAAAATCAGGGAAGCTGATGCCTATACCGTCGAAAATGAGCCCATTGCCGACATTGACCTGATGGAAAGGGCCGCAATGGAATTGTTCGTTTGGATTTCGGGCAATACCGAAGCCGGGAAAAAAATAATGATTTTCTGCGGTTGTGGAAACAACGGCGGCGACGGATTTGCCGTCGGAAGAATGCTGGCTCTTGCTGGATTCGCAACTGAAATTATCCTTGTCAGGCATACGACCCGCTTGTCGCCAAGTTGTGAGGCCAATTATCAGAAAATCCGGAGTTTAAAATCTGTCAGGCTCACGGAGATTGACGAAAAAGACCCTTTGCCGCAAATTAATGGAAATGAACTTGTTATAGATGCAGTATTCGGTTCGGGGCTTACAAGGCCGGTTACAGGCTTTGTGGCAAAGGTTGTTGATCATATTAATGAATGCAGGGCTGTTGTAATTGCAGTGGATGTGCCGACGGGCTTCTATTGCGACAGTTCAAATACAACAAATGAAGGTGCTGTCGTCAAAGCCGATTATACACTTACCTTCCAATTTCCAAAATATGGCTTTTTTTTCCCCGAAAATGATAAATACCTTGGGGAATGGAAAGTTCTTCCAATCGGGATACATCCGGATTTTATCAGCAATGTCAAGGTTAAAAATCATTTTCTTACCAACGAAAATATTCGTCCTCTGGTAAGAAAGAGAACTAAGTTTTCGCATAAAGGAACCTATGGACACGGGCTTCTGATAGCCGGAAGCTACGGAAAGATGGGCGCAGCCGTGCTTGCTTCTGAAGCCGGATTAAAGGCAGGAGCCGGACTTATAACTGTGCATATACCGAAAAAAGGTAACACGATTATTCAAACTGCTGTTCCTGAGGCAATGGTTAATATTGATTCACATAAAAAAGTTTTTTCAGAGCTTCCGTACCTCTCAGGTTATAATGCCATCGCTGTTGGACCGGGCATTGGCACCAACGAAAAGACTCAAAATGCCCTGAAACTCCTGATACAGGACGCCCGGATGGAACTTATAATTGATGCTGATGCAATTAACATTCTGGCAGAAAACAAAACATGGATATCTTTTGTACCAAAGAACAGTATTTTCACTCCTCATCCAAAAGAATTTGAAAGGCTTGCAGGCAAAACCTCCGACGACTTTGAACGGAACGAAAAACAGCGGGAATTTTCGATAAAGCATCACGCTTATGTTATTTTAAAAGGGGCACATACGGCAATTACTTGTCCTGACGGTAGTTGTTATTTTAATTCGACTGGAAATCCGGGTATGGCAACCGGTGGCAGCGGAGATGTCCTTACTGGAATCCTGCTAGGATTGAAAGCCCAGGGATATACTTCGCTCGAAACCTGCCTGATTGGTGTTTACATTCATGGTTTGGCTGGCGATATCGCGGCAAAAAAACATGGTTACAACGCTCTTAATGCAGGAAACATTAACGAAAGCCTGGGAAAGGCGTTTAAAAAGTTTGAAACCTGAAACCTGTCTCGCCGAGGGCGAGATGAAACCTGAAACCTGGAACCTGGAACCTGGAACCTGGAACCAGCATTACGCCACAAGTGCATCCAAAATAATATCTTCCTCAATCCTCAGGTTATCAATGATGAAGGTTTGTCGCTCCGGTGTGTTTTTGCCCATGAAAAATGACAGCATTTCTTTAATTGAAGAATCGCGATGCAGTAAAACAGGATCGAGCCTGATTGAAGCGCCGATAAAATATTTAAATTCATCGGGTGAAATTTCGCCCAATCCTTTAAATCTGGTGATCTCCGGCTTCCCTTTGAGCTTATCCAGCGCCTCCTGCTTTTCTTCTTCCGAATAACAGTAAATGGTTTCTTTTTTATCCCTCACCCGGAACAATGGTGTTTGAAGAATATATAAATGGCCTGCTTTCACAAGGTCGGGATAGAACTGCAGGAAAAAAGTGAGAAGCAATAAGCGGATATGCATACCGTCAACATCGGCATCGGTAGCAACAACGACATTGTTATATCGGAGGTTATCGAGGCCATCGTCAATATTTAAGGCGGTTTGCAGAAGGTTAAACTCTTCATTCTGGTAAACGACCTTCTTGCTAAGTTCAAAACAATTAAGGGGCTTTCCCTTTAGGCTAAAAACAGCCTGGGTATTTACATTTCGCGATTTGGTTATTGAACCGCTGGCCGAATCTCCTTCGGTAATAAAAATGGTAGAGTCGAGCCTCATCTCATGGTTTGAATTATAATGAACCCTGCAATCGCGCAGCTTTTTATTGTGAAGACTGGCTTTTTTAACACTTTCTTTCGCCAGCTTTTTAATCCCGTCGAGCTCTTTACGCTCACGCTGCGACTGAAGGATTTTCCTGTACAACTCTTCGGCGGTTTCCGGATTTTTATGAAGATAATTATCCAGGTTCCGCTTCACAACATCATGAATATAATTCCTGATCGTCATCCCATCCGGTTCCATATACTGCGAACCCAGCTTTGTTTTGGTCTGTGATTCGAAAATCGGTTCCTGTACTTTAAGGCTGATGGCAGCAAGGATGGATTGACGGATATCGTTGGTTTCAAAATCTTTGTTGTAAAATTCCCGTATGGTTTTTACAATGGCTTCCCTGAAAGCCGTTTGATGGGTTCCGCCCTGAGTTGTATGCTGTCCGTTTACAAATGAATAATATTCTTCTCCATATTGTTTGGAACTGTGTGTAAATGCAAATTCGAGGTCGCCCTCAGTGATGTGTATGATTGGATACAGGGTTGGACCATTCCCATTGATGTTGCGTTCCAGCAAATCGCTTAATCCGTTTTTGGCAGTAAGTCTTTCACCATTGAATCTTAATGTAAGTCCGACATTAAGAAAAGCATAATTCCATAGCAGCTTTTCAACGTATTCGGCAATAAAATGATAATTTCCGAAAACCTCTTTATCAGGAATAAATTTAACTATGGTGCCATCCTTTTCTTCTGTCGGCTGCTCCGGATGGTCTTTGATCAGATCACCTTTCGAAAATTCGACGATTTTTGTGAGGCCGTCTCTAACAGATTGCGTTACGAACCAGGAGGAAAGGGCGTTTACTGCTTTCGAACCGACACCATTCAAACCGACAGCTTTCTTAAATACCTTTGAATCGTATTTTGCACCAGTATTGATCTTTGAAACGCAATCAAGCACTTTACCAAGGGGAATACCTCTGCCGTAATCCCTGATGGTTACCTGTTTCTCTTCAATGGTAATATCTATGCTGCGGCCATTTCCCATTACAAATTCGTCAATGGAATTATCCACGATTTCCTTGATCATCACATAAATGCCGTCGTCCTGCGAAGCGCCGTCGCCAAGCTTGCCGATGTACATCCCAGGCCTCATACGGATATGCTCACTCCACTCCAGCGACCGGATATTATCTTCTGTGTAATTCTGAGACGCAATTTCACTCATGCGGCAAAATTATATAAACCATACCCGATAAACGGCTGGTTCAGGTAAAAGTTATCAAACAGAGGGTTGTTAATATCTCTTCCTTACATCAGAAGTATTTGGGATTCTGTTCTTTGTTCAGGGTTCTCTGTTCAGAGTTCTGAGTTGGCAATTGCTAACTGGTTACTGGTCACTGGGTACTAGTCACTGGTTTCTGGTTCCGTGTTCAGAGTTCCGGGTTCTGAGTTTTACTGCTGCTGCCTGCTACCACCTCTACTGCTGCCGCTGCTCCTGCCGCTGCTCCTGCCACTGCTCTTGGCACTTATCCTTTTCTCAAATACGAGTTTTGTCTTCAACTGATTTCCAAATTAGATTTTCCTTATGATCACATCCATCGCCCCATACCCGAATTGCTGCAAAGATGCGTCGCGATATTCAACATTCGGATAATCTTTAATAATTTGTTTGATGGCAGTTTTCAATACGCCGGTTCCAACTCCATGTATGAAGGTGACTTTGGTAAATTCATTAAATATCGCATTTTCAAGGCACCTTGTAAAATAATTTACCTGGATCCGTAAGATTTCCGAACTGTCAAGGTTTTGAGAATTTTCCACAAGTTCACCGATATGCAGATCAACCACAGCCTCGTGAGGACTCGTTCTGTGCCTGTCAATGAATTGCTCCGGTACGGTTTCAGTGGATTCAACAATGTTGGGAACGCTTTCTGTATCCTTTTCTGAAATCTCACTTTGAAAAATTGAAACCTGCGCTGATAATGGCAAAAGCGAGATGAGTATTGCCTTTCCATTAAGAATTCCGGAATCTCTGTAATTCCCTTCCATATAAAATTTTGACGACTTTATCCGGAATCTTGAATTTCCTGGAGAAAGAATCTTTTGATCCCTGTCGCGGTGAAATAAAACCTGGACAACTCCGCGTTCCCAAATTCCCAAATGTTCCCTTTCAGCTGTTTCAATCAAATGCATGCTTTCAGGATTGGCCGAACCATAATCCAATCCGGAATATCCTCCCTTTTCGGGTTCAAGGTAAATACTGTAAAGCACATCATAACGGGTGTGATTGACGAGATAAATATCCATCAGGCCGGTGATCAGCCATTTTTGGTCGTGTGGTATAAAGGCAAAATAGACACCTTCTGCAACATCACCTCTTGAAGAATTTTTTAATAAAGGCAGACTCTCTCCTCCGTCATTCTCCGCAGTGTTCTGTTCGCCTGCTCCAACATGAATATCAAAATCCTCCCTGAACATGTGCTTTGGAGAATCTACAGGCGCTTCAAGTTCGATTTTGATGAGTTCACTAATCATAACCGGTATTTCAAATCCATCTTCAATTGCAACATTTACCATTCCCGGACTTACTATTTTACTTATGACTCCACCGCCGCTTTCGTTCAAAAATTTAACCTTGTCACCTACCTTGAATTTCATAATTAATTTTTGGCAAAGTTAAACATTCCTCAACCCGACTATGTTCTTATTTCAATTATGCTGTTTATGATGATGACCAAAAGAAACAATATATTGTTTTTTTTACATATACTTGCACTCCTATTAAATATTTATCCTGGAATATAAATCCATTTCAAAAAATGAAAGAACTGAATAAAATAGAAACCTACGGCACAATTTCCAAAAAGGAACTTTTTGCTACTATTGAAGAGCCTTTGTGTGGCAATGCCCTTGTAATTGAGAGCAAATTTCCTTTTCCGGGCTATTATCATACAGTAATTCCTGAAAAGGAGGAGCTTAAACCCATTTCAATATTTATTGTTGCAGCCAGCAGGTTAAATGAAGAAAAATTAATGAGAACCAGTCATGAGGTAAAAAAAGTATTCCATAAAAGATTTGATGCTGCATCTGGATATATTACTGTCTTTAACGAGCGGAGGTCTTGCATCAGGGTGAAATTTCTTGATAATTATCATGATATACCGGGACTGGTTAAAATGTTTCAACAAGCCGGTATCCGGTTTCTCAAATATCACTCTATCAAACCATATCAGGGATTAATAAAAATAAACAGATATTTTATTATTGAAGATGTAAGTCCGGGTATTTATAAAAACATTGAGGAACCTGAAATAAACTATATCGGGATTCCTGTGAAACTCGAATGGGACGCCTTTGAAAAAATAACTCTTGAAATAAAAAGAAACATGGAAGACAATAAGTTTGATGCAGCAATTGGTACAATTGTAAGGAAAAACAGCATCCTCGATATTGTCAGGATATACGACCAAAAGGTAACATTAGAAAAATTGAACAATATTAAAGCGAAATATTTCGACGCCCTTATGAAACTTGAACTTATATAGCCTTTTAGATAAAAATTAAATCGAAATTCAACTGCAGTTGCAATAAAATGCTATTGCTGAGTTTTGATATTATTTAATTTTGCCTCCTCCGGTCTTATAAATTTTCAATAATGATTAAAAGCTTAGTTGATGAAATTGCATTGTGGCTGAGGCAACAAGGAATTGCCGAACAGCTGACTGATACCATTGCATCAATTTTATTATTTGCTATTTTTATTATCCTTAGTGGTCTTACATATTTTATAGCACGGAAAATACTTCTCTCAATAATTATAAGGGCTACCAGAAAATCGGAGACCCAATGGGACGATGTGCTTTTGGAAAAGAAATTTTTCGGATATCTTGCCAATCTTATCCCGGCCTATTTTATCTATATTATAACTCCACTCGTTTTTGAAAATTATCCGAAAACAATAAGTTCCCTGCATATTATTCTTTCGATTTCAATGGTTGTATTTGTCATTCTGGCAATCAATGCTTTTTTAAATTCCATAGCGGTAATTTACCAGGATTTTTCGGTTGCTAAATCAAAGCCCATCAAAGGATATGTGCAGATTGTGAAGATACTCGTAGTTTTTATCGGATCAATAATAATCCTTGCCAACCTTTTTGGAAAAAATCCGCTTGGACTGATCGGTGGGCTTGGTGCCTTCAGCGCGGTATTGATGTTGGTTTTTAAGGATCCGATATTAGGTTTTGCAGGCGGTATCCAGCTTTCAGTAAATAAAATGCTTGTGCCCGGTGACTGGATTTCTTTGCCAAAACATGACATTGACGGTACTGTTATTGATATAGCTCTTACAACAGTTAAAGTTCAGAATTTCGATAAAACTATCTCCACAATTCCAACCTATTCGTTGATCACTGAATCATTCAAAAACTGGAAAGGAATGGAAGAATCGGGTGGAAGGAGAATCAAAAGGTCAATAAACCTCGACATGAAGAGCATTAAGTTCTGTACTCCTTCGATGCTGGAAAAATTCAGTAAAATTGAACATGTGGGTGAATATGTCGAAAACAGGCAAAAGGAACTTGAACAATATAACCTTGATAGAAATATTGATGATTCGGTTCTTGTAAACGGTCGCAGACAAACCAACATCGGCGTTTTCAGGGCATACCTGATGGGCTATTTACGACAGCTTTCGGACGTCCATGATGAAATGCCGTTCCTTGTTCGACAATTGCAGCCATCGGAAAAGGGAATTCCGATTGAAATCGTTTGTTTCAGTAAACTGATGGACTGGACACAATTTGAAAATCTTCAGTCGGATATCTTTGATCATATTTTAGCAATTATCCCGGAGTTTGATTTGAGGATTTTTCAAAACCGTACCGGGGAGGAGGTATAACCGTTAGTTCTTAATGATTCTATAACGAAATCATTTTTACAAACCAATAATCCTGATCAAGAACCCTGAAACCTTGAACCTTGAATCTTGAACCTTGAACCTTGAACCACCTCATATTTCCAACTTCATCTGTATCGCCTTTACTTCTTTCCGCAATGCTTTAATTTCTGTAACCAGTTCATCTTTTTCCATATTGGCTTCCGGTATTTCAGAGCTGATATAATTGACAAATTTCCAGACTTCTTTTACATCTTTGATTGCAATTTCATAGGGATCGTAAATCGTGTTCAGCGAATGTAATCCAAGTTTTCCATCCTTCTCAATTTTATTTTCAACAACTTTAAAAACAATACCTTCATCCAGTGTAAGAACGATGTATGGCTGTCCATCCTTGATATACTGCCAGTTTTCGACATACTCTCCGGTAACCCACGATTTATCCGGAATCGGTAACATCGAATCCCCGCTGATCTGAAAAGTCCTGTATTTCCGTTCTTTTGACAGAAATGGCAGTTTGAAGGCCGGAAGAATCTTAATGTATTCAGGATCGGCAAAACCGCTCGTGTAGCCTGCCTTGGCTTTTTCCGAAACCAGTTCGATGTTTTCTTCATTTTTTGTGTCAACAGTAGTTGCCAGGATACGCATCGAACTTCCTTTTATATATACATCATAACCCCGTTCCAATTGGATTACCTGACTTTCCGGTAAACCGGCCAAATCAATTTTTATCAGCGTATCTACTGCGATCCTGAAATATTCGGAGAAGGCAAGCAGAACTTCCACACTGGGCTTGGCTACATTGTTTTCATATCCGCTTAATGTTGACCGGAACATCTTAAGTGAAAAAGCCACATCATCCTGCGTGCGGCCTCTTCTTTTTCTGAGAAATTTGATATTGCTGCTGAAATACATATTTTTAATTATTAAATTTCCTGTTCAAGAAGTTGATTTTCAGGATTGGGTATTCCAATAATATTAGAGCTCTTTTCAATGGATTCTATCTCCTTGTAAATTTTATTTTTCAAAATAATATAGTTTCTGATGATTTCATTGATCGTATTTTCCCTGAAATGAATCTTTTTAATTTTCTTTAGTAAAGCGATGGTTTCATCACATGATAAACTTGCCCGATAAAGCGAGCGGACAAATCCCATGGAATTTTTTCCTTCGGCAAATCCTTCAGCGATAGTATCTTTAATGCCGACGGAACAACGCCTTAATACATTACCCTCTTTTATAAGTTCATGCCTGGGAAGAGCCATATTAATTATGTAAACCTTGATGGCCAGATCGAAAGCAAGCTTATATATTTCCATTTCTTTATAGCTGTTCATAACCGGAATATTTTTATTATATTGTTATAACTTTAAAATAATGATTATATTGTAACCGTTTTTATGATTAAAATATGATCAAAAGTAAAACAATTTTTTTAAATGTCAAGAAAAAAATGAAAAATTTTAAAAATTTATTTGGGCAGGGATTAAAATTAATACAATTCATCCCCTTATAACATCAGCCACTCTAAGCACTCAAGGCACTTTAATCACTAATCTATGCAAACTTCAAATCGCTGCATCGTTCATCTCGATCTCGATACATTTTTCGTATCGGTCGAGCGCCTTTTAAACAGCAGTTTAATTGGCAAACCCGTGATCATTGGCGGTACATCCGACAGGGGTGTGGTAGCATCGTGCAGCTATGAAGCAAGGCAATTCGGAGTGCATTCAGCAATGCCTATGAAAATGGCAAGAATACTTTGCGACCATGCAATTGTTGTCAGGGGAGATATGGATCAATATAGCAGGTATTCGAAAATGGTCACTGAGATTATTGCTGGGCAGGCACCGGTGTATGAAAAAGCATCCATTGATGAGCATTATCTCGATATTACCGGGATGGATAAATTTTTTGGCAACCTGAAATGGTCGCAGGAACTCAGGCAGAAGATCACTCATGAAACAGGTTTACCGGTTTCGTTCGGAATTTCCATAAACAAAACAGTATCAAAAATTGCCACCAACGAAGCCAAACCCAACGGCTTGTTGCAGGTTCCTTATCAAAAGATACATCCGTTCATGGATCCGCTTTCCATTAAAAAGATACCGATGATCGGCGACAGAACCTATATGCTCTTACGTTCAATGGGGATTTCAACCATTAATACCCTGAGATTTATACCGGTAGATATGATGGAACGGGTGATGGGTAAAAACGGTATTGTGATCTGGAAAAAAGCCAATGGTATTGATCCTGCACCGGTTCAGCAATATTCTGATCGAAAATCCATAGGAACTGAGACTACCTTTGAAACCGACACAATAGATGTCGTTATGCTAAAAAACATGCTTATAGGTATGGTAGAGAAAATTGCTTTTCAACTTCGTAAAGAACAAAGACTGACTTCATGTATAACAGTAAAGATACGTTACTCG
This sequence comes from Bacteroidales bacterium, assembly GCA_020052415.1. Lineage (GTDB taxonomy): Bacteria > Bacteroidota > Bacteroidia > Bacteroidales > JAADJA01 > JAADJA01. The sequence continues at coordinate 10,885 of JAGVPB010000042.1, read as the reverse complement.
AATTTCGATACTTATACTTTACAGAAGCATATACCTTACACAGCCTTTGATCATGTTTTATTTAAAACTACACTTGAATTATTTGAAAGACTTTATACCCGCAGGATGCTCATCAGGCTGATAGGAGTTAAGTTCAGCTCATTGGTACAGGGTTCTCAGCAATTAAATATGTTTGAGGATACACCCGAAATGACCAGCCTTTACCAGGCAATGGACAGGATCAGGCTGAGGTTTGGGACAAAAGCGATCAGGAGGGCTGCCGGAATGAAGGATACCCGTAAAATCCTTGTAGGTGAACCTGGAACAGCATTTAATCTTAAATAAGCATGTATTTAAACATCCATTCATATTACAGCCTGCGTTACGGTACGCTTTCAATTGAGCAGGTCGTGGAAACGGCTAAGAAGAATAATATCCGGAAACTTGTCCTGACGGATATCAACAACTCAACCGGGATGATTGACTTTGTGAAGATATGCCGGGAAAACGACATAGAGCCGGTGGCCGGCATCGAATTCAGGAATGGGAATGAACTTATTTTTACAGGAATCGCAAGGAACAATGAAGGTTTTCATGAGCTTAACGAGTTCCTTACATACCATAACCTCAACAATAAAACCATTCCTTACCATACCAATGGCTTCGAAAATGCCTATGTGATCTATCCTTTTGGCAGAAAGAGATTGAAGGACCTGAAAGTTAATGAGCTTGTAGGAATAAAGCCCGGAGAAGTACTTAAGCTTTTTTCAACCGATTATCCTGATGACCAGTCAAAACTTGTTATTAACCAGCCCGTTACTTTTGCAGACCAGAAAGGATTTCATCTTCACAGAAACCTGAGGGCAATTGACAATAATATTTTATTGAGCCAGCTAAATGGTAAGATGCTGGCCGATGAATCGGAAGTGATGATGCCGGCCGAACACCTGCTTGATTTTTATCGTGATTACCCGAAAATCATCAGCAATAGCGAAAGGATTCTGAATGATTGCGAAATAGATTTTGATTTTAAATCCTTTAAGAACCGTAAGACTTTTACCGGTAATGCTGCAGATGACAAGGATTTACTTACCAAACTTGCACATGATGGACTCATATACCGGTATGGAAAGAAAAATAAAATTGCTCATGAGAGGGTGGAAAAAGAACTCGGAATCATTTTCAAGCTTGGCTTTGCCGCTTATTTTCTGATCACCTGGGACATCATCCGCTATTCTATGTCGCGTGGCTTTTATCACGTAGGCCGCGGGAGCGGCGCCAACAGTGTTGTAGCTTATTGTTTAAAGATCACCGATGTAGATCCCATTGATCTTGACCTTTACTTTGAACGATTTCTCAACCCACGACGAACCAGTCCGCCGGACTTTGATATTGACTATTCATGGAGGGAACGTGAGGAAGTACAGGATTATATTTTTAAGCGATACGGACATCAGCATACTGCTCTGCTCGGAGCTACTTCTACCTTCAAAGGAAAATCCATTTTCAGGGAATTGGGCAAGGTTTACGGACTGCCAAAACAGGAAATTGATGAACTTGTGGATAATCCTGAAACCGGTATCCATAAAAATTCCATCACCAAAAGGATATATGAAATCTCACAGGAGATGATGGACTTTCCCAACATCCGCAGCATCCATGCCGGCGGTATTCTTATCTCGGAACAACCACTGACTTATTTTACGGCATTAGACCTCCCTCCCAAAGGTTTCCCGACCACTCAATGGGATATGTATGTGGCTGAGGAAATCGGGTTTGAAAAGCTGGATATTCTCAGTCAACGGGGTATCGGGCATATCCGTGATGCCGCTGAAATTGTACGCGAAAACAGGAGCATTAATGTGGATGTGCACGATGTGGAAAGATTCAAAAAAGATCAGCGTGTAAAAGCGCAGTTGAAAAGAGGTGAAACCATTGGTTGTTTTTATATCGAAAGCCCCGCCATGCGCGGACTGCTGAAGAAACTCAAATGCGACAACTACATCAGTCTTGTAGCTGCAAGTTCTATCATTCGTCCCGGAGTAGCCAAGTCTGGGATGATGCGGCAGTACATCCATAGGTTTCATCATCCCGGTCAGTTCGAATACCTTCATCCCATCATGAAGGAACAACTTGAGGAAACCTTTGGGGTAATGGTTTACCAGGAGGACGTTCTGAAGGTTTGTCACCACTTTGCGGGTCTCGATCTTGCAGATGCAGATGTTCTGAGGAGAGCTATGAGCGGAAAATTTCGCGGTCATAAAGAAATGCAGCGGATCATAGATAAATTTTTCTCCAATTGTAAGGAACGAGGTTATCCTGATGAACTGACGCAGGAAGTCTGGCGGCAAATTGATTCTTTTGCGGGTTATTCATTTTCAAAAGCCCATTCGGCATCGTATGCGGTTGAAAGCTTCCAGAGCCTGTTCCTGAAAGCCTATTTCCCGCTGGAGTTTATGACGGCCGTGATCAATAACTTCGGCGGATTCTATCATACATGGGTTTATTTCAATGAAGCCCGCCGACAGGGCGCAAATATCAAACTTCCATGTGTGAACCATAGCCATTACCTCACAAGGATCATTGGGAAAGACATTTATATCGGATTCATCCACATTGCCAACCTTGAATATATCGTCGGGCAGGAGATTGAATCTGAGCGAAAAAGAAACGGCGATTTCTCCGGACTGGAAGATTTTACCCGGCGGGTTAAGGTAGGTTTGGAGCAAATGATTTTGCTGATTCGTATTGATGCATTCAGTTTTACCGGCAAACCGAAATCTGTTTTGCTGTGGGAGGTTCACATGATGATGAACAAGGGCAAGCCACAGACCAATGAAGCATTGTTTTATAATCCTCCCAAAACCTACACTCTGCCTCAACTTGAACATTGTGCTCTCGAAAGCGCTTACGACGAGATCGAACTGGTGGGCTTCCCGGTGACAATGACTTATTTCGATATGCTTCAAACCAGTTTTAGAAGTGAAATTTTAGCAAAGGATATGATCGCTCACGTTGGGAAGAAGGTGAGAATGCTGGGGCACCTGGTTACTATTAAATATGTACGAACAGTAAAAAAGGACTGGATGCACTTCGGGACTTTTCTCGATTCCACTGGAGAATTTTTCGATACGGTTCATTTCCCGAACTCTTTAAAGAACTACCCTTTCAAAGGCCAGGGTGTTTATCTTATCCTTGGCGAAATCACACAGGAGTTCGATTTTCCCAGCATGACAGTGGAGAAGCTGGCTAAGCTGCCGCTGAAGCCAAATCCGAGGGAGTGAGGTGGTTCAAGGTTCAAGGTTTGATTGTTTAATTTTAATATTTGCCGTCGGCATTTTTTCGGGACAACTGTCAATTTTTTCTTAAAGCTACCAAGTGACAAATTTCTAATTCGTGTTTTCTAATTTCATTAATTATCTTTGTTGTCCATTTGATTTTATAATTGTAAAAATGACACTGAATAAAATTATCATTACCTTCTTCATCATTTTCTTTTTCCCATGTATTGATATAGCAAATGATTCAGCTTTGGGATCAATTGGAGGTAATGTTTTCCCTATATTCGGCAGAACTAATATTAAAATGCTCAAGGAGGCTATTTATATAAAAATGTTTGACGATTCCTGTACTGTAAATTGCAAATTCTGGTTTGTAAATACAGGCAATGAAACTAAGGAATTATGGGTTGGCTTTCCAGATTATTTTTCAGACCTCTCAGAAAGTTCACAAGGACTAAAGGGCTTTACCTGCGTTGTAAACAATAAAAGCGAAAAGGTAGAACAGTTTACGCAAATAGTGACTCCTGATGCGGATTCAACCATCGAATGGTACGAAAAATGGTTTTGTTGGTTTACCACATTCCCGCCATTGGATACAGTTATAATTGAGAATAGTTATTATGGTTTTTGGGGATTAGCTACTGAGCCCTCGCGGTTTTTTGATTATTTAGTTGGTACAGCCAGAACCTGGAATGGTAATATTGGTAATGGTAAAGTAACTTTTGATTATAGCGAGTTATCTCGACATTTTTTTCTTGATACGACAATATACTCTTATTCATGGCATAAATTAAATACTGGAATGGCAAGACATATTTATAATGATAGTGTTGTCTTTACATTTGATGATTATTTACCTCCCTGGAATGAAACCTTAAGTGTAAGTTTTATCCCGCTTTGGCAGTTTCTTTATTTAAATGATACCAGCCAATTATTTTCATTAAAAATACTTTATTCAAAAGAGAGGTTAAGACTTTTGAGAAATGATGTATATGCAAGGCATGGTTATGTTTTTCAGGATCATGAATTGCAGGAATACTTTGAAAAGCAACCCTGGTATCGGCGCGATCCTGAATTTGATTTATCAGAACTTACTGAGAATGATCGAAAAAAGATCGGTTTTATCAAGAAACTTGAGCAATTAAATCAGTAATAGATTTCTGTTATTTGATTTGTCATTCTATTAAAACCTAAAAATTCAGTTGTCCCAACCTGACGGTGGAAAAATTGGCGAAGCTGCCGTTGAAGCCAAATCCGAGGGAGTGAGGTGGTTCAATGTTCAAGGTTTCAGGTTCAATGTTTTAATAAAGGCATCCGCCTACTGGCGGAAATGTTCCGGATTCGAGGCATTAATGCCTGATGGGCGACACATTATTGCTGGCTGTTTGGGCGCTTAAAACAAAAATCATCCACGGTGCAATATGCAGTTCTGAAACCCAATTATACGGTTCGTTTTTGTGACCCAGGGGCTTGTAGATAGCTTCAACTGTTAAACCTGCATTTTCAAACAATTTGTAATAATCAGGAACTGTCCAGAATATGTCCTCCACGGGTCTTCTGTCTTCAACATCGAGCATAATGTCCCGAACAATATCACCGGTTTTTGCATTCCGGTTTTCAGGAAAATCCTTTGTCGAAAATGAAGCCCATTCATGAGTATAAAGTTCCGGTGTTGAATCCAGACATACAATTTTACCCGTCGGTTTCAGCAGGTTCCTGAGTCCCATCAATATGTTTGTTCTGTTTTCCCAACCGGGAATATTGTCGAAAGTGAATATAGATTGAATCAGGTCGAATTGACTGGTTCCGAGGTGGCTGTAATTTCCGTTGGTTACAAGTTGATAAACGCCTGTTCTGTCAAGCTCTTTTGCAATACCGAGCACGTCGGCTGAAATGTCAATACCAGTTACATCGAATCCTGTTTTATTAAGAAACCGTGTTGACCGCCCGGTACCGCACCCGAAATCAATGGCCCGGTTTCCGATTGTGTGCTTGGAAATGATTGCGGGCAAATCGCGATATGCAAGGTAATAGGTGTTGGGAAATTCGAGTTTCGAATAAGAATCCGCCCGTTTCCGGTTTCCCCAGGAATTTTCAAATGCAGGATTGGATTTTGTCATTTCTAAAGAAAAGTTTTGAAGGATTTAATCATTAATATTTGTAAGTCTGATAACGTTATAAAAATAGTATTTTTTCTAAAATCCGGTTGTTTTACAAAATAATATAAATGGATTTACAATTCCAAGGATTAATATCTGATCTCAGAACACGGAACAACGAATTTGAGTTGTTTGAAGTTCGGATTCCACAATCATGCTGAACCTGCCGAATTGCGATTGATTTTTAACCGAATACACATTTCAATAAGGGTTCGACTGATCTCACGACGAAGTCTCAATGTGACCCAGGTTCCCGACTTTTGAGATGGCACCTTATCTATTTGGCCAGCACCATTTTTATTTGCTGAACTGAATCATCAGTTCTTAAGAGAGTAAAGTACAAACCGGAAGGATATTGGTCTCCGTTAAACTGATAATCATGCTCGCCATCTTCCAACCATCCTTTGAAAATGACTACTTTCCGGCCAAAAATATCAAATACCTCAAGACAAACATTTGCCGGTTCAGGCAAAACAAATGTAAGGGTTGTATTCCGGCTGAACGGATTCGGGTAATTCTGTTTTAAAACCGGCTTTTCGGTTTGAGCAACCGGGATTTCATCCTCTCCCGAAAGGGAATCCACATTTTCGTATCCGAAGGTGGGTATCATTTCGATAAAATTCCCAATTCCATTGGGGAAACGGCCTGTTGTAGTATCGGTCTTCTGGATACCAAAATTTATCTGATCCATCAGGTTCAAACCTGCATCGGACAACATAATCACTTCGCCGGAGGCAGATAATTTGAAATTTGCATGGAGACCTTCCTGTTCCTGGTCTTCGTCGGCCCAGACAATCAGATATTCACCGGATGCAATTACGGTGTCGGGAAATACCCATTTTCCAGGGTTTGTAGCATCATCGGATAAATACCAGCCGCCCAGGGATACCGTGCCGGAGGTATTATTATACAATTCGATCCAGTCGTCATATTCGCCATCCTGATCGGATATTGTGGTCTCATTATCAGCCATGAATTCATTAATCGCAACATCATTCATGACAGTAATGGTGTAATATTCATATTCGGCACGGGGAGGCGAAAACGACACCGCTTCATCATTGTCAGCGAAAATGTAATATGCGATATTGGTATTTCCGGCAGTAATGGAAATGCCGTAAATCCCGTCTCCCGCGGCTCCATCATTATGGTTTCCATCGTCAAACATGTTGGTTTTTGTGAACCGGATTTGATCCATTGAACAGTATCCCAATTGCACCGCCACGGTATTGCTTATGTTTGCGGTGATCCATACTTCATCACCCTGAAAAATTATGGCAGGAGTATTCGTTACATCACTTATCGCCGGAGCTTCTGCCTGAAATTCCTGCAATGAATTAAGGTAGGTGATCCTGGTTCCCATCAGTTCAGCAATACCAATGATGGATTGTCCCTGAGGAGGAGGGCCACCTCCCACCGAATTATAAATATTGTTTATGAAATCATCGTAAGTATATAATTTATTCGGGTCATTTTGAACTTCTTCATCAATTATATCCTGTATTTCCAGCGCCCTTGCAACGTACCATCCGTTGCCTGACAAATCGTCCATCATTGTTTTTACATGGGCGGTATAAATCCTCCGGTAAAGAGGAATATTCAGTACCTTGCTCACAATCGGGTAGTCGGGATTGCCGGAGTTGAAAAATGGATCGAGATGCTGCATATCGTAATTACTCAGCGGTGGTCCTCCTGTTACATTCCTGAATACCCCAAAGGTTTCGTTCACATCCCATATTACAGGGTTAAACCTGCCCTCATCGTCTTTATAGATATAAAAGTTCTGGGGCATGTTAACCGGTGAATCCAGGTTTACTAAAAGGATATCGTAAGCCAGCATCCAAAAATGCCTGTCAACGTTCAGAACCTCATCCATAAATCCGGAATGATTATTAAGTGTATCAAGGAAACCGGTCAGGTCCGCCCAGCCGTGATCCGATTCGATGGTATAGCGGTCATAGTACAACGATGAATCCTGTCCGAAATAATTCCATGCGCCGTTAAATCCCTGAAGGTTGCCATTAATTTCTCCTTTAAAGAAGGCATTTTCATTGCTCAGAAAATGCGTTTGTGCAAAATTCCGGTCAACATCCTGTACGCTGGTGTAAAGCCCTATATAGCCTCCGTTGATGTAAACCTTTGCATAATTGGCATTGCTGGCAGGCATGTAATTGCGGGCTATTTCGTATCCAAGCGTTTCCCTTACGAGGCTGGGATCTTTAAAACCGTTTGACAGTTTAATGGTTCCGTAGCCATCTATATTCTGATCCGGAATAATGTAATCCAGCTTGATGTTCAGAGGCTTTTTAACCATCTGGTACTGGTAGGAGCTGTTCCCTTTATAACGAACGCCGGCGCTGTCGAGCTGCTGGCCATTAATAAATACAGTGCCTGCGAGGCGACCTTCACCGGTGGCATAAAGGCTGTCGAGGATTTCATTCCAGTTCGGTTGTGTAAAGACGATCTCGATGGTATTGATGGTATTGATGTCGTAGAAATCCTGAACTGAAGCAATCTTAGCAAATGCAAAACTTAAGGTCAGTAATGTTAATGATCGTTTCATAAATTTTTCAGTTTATGGTTTTATAGACTTTATTTATTTAGAAAAGTTTAACAGTATATCAGATACGGCAAAGGAGTATTGTACCTTTACAACGTGCAGATACAGTATTCTATAAAATTTATTAACTGTTTGCGCTTCGTAATAATAGTTTTGAGTAATTTTGAAGGACTAAATGAGAAACTAAAGCGGCTAAGGTAAACTTGGCGAAATAGTATTACGAACAGAAGACAAAAAATAAACTCACTTATGGGTACAGTAATACAATTAAAACTTTACTGGCTAATCTTACCTTTGGTAAGGGTATAAACCAGTGACGGTCAATTTAAATATGAACTAAACTTCACATATAAACTTTATCTTATGCCGACAATTGAACAAATCAAAAACCAAATCAGTCACCTTGATGGGATTTCAATGTTTTTAGGTCGCAGAGAAATTAATGAACTTCCTAACATTTTATGGGAAAATGAAAACGTTGAAAATCTTATTCAAGGTACCTATAACAATGGAAATGGAATTTTAGTAGCTACTACACATCGACTAATTTTTATTGACAAAGGGCTTATTTTCGGACTCAAAGTTGAGGACTTCCCTTATAGCAAAATTAGTTCGATACAATACTCAACGGGTTTGTTATTAGGAAAATTGACAATTTTTGTTTCTGGAAATAAAGCTGTCATTGATAATGTTGACAAAAAAAGAGTAAGGATTTTTGGAGATTTTGTTAGAAATAGAATTTCGTCTCAAGAACAGTCAAGTTCCAAAGTACAAGCCACAACAGTAGCCCAAACAGAAATATCTGATGATATTATAAATAAACTTGAAAGATTAGCTAAATTAAAAGAGCAAGGCATTCTTACTGAAGACGAGTTTAATAAACAAAAATTTATAATCATAGGCAAATAATAGATTATACCTAAATAGTAAAAAAATGGTAATATAGTTATGAGAACAAAATTTCCTTCAAAACTTGTTCCTAGACAAACAATAGGTAATATAGGACTTTATTATGCTTGTTATCGTTTATCATTATTTGGTTGGAATGTTTTACCCACGTCACGAAATACTAAGGGAATTGATATATTCATATTTAGTCAAGATGTTTGCAGAATACGTCTATTCAAATAAAAACACTTTCAAAAAGTAATACTGTTATTTTAGGACATGATTTAAATGGTTTAATTTCTGATTATTTTTTGATATGTGTCCGAAATTTTCCAGATGATCCTTTGTGTTATGTGTTGAAAACCTCCGAAGTTAAAACTTTGGCTCGAAAGAGTGAAAAAAAAGGTAGTACTATGTTTTGGCTGCAAAGATCAGAATATGAAACAGTTGAATATAAAGAAAAATGGGAAAGAATAGGGCATGGCGTTGAGCTATGTAAAAAGTCAAATCAATAATTTGTATATTTAAGAAGATTTTGTTCAAATGATTAAAAAATGCCCATAATATCGCGTAAATTTTATTAGGGCGAACCTACAAGTTTTATGATTCTACTGCTAATGAAATTCTCTGAATGATAAAATGATATTGCTTCGAATACCCCAATATAACTTATGAGAAATTGTTAAACGGATTAAACAGAGACTAATATGAAAAAAACCATAATAATACTTTGTTTAATGTTTGGATTTTTATCCTGTAACGTTAATGTGCAAAAAAAAGAAAGTAGTCTTTTTGATACAAATGAACAGGGACTATTTGGTAGGCCTAAACTAGTAGAACAAAGATGCTATTCAATTAAGGATTCTTTAGGAAATTTGATTAAAGAAAAAATTAATTTTATTGAAACCTTTGATTTATTATTCGATTCACTTGGGAACTTAATAGAAAGAAAACATTACGGAATTGATAATTTGTTTTGGTACAAAATAAAAATGTACTACGATAAAAATGCTAATTTAATAAAAACTGAACAATATGATAAAGATGGTCAGCTTAACGAAATTGAAAGATATTATTATAACGCTGAAAACCTTTTAATAAAAAAGGAATCTCCTTATATAGGCAATAATAAGTGGTTACAAATTGAAAAATATATTTATAGCTCAAATAAAATCGAAAAGAGCAAAGAAACATATATTACAAATTTTAAAGATACAGTTTTATATAATGAGATTATTAAATACCAACTGGATTCAGTTGGGAATATTATTTCCGAAAAATCATATGATGATTCTTTAATATCTGAAAATTACTATAAGTATAATACTATGGGTTTAAAAATAGAAGAAAAATGTCGTAATGCCTATAGAAGTAAAATATTTAACTATTTTGAAAGGCATAAAGAATATGATAAATATGGGAATATCATAAAAGAGAAAGGGTTTTATGATATTCCTGATAAGAAAGTAGATGAAATAATTGTTTATTGCTATAAATTTGATAAAAAAAATAACTGGATTAGTAAACTGAAGTATTTAAATGAGATTCCAGTTTTGTCCTTTGAAAGAAATATAGAATATTATTGACGGTACATTTCAGTTAGGCGCAAGGCAAGAGAGAAAAACTTCATAAAAGTAAACTAAAACTGTATGAGATGGAGAAAACTCAAAGTGACAATAAGAAAACAATTTTTAGTTGGGCAATGATCCATAACCTTCAATTAATTATTGATTTTCACAATTTGCAACATCAGATGATGAAAAATCAAATTTTAAGAATTAATGAAAATATTGTCTCCTGCAATGATAAAAGTGAAAAGAAAGAATTACTGCTACAAAAAAGCAATTATATCAATACATATGATGATTTATTGAAGGTCAATACTTTTTTAATGATGTATGCTCATTTAGAAGAATTTCTGGATATTTCAGTCATATTGACCCCCCGTTTCGGTCATGTTGACCCCCCTGGGGTGATTGGTTCAAAGAACGTGATGAGGTGACAATATTACAGCTTTT